>NZ_CADIJL010000001.1 GCF_902859695.1 Achromobacter ruhlandii
CCCGCCTGACAAGTATCGTCTGACTGCCTTGAGTTTGAATTGCTCATCGTACTTCGTCATGAAAAACACCCCAAAGATTGGATTGATGTCCAACTTTTGGGGTGCAGTTCACGGGCGGCCTTTTTTTGCATACGTGGCGTCTTGCGTCGTGATGCTGGTCGCTGCGCGCTTGCGGCGAGGCGTGGGCGGTGTTACCTGAAGCGCGCAGCGGATGGCTTGGGCCAGGAGGGCCGCCCGGCCGTCCGAAGGCCGGGCAGCCCCCTTGGGAGGCAGCTAGCTCATGCAGTGAGCGCGGCGTGGGGGCGTTTGTACGCTACACAATCAATTTCTACTTTCGCATCCACCATCAGCGGCGACTGCACGCAGGCGCGGGCGGGGGGATTGTTGCCGAAGTATTCCTTGAAGACCTTGTTGAACGAGGGGAAGTCGCGGGCGTCGTCGAGCCAGACGCCGCAGCGCACGACGTGTTCGGGGCCGTAGCCGGCTTCCTTGAGGATGGCGAGGACCTGCTGGATGGCCTTGTGGGACTGGGCGACGGTGCCGCCTTCGATGACTTCGCCGTTTTCCATCGGGACCTGGCCCGAGACGTAGAGCCAGCCGTCGGCGGCGACGGCGCGGGCGAAGGGCATGTGGGAGCCGCCTTGGCCGGTGCCACCGGCGACGCCGTAGCGGGTGATGCCGTTGTTGTCGGGAGTGGGGGTGGTGCTGCTCATGTCAGGGCTCCTGGAGGGCGGGGGTGGAGGCGGCGAAGCTGGCGCGCAGGTCGCCGTTGCGGGGCAGCCAGCGGCCGGCGCGGTCGCCGGTGGGTTGGCCGTGGCGGTAGGACAGGACGCCGTTGACCCAGACGGCCTCGATGCCGGCGGCGGTCTGGACGGGGGCGGCGAAGGTGGCGCGGTCGATGACGGTGGCGGGGTCGAACAGCACCAGGTCGGCGTGAAAGCCTTCGCGCACCAGGCCGCGTTCGGCCAGGCCGAAGCGGGCGGCGGACAGGCCGGTCATCTTGTGAACGGCTTCGGGCAGCGGGAACAGGCCGACGTCGCGGCTGTAGTGGCCCAGCACGCGCGGGAAGGCGCCCCACAGGCGCGGATGCGGCATGGGGTCGTTGGGCAGGCCGTCGGAGCCGACCATGGTGAGCCGGTTCGACAGCACGCGGCGCACGTCGTCCTCGTGCATGTTGTGGTAGACGGCGCCAGCCGGTTGCAGGCGTTTCGCCGCTTCCAGCAGCGTCACGTTCCAGTCGGCGGCGATGGCGGACAGTTTGCGGCGGGCCTGTTCCGGGTGCGGCACGGACCAGGTGATGTCGATGTCGAATTCGTCGGTGACCTGCTTGAGGTCGAGCGTGGACGAGCTGGCCGAGTACGGATAGCAGTCGCAGCCCACGTGCTGCATGCGGCCGGCGTTCTCCAGTTTGAACAGCACTTCCTTGGTGCGGCCCCAGTTGCCGGCGCCGGCGCATTTCAGGTGCGACACCACCACCGGCACGCGGGCGTGCAGGGCGATGTCGAAGGCTTCCTGCATGGCTTCCAGGATGGCGGCGAATTCCGAGCGCAGGTGGGTGGTGTAGAGCGCGCCGAATTCGTCCAGGACTTCGGCCAGCAGCTTGACCTCGGCGGTGTCGGCCTCGATCGCCGAGCCGTAGGCCAGGCCGGTGCTCAGGCCGATGGCGCCGTGGGCCAGGGCTTCGCGCAACTGCTC
The DNA here is from genome assembly GCF_902859695.1 of Achromobacter ruhlandii. Taxonomy (GTDB): domain Bacteria; phylum Pseudomonadota; class Gammaproteobacteria; order Burkholderiales; family Burkholderiaceae_B; genus Achromobacter; species Achromobacter ruhlandii. The sequence goes on from NZ_CADIJL010000001.1 coordinate 1,696, forward strand.
GCGCATGGCCATCACTTCGTCGCGCGTGGCGCTGCGGTCGAGGCGGTCCATGTGGTTGTTGCGCAGGGCGGTGTGGCCGACCAGCGCGGCGACGTTCACGGCGGGCTGCGCGGCCTCGATGGCGCGGGTGTAGTCGGCGAAGGTCGGGTAGGCGAAGTCGTCGCGTTGGCCCAGCAGGTTCATCGGGTCGGGCGGCTCGCCACGCAGCGAGACGGGCGAGGCGCTGATGCCGCAGTTGCCCACCACCACGGTGGTCACACCCTGCGACAGCTTGGGCAGCATGCCGGGCGTGCGGATGACGTTGGTGTCGTCGTGGGTGTGGACGTCGATGAAGCCGGGCGCGAGCGCCAGGCCGGCGCCGTTGATGATCTGCCCCGCCGGCTGGCCGGACAGGTCGCCGATGGCCGCGATGCGGCCGCCGGAGATCGCGACGTCGGCGGTGTATTCGGCGCCGCCCGAGCCGTCGAGCACGCGGACATTGCCGATGAGGGTGTCGTACATCTTGGTTTCCAAATTCAATCGCCCAACGGCAGCCGGTTGGGGCCGCCGCGGTGCTCGTCCAGCGCCAGCTTGATGCGGCGCAGGCGTTCGCGGTTTTCTTCCTGGTTCAGCATGGCCAGCTCGGTCGACAGCAGGTCGATCGCCAGCATCATGGCGTAGCGCGAGGCCGAGGGCTTGTAGATGAAGTCGGTTTCGTCGGTGCGGATCGGCAGCACCACGTCGGCCAGCTTGGCCAGTTCCGAGGTGGCGTCGGTGACGGCGACGATGCGGGCGCGGTACTGCTTGACGATGCGCGCCGCACCGACGATTTCGGGCGTCAGGCCGGAGGCCGACAGGATCACCACGGCGTCGCGCTCGTCGAGCGTGGCGGCCACCATGCGCAGCAGCACGGCGTCGCTGTACACCGCGATCGGGTAGCCCAGTCGCACCAGGCGCGACTGCACTTCCTGCGCCAGCACGGCCGAGGCGCCGCCCATGCCGAACACGTAGACCATGCGGGCGCCGTCGACGATGGCGGCGGCGGCCTCGAACAGCGGCTCGGTGAAGGTCGGCAGGTGGGCGCGCAGGGTGCTTTCGATGTCGGCATAGATGCGCGCGTAGAACGTGCTTTCCTCGGCCGGCGTGCTCTGGTCCAGGAAGCGGCTGCCCACGGTGCTGGCCTGGGCCAGCTTCATCTTCAGGTCGCGCGTGTCGTCGCAGCCGACGGTGCGGGCGAAGCGCGAGATGGTGGCGATGCTGACGCCGGCCTTGGCCGCCAGCTGGTCCACGGTGGCGCTGGCGCTCCAGATGATGTTGTCCAGGATGGCGTCGGCGACCTTGCGCTCGGTCACGCTCAGGTCGTCCCGGCGGCTGCGGATCTGGAAGACGATGTCGCGGATGATGTTCATGTGGTGTTCCTGGGTCGGGGCGGGCGAGGCGCTACGCGGCCAGTTCGGCGTCGCCGAGGCGCGAACAGGCCGCGAAGTGGCCCGGTCCGACGTTGACGTCGCGCGCCTCGGTCGTGGCGCAGGCATCGATGGCGTGCGGGCAGCGGGTGCGGAAGACGCAACCCGATGGCGGGTTGACCGGGCTGGGAATGTCGCCCTTGAGCAGGATACGCGAACGCGGCGCGCGCGGATCCGGCACCGGCGCGGCCGACAGCAGCGCGCGGGTATAGGGATGGCGCGGCCGCGCGTAGACCTCGCTGGTCGGGCCGCGTTCCATGACGCGGCCCAGGTACATCACCACCACCTCGTCGCACAGGTAGTCGACCACGGCCAGGTCGTGCGCCACGAACAGCATGGTCAGGCCCAGGTCGCGCTGCAGGTCCTGCAGCAGGTTCAGCACCTGCGCCTGCACCGACACGTCCAGCGCCGAGACCGGTTCGTCGGCCACGATGAAGTCGGGCTCGACCGCCAGGGCGCGGGCGATGCCGATGCGCTGGCGCTGGCCGCCCGAGAACTCGTGCGGATAACGGCGGCTGTGATCGGCGTTCAGGCCGACGCGTTCGAGCAGTTCGCCGATGCGGGCCGCGCGGCGGTGCTGCGCGAGTCGATGGGTGTCGAGCGCTTCGCCCAGGATCTCGGCCACCGTCATGCGCGGGTTGAGGCTGGCGTAGGGGTCCTGGAACACGATCTGCATGCGGCGGCGCCACGGCAGCATTTCATTCTCGGACAGTTTGGTGATGTCCTGGCCGTCGAACAGCAGGCGGCCGGCGGTGGGCGCGAACAGGCGCAGCAGGGCGCGGCCGGTGGTGGTCTTGCCGGAACCGGACTCGCCCACCAGACCGACGATGGTGTTGCGCGGCACGTCGAAGCTGACGCCGTCCACCGCCCGCACCACCGGCGCGTTGCGCGCCTGCGAGGTGGGGAAGTGGACCTTCAGGTCCTCGATGCGCACCAGCGGTTCGGCGGCGCGCGCGGGTTGGGGGCTTGCGGTCATAGCGGGGTCACCTTGATGCAGCGGGCGCGGTGCTGGTCCTGCACCGCCACCAGTTCGGGCACGTCGCGACGGCAGTTGTCGTCGGCCAGCGCGCAGCGCGGCGCGAAGGTGCAGCCGGCCGGCAGCGACAGCACGCTCGGCACGTTGCCCGGGATGGCGCGCAGGCGCTCGCCCGAGGCCAGCAGCGCGGCGGTCGGCAGACAGGACAGCAGGCCTCGCGTGTATGGATGGGTGGGCTTTTCGAACAGGTCGTAGACGCCGGCGTCCTCGACCACGCGGCCGGCGTACATCACCGCCACGCGATGCGCGATCTCGGCCACCACGCCCAGGTTGTGGGTGATGAACAGGATGCTCATGTTCATCTCGGCCTGCAGTCGGCGCAGCAGGTCCAGGATCTGGGCCTGCACCGTCACGTCTAGCGCGGTGGTCGGCTCGTCGGCGATCAGCACGGCCGGGTTGCAGGCCAGCGCCAGGGCGATCATGACGCGCTGGCGCATGCCGCCGGACATCTGGTGCGGGTATTCGTTGACGCGCCGGTCGGCCGCCGGGATCTCGACGCGGTCGAGCATGTCGCGGGCGCGCTTCATGGCCGCCGCGCGCGATCCGCCTTCGTGCTGCAGCACGGCTTCGGCGATCTGGTCGCCCACCGTGTACAGCGGATTCAGGCTCGTCATCGGCTCCTGGAAGATCATGGCGATCTCGGCGCCGCGGATGCGGCGCAGCGTGGCCGGCGAGGCGTGGGCCAGGTCGTGCTCCTGCCCGCGGCGGTCGCGGAAGCGGATCTGGCCCGCCTCGATGCGGCCGGCCGGCTTGGGCAGCAGGCCCATGATGGACAGGCTGGTGACGGATTTGCCGGAGCCGGATTCGCCGACGATGGCCAGCGTTTCGCCGCGGGCCAGGTCGAAGGTGACGCCGTCCACCGATTTGGCGATGCCGTCGCGGCTGTGGAACCAGGTTTTCAGGCCTTCCACCGACAGCACGACGTCGCGGGTGCTTGCGGTCATGATTACAGCTCCTTGCGCAGGCGCGGGTCGAGCACGTCGCGCAGGCCGTCGCCGACCAGTTGCAGCGACAGCACCGACAGGACAATGGCGATGCCGGGGAAGATCATGATCCAGTCGGCCGAGCCCATGTACTGCTGGCCGGCGTTGATCATGGTGCCCCAGGTGGGAATGTCGGGCGAGACGCCCACGCCCAGGAACGACAGGCCGGCTTCGGCCAGGATCGCGTAGGCGAAGATGAAGGTGCCTTGCACCAGAATGGGCGACAGCAGGTTGCGCAGCACGTGCACCGTGACGATGCGCCAGGTCGACACGCCCAGCGCGCGGGCGGCCTCGACGAACGGCAGTTCGCGGATCACTAGCGTCGAGGCGCGCACGATGCGGGCCAGGCGCGGCGTGTAGACGATGCCCAGCGCGATCACCACGTTCACCAGCGACGGCCCCAGCGCGGCCACCAGCGAGATCGCCAGCAGGATGTCGGGAAACGCCATCATGGCGTCGATCAGGCGCGACACGAACTTGTCGGCCGAGCGGAAGAAGCCGGCGATCAGGCCCAGCGCGATGCCCAGCACGCTGGACAGAATCACCACCGAGAAGCCCACCATCAGCGACAGGCGGCCGCCGTAGATGACGCGGCTGAACACGTCGCGGCCAAAGTCGTCGGTGCCGAACCAGTGCGCGGCGCCAGGCGCCTTGAGGCGGTTCATGATGGACAGCTTGAACGGGTCGTAGGGGCTGACCCACGGCGCCAGCAGCGCCGCGGCCACCAGCACGATCAGCACGATCAGGCTGATCAGCACGGTCTTGCGCGCCACCAGCAGGCGCAACACCTGCCAGCGGTCCGTGCCGGCGTTAACGGTAGTCGGATTAGTCATTTCGGTCGTTTCGTTCGCAACACTTCCAAGCGGGGCCACCGCGGAGCCGGCTCTGCCGGGCCGCCCGTGGCGCGCCCTTGATGGGGAGGCGCCGAAGGCGCGTCGGGGATGGGTTCATCATCAGTAGCGGACGCGCGGATCGACCAGCAGGTACAGCAGATCGATGAACAGGTTGATGAGCACGTAGATGGCCGCGATGATCAGCAACGCGCCCTGGATGACGGGATAGTCGCGCCGCAGCACGGCCGACACCACCAGGCTGCCCACGCCGGGCAGGCCGAACACGGTCTCGGTGACCACGGCGCCGCTGATGAGCAGGGCGGTGGTCAGGCCCAGCACCGTCAGGATCGGGATCAGCGCATTGCGCACGGCGTGCTTGAGGATCACGCGGCTTTCCGGCAGGCCCTTGGCGCGCGCGGTGCGGACGTAGTCGTCGCGCAGCACGTCCAGCATGCTGGCGCGGATGAAGCGGGTGATCAGCGCCGAGTTCACCAGCCCCAGCACCACCGCCGGCAGCACCAGGTGCGACAGGCGCGTCGCGAACGAGGCGTCCGGGCCGCCGTAACCCGACACCGGCAGCCAGCCCAGCTTGACCGAGAACACCTGCATCAGCAGCAGGCCGAGCCAGAAGCTCGGCACGCTGGAGGTGAACATCGAAAACGACAGCACCGACTGGTCCAGCGCGGTGCCGCGCTTGACCGCCGACAGGATGCCGACCGGCAATGCGATCAGCGTGGCGATGCACAGCGACATCAGCGTCAGCAGCAGGGTCGGTTCGGCGCGGTCGGCCAAGGCCGCCAGCACCGGCTTGTTCATGAAGATGGATTGGCCCAGGTCGCCCTGGACCAGCTTGCCCAGCCACGACACATACTGCACCGCCAGCGGCTGGTCGAGCCCCAACTGGTGCTCCAGCGCGGCGATGTCGGCCTGGCTGGCCTGGGGGCCGAGCATCACGGCGGCCGGGTTGCCGGGCGTGACGCGGATGATGACGAACACGATGGTCGCGACGATGAACATCACGGCCACCAGCCCGACCAGCCGGTTCAAGAGATAACGCAACACAGTGGCATCCTAAAGATCGGCGCGCCGACGCGGGCGCTGTGGTTCAGGCGGGGCGGGCCCTGCGGCCCGGCCCCGCGGCGCGGCTTACTTCGGCGCCTTCCAGGCGTTCCAGAAGAACGGCCACGGCGCCGGCTTGACGCCTTGCAGCGACGGCGAACGGGCCGCCTGCGCATTGAAGTCGCCGACCTTCACGAACGGCACTTCGTCATACACGGCCTGCTGGACGTCGGCCCAGCGCTTGACGCGTTCTTCCTGGGTGCGGGCCTGGTTGAAGGCATCCATCACCTGCGCGCGGCGCGGCGTGTCCCACCAGCCCGGCGCGTCCTTGGACGGGAAGTCGATCAACGCGGGTTCGGGCAGGAACACGCTATGGGTGATGAAGATGTCCCACACGGCCGGGTCCTGGCGGCGCTGCGTCAGCGTGGCCCAGTCGACCACCTGCATGTCGACGGTGAAACCGGCGGCCTTGAGGTATTCCGCGGCCACCAGCGCCATCTTGTAGTGGAACTCGTACTGCTGGCTGGTCAGGATGCGGATCTTCTTGTCGGCCACGTTGGCGCTGTCCAGCAGCTTCTTGGCCGCGGCGGCGTCGCCCTTGTTGTAGACCTTGCCGCCCAGCGACGTGGCCCACGGGTAGCCTTCCGGATACAGGTCGCCGTTGAGCTTGTAGAAGTCCTTGTTGCCGAACGCGGCGAACAGCATGTCCTCTTCGTTCAGCGCCAATTGCACGGCCTGGCGCACCGCCAGATTGGACATGATGCCCTGCTTGGTGTTGAGCACCAGGCGCGGCCAGCCGAAGGGCTTGAGCATGATCGGGTCGGAGCGGCCGCCCTTGAGCTTGTCCAGCGCTTCCACCGGCAGCGAGTCGACGTAGTCGAACTGGCCCGCGGCGGCGGCTTCGGAACGGGTGTTGGCGTTGGCGACCGGCACGAAGCGGATCTCGTCCAGGTATTGCTTGCGGGCGCCGCCGTAGCCGTCGGGCTCGCCTTCGCGCTGCTTGTAGCCCTCGAAGCGGGTCAGCTGGATGTACTGGTCCGGCACGCGCGCCTTGAGCTGGTAGGGGCCGGTGCCGACGATCTCGGTCAGCACCGGGGCGATCTTGCCCTTGGGCATGATCACGGCGGCGGCGTTGTTCATGGCCAGCAGCGCGGTCAGCGGCGCATACGGCTGCTTGAGCGTGATGCGGATGGTGTTGGCGTCGGGCGCCTCGATGTTGGCGATGACCTTGGCGGCCATCTTGCCGCGCGTGGCGGTCTCGGTCCAGCGCTTGAGCGAGGCCAGCACGTCCGACGAATCCATCTTGGAGCCGTCATGGAAGGTGATGCCCTGGCGCAGCGCGATGGTGTAGACCAGGCCGTCCGGCGTCACCTCGGGCATCTTGTCGGCCAGCAGCGGCGTCAGGTTCCACTTGGCGTCGAAGGTGTACAGCGTTTCGAAGAAGTGCTGCGTCAGGATGCCGACCAGGTCGGCGGTGCTGCTCATCGGGTCGAGCGTGGGCGGCTCGCCGATGGTGGCGACGGAAATCGTGCCTCCCTTGACCGGCGTGGCACAGAGGGCGGGGGACGACAATGCGGTCAAGCCAATTGCGCCGGCCACGAGCAGGCTTTTCAGCCCACCGCCTTGCCGGGAGGTACGGAAGTTCATGATTCTCTCTCCAGAGGGTCAAAAACAGGTTGTCGCGTGATTCAGTGAAAGGCCGGTAAGGCGCCGGATGCCCGAGTTCGTTCTTGCCCCCCGGGCGCGGGGCTTGTCGGTAGCGCAACGGAGCGCGCGGCCGCGCCGCGCGCAAAGGCTCAGAAAAAGGTGTCCGCGACGTCGATGACGCGGTACTGCTCGTCCACCAGCAGCACCTGGCGCCACTTGTCGAACGTCAGGCAGGGGTGGGAGATGTCGAAGGCGATCATGTCGCCAACCCGGATGTCGTCGTTCTCGCCGATCTGCATGAACGCGTGCTGGTCCATCATGGCGGTGAGCTTCCATTGGGACGGCGCGGCGCCAGGCGCGCTTTGCCCGGGGCGGAAATGCAGCGAAGGCGTCGGCAGGCCGGCGTCGAAGGCGGCGTCGCGCTTGCCCATGGCCACGATGGCGCGGCCAGGCTCGGGCAGTGACTGTACGTAGGCCCAGACCTGCAGCGCGGGTTGCAGTCCCGGCTCCATCTTGTGGGCGACGGGATTGTTGGCATTGATGCGCTCGGCGGCCGAGCGGTAGACGCCGACGTCGTGCGACAGGTAGCAGCCGGGACGCAGCACGATCTCCAGCGGCGCGCCGATGTCCAGCTGCGAGAATTCCTCGGCCACCACGTCGAACCAGGCCGAGCCGGCGCCGGAGATCAGGGCGGGGCCGTGCTTGCGCAGGCGGCCAGCGGTCGCCAGGCCGCGCAGCGCGTCGGTGGCGCGGCGCAGGAAGGCGCGGATCGCGCTTTCCTCCTGCAGCACGCCTTCATAGACTTCGATGCCGGCCAGCGCCAGGCCGGGCCAGCGGCCGATTTCCTCGACCACGGCCTGCAATTGCGCGTCATCGCGCACGCCGGTGCGCCCGCCCGTCGGGCCCAGTTCGATCAGGACCGGCAGCACCAGGCTCTGCTCGCCGAAGTAGCGGCCCAGCTGGGCGGCGTTGGCGGCCGAGTCGACGATACAGAAATAGGTGAACGCCGGATCGCGCAGCAGCTTGGCGATCAGCGCCATGTTGGCGCGGCCGACCAACTGGTTGGCCATCAGCACCCGGCGGATGCCGTGGTTGTAGGCCGCCACCACCTGCGGCGCCGTGGCCAGGGTTATGCCCCAGGCGCCGTTGTCGATCTGGCGCTGGAACAGCGCCGGGCTCATGGTGGTCTTGCCGTGCGGCGCCAGCTTGACGCTGTAGGCTTCCATGAAGCGCTGCATCCATTGCAGGTTGTGGCGCACGCGGGCCTCGTACAGCACCGCCACCGGCAGGCTGACGTCCTCGGCCAGCAGGTTCCAGTGCAGCGCCGCCACGTCGGCGTTGGTACAGGAGGCGGGAAACGCGCCCAGGCCCTTGCCGTTGACGTCCAGGGGGGCTGCGGTGATCGAGGATTGGGGCATGGCGGGGCGCTCGTGGCTGGAAAATATTTACGTCAAATCCGTTTTTTTTCATTATCGTGAAAGAAATTTACAAGCGGGAGTTGGGAGTTACCCGTAGTCGGCGCCGGTCGTGGCGGCCGCCAGGCGATTCGGCAGGCGGCTGCCGTCTCGCGGCCATTGGCGCGACAATAGGACACCCGCGGCGCTGCCTGTTTGCCGCCCTCACACAAGGAAGATTCATGCTGAAAGTCGCTTTGGGCCAGTTCGCCGTCAGCCGCGTCTGGGAAGAAAACGCCCAGGTGTGCGTCGATCTCATGGCGCGCGCGCGGGATGGCGGGGCCGGCCTGCTGGTGCTGCCCGAGGGCATCCTGGCGCGTGACATCACCGATCCGCAAATCGTGCTGAAGGCCGCCCAGCCGCTGGACGGCCCCTTCATGACGCGGCTGCTCGAGGCCAGCCGCGGCTCCTCGCTGGCCACCATGATGTGCGTGCACGTGCCGACCGGCGACGGCCGGGTCTGGAACACCCTGGTGACGCTGCAGGACGGCCGCATCGTGTCGCAGTACCGCAAGCTGCATCTGTACGACGCCTTCACCATGAAGGAATCCACCAACGTCACGCCCGGCAACGACATTCCGCCGCTGCTGGAGATCGGTGGGCTGAAGGTCGGCCTCATGACCTGCTACGACGTGCGCTTCCCGGAACTGGCCCGGCGCCTGGCGCTGGACGGCGCCGACCTGCTGGCGCTGCCAGCGGCCTGGGTGCGCGGCCCGTTGAAGGAAAAGCACTGGGAAGTGCTGGTGACGGCGCGCGCGCTGGAAAACACCTGCTACGTCGCCGCCACCGGCGAGTGCGGCGAACGCAATATCGGCTGCAGCATGGTGGTGGATCCGCTGGGCGTGGTCACGGCGCAGGCCGGCGAGGCGCCGGCGCTGGTGTTCGCCGATATCGATCCCGAGCGCCTGGCGCACGCCCGCAAGGTGCTGCCGGTGCTGGCCAACCGCCGTTTCGGGACGCCGGAACTGGCCTGAAGCAGCGGTTTTGCGCGGGTCCGCCGGGCAGGGCGCCGCGCGCCGTTTCCCGGCCGGGCGGCCCGGGGCGCGGGGCGGCCGGACATGTTGTAATACTGGCTTGATTTCCTTGCCGTCTTCCCTCATCTGCTGCCAATGAGCAACGATCTCTTCGCGGCCGATCCCGCCCATCGGCCTTACGTGCCCCTGGCTGAACGCCTGCGCCCGCGCACGCTGGCCGACGTCGTCGGCCAGTCGCACCTGCTGGGGCCGGACAAGCCGCTGCGCGTGGCGTTCGAGTCGGGCCGTCCGCATTCCATGATCTTCTGGGGCCCGCCGGGCGTCGGCAAGACCACGCTGGCGCGGCTCATGGCCGACGGCTTCGACGCCCAGTTCATCGCCATTTCCGCCGTGCTGGGCGGAGTCAAGGACATCCGCGACGCTGTCACCGTGGCGCAGGTGGCGCAGGGCCAGGGCCGCCGCACCATTCTGTTCGTGGACGAGGTGCACCGTTTCAACAAGGCGCAGCAGGACGCGTTCCTGCCCTACGTTGAAAGCGGGTTGTTCACCTTCATCGGCGCGACCACCGAGAACCCCTCGTTCGAGGTCAACTCGGCGCTGCTGTCGCGCGCCCGCGTCTATGTGCTGCAGTCGCTCACGCCTGAAGAGTTGCAGCAACTGGTCGACCGCGCCATCACCGCGTTCAACGACGGCCACGACGAGGGCGCGCGCATCCACATCGATGCCGATGCGCGCGAACAGCTGGCGGCCTGGGCCGACGGCGACGCGCGCCGGCTGATCAGCGCGGTCGAGGTGGTGGCCGAATCGGCCCAGGCCGCCGGCCGCGACACGGTCGACGCGGCCTGGCTGGAGATCTCGCTGTCGCAGAACCTGCGGCGCTTCGACAAGGGCGGCGACGCCTTCTATGACCAGATCAGCGCGCTGCACAAATCGGTGCGCGGCTCCAACCCCGACGCCGCGCTGTACTGGTTCTGCCGCATGATCGACGGCGGCGCCGATCCCAAATACCTGTCGCGCCGGCTGGTGCGCATGGCGGTCGAGGACATCGGCCTGGCCGACCCGCGCGCCACCGACCTGGCGGTCAACGGCGCCGACATCTATGAACGGCTGGGTTCGCCCGAGGGCGAGCTGGCGCTGGCCCAGGCGGTGGTCTACATGGCCTGCGCGGCCAAGTCCAACGCCGTCTACAACGCCTACAACCAGGCGCGCAAGTTCGCCGCCGAGCACGGCAGCGCGCCGGTCCCGATCCACCTGCGCAACGCGCCCACCAAGCTGATGAAGCAGCTGGGGCACGGCAAGGCCTACCGCTACGCCCACGACGAGCCGCATGGCTACGCCGCGGACGAGCAATATTTCCCCGATGGGCTCAAGCCTTCCTTCTACCGGCCGACCGATCGCGGCCTGGAGGCTAAAATCCAGCAGAAGTTGGCATTCCTGCGCGAGCTGGACGCGCAGGAACGCGCCAAGAAACGGTAACGGGCGCCGCCCGTTGCTTCCCGCAATCTCACCGACATCACCATGCTAGACCCGATACTGCTGCGCAAAGACCTGCAAACCGTCGTAGACCGCCTCAAGAGCCGTGGCGTGTCCTTCGACACGGAACGGTTCAACGAGCTGGAGTCTCGCCGCAAGGCGGTCCAGACCGAAACCGAATCCCTGCAAGCCCGCCGCAACGCGCTGGCCAAGCAGATCGGTCAGCTCAAGGCCAAGGGCGAGGACGCCAGCGCTGTCATGGCCGAATCGCAGGCCGTGCCCGAGCGCCTGAAGCAGCTGGAAGAAGAGCTGGCCGCCCTGCAGCAGCCGCTCAACGAGTTGCTCATGTCGGTGCCGAACCTGCCCCACGCCAGCGTGCCGCTGGGCGAATCCGCCGACGACAACGTCGAAGTGCGCCGCTGGCTGCCGGCCGCCGCGGGCGCCGATGGCAACCCGCCCGCGCTGCCGTTCGAACCCCGCGACCACGTCGCGCTGGGCGAACCCCTGGGCCTGGATTTCGACACCGCCGCCAAGCTGTCGGGCGCGCGCTTCTCGTTCATGCGCGGCCCCATTGCCCGCCTGCACCGCGCGCTGGCGCAGTTCATGCTCGACCTGCAGACCGGCACGCACGGCTACACCGAGTGCTACACCCCGTACATCGTCAATGCCTCGACGCTGTACGGCACCGGCCAGCTGCCCAAGTTCAAGGACGACATGTTTGCCGTGTCCAAGGGCGGCGGCGACGACGATCCCAAGGTCGACGAGCACGGCAAGCCGTTCGTGCGCGAAGACCAGTACCTGATCTCCACCTCGGAAATCACCCTGACCAGCGTGGTGCGCGACACCATCCAGGCGGCCGCCGACCTGCCGCTCAAGCTCACCGCCCACACGCCGTGCTTCCGTTCCGAAGCCGGCAGCGGCGGCCGCGACACGCGCGGCATGATCCGCCAGCACCAGTTCGACAAGGTTGAAATGGTGCAGGTCACGCAGCCCGACCAGTCCTACGAAGCGCTGGAGGACATGGTCGGCCACGCCGAGCGCGTGCTCCAGCTGCTGGGGCTGCCGTACCGCGTGATGCTGCTGTGTACCGGCGACATGGGCTTTGGCTCGGCCAAGACCTACGATCTGGAAGTCTGGCTGCCGGCGCAGAACACCTGGCGCGAGATTTCGTCGGTGTCCAACTGCGAAACGTTCCAGGCCCGCCGCATGCAGGCGCGTTTCCGCAACGCGCAGGGCAAGCCGGAATACGTGCATACCCTGAATGGCTCCGGCCTGGCCGTGGGCCGTGCCCTGGTGGCGGTGCTGGAAAACCACCAGCAGGCCGACGGCAGCATCCTGGTTCCGCAGGCGCTGCAACCTTACATGGGCGGCCTGACAGTATTGCAGCCCTGACGCCCGGCTGAGCGACCCTGCATAAAAAACGGAGCCCGCGGGCTCCGTTTTTTATTGCCGCTCGGCGTGGGCACGCCACTTGCTGAGTGATGCAAGTCGGCCACATGGTGGATGGGGCGGAAAACGCGGCCTATTTATGATCGAGACATATTCTTGTCGTCTCGATGGATTATGTTGACGACGCCAGTACTTGATTTTGATGTGAGCAATTGTGTATTTTCAATAAAAGGGCCGGATAGTTCGGCACAATACACCTGCGTTCTACACGCTTCATTCACATAAATAACAAGGAGTTGTCCATGACTTCAAGAATGATTGGAGATTTTCGTGTGAGATGCTCTGTGGCTCAAGATGACGAGCAGGGCTACCGTGTGCAGATATGGACCCGCCGGGTAGGCGGAACCGCGCCGGAAAAATGCTGGACGGTGCCCGGACAGGCGCCGTTCAACAGCTTGCACGAAGCGGAACAGGAAAGCCGGCAATTGTTTGAAGAAATAAACGGCGTTCGTTTCAACGGTGAACCGGAGTTTGCACATGCGTCCGCATAATGGTTGGTGGCGGGCGTCGAGTGCTCCGCGTCGTTGGATCGATCTTGTTCAGGAAGCGCCGCGTTGGGCCGCAGGCAAGCCCGTCACGGTGCCGCAGCAGCCGCCCGCCGTCACGGCGGGCAAACCCGTCCAGGCCCCTGTCGCCTGACGTGCCTTCCCTGGGGTACCGGAAATTACCCTGTGGAAAAAAGGCCACTCGCAAGAGTGGCCTTTGTATTTATTGCGGTGGGCTGGGAGCCCGGCGGCATCAACGGTGCCAGCCGCCGCGGCCGTGATAGTAGCCGCGATCGGGGCCGCGCCAGTGGCCATGCGGACCCCAGTAGCCGCCGCCGCGGATGTAGACCGGGGCCGGATAGACCACCGGGGGCGCCACGTAGACGGGCGCCGGACGGTAGTAGACGGGGGGCGGGGGGGCGTAGACCGGGGCCGGCGCCACATAGACGGGCGCGGGCGCGGCGTAGACCGGCGCCGGGTATACCACCCCGGGCACGCCGATCGAGATGCCGACATCCACCCGGGCCAGGGCGACGCTGGAGATCAGCAGACCCGCGGCACCTGCCCCTGCGATGAGCCATTTTTTCATTTTGCACCTGCCTGCTGCGTGACGCAGCAAAGTTGAGTATTCGTTGAGCCTATTTTCGGTCTTTTCGGATCGCCAGGGGTAAGCGGGTGGCGCTCAATAGCGACAATCCGCAACGGCGGCGGGGCGGGGCACGTGTCCCATGCTGCGTCGCGGCAAGGCGGCTTCACTCTGGTAAACCCGCGCCTGAAATCGACTGAAATAAGGTGGAATGAGGTGAAGCGGGGGCGGCGAGTTACAGGCAGTCACGATCCTGGGGCCGGATTTCCCCTGACAGCAACACCGGTGCGCCAGCGCCAGTCGGTTGGCGGCCTGGCGCGGACCGGCAGGGCCGGCGGGCGCCTAGGCCTGTTCCGGCTGCTGGCAGCGGAATTCGACCACCCACACCCAGGGGTTGGCGGCCCAGGCGTGCGCGCCATAGCGTTCGCACCAGGTCAGGGCAAAGGCCGTCTGCAGGGGAACGCCGGGCAACAGCGCCGACGATTGGTAAAGCGCCTGGGTCCCTTCGGCGCGCGCGTCGGCGTCCGACAGTTTCTGCAGGCGCTGGATGCGCACGCCCACGATTACGGCGGTGGCGAAGGGCTTGCCGGACTCGTCTTCGAGGGTGATGCTTTCGCCCGATCTGCCATAGGGGCAGGTGACCCAGGGCGAGGTTTTCCGAAATTCGGTCGCGCCTTCGCGGGCCGGGCCCATGGCCACCCATTTACCGGAATCCGCCGCATCGGCATACCAGGCGGTCGTCAGCTTGGTGGGCTGCGGTTTGACGATGCGCCGGGTTTGCACCTTATAACCATCCAGGATGGCTTGCTTGAGCGGCTCGCTGAATTGGAGTGCTTGCCTTTTCATACTGTGTTGTTCCCCTCGCGCTCGCCGTGTTGGGCACCCGAAGTGCCACGGCCGAGTCGACGCGTGCCAACATATGGCGGGTTGTCCAAACCTCGCATGAAACAGTATGACGCGTCGCCATCGTCATGTCAGGCAAAGGGTTACTAGTGTGTCTTTTTGAATACGCCCCGGGGTTGTTTGTATACTCGGTACATGAATACTGACCTGCACGATCTCAAGCCCGGTTACTACTGGTACACCATGGCCAACGACCCGCTGGCCGTCATCCATATCCATGACGACGGCGGCGCCACGTTGATGGGCACCGACTATCGCCTCGGCGCCGAAGGCGTGGCGGACATGATCCGCCAGGGCCAGCGCTTCTTCTGGATCGAACCGCCGCAACAGGCCTGATCCGGCACTGCCGCCCGGCGCGGGCGGGCGAGGCCGAGGACCTACCCATGACCGATATGTTGTTAAACGACGTTCGACTGCCCGATGGCGCGGCGGTCGACGTCGCGATATCCCGCGGCCATATCGAACGCGTCGGGCCGAATCTGCAGGCGCCGGCCAATGTGGCGCGGGAGGCGGGCGCCGGCTTGTTGCTGCTGCCCGGTCTGGTCGAAGGGCACACGCACCTGGACAAGTCCACCTGGGGATCCCCCTGGTATGTGAATCAGGTGGGGCCAGCGTTGACCGACCGCATCGACAACGAGCGGGCCTGGCGCGCCGCCAGCGGCCATGACGCCGCCAGCGGCCATGACGCCGCCAGCCACTCGCGCGCGTTGGCGTTGGCCTTCCTGCGCGAAGGCACGACGCGCATCCGCAGCCACGTCGACGTCGATACCGATGCCGGGCTGCGTCATCTGGAGGGCGTGCACGCCACGCGCGAGGCGCTGGCCGGCCTGATCGAGATCCAGACCGTGGCGTTTCCGCAGTCTGGGTTGCTGGGGCGGCCAGGCACGGCCGGGCTGTTGGACGAAGCCCTGGCGCAGGGCGCGGATGTGCTGGGCGGGCTGGATCCCTGCGCCATCGATCGCGATCCGGCGCAATCGCTCGACGTGCTGTTCGGCCTGGCCGACAAGCACGGCAAACCCCTCGACATTCACCTGCATGAGCCGGGCGACCTGGGCGCGTTTTCGCTCGACCTGATCCTGGACCGGGTGCAGGCGCTGGACATGCGCGGCCGCGTCGTCATCAGCCACGCCTTCTGCCTGGGCGGCGTGGATGCCAAGCGGCTGGACGGCCTGCTCAAGCGCCTGGCCGCGCTGGACGTGGCGCTGCTGACCACCGCGCCGCCGTCGCGGCCGGTGCCTGCGCTGCGCGCCTGTCGCGAGGCCGGCGTGACGCTGTTCGGCGGCAATGACGGCATTCGCGATACCTGGACCCCCTACGGCAGCCCGGACATGCTGGCGCGCGCCATGATGATCGGCTTGCGCAACGACCTGCGCCGCGACGACGAGATCGGCTGGGCTTTCGACTGTGTCAGCGAGGCCGCGGCGCGAGCCTGTGGCTTCGCGGACTACGGGCTGGCACCCGGCGCCCGCGCCGACCTGGTGCTGGTGGCGGCCAGCGGCGTGGCCGAAGCCGTGGCGCAGCGCGCGCCGCGTCGCCTGGTGATCTCGGGCGGCAAGGTGGTGGCGCGCAACGGCCAGCTGCGGGCCGACCTGGCGGCATAAGGCGCGGCGGCCGGTGGCCGCATGCATGCCGCGCGGGCCGGTCAGCGCTCCGCCGCCGCCTGGCGTTCCGCCATCTCCACGAACACCCGCATCAATTCCGAGCGCACGCCCGAGCGCGGCCAGATCGCGCCGACGCTGCGCGCCGGACAGGGGCCCGGCAGCGGCCAGCGCTTGACTGGGGCGGATGCGCCCGTGGTGGCCCAGTCCGGCAATAGCGCCACCCCCAATCCTTCCGACACCAGCTTGGCGATCGAGTCGATGCCGTCCAGCTCGAAGCGCACGTGTGGCCGCAGGTCGCGGGCGCGCAGGTAGTCGTCGGCCATGCGGCCGCCCACCACGCTGCGGTCGTAGCGGATATAGGGCTCGCGCGCGATCACCGCCAGCGGGTCGCGCACCGCCATGTCGACCGGCGTCACCAGCACCAGCGGTTCGCGCCGCAGGTCGCGCCAGACGCAGGACTTGGGCAGCGCGAACAGCGGATGCACCAGCAGCGCGCCATCCAGTTCGCCGGCCAGCACCTTGCTGTAGAGCAGGGTGGTGGGCGCCGGTTCGATGTAGATCTCGATGTGGGGATAACGCGCCGCCCAGGTGCGCAGCACCGGCGGCATGATGCCGGTGAGCGCGGTGGGCGTGGCGCCCAGGCGCAAGGGGCCGGCCGGCAGGTCGGACTCGGTGGCGGCCGAACGCAGGTCGCGCAGGTCGCGCAGCACGTTGCGGGCGCGCTCCAGGATGCGGGTGCCGGCGGCGGTGGGCTTGACGGTGCGGCCCGAGCGGGCGATCAGCGCGCTGCCCATGTCCGCTTCCAGCGCGCGCAGGCGCTGCTGCACGGTGGCCGGCGTCAGCCCCTGGTGGCGCGCGGCCTGCGCGATGGAGCCCAGTTCCACCACGTGCACATAGGTCTGCAGGAATCTCGAATCCATCGGCGGGCGCTCATAGAAGATGTTTTTTTCATATTCTAAAGATGGATGAAGATAATTGTTTGTTTCTTTGATGGCGGCAAGAATTCGCTTGAGCGTTGCGCCGGCGCAAGGCGCGCCGGCAGCGCAACCCGCACTATTCCCGTTATCAGGAGCCAGCCGTGCCCATCATTGAATCCATCGACGTTTGCGCCGCCGCGGTGCCCTTGGACAAGGTCACCTCGTTTTCGAACCGCACCGTCTCCACCCGCCATTACGGACTGGTCAAGGTCCGCAGCGCCGATGGCGTCGAAGGCATCGGTTTCTGCTATGTCGGCAGCGCTGGCGGCGCGATCTTCGAGGCCGCCGTGCAGAGCCTGCTGGCGCCGGTGCTGCTGGGCAAGGACTCGCACGCGGTCGAAGGGCTGTGGCAGGCGATGTACCAGGAAGCGTTGCTGCAGGGGCGCCAGGGCACGGTGATGCGCGCGCTCAGCGCGCTCGACATCGCGCTGTGGGACCTGAACGCCAAGACGGCGGGGCTGCCGCTGCACAAGTTCCTGGGCGCGGTCGAGCTGGAGTCGGTGCCGGCCTACGCCAGCGGCGGTTACTACCTGGACGGCAAGACGCCGCGGCACCTGGGCGAGGAAATGGCCAGCTACGTGGCCAAGGGCTTTGGCGCCGTCAAGATGAAGACCGGGCGCCTGTCGCCGCGCGAGGAAGAGGCGCGGCTGAAGGCGGCGCGCGAGGCCGTCGGGCCGGACGTCGAGCTGATGATGGACTGCAATAACGCCTGGCAGGACGTGACCCAGGCCATGCAGTACATCCGCCGCTTCGAGCAGTACGAGCCGTACTTCATCGAGGAGCCGTTCGGCCCCGATGACATCGACAGCCACGCCAAGCTGGCGCGCCTGACGCACCTGCCCATCGCCACCGCCGAGATCGGCTATGGCCGCTGGTATCACAAGGAGCTGCTGGACAAGGGCGCGGCCGGCATCCTGCAGACCGACGCCGCGGTGTGCGGCGGCATCACCGAATGGAAGCGCATTGCCGCCACCGCCGCCAGCTACGGCGTGGTGGTGTGCCCGCACTGGTTCCACGACGTGCACGCGCCGCTGGTGGCCGCCACGCCCAATGCGCGCTATGTTGAATTTTTCTGGGACGACCAGGTCCTGAATTTCCGCAAGCTGGTGGACCGCCAACTGACCCACAAGCAGGGCCGCGTGGTGCTGCACCAGGAGCCGGGGCTGGGATTCGGTTTCGATGAACGCATGGTCGAGCGCTACGGCAAGTGGACCCGCGTCGGCCGCTGACAGGAGAGTTTTCATGAGCACACGCGCCGCTGACCGGCCGCAAGGCGTCTATTCCCCGGTCCTCACGCCCTTCAACGCGGACCTGTCGCCCAGCGCGCCGCGCTTCGTCGGGCATTGCCGCGCCCTGCTGGAACAGGGCGCCGGGCTGGCGATCTTCGGCACCAACTCCGAGGCCAATTCGCTCAGCGTGGCGGAAAAGCGCCATCTGCTGGATGCGTTGCTGGACGCCGGCCTGCCGGCCGCGCGCATGATGCCGGGCACCGGCGCCTGCGCGCTGCCCGATGCGGTCGAGCTGACCCGTCACGCGGTCGAGGCCGGCTGCGGCGGGGTGCTCATGCTGCCGCCGTTCTACTACAAGGGCGTCAGCGACGAGGGCCTGTTCCGCGCCTTCGCGCACGTGATCGAGCGGGTCGCCGACGAGCGCCTGCGCATCTACCTGTATCACATCCCGCCGGTGTCGGGCGTGCCGATCAGCCTGGGCCTGATCGACCGGCTGCTGGGCGAATTTCCCGGCATCGTCGCCGGCATCAAGGACAGTTCCGGCGACTGGAACAACACCGCGGCCATGCTGCGCGACTTCCAGCCGCGCGGCTTCGACGTGTTCGCCGGCACCGAAACGGTGTTGCTGGAAACCATGCGGGCCGGCGGCGCGGGCTGCATCACCGCCACCGGCAACGTCAATGCCGGTCCGATCGTCGCGCTGTACCGGTCGTGGCGCGAGGCCGGCGCCGAGGACCGGCAGCGCGCCTTGAACGAGACCCGCGCCATCTTCCAGTCGTACCCGATGATCCCGGCCATGAAAGCCGCGATCGCGCAGCGGCGCAACGATCCGGTGTGGGCCACGGTCCGGCCCCCGCTGGTGGAGCTGGACGCCGCGCAGTCGGCGGAACTGGCCCAGCGGCTGGCGGCCCCCGCGGCCTGACCGCGTCAGCAGGACCCGCAGGACGCCGCGGCCCAGCCGGCCGCGGCGGGCAAGGCTTACCAACAGTCGCCGGGCATGGATCCGGCGCGCGAGGAGACAACCATGCAACGTAGGGAATTTATTACCGGCGCCGCGGCGCTGGGGGCGGCGCTCGTCCTGCCGTCGGCCAGGGCGCAGCAACCGCTGCCGCCGGGCCCGGTCAAGATCGTGGTGGGATTTCCGGCGGGCGGCGGCACCGATGTGCTGGCGCGCCTGCTGGGCCAGAAGCTGGGCGTGATGTGGGGCATTCCGGTGATCGTCGAGAACCGCGCCGGCGCGGCCGGCATCATCGCCGCCGAGCAGGTGGCGCGCCAGCCGCCCGATGGCAACACGTTGCTGATGGCGCACGTCAACAGCCACGGCATCGCGCCCGGCCTGCAGCCCAGGCTGGCCTATTCGGCCGAGCGCGATTTCTCGCCCATCGCGCTGGTGGGCAAGACGCCGACGTTGCTGATCGGCGGCGCGGCGCAGCCGGCCAAGACCCTGCCCGAGCTGGTGGCGCTGTGCCGCGCGCAGCCCGGCAAGATCATCTTCGGCTCGGCCGGCAGCGGGTCGGCGCAGCACCTGGCGCTGGAGATCTTCAAGGCCCGCGCCGGCATCGACGTGCTGCACGTGCCCTACAAGGGCTCGGCGCCGCTGATGAACGACCTGCTGGGCGGCCACGTGCAGTATTGCTTCGAGGGCATGACCACGGCCACGCCGCTGATCCAGTCCGGCAAGGTGCTGGCGCTGGCGCAGACG
The DNA here is from genome assembly GCF_902859695.1 of Achromobacter ruhlandii. GTDB lineage: Bacteria > Pseudomonadota > Gammaproteobacteria > Burkholderiales > Burkholderiaceae_B > Achromobacter > Achromobacter ruhlandii. The sequence goes on from NZ_CADIJL010000001.1 coordinate 21,532, forward strand.
CTGCGGCAGCGTTCCAGGAGCCAGCCCGATGTGCCGACCGTGGCCGAGCAAGGCTACCCGGGGTTCGAGGCCAGCATCTGGTTCGGCATGGTGGGGCCGGCGAAAATGCCCGCCGACATGGTCGCGCGCATGAACCAGGACATCGACCGCGTCCTGGCCATGGCCGACGTGCAGGAAAAGCTGGCGCAGGTCGGCGCGGAAGACGGCGGCGGCAGTGTGCAGCGCTTCGCCGACTTCATGCGCGACGAGCAGCGCAAGTACGCCAAGACCATCCAGGACGCGAAGATCGTGGCCGAGGGGTAGGGACAGGACTTGCGGCAAGAAGGCAAAGAAAAAGGCCAATCCCGGGGGATTGGCCTTTTTTGAATACTGGCGGAGAGGGTGGGATTCGAACCCACGGTACGGGGATACCGTACGCCTGATTTCGAGTCAGGTACATTCGACCACTCTGCCACCTCTCCGTGGCTGGATTCCGCAACGGTGAAATTCCAGTGGCCGGTATCAGGGCGAACCCATCAGCGGTTCCTGGTTTCCCACGATCAGATTCCTGGTCGGAAGAATCTGCGTTGTCGGAGCAGCGAAGCCCGCAATTCTACAGCAAAAAAAACTTTTGTGTAAAGCCTTTCGCTGTTGGGCGCTTCAGACGGTTTCCCCGGCTTCCCCCATGGGTAATCTTTGCGCAGAATCGGACTGTCTCGAACCGCACGCTTCGCGCCGATGAATCTGATCCTCATCCTGTTGCTGGCCGCCGTCCTGTGCGTGCCGCTGACCCAGCGGCTGGGGCTGGGCGCGATCCCGGGCTACCTGCTGGCCGGCGTGCTGGTGGGGCCGTCGTGCCTGAAGCTGGTGACCGACGTGGGCGACATGGTCAATGTGTCGCAGTGGGGCGTGGTGATGATGCTGTTCATCATCGGCCTGGAACTGGCGCCCCGGCGCCTGTGGGCCATGCGTCATGAGGTGTTCACCTTGGGGGCGTCGCAGATGCTGGCCTGCGGGCTGCTGCTGGGGCTGGTGTTCGGCGCCGCGCTGCGCCACCTGGCCGGCATGGGCTGGCAGGCGGCGGTGTTGTGCGGGCTGTCGCTGGCCCTGTCGTCCACCGCGGTGGCCATGCGGCTATTGGAGGAGCGCGGCCTGACGCGCACGCCGATGGGGCGCTCGGCGCTGGGGGTGCTGCTGTTCCAGGACATGGCGGCGATCCCGATGCTGGTGGCGGCAGGGCTGCTGGGCAGTGGCGCCGCATCCGAGCCGTCCTTCAAGGAGGCCTTGATCGCGGTGGCGGTGGTGGCGGTGGCCTACCGGTTGCGGCTGCTGGGCTGGGCCGCCAAGGCGCAGTTGAAGGAGTTGTTCACGGCGGCGGCGCTGCTGATGGTGATCGGCACCGCCCAGCTGTTCAACTACGCCGGCCTGTCAGCCGGCCTGGGCGGTTTCCTGGTGGGGGTGCTGATGGCCGAGTCGCGCTATCGCGACGAACTGGAAAACGCCATCGAGCCGTTCAAGGGCCTGCTGCTGGGCCTGTTCTTCGTCGCGATCGGCATGTCCGTGAACCTGCACGTGGTGGCGGATCACTGGGCTTTCATCCTGGCGGGCGTGACGGCGCTGCTGCTGGTCAAGGCGCTGGTGCTGTATGGCTTCGCGCGGTTCCTGGGCCTGCCGCGCTATCACCGCCTGCTGTTCGCCATGGTGCTGGCGCAGGGCGGCGAATTCAGCTTCGCCATTTTCAACGAAGCCTGGAGCAACCGCCTGATGGACCTGGATCAGCGCGACGTGCTGGCGGTGGTGGTGGCGGTGTCGATGGGCGTGGTGCCGATTCTGATCAAGCTGCTCGAGCGCGTGCCGGAGCGCCTGGGGGGCATGGCGGACCTGCCGGCGCCGGCGCCCGCCGAGACGGCGCAGGACCGGCCGGATTCCGCGCTGCCGCCAGGCCAGGCGGAGCCATCGGATTCCCCATCGCCGCGTCCTTGACCCCGCGCCGCGTGGGGGCATGGCATGATGGGCGCCTTGCCGGGCAGCTACACTTGACGCTGTTTTTCAGCCCGTGTTTCGCCCACGGCGCCGGCCGGTGTGTTCCGGCCGCCGTCCGCCTTCCGCGCCCCGCCACAGGAGAACATCTATGCTCAAAGGAAAAGTCGCAGTCGTCACCGGTTCCACCAGCGGGATCGGCCTGGGTATCGCCACCGCGCTGGCCGCGCAGGGCGCCGATATCGTCCTGAACGGCTTCGGCGACGCCGCCGAGATCGAAAAGGTGCGCGCCGGCCTGGCGGCCCAGCATGGCGTCAAGGTGCTGTATGACGGCGCCGACCTGTCCAAGGGCGAGGCCGTGCGCGGCCTGGTCGACAACGCAGTGCGCCAGATGGGCCGCATCGACATCCTGGTCAACAACGCCGGCATCCAGCACACCGCGCTGATCGAGGACTTTCCCACCGAAAAGTGGGATGCCATCCTGGCGCTGAACCTGTCGGCCGTGTTCCATGGCACCGCCGCCGCGCTGCCGCACATGAAGAAGCAGGGCTTCGGCCGCATCATCAACATCGCCTCGGCCCACGGCCTGGTGGCCTCGGCCAACAAGTCGGCCTACGTCGCCGCCAAGCACGGCGTGGTGGGCTTCACCAAGGTGACCGCGCTGGAAACCGCCGGCCAGGGCATCACCGCCAACGCCATCTGCCCGGGCTGGGTGCGCACCCCGCTGGTCGAAAAACAGATCTCGGCGCTGGCCGAAAAGAACGGCGTCGATCAGGAAACCGCCGCGCGCGAACTGCTCAGCGAAAAGCAGCCGTCGCTGCAGTTCGTCACGCCTGAACAACTGGGCGGCACGGCCGTCTTCCTGGCCTCCGATGCCGCCGCGCAAATCACCGGCACCACCGTCTCCGTCGATGGCGGCTGGACGGCGCGCTGATCAAAGGAATCTTCGAATGCTGTTTCTGCTTTCCCCCGCCAAGAAGCTGGACTACGACTCGCCGGTGCACGTCGAGACGCACACCCAGCCTTTGTTCGTGGACCAGGCCGCCGGCCTGATCAAGGTCCTGAAGACCAAGACCGCGGACGACATCGCCGAACTGATGAGCCTGAGCCCGGCACTGTCCGAGCTCAATGTGCAGCGCTATGCGCATTGGAAGCGCACCTTCACGCAGGCCAATTCGCGCCAGGCCGTGCTGGCCTTCAACGGCGACGTCTACGAGGGCCTGGAGGCTTCGACCCTGTCGGCCAAGCAACTGGACTGGGCCCAGGAACACGTGGCCATCCTCAGCGGCCTGTACGGCGTGCTGCGGCCGCTCGACCTGATGCAGCCGTACCGCCTGGAAATGGGCACGCGCCTGGAAACGCCCAAGGGCAAGAACCTGTACGAGTATTGGGGCAGCGGCATCGCCGAGTACCTGAACGAGCGCCAGGCCGGGCAGAAGGCGCCGGTCATCGTCAACCTGGCTTCCGAAGAGTATTTCAAGTCGGTCGACCTGAAGGCGCTCAAGGCGCGCGTGGTGCAGTGCGTGTTCCAGGACTGGAAGAACGGCGCCTGGAAGATCATCAGCTTTCACGCCAAGCGCGCGCGCGGCCTGATGGCGCGCTACGCCATCCTGCACAAGGTGTCCAAGCCCGAGGGCCTGCACGGCTTCGACCTGGAAGGCTACCAGTACGACGCCTCGGCCTCGACCGAGGACAAGCTGGTGTTCCGCCGCAAGCTCTGAACGGGACGCGGGTGCCACGCCAGGCCGGCCTCGAAAGGGCCGGCTTTTTTGCGCCCCGGCGAAGCGCGGCGGCTCGATTCAGGCCGGCGCCGCGACCGGCGGCGCGTGCTGCGGATCGGCCAGCGCCAGCAGTTCCTGGCGGATCATGTGCGCGGCCTTGATCATTTGCTTGACGGGATAGACCAGCGCCGCCTGCTCGCCTTCGGTGTCGAACTGCGTTGGCAGGTCGGCGGGCGCCTGCGCGCGGTTCTCGTCCAGCAGGTCGACCATGCCGGCCAGCGCCCGCTGCACCGCCTCGGGCGTGGCGGGCAGGGCCGCCAGGATGGGAATGGCGGCGGTGATCTGCGAGGCCAGCACGTGGTTCTGGATCAGCAGGTTGTTCAGTTCGGGCACGCTGACCTGGTGCGACTTGGGCTCGCTCATCATGCGGTAGAAGGCCTCGGCGAAATTGCTGAAGGCGATGTGCACGTTCTTGCGCGCCAGGCGCCAGGCCAGATCGGCGTCAGTGACCGCCGGGGTGGCGTCGGCGGCCGCGCCCACCGGGGCGCCATGCGCCTGCATCGCTTCCACGTAGCGCATGCCGGCCATCAGGTATTCGCGGTTGGCGCGGGTGGCCGCCGCCGCCAGCGGCTTGAGGTAGCGCGCCTCCCACCAGGGCAGGATGTAGCTGCACACCAGCGCCAGCGCGCAGCCGATCAGCGTGTCGATGGCGCGTTCGCCGATCACCGCCATCGACACCGTGCCGGGCGAGACGAAGTGAAACACCAGCACCACGAACAGGGTATTGAAGATGGCGCTGGCCATGTAGTTCAGCTGCACCATGCTGTTGCCCATGATGCAGGCGCCCAGCAGCACCGCGAACAGGATGGCGGGCTTGTCGGTGACGTTGAACAGCAGCAGCGCGCAGAGGCAGCCGATCAGCGTGCCCATCAGGCGCCAGCCATTGCGCTGGCGGGTCAGCGCGAAGCCCGGCTTCATGATGATGACGATGGTCAGCATGATCCAGTAGTTGTGCGCCGAGAACGCCGGCGACAGCCAGCGGCTGGCCAGCGTCATGGCGATGGCGGCCGCCGCCGTCACGCGCAGGGCGTAGCGAAAGTGCGGCGAGTCCAGGCGCAGGTTGCTGGTCAGCAGGCCGACCCGGAATTCCTGGCGCGAGATGAAGCGCGTCAGCGATTTGTTGATGCGCAGCACGTCGGTGGGCTTGGCGTGCGGCGAGGCGGCGGTGTGGTCGGCCAGCCGGTCGACGATGCGGGCCGAGTTGCGCAGCCGCCGCAGCACCTGCACGATCAGCGCCAGCATCTCGGGCTCGCGTTCGCCCAGGCCCTGCTGCTTGAGCTGCTCGATCTCGTATTCGATGGCGCGCAGTTCGGCCTTGGCGCTGCTGCGGTATTGCACCTTGCGGCCGCGCGACACGTCCAGCGCGATGCGGTTCAGCTCCAGCGACATCTTCACCAGCGCGTCGCGCATGAACATCAGGCAATCGTTGCCGGCCAGCGCGCGCCGCAGCGCGGCGTAGTCGGTGTGGGTGGCCACCAGCGTATCGAGCAGCTGCAGCATGTCGACGAACATGTTCCAGATCATCACGCGCTGGCGGTCGCCCAGGCCCTTGCCACGGGGCAGGGCGCGCAGCACCATGTCGCGCGCGGCCTGGTGCTTTTCGGTCATGACCGACTGCCGCTGGATCAGGTTGCGGTAGGCCTCGTCCAGGTCGGCGGTCTCATCGTAGAAGGCGGCGCGCGCGGCGACGTAGTCGGCCGTGGCGAACAGCGCCACCGACATCGCCTGTTGTTCCTCGCGCAGCCAGAACAAGCGTGAAAATCCCAGACTGAATGCCACGTAGAACAACGCGCCGCCCAGCGTCGCGGCGGCGTGCGCCAGCACCTCGTGCGGTTCCAGCGGCGAATGCATGGTCAACGTCATCAGCAGCAGGCCGGCAAAGCCGATCAGGCCGCCGCGCTTGCCGAACACCGTGAACATCGAATAGACGAAGCACTGCGCGATGACCACCAGCCAGATCAGCACCGGGTTGGTCGAGGCCAGGCCGGTGATGATGACGGTCAGCGTGCCCAGCGCGGCGCCGCCCAGCATCTCGTTGGTGCGGTGCCGTTGCGGCCCGCCGGGCTGGTCGATGATGGCCAGGCATTGCGCCCCGAAGGTGGCCACCAGGCCGGTGGTGTAGTGACCGAACAAGCCGCCCAGCACCAGGACCGGCAGCAGCATGCCGACGCCCTGCCGCACCCCGCCGAAGAAGTAGTGGCTGTAGAGAAAACGGCGAATGCTGGCAATGCGCAGATCCATGGGCGGCGGGACTCGAATCCGGGTGACGCGTCAAGTATAGAGAGGCCGGTCGTGTTTTAGGGGCCGGATGGTTACCAGACTTTCCCGCATGGCGCGGCGCGACTTCCGTGCAACGTCCGCGAAACCTCGATTTGCTACGTTTGACGCAACGCGGTAAATTGCTCCACTTGCGCCGGTCTGCCTATCCGAAACCGGCGCGATGAGGCGGATGGCCAGGGTCACCTCCCAGCCATCTTGCAGCAGACCTATTTGCCGTTGGCCGCGCCACAAGCGTGTGTTGCCAAGGCTTCCATTTCGACCTCCAGCGTCCCCCAGGGGCGTTTGCACTGCGTTCTGTCGAACGTATGTCGGGTCGGCAGGGTGTCCGGGTGGCGTGGCTCCGTGAGCCGCTAAGCGCCGGATCATGTTGCCGTAGCCGGCATGGGTTCCGTTGCCGCCGTATCCGGGCGCGCAGCAGTCAGGGTTGCAGGGCCGGTTTTGAAAGGAATGACAACATGGAAATGAATGGCGCCGATATCGTCGTGCGCTGCCTGGCCGATGAAGGCGTGGAACACGTTTTCGGCTACCCTGGCGGCGCGGTGCTCTACATCTACGACGCGATTTTCAAGCAGGACAAATTCCAGCATATCCTGGTTCGTCACGAGCAAGCCGCCGTGCACGCGGCCGATGCCTATTCGCGCTCGTCGCAGAAGGTCGGCGTCTGCATCGTGACCAGCGGTCCGGGCGTGACCAATGCCGTCACCGGCATCGCCACCGCCTACATGGACTCCATTCCCATGGTCATCATCAGCGGGCAGGTGCCCACTGCGGCCATTGGCGAGGACGCCTTCCAGGAATGCGACACCGTCGGCATCACCCGTCCCTGCGTCAAGCACAACTTCCTGGTGCGCGACGTCAAGGACCTGGCCGAAACCATGCGCCGCGCGTTCTACATCGCGCGCACCGGCCGTCCCGGTCCGGTGCTGGTGGACATCCCCAAGGACATCACCGTCGCGCAGTGCAAGTACACCCCGCCCAAGGGCGAGATCTCGATGCGTTCCTACGCGCCCGTCAACAAGGGCCACCAGGGGCAGATCAAGAAAGCCGTGCAGATGCTGCTGGCCGCCGAGCGGCCGATGATCTACACCGGCGGCGGGGTCATCCTGTCGAACGCCGCGCCCGAGCTGAACAAGCTCGTGTCGCAACTGGGCGCGCCCTGCACCAGCACCCTGATGGGCCTGGGCGGCTTCCCGGCCAGCAGCGGCCAGTTCGTGGGCATGCCCGGCATGCACGGCACTTACGAGGCCAACATGGCGATGCAGCACTGCGACGTGCTGCTGGCCATCGGCGCCCGTTTCGATGACCGCGTGATCGGCAATCCCAAGCACTTCGCCCAGAACGCCCGCAAGATTATCCATATCGATATCGACCCGTCGTCGATCTCCAAGCGCGTGCGCGTGGACGTCCCGATCGTCGGCAACGTCAAGGATGTGCTGGCTGACCTGAGCGCCCAGTACGAGGCCGCCTCGGCCGAGCACAAGCCGGCTTCCATCGCCAAGTGGTGGGAACAGGTCGAAGTCTGGCGCGGCAAGGAATGCCTCAAGTTTGCCAATTCGGACGAGGTCATCAAGCCGCAGTTCGTGGTGGAAAAGCTCTGGGAAGTGACCGGCGGCGACGCCTTCGTCACCTCCGACGTGGGCCAGCACCAGATGTGGGCCGCGCAGTACTACAAGTTCGACAAGCCGCGCCGCTGGATCAACTCCGGCGGCCTGGGCACCATGGGGGTGGGCCTGCCGTACGCCATGGGCGTGCAGATGGCCAATCCGGGTCATGACATCGCCGTGATCACCGGCGAGGCCTCGATCCAGATGAACATCCAGGAACTGTCGACCTGCGCCCAGTACCGCCTGACGCCCAAGATCGTCTGCCTGAACAACCGCTTCCTGGGCATGGTGCGGCAGTGGCAGCAGATCGACTACGGCTCGCGCTATTCCGAGTCGTACATGGATTCGCTGCCCGACTTCGTCAAGGTGGCCGAGGCCTACGGTCACGTGGGCCTGCGCATCGAGCGCCCGGCCGACGTCGAGCCGGCGCTGCGCGAAGCGTTCAAGAAACACAAGGAGCGCCTGGTCTTCCTGGACTTCATCACCGACCGCACCGAAAACGTGTGGCCGATGGTCAAGGCCGGCCGCGGGCTGACCGAAATGCTGCTCGGCTCTGAAGACCTGTAAGGAGGCCACCATGAAGCACGTGATTTCCGTCCTCCTCGAGAACGAGCCCGGCGCGCTGTCGCGCGTGGTCGGCCTGTTCTCGGCGCGGGGCTACAACATCGAGACCCTGACCGTGGCGCCCACCGAGGACGCCACGCTGTCGCGCATGACCATCGTCACGACCGGCTCGGACGAGGTCATCGAGCAGATCACCAAGCACCTGAACCGCCTGGTGGACGTGGTCAAGGTCGTGGACCTGACCGAAGGCGCGCACATCGAGCGCGAGCTGATGCTCGTGAAGGTGCGCGCGGTCGGCAAGGAACGCGAGGAAATGAAGCGCATGGCGGATATCTTCCGCGGGCGCATCATCGATGTGACCGACAAGTCCTACACCATCGAATTGACCGGGGTGCAGGAAAAAGTACAGGCCTTCCTGGAAGCCCTGGACCGCAGTGCCATCCTGGAAACCGTGCGCACCGGCGTGTCCGGCATCGGCCGCGGTGAACGGATTCTGAAGCTTTGACCGGCCTTCCAGGCCAAGCCGCACCCTACATACGAACCAACGAATATCCAAGATATCTGGAGCACCCCATGAAAGTTTTCTACGACAAAGACTGCGATCTCTCCCTCATCAAAGGCAAGACCGTTGCCATCATCGGCTACGGCTCGCAAGGCCACGCCCACGCCCAGAACCTGAATGACTCGGGCGTGAAGGTCATCGTCGGCCTGCGCAAGGGCGGCGCTTCGTGGGACAAGGCCGCCAACGCCGGCCTGCAGGTCAAGGAAGTGGCGGAAGCCGTCAAGTCGGCCGACATCGTCATGATGCTGCTGCCCGACGAGAACATCGCCTCGGTCTACAACAAGGAAGTGCACGCCAACATCAAGGCGGGCGCCGCCCTGGCCTTCGCCCACGGCTTCAACGTCCACTACGGCCAGGTCGTGCCGCGTGAAGACATCGACGTCATCATGATCGCCCCGAAGGCCCCCGGCCACACGGTGCGCAACACCTACAAACAGGGTGGCGGCGTGCCCCACCTGGTGGCCGTGTACCAGGACAAGTCGGGCGCCGCGCGCGACGTGGCCCTGTCGTACGCCAGCGCCAACGGCGGCGGCCGTGCCGGCATCATCGAAACCAACTTCCGTGAAGAAACCGAAACCGACCTGTTCGGCGAACAGGCCGTGCTGTGCGGCGGCACCGTCGAACTGATCAAGGCCGGTTTCGACACGCTGGTGGAAGCCGGCTACGCGCCCGAAATGGCGTACTTCGAGTGCCTGCACGAACTGAAGCTGATCGTCGACCTGATCTACGAAGGCGGCATCGCCAACATGAACTACTCGATTTCGAACAACGCTGAATTCGGCGAGTACGAGACCGGCCCGAAGATCGTCACCGACGAAACCCGCAAGGCCATGCGCCAGTGCCTGACGGACATCCAGACCGGCGAATACGCCAAGAAGTTCATCCTGGAAAACGCCGCCGGCGCCCCGACGCTGACCTCGCGCCGCCGCATCAACGCGGAATCGCAGATCGAAGTGGTGGGCGGCAAGCTGCGCGCCATGATGCCCTGGATCGCCGCCAACAAGCTGGTGGACAAGTCCAAGAACTGATTCCGGTTTCCGCGCGGGGTTTGCGCCCCGCGCGCGCCGGCCGAAAGCGGCATGCCTGGCGAGGGCATGCCGTTTTTATTTTCGCGGAAAGTGCGCGAAGGCGGGCGCGCCGCCGGGGCGCGGGCGGGCTTTGCGCGCCGGCGGGGCCGGATCGCGGCGGGCATGGCCCTTGCTGCGGCCCGTTGTGGGGCCAGATGAGTTAACCTTTCAATGTCTGTCGTAAGTAATTGAGACCATGCCCAATTTTTCCATGCGCGATTCCGAGAACCGCCACCGAAGCATCTACCTGCTGCCCAACGCATTCACCACCGCGGCGTTGTTCGCGGGGTTCTATGCCGTGGTGCAGGCCATGAACAACCGCTTCGAGGTCGCCGCCATCGCCATTTTCGTGGCCATGGTGCTGGACGGCATGGACGGTCGGGTGGCCCGCCTGACCAACACCCAATCGGCCTTCGGCGAGCAATACGATTCGCTGTCCGACATGACCTCGTTCGGCGTGGCGCCAGCGCTGGTGATGTACGAATGGATCCTGAACGACCTGGGCCGCTGGGGCTGGCTGGCGGCGTTCGTCTACGTGGCCGGGGCCGCGCTGCGCCTGGCGCGCTTCAATACCAATATCGCGGTGGTCGACAAGCGCTATTTCCAGGGCCTGCCGAGCCCGGCGGCCGCCGCATTGGTGGCCGGTTTCGTGTGGCTGGCCGTCGACAACAAGCTGCCGATCCACGACAGCGTGATGGCCTGGGTCGCGTTCACGCTGACCATGTACGCGGGCATCACCATGGTGTCCAACGCCCCGTTCTTCAGCGGCAAGAGCTTCGCCCTGGGCCGCAGCGTGCCGTTCTGGGGCATCCTGCTGGTGGTGGCGGTGTTCGTGTTCGTTTCCAGCGATCCCCCGGTGGTGCTGTTCGGCCTGTTCGTGCTGTACGGCTTTTCGGGCTGGGTCATCTGGGCCTGGCGCTGGAACCGCGCCCGCCGGCTGCAGCAGGAGCGCCGCGGCCAGTCGTCCTGAGCGCGACGCCCGCCAAACGAAAAACCCGCCTGATGAAGGCGGGTTTTTTCGTGGTGGATTCAGCGCCACATGAAGCGGTCATCGTCGTACATCGGGTCCGGACCGGGGTGGAAGTGGGTCAGCGAATTGCCGTCGCGGCCCATGTAGACGTACATCAGCGAATTCCAGACGCCGTTTTCCTTGTAGCGATATGACCACACGACTTCGCGCTTTTCGCCCAGGCCGGCTTCCTCGATGCGGGCGGGCGGCCCGAATTCGCAGCGCACCCGGTCGGGGCCCCATTGGCCCTGTTCCAGCACCTTGAAGTGGGCGTCGGTCAGCAGCGGCATGACGCGGTCGACGCGGCCGTCGGCGCCGACGTTGGCGCCCCAGGCATACTGGCCCATGGGTTGCTGCGTCCAGATCACGCGGCGGCCGCCGTTGGCTTGCGGGCATTCGAAGTTGGGGCGGCCGAACTGGGCCTGGACGTCGGCCAGCGGGGTGCCGGGGGCGACCTGGGCAAGATTGGCACAGGCGGCCAGGCCGGCCAGGGCCGCGGCGGCCAGGGTGGTGCGGGCAATTCTGTAATAATTTGACATATTATGGCTCCTGTTGCTTCCCGCGAGGGCGGCGGCGCGATGCCCGGCGGCGGGCCGGTGGCGTCACTGGGGTAATTCTAGCGAATCGGCTATAATCATCGGGCTTTATCAAGTGTATTGATTTTGCAAGATGCTTTGCGCCGGCAACGGGGCTGGGCTGGACATGCGGCAAACGGGGCGCCAAGCCTTGTCTTGCGGCACTTCCAGGGCAGCGCCTGAGCAGCAGTGAGAACGCAATAACGCTTATCGCCGGCCGCGATTTTTTTCCAAACCACGTCAGGGCGCCTCGGCCCTGTCGCATGTCCGAAGAGGTCATCAATGTCTGTAGCTGACATCAAGAAATCCGATATCGTTGCGCAGTTCCAACGCGCTCAAGGCGATACCGGCTCCCCCGAAGTCCAGGTGGCTCTGCTCACCGCCCGTATCAACGAACTGACCGGTCACTTCAAAGAACACATGAAGGACCATCACTCGCGCCGCGGTCTGCTGCGTATGGTCAGCCGTCGCCGCAAGCTGCTCGACTATCTCAAGGGCCGCAATCCCGATTCGTACCGCGCACTGATCGAAAAACTCGGTCTGCGCAAGTGATCGACGGGGCTGGCTCCCCATGACGCAACCGTGGTCGGTGCGACGCATGTCGCGACGGCCACGGTTTTTCATTTGTAAGGAATAATCGTCATGTTCAATAAAGTGACTAAATCGTTCCAGTACGGCCAGCATACGGTCGTCCTGGAAACCGGCGAAATTGCTCGCCAGGCCTCCGGCGCCGTGGTGGTGTCGATCGAGGACACCGTCGTCCTGGCCACTGTCGTGGCCTCCAAGAAGGCCAAGCCGGGCCAGACGTTCTTCCCGCTGACCGTCGACTACATCGAAAAGACCTACGCCGCCGGCCGCATCCCCGGTGGTTTCTTCAAGCGCGAAGGCAAGCCGTCCGAGAAGGAAACGCTGACCTCGCGCCTGATCGACCGTCCCCTGCGTCCGCTGTTCCCCGAAGACTTCTACAACGAAGTCCAGGTGGTCATCCACACGCTGTCGGTCAATCCTGAAATCGACCCCGACATCCCCGCGATGATCGGCGCCTCGGCCGCGCTGGCCATCTCCGGCATCCCCTTCAATGGCCCGATCGGCGCCGCCCGCGTGGGCTACATCGATGGCCAGTACGCCATCAACCCGACCGCATCGCAGCTGAAGTCCTCGAAGCTCGACCTGGTGGTCGCCGGCACCGAAAACGCCGTGCTGATGGTGGAATCGGAAGCTGACCAGCTGTCCGAGGAAATCATGCTGGGCGGCGTGGTCTACGGCCACGAGCAGATGCAGGCCGTCATCAACGCCATCCACGAACTGGTCAAGGACGCCGGCAAGCCCGATTGGGACTGGCAGCCGCCCGCCAAGGACGAGGCCCTGATCGCCGCCGTCACGTCGGCCGCCCAGGAAGGCCTGAACGCCGCCTACCAGATCCGCGAAAAGCAGGCCCGCACCACCAAGCTGCGTGAAGTCTACGCCGACGTGTCGGCCAAGCTGAACGCCGCCGCCGCCGAGAAGGGCGAGCCGGCGCCGGACGCCGTCACCGTCGACAACATCCTGTTCTCGCTGGAATCGGCCATCGTCCGTGGCCAGATCCTGAACGGCGAACCGCGTATCGACGGTCGCGACACCCGCACCGTGCGTCCCATCAGCGTGCGCCTGGGCGTGCTGCCGCGCGCGCACGGCAGCGCCCTGTTCACCCGTGGTGAAACCCAGGCGCTGGTCGTGGCCACGCTGGGCACCAAGCAGGACGAGCAGATCATCGACGCGCTCATGGGCGAGTACCGCGATCGCTTCATGCTGCACTACAACATGCCTCCGTTCGCCACCGGCGAAACTGGTCGCATCGGTGTGCCCAAGCGCCGCGAAATCGGCCACGGCCGCCTGGCCAAGCGCGCGCTGATCCCGCTGCTGCCGGCCCCGGAAGACTTCCAGTACACCATCCGCATCGTGTCGGAAATCACCGAGTCCAACGGCTCGTCGTCGATGGCTTCGGTCTGCGGCGGCTCGCTGGCCATGATGGACGCCGGCGTGCCGGTCAAGGATCACGTGGCCGGCGTGGCCATGGGCCTGATCCTGGACGGCGGCAAGTTCGCCGTGCTGACCGACATCCTGGGTGACGAAGATCACCTGGGCGACATGGACTTCAAGGTCGCGGGCACCGAAAACGGCGTCACCGCGCTGCAGATGGACATCAAGATCCAGGGCATCACCAAGGAAATCATGCAAGTGGCGCTGGCGCAAGCCCGCGAAGGCCGCCTGCACATCCTGGGCAAGATGAAGGAAGCGCTGGACGGTTCGCGTGGCGAGCTGTCGGCTTTCGCCCCGCGCATGCTGACCATCAAGATCAACCCCGAGAAGATCCGCGACGTGATCGGCAAGGGCGGCGCCACCATCCGCGCGCTGACCGAGGAAACCGGCACCCAGATCGACATCTCCGACGACGGCACGATCGTGATCGCCAGCGTCGACGAAGCGCAGGCCAAGGAAGCCCAGCGCCGCATCGTCGAGCTGACCGCCGACGTCGAAGTGGGCCAGGTCTACGAGGGCTCGGTGCTGCGCCTGCTGGACTTCGGCGCCATCGTGCAAGTGCTGCCGGGCCGCGACGGCCTGCTGCACATCTCGGAAATCGCCAACTACCGCATCGCCAACATCAACGATGTGCTGAAGGTCGGCCAGCAAGTCCGCGTCAAGGTCATCGAGGCCGACGACAAGGGCCGCCTGCGCCTGTCCATCAAGGCCATCGGTGGCATCGAGCAGCAGCAGCCCGCCGCTGAAGCCGCCCCGCAAGCGGAACCGCAAGCCGAGTAAGGCCTGCCTTTCCTGCTGGAGCAAACGGCGCCGCGAGGCGCCGTTTTTTTTGCCCGGGCGCGGCGCTGATTCATCTCCTTTCGTCTTTGAATCCCCGGTATCTCCCATCTTCGCGCGGCTTACGGTAAAGTCTTGCGCGTGACACGAGCGCCGGCGCGGCGCAAGCCGGCAAGGCGCCAACAGGGGGGATTCGGATGGATCGAGCATGACGCGAGGGCGAGGATTCGCCGCGGCGGCGGCCGTGCTGGCGGGGACGCTGCTGGCGGGATGCATGTCCGCTCCGGGACCGGGCCAGGGCTCGCCCAAGGGCGAGGGCATGTCGGCCGACCAACTGGTGCAGACCGATTTCAACCGTACCGTCACCTTGGAAGTGCGCGACAACCTCGCCAGCCTCTACAGCCTGCTGGACAAGCTCTACCGGCGCAATCCGCGTGAATGGCGCAAGACCGGCGCGCCGGATCACGCCACCGCGGTGGCGCGGGTCAAGCATGCGATCGAGGTGCGCATCCCGCCCGCCGACCTGGCCGGCCTGCACGACATCCAGATCCTGGCGGTGTCGCTCGATCCCAACTACAGCGGCGACCGGGTCGGGGCCTTCATCTACGGCCTGGCCGACACCATCATTGCCGCCCACAATGGCAAGACCCGCCTGTACGCCACCGACGCGCTGGACGGGCAGCGGGTCTACAATGCCGCACGGAACGTCGAGGCGGCGGCCTGGCTGCTGGCGTCGCGCCGCAACAACCAGGGCGAACCGCTGCTGCTGGCCAACGAGATGTCGCCGCAGGCCACCAACCTCAGTTTCGAGCGCGAGTTCGGCGCCATCATCGGCCGGCTCGACCTGATCGCCAACCTGCTTGGCGAGAACTCGCGGCGCATCGGCATCAACTATGCGCAAGGGCTATTGCTGTTCAATTTCCTGCCGGTGCGCTAACAGGATTTTTCCACCGTGATCGATATCGCTTCCATCCAGACCGCCCGCGAGAACCTGCGCGGCCAGGTGCTCAAGACCCCGTTCACCCTGTCGCGCACGCTGTCCGACATCTTCGGCGCCGAGATCTGGCTGAAATTCGAGAACCTGCAGTTCACCGCCAGCTTCAAGGAGCGTGGCGCGCTCAACCGCATGCTGACGCTGTCGGACGAGGAACGCCGCGCGGGCGTGATCGCCGTGTCGGCCGGCAACCACGCGCAGGGCGTGGCCTACCATGCGCAGCGCATGGGCGTGCCCGCCGTGATCGTGATGCCGCGCTTCACGCCCACGGTGAAGGTCGCCAACACGCGCCGCTTCGGCGCCGAGGTGGTGCTGGCCGGCGATACCTTCGACGACGCCAAGGCGCATGGCTACGAGCTGGCCAAGCAGCGCGGGCTGATCATGATCCATCCCTACGACGACGAGGCCGTGATCTCGGGCCAGGGCACCGTGGCGCTGGAGATGCTGGAAGACCAGCCGCAACTGGACACGCTGGTGATCGCCATCGGCGGCGGCGGGCTGATTTCGGGCATCGCCACCGCGGCCAAGGCGCTCAAGCCGGGCATCGAGATCATCGGGGTGCAGACCGAACGGTTTCCCGCCATGTACGCCGCGGTCAAGGGGGTGTCGATGCCCAACGGCCAATACACCATCGCCGAAGGCATCGCGGTCAAGTCGCCGGGTGGCTTGACGCAGCCGATCGTCAGCCAACTGGTCGATCACATCGAGCTGGTCAGCGAGGCCGACATCGAGCACGCCATTGTGGTGCTGCTGGAAATCGAGAAGACCGTGGTGGAAGGCGCGGGCGCGGCCGGCCTGGCGGCGCTGCTGCGCGCGCAGGAGGCCGGCAGCGAGCAATTCAAGGGCAAGCGCATCGGCCTGGTGCTGACCGGCGGCAACATCGACCCCTTGATGCTGGGCGAGCTGATCGAGCGCGGCATGGTGCGCGCCGGCCGCCTGGCCCGCATCCGCGTCGACCTGCGCGACCTGCCGGGCGCGCTGGCCCACGCCACCAAGCTGATCGCCGACGCCCAGGCCAATATCACCGAGGTGCATCACCAGCGCGCGTTCACCTCATTGCCGGTGCGCAACGTGGAAGTGGATTTCGTGTTGCAGACGCGCGGCCCGGAGCATATCCAGGAAGTGATCGACATCCTGAACGCGGCGGGTTTCGCGGCCAGCAACCACGATCATTGACTCAGGCGCGGCCCAGTTCCGGGTCGCGGCCCACCTGATTCTTCAGCCGGTACAGCCGCTCGCGATGCAAGGTCGCGGCCAGCGGTTCGGGCTCGCGCCCCAGCGCCACGTAGTCCGCCGGAATCTGCGCGATGGCCTCGCGCATGCGGTCGGCGCCGTCCTGCCACCATTGCGCCAGCATGCGGTCCGGGTTGTACACGTCCAGACCCTGCCGGCGCAGCTCCGAGCGATTGAAATCCTTCAGGTTCCAGGTCAGCACCTGCACCACGGGCGTTTGCGCCAGGCCGCAGCGGGCGCGGCGCGCCAGGCCGGCGGCGATGACGTGGAAGTCCTTGGGGTCGCTGTAACGCAGCGCGGCTTCGTAGACCTGGGTGTTGTGCTCGGCGGCCTGCGGAAAGCGGGCGTTCATCTCGGCCCAGAACTCGGCCATCACCTCGGGCGGGATGTCCCAGATGCGGCAGGCGTTGCGGCGCCATTCCTCGCCGATGCGTTCGGTCCAGACGGGCTGGAACACGCCGGCCTCGGCCAGGCGCAGCAGCAGGCGGCGCAGGATGCCGGACATGAGGACGCAGGCGTCCAGGACGATGAAGGGCGGGGGGGCGGTCGGAGTGGTCAAGGCTGGCAGTGTGTTCGCAGCGGCCGGGACGCGGCCGCGACCGTGCAGTGTAAGCGCATCCGCCGGAACTCCAGGCTTCACGGCTGCATCGCGACCTCCAGCGCGCGTTCCAGCGATGCCCGGATCATCTCGCCATGGCCGAACTGCGGGAAGGCTTCATAGCTGGCGTCGGCGCCCGCGAACCTCAGGCCCTGGGCCATTTCGCGCACGGCGGCGCGCGGATCCTCGCCCGCCGTGGGCATCGCACCGCCGGGCAGGGGACGGTTGGGATCGCGCGGCTTGGTGCCGACCAGGATGGCCACCCGCTTGCCAGCAGCCTTGCGGGCGTCAAACCGCCTCCATTCCCCGACCAACGCGCCGTCGTGCCACCAGGCCGAGGGGTCGCCGACGATGTAGCGGGCGAAGGCCTGCGGCTGCGTGAAGAGCACGTGCAGCGTGAAGAGCCCGCCGTACGAATGGCCCCACAGGTATTCGCGTTGCGGGTCGATGGCGGCGCGTTCGCGCACCAGCGGTTTCACTTTGGCGCGGATGAACTCCAGGAAAACGTCCGCGCCGCCGCCGACGCGGCCGCGCACCACGGGGTCGGGCACGGGTTTGCCATTCACGAATACCGGCGGCGTGTAGTCATAGGCCCGCGACACGACGTCGTTGCGGGTGTCGACGTCGTAGCCCAGCGCCACCAGCACCGGCGTGCGGCCCCGTCCCAGCGTGTCCAGGTCGGCTGGTGTCAACGTGGCCAGGGCGGCGTTGCCGTCCAGCATGTAGAGCACCGGGCTGCCCCCGCTGTCGGGCGCCTTTCTGGGGATGGCGATCTGGATGCGGTAGTGGCGCTTGCCGTCGTCCGAATCCAGATTGTGCGTTTCGTACCGGTACACCGCCGAGGGATGGTCGGCCACGGTTTCTCCCAGCAACTGCATGCCGGGGCGCGGCGGGGCGTCGGGCGTCGCCGCGGGCGCTTGCGCTTGCGCCGCCGTGGCCAGGATGCACGCCAGCACGGCGGCGGAAATCGGACGCGGGATCTTGTTTTTCATGGAAGGCCTACCAGGTGTAGTTCAGGTTCGCCGAGATATTGCGCCGCGCACCGTAGTAGCAACTGGCGCTGCCCGAGCAGCTTGCCAGATATTCCTTGTCGGTCAGGTTGCTGGCGTTGAGGGAGAATTTCAGGCCCTTCAGGCTGGGAGAGCGCGCGCCCAGATCGTAGCGGATGGCGGCGTCGATCAGATTCACCGAGGGGCTGCGGTACGCGTTGGCGGTGTCGCCGTAGCTGCTGCCGATATGGCGCAGGCCCGCGCCCAGGCTCAGGCCCGGGGCGATCTCCTGGGGCAGGCGATAGTCCGCCCACAGGTTGTAGCTGTGGCGCGGCACGCGCGGCAGTTCGTTGCCCTGCTCCGTGCCATTGCTCTTGGTGACTTCGCTGCGCATCAGCGTCGCCGAGGCGACGACCGTGATGTGGTCGCTCAGCGCGAAGTTTCCTTCCAGCTCCAGGCCGCGGACGCGGCCTTCGCCGGTCTGGACCTGGCACTGGCTGCCGTTGCACAAATGTGTGGGGTCCGGGTCTGGCGTGGTGATGTTCTGCTGCTTGATCTCATACGCGGAGAACGTGATCATGCTGCGCGAACCCGGCGGCTGGTACTTGATGCCGATCTCGGCCTGTTTGCCTTCGGTGGGTTTGAAGGGCCGATCCTCGTAGCCGACCCCGTTTACCGGTTCGAACGAGGTGGCATAGCTGGCGTAGGGCGCCAGGCCGTTATCGAACAGGTAGACCGCGCCGGCGCGCCATGTGGTGGCTTCGTCTTCGTAATGCGTCTTGGCGCCGGTGGCGCGCACCAGCGAGTTGTCCCGCGACCAGTCGTGCCGCACGCCCAGCGTGGCGGCCCACTGGCCCCAGCGGATCTGGTCCTGCGCGTAGATGCCGGTCTGCTCGCTGTCGCTGCGCCGGGTGGGCGTCATGGCGCCCATGACGACGGGGCTGCCGTAGACCGGGTCGAAGACGTCGAGCGATGAAGCCCTGCCTGACGCCTGCGCCACGCGGATGGTCTGGGCGCGATAGTCCAGGCCCGTGAGCAGAGTGTGTTCGGTGCGGCCCAGGCCGAAATCGAATTGGGCGTTGTTGTCGACCGTGAAGCCTTCCGAACGGATCTGGTTGCTGGACGCCGTGCGCCGCAGCGTGCGGCCGTCGGCCTGCAGGTCGCCCTGGCGCGAGACGCCTGCGTTGTCGGTATCGACTCGCATGTAGCGAAGTTTCTGGCCAAGCTTCACCTGGTCGGTCAGGGCGTGGCTGAATTCATAGCCGATCGCGTATTGGGTGCGATCGTAGCGGTTGAAGCCGGGTTCGCCCAGGAAGCGGCCAGAGCCGAAGCGGCCATGGTCCGTCGCATAATAGGTGCCATGGGAAGGCAGGAACTGGTAGGTGCTGCCGCCGCGGTCCTGCTGATAGTTGGCCAGCAGGGTCACCGAGGTGCGGGCTGACGGCCGCCAAGTCAGGCTGGGTGCCAGCATCACGCGGTTCAGCTTGACGTAGTCGACCTGGGTGTCGGAGTGGTAGGCGGTGCCCACCACGCGGTACAGCCATTCGCCGGATTCGTCCATCGGCCCGCTGACGTCGGCGTTCAGGCGCGCCAGACCGTAGTTGTCGATGCCGACCCCGATCTCGCCGCGCGCGTAATCGGTGGGCCGCTTGCTCACCGCGTTGACGAGCCCCCCGGGCGCGATCTGGCCGTACAGCACCGACGAGGGGCCGCGCAGTATTTCGACCCGCTCCAGGCCGAAGCCGTCGAACTGGGTGGCCGAGGCGGTGGCGCCGCTGCTGCTGCCCGGCGGACGCAGGCCGTCCAGGTAGAGGTTGTTGGCGAAGCTGCCCGTGCGGAAGCCGCGCACGGAAATCTCGTCGACGCGGCTGTCCACGCCATACGAGCCGACCGACACGCCGGCGCTGTAGCGCAGGGCTTCGGCAGTGTTCTTTGCTCCTATCATGTCCATCAGTTCGCGGTTGACCACGGACACGGATTGCGCGGTCTCGATGAGTGGCGTGCCGGTCTTGGTGCCCACACTGCTGTCGAGCGCCAGCGGGCCGATGTCGCCCATGCCCTGGCCGGTCACCGTCACGCTGGGCAGCAGGGCCGGGCCTGCGCCCACGGGTTCGGGCGCGCGTTCGATGCGGTATCCCTCGCCATTGGCGTTGGGCACCGCGCGCAGATCGCTGCCTCGCAGCAACTGCCGCAGCGCGTCCGTCACCGATCCCTGCAGGTGCATGGCAGGCGCCTGTTTGCCTGCCGTGAGCGGCGGGGCGCTGATGATGGTGATGCGAGCGGCTTGGCCCAGCCGCAGGAGCGCGTCCTGCAAGGAAGATGCCGGCAGCGTGATATCCACGGCGGCGTTTTCCGCTGCCCGCGCGGGCGCCGTCGCGGCGAGCGCGACGGCGCACAGAAGCAGGCAGAGCGTGGCTGGCTTGAAGCGGCGGATTCGGCCGCCCTCGGGAGGGAATCGTTGGGACATCGGTATGGGTTCTTCGGTTGGGACCCGCGCAGCGGGTTTCAACTTGTCCTAACGAGCGGGCGCCGGGAATCTGCCGAAAACTTACATTTTGTTTCTCATCATGCCGGTTCCACGCGAACCCAGTAGCGCGTGCGGTATCGCACCCGCAGGCCCAGCGTGATGGCCAGCGCCTCCAGGACCTGGTCCGTGTCCTGGAGGCGAAAACTGCCGTTCACGCGCAGGGCGGCCACGCGCTCGTCGCACTGGATCAGGCCCGGCCGATAGCGCGCCAATTCTTCGGCAAACGCCTCCAGCGGCATATCCTCAGCGATCAACATGCCGTGCACCCAGGCGAACTCGCGCCCGGCCCAGCCTGTTTCGTGCTCGATGCGGTGCGCCGAGAAGCGGCGCACGTCGCCAGCGCGCAGGGTCAGGCCGAGATCGCCTCGGGTGGTGAGAACGGCCTGCCCCGCATCGAGCGCCACGCGGGTCAATGGGCCTTGCGTGCGCACCACCAGGTGAGCGCGCGCCGGCACGATACAGCCGCCGCGCGTCAGCACGCGCAGCGCCGAGTCCGCGGCGCGGGTATCCAGCATGATCTCGCCGTCGTGCAGTTCGATGTCCAGGCGGCCTCCGTCCTGCCTCAGGTCCAGCGCAGTGCCGGTATTCATCATCAGCGTCACCGAGTCGTTCAGCGTCAGGCTGCGCTGTTCGCCGGTGGCGCTGCGGTAGGCCGCGAGCCAGCCCGCCTCCCGGGCCTGGCGATAGAGCTGCGGGCCGCCCACTGCAATGCCCGCGCCGGCCGCCAGCAACTTGAGCGTGCGCCGGCGCGTGTGGCGAAAGTCGATGGCACCGAGCGCGGCGGCAGCGGCATCGCCGCTTGCGGGCACGGCATCCTGCAATAGTTCGAAGCGCCGCCAGACCTCGGCGTGCGCGGGCGAAGCTTCGTACCAGCGCTGCCAGGCCTGACGCGTGGCGGCGCTGCCGTCCTGTTCCAGGCGCACCAGCCAGCCCGCGGCCTGCGCGACTACGTCAGATGGGCGTCTAGACATCGAGCGCGTGATAAAGGCGTTGCCAACCCTGGACCATGTCTTTCTGCACCATGTTGACCGTGATTTGCAGGCGGTCCGCGATCGCTTCGTAGGGCAGGCCCTGGAGGCGCGCCAGCAGGAACACCTCGCGCATGCGCCACGGCATGCGGTCCAGCGCCGCGCACACGGCCAGCAGTTGCTGCGACACCTGGGCCAGCATTTCGGGCGACGGCGAGAGTGGCTCGGGCTGTTGCGCCAACGCGGCCAGGTAAGCGGCCTCCAGCTCACGGCGCCGGTGGCGGTCGATCAGCAGGCGGCGGGCGATGGCGGCCAGATAGCCGCGGTTCCAGCCGCGTGGTTCCAGGTAGGTCTGGCGCAGCAGGCGTTCGAAGGTGTCCTGCACCAGATCCCAGGCGTCGGCCGGGTGTCCGCCCGTCTGGCGCCGCATGAAGGCGAACAGCCAAGCGTGGTGCTCGCGGTACATCGACGCGACCACGTTGCGGTCGACCGCCCCGGGAGTTGAAGGCGCTTCCACGTTGAAGAAGAATATATGCGAATAAGAATCAGACTCAATTCTAACTGTTGCATGCATGCCTGGGAAGCAGGCACGGGCCGGACGTTCGCTGGGATGATGAGTGCGGTGGCGGCAAAGGGCGCGCAAGCGCTGGCCGGTGGTGGCTCAGGGGTGGTGCCCGAGACCGGAATCGAACCGGTACGGCCTCGCGGCCGAGGGATTTTCGTACCACTTCGGCTTTCGCCGCCGGCGCGCGGAGCGCCGTTCGTGGTCTGGAGCACGCCTTCACCATAGCCTTGCGGCCTTAGGTGCCCGCCGTCTGCTCTCTACACCTTCCCGGTTCTTTCGATCCGGGCTTGGCTCGGCGTTGGCTCGGAACAAGTCCAGGGCATTCGCCGAGTTTGACGGGCTACACCTCTGGAGTTTCCTCCGGAGGGCTCAAATGGATTCAAGTCCCTTGTGTCTACCAATTTCACCACTCGGGCATTGGGGTTCCGACAGGAAACCGCAATGGGATACCTGGGTGTGCGGCGCGAGCGCGCAGCGGTATCCGGCGGGCGTGACTATACCACTCGCGGGCGGGCGGCCCGTCATGCAAGGCCGCCGCTGTGGAACACTCAGCCGATGAAACGCACCGTCTGGCGGGCGCGTTCGTCCACCTCCAGGGTGAAGACGTCGGGCCGCGCGTAGTGGCCGACCACGTCGAAGTCGTAGCGCGCGCGCACCAGTTCGTCGACATCGATGGTCGCCGTCAGCAGGCCGGTCTGGCCGTGCAGCGGGCCTGCCAGGACGTCGCCCAGCGGCCCGACGATGAGCGAGCCGCCGTTGATGAGCGGGCGCTGCGGATCCCAGCCGGGCACGTCCAGGCCCAGTTCGGCGGGCGAAGGCTGCACCTGGCAGGCGCTGATGACGAAGCAGCGGCCTTCGTGGGCGATGTGGCGCATCGAGCATTGCCAGATGTCGCGTTCGTCAACGGTGGGCGCGCACCAGATCTGCACGCCCTTGGCGTACATGGCGGTGCGCAGCAGCGGCATGTGATTTTCCCAGCAGATGGCGCCGCCGACGCGGCCCGCGGCCGTTTCCAGCACGGGCAGGGTCGAGCCGTCGCCCTGGCCCCAGATCAGGCGTTCGGTGCCGGTGGGCATCAGCTTGCGGTGCCTGGTGGCCAGGCCGGTGGCGGGATCGAAGTACAGCGCGGTGCAGTACAGCGTGCTGCCGGCGCGTTCGATCACGCCGATCACCAGGCTGGCGCCGGTGCGTTGCGACAGCGCGGCCAGCGCGTCGGTCTCGGGGCCGGGCACGTCGATGGCGTTCTGGTAGTAGCGGGCGTAGGCCTCGCGGCCTTCGGGCAGGCGGTAGCCCAGGCGGGTGCCGAAGATCTCGCCCTTGGGGTAGCCGCCCAGCAGGGCTTCGGGCATGACCACCAGAGCGGCGCCCGAGGCGCTGATCCCGGCCTCGAAGGCCAGGATCCGTTCCAGGGTGGCGTCCTTGCCTTCGGGCGAGGCGCCGATCTGCAGCGCGGCGACGGTGGTGGCGGTCATGGGGGTTCCTTTTTCACTGGGGAGTCGATGCGTCCTAGTGTCGGGGGCGGCCTAAAATCAATCAATCCTGCCTGGCGATAAATGATATGAACCAGATCGATATCGAGTCGACCGACCTGAACCTGCTCAAGGTGTTCGAGGCGATCTACGACGAGGGCGGCGCGGGCCGCGCCGCGCTGCGCCTGGGGGTGACCCAGTCGGCGGTCAGCGCGGCGCTGGCGCGGCTGCGCGTGCTCTATGCCGACCCGCTGTTCGTGCGCACCGGGCGTGGCCTGTCGCCCAGCCTGCGGGCGCGCGAGCTGCGGCCGATCATTGGCGAGGCGCTGGACAAGTGCCGGCAGAGCCTGTCGCTGGCCCGGCCGGGCGCGGCGGGGTTCGGCGGCCGCTCGGTCACGCTGGGCCTGTCCGACGATTTCGAGATCGCGCTTGGACGCGAGGCGATCGCGGCGCTGGCCGTGGCGGCGCCGGGACTGAGATTGATCTTCCGCCAGACCCACAGCCGCGTGGCCGCCGACATGCTGATGGCGCGCGAGGTCGACCTGGTGATCGCATCCGGCGGCCTGACCGCGCCGGCGTTGCAGCGCGTCACCGTGGGACAGGGGGGCTATGCTTGCCTGGTGGATCCGGCCAGCCTGGTGCCGGGCCAGGATGCGTTGTCGGTGGAGGATTTCACCCGGCGTCCGCACGTGCTGGTGTCGTCGGGCGGCTTCATCGGCGTGGTCGATGAAGTGCTGCATGGCCTGGGCCTGAGCCGCCGGGTGCTGGCGTCCACCACGCACTTCTCGGCGTTGGCGTTCCTGTTGCGCGGCGGTGATGCGCTGGCCACCTTGCCGGCGCATGCGGCGCGCGGGCTGGCGGCGGTCGCCGGACTGCGGCGGCTGCCGTGCCCGATTGCCATGCCGGACTACGCCATCGAAATGGGCTGGCGCGCCGATGCGCTGCGCGACGAGGCGGTGGCGGTGGCGCGCCGCTGCCTGTTGGGCTTGCTGCAGGGCTACGGTTGGGTGACCGCGCCGGCGCTGCCCGAGTGATCGCCGGCATCGTCCCGGCCAAGCCATTGCGGCCGTCGACTCATCCGGCGCGGCACGCCATCCTCGATGTCTACTTGCGGCCGAACAATCGCCCCAGCAGGCCGCGCGGCGCGTTGGCCTGTCGTTCCGCCGCGAGGGCTCTTTCCAATGACAGCGCCTGGTATTGCGGCTTGCCGTTCTGCTGGTAGGCCGCGGCGGCCTGGCGGAATGCCGAAGCGGATTCCGCATGGCGTGCCATGGCGCCGTAGATCTCGCCGCGCGAGAACAGGGTCCAGCTGCGGAACTCCGGGTCCATCGCGATCAGGCGGTCACAGGCCGCCAGGGCTTCGTCGTGGCGGCCCGCGGCGATCAGCGCGTTGACGGCGTCGGCCTGCAGCCTGCTGTCGTCGGGCCAGCGTTGCAGCGCGCGTTCGGCATCGGCCACCGCCTCCGGGCCGCGGCCCAGGTGGGTCAAGGCGTCGATGCGCACGCGGCGCCATTTGAGCCAATCGGGGTCCAGCGCGATCGCCACTTCGGACAGGGGCAGGGCTTCGTCGTAGCGTTCCAGGCGGGCGAGCATGTCGGCGGCGTTGCCGGGCAGGAAATCGTCGTCCGGCGCCAGTTCGTAGCCGCGCAGGTAGTACGCCAGGGCCTGCTCCCACTCGCCCTGGTCGCGTTGCGCGTTGCCGGCCACGAACAGCAATTGGGTATCGTCGCTGGTCAGCGGATCGAGCTCGCGCAGGGCTTCTTGCGCCAGCTCGGGGTGGCCGCTGCGCACATACTCGCGGGCCTGCTCCTTGCGGCCTTCCCAGCCGTTGTCCGACAGGGCGTCCAGCTTTTGCCACAGGGGAGCGGCCTCGCTGGCCCGGCCCAGGCGGTGCAGCGAGCGGGCCTTGCCCTCCAGCGGCCAGTCCCAGTCGGGCTCGCGGCGCAGCAGGCTGGTCCATTCTTCCACCGCGTCGGCATCGCGGCCCAGCGCCTGCAGGCATGAGGCCCGGTTGTGCTGGATGGCGTTTTCCTCGCCCAGGATCGCCCGCGCCCGGTCGAACAGGGCGATGGCCCGGTGCAGGTCGCCCAGGCGGCGATAGGTGTTGCCGGCGTCGTACATGAAGCGGCCGTTGTCCGGGGCGAGCGCGATCGCGCGTTCGAAGTAGGGCACGGCTTCTTTGTGGCGCCCGGCATTGGCCAGGTTGGACGCGATGTAGCAATGCGGCGCGCCGGCCTGCGGGCGCCGCTGGATCGCGCGGGTCCAGCAGTCGATGGCATCCTGCAGGCGGCCGTCGTTGATCAACAGGTAGGCTTCGGCCAGCAGCAGCCCGAAATGTCCGGAAGTACGCTGGCAGGCGTCGCGCAGCAGGCGCCAGGCCGCTTGCGGGTTGCCCTCGTCATAGCGCGCGGTGACCTGCACGGCGATGGCGTCCGGGCAGTGGGGATCGAGCGTCAGCGCCCGCGCCAGATCGGCGTCGCGCGCGGCCGCGACGCCGCGCCTGGCATGGCAGCGGGCGCGCGATGCCCACATCTCGGCGGCGTTGGGCTGCTCGCGCAGCCCTTGGTCGCACAGCGCGAGCATGCGCGTCGTGTCGCCGGCGTCTTCGGCGCGCAGGATGGATTCGATCAGATTGGACATGCGGATTCCTTGGGCGGCAAGCTGGCATCAGGGGGCGGCGGCGCCGGCGGCGTGGCGGCAGCCGTAATGGCGGTCGCTCACGGCGATGTCGTCGCTGCCGCATTGCCAGCGGCGGATGCCGCCGCCTTTGCGTTCGGCGCGCAGCTCGGGCAGGTAGACCAGGTGCTTGCCCGCCAGGGGCGAGGCGTCATTGGCATCGGCGGGGCCGGCAATGGTGAAGCGCAGCACGCCATTGGCCGGGTTCAGCTCCAGGTTGGAAAAGCCGCTGGAGGCCAGCGATTCGCGCGTCACGCCCAGGTCCTGCAAGGTCGCGGCGAACTTGCCGGTGCCGCGGTAGTGGTTTTCCGCCAGCATCCGGACCGGCTGCGATACCCGATCCAGGTGCCGCACGTCGGCCACCACGGGGTTGTCGGCATCGCGCGGACCGAGCGTCAGCGCGGCCAGCACGAAACCGGCCAGCACCAGCACTACCGCGCCCGCGGCGAACAGCAGGAACTTGCCGGCGCCGGTGATCGAGCGCGTCTGGCTCACGGCCGCCAGGATCGCGCGCGGATCGGCCCGGCTCGAAACGACGTAAGTGCCCGCGGCCCAGTTGTGCATGGCGCGTTCGCCGAACATGGCCTGCTGGATATGGTGGAACACGCCGGGCAGGGCCAGGTTCAGGGGGAACTTCATCAGGTGCCGCCACAGGGACCGCAACAGGCCGGGGCTCTGCCCGTCCCGCTTGACCACGCGCTGCTTGAACAACAGCTTGCCGGGCGAACCGGCGCCCCACGCGTCCATCAAGGCGGGCAGCAGCAGGCCCAGCAGACCGGCCGACAGGGTGAGTGCCTGGGGGCAGGGCTGTTCCAGCAATGCCTGGTAGCTCAGGGACGTGGCCCAGGAGAAGGCGAACATGGCCGCGATCATGGCGGCTGCGTCGGCCCCGCTCGCCGCCAGCCGCGACCAGATGCCGGGGATCACAGGCACGTTGGCGTGCGCCGCGCGCGGGGCCGCTGGCGCGGGCAAGGGCGCGTGGCAGCTGAAGCATTGGGTATGAGAGGCCGGATTCTGCCAATTGCACTGGGGGCACTGCATGATGCGCGTCTTATTCTGGTTGCCGTTCAAACGGAGAGCGTCCTGCGTCGCGCGGGTGGCCGCGCGATGGCCAGGCGCAGTGTATCGGACCCGTGTCGGTCTTGCTGGGGAAAACCCCGATCCCTGCCGCCCCGCGCAACGCGGGACACTTGCCGCCATGAAGCGTCCGTTGCCCGCCGCGTCCCATTCGCGCGATATCGATCCGGTTTCCCTGCGCCTGTTCCTGGCGGCGCTGGAAGAAGGCAGCCTGGCGCGCGCCGCGGCGCGCGAGAACATCGTGCCCTCGGCGGTCAGCAAGCGCATGATCGAGATGGAAGAGGTCCTGGGCGTGCCGCTGCTGGCGCGCGACGTCAAGGGCGTGCAGGCCACGCCCGCCGGCCAGGCGCTGGCCGAGCATGCGCGGCGGGTATTGCAGCAGATGGAGCGCATGCACCGCGAGATGGCGGCCTTTGCCACCGGGGTGCGGGGGCGCATCCGGCTGGCGGCCAGCGTGGCGGCGCTGTCGGGCGACCTGCCGGCGCAGATCCAGTCGTTTCGCCGCGCCTACCCACAGATCGAGATCGCGCTGGAGGAAAGCACCACGCAGCAGGTCTTCCAGGAGGTGCTGCAGGGCCGCGCCGATGTGGCCGTGGGCTCGGACTTCGGCCACGATGGCCTGCGGGTGTTTCCTTGCGGCTATTGCGAACTGGCGGCGGTGGTGCCGGGACAGCACCTGCTGGCCGACAGCGAGATCCTGGACTATGCGCAGTTGCTGCCCTATGAGCAGATCGAGCTGAACCGCGATAACGGCATCAGCGCGGTGTTCGAGCAGGCGGCGCGCGAGGCCGGCGTGACGCGCCGCATCAGCGCTCGTGTCAGTTCGCACGAGACCATCTGCAATCTGGTGGCGCGCGGCATGGGCGTGGCGGTGGTGCCCATGTATCTGAAGCCGCGCCACGCCAGCCCGGATATCCGCTTCATCGCCCTGTCCGGGCCCTGGGCGGGCACGCCGTTGTGCATCGCGGTGCGCGAACTGGACGCGCTGCCACCCGCCGCGCGCGCCCTGTTGGCGCACCTGGGCGCGGCGCCGTGGCCCTAGCCTCGCGTTCCTAGGGCTAACCCGGACGTTCCGAAACGAGAATGCCCCGGTGCTGAAAGAGCGCTTTTCCCGCGCCGCCGCGCCCGCGATGATGGCTGCGTACCGCTCGGGCCCCTGGCGCCCGGGCCTTCGATCCACGGCGCAGGCCAGAGGAAAATGTCGATGACCGCAGCACCGGCTTCCCCCTTCATGAACCAGGACGAGCTGCCCTTGCGCGGCATCAAGGTGCTGGAACTGTCCCACATGATCATGGGACCGGCCGCCGGCCTGGCGCTGGCCGACCTGGGCGCCGAGGTGATCAAGCTGGAGCCGATCGACGGCGACCACACCCGTCGCCTGAAGGGTTCGGGCAGCGGCTACTTTCCCGTTTTCAACCGCAACAAGCAGAGCCTGTCGATCGACCTGAAATCGGCCGAGGGCCAGGCGCTGGCGCGGCAGCTGGCCTTGCAGGCCGACATGGTGGTCGAGAATTTCCGCGACGGCGGCCTGGCGCAGTACGGGCTGGACTACGCCTCGTTGTCGGCCGAGAACCCGCGGCTGATCTATGTGTCGCTCAAGGGCTTCCTGTCCGGCCCCTACAAGCACCGCACCGCGCTGGATGAGGTGGTGCAGATGATGGGCGGACTGGCCTACATCAATGGCGGCGCGGACACGCCGCAGCGCGTGGCGGCGTCGGTCAATGACATCCTGGGCGGCACCTTCGGCGTGGTGGGCGCGCTGGCCGCGCTGCACGATCGGCATGTCACCGGGCGCGGCCGCCATGTGCGCTCGGGCCTGTTCGAGAACAACCTGCTGCTGGTGGCACAGTTCATCGCGCAGTACCAGCTGACCGGCGCCGCGCCCAAACCCTTCGGCGCGGAGCGCAAGCCGCCATGGGGCGTGTACGACGTGTTCGAGACCGCCGATGGGCGGGTGTTCGTGGCCGTGGTGGGCGATGCCCAATGGCGAAATTTCGCGCAGAAATTCCTGCCGCCCGAATGGGCCGCCGATCCGCGCCTGGCCACCGCCGTGGACCGCGAGGCGGCGCGTTCCTGGCTGGTGCCTGGCGTGGGCGCGATCCTCAAGACCTGGAAGACCGACGAATTGTGCGCGGCGCTGGAGGCCGCCAATCTGTCGTACGGGCCGATCCGCCAGCCGCACGACCTGTTGCACGATGAGCACCTGAATGCCGGCGGCGCGCTGCTGGCCACGGCCCTGCCGGACGGCGGCGAAATCGCCGCGGCGGCGCTGCCGATCGAATTCGATGGCCTGAAGGCCGGCAAGCGCTTCGATCCGCCGGCCCAGGGGCGCGATACCAAAGCCATCCTGCGGGGCCTGGGGCTGGATGCCGCGCGCATCGAGGCCCTGCGCGCCGCGGGCGTGGTGCATTGCGAGGACAAGGCATGAACCGGCCGTAGAGCCGGTCCCCGTCGAGGCGGCGCCAGACCGCCAAGACATACACCAAAGAGGAGACTTTCCGATGATCCGCAGACTCTTGGCGGTGGCCGCGATGGCCGTCGCATGCGTGGCGCACGCGCAGGACTATCCCAGCAAGCCCATCCGCATCATCATCCCGTCCACGCCGGGCGGCGGCACCGATTACATCGGGCGCCTGATGGGCAACAAGCTGCACGAACTGAACGGCTGGTCGGTGGTGCCCGAGAACAAGCCGGGCGCGGGTACGGCGCTGGGACTGGCCGAGGCGGCGCGCGCGCCGGCGCAGGGCTATGACCTGGTGATCGGGCAGTCTGACAACGTCACGCTGATTCCGCTGTTGATGAAGGTGGCCTACGATCCGGTCAAGGATCTGGTGCCGGTGGCGCTGGTGGCCACCACGCCGATGGTGCTGCTGGTGTCCGACAGCTCGCCGTACAAGACCCTGCCGGAAGTGATCGAGGCCGCGCGCAAGGCGCCCAACACGCTGTCCTACGGCACCTCGGGCACGGGCGGCGGCGTGCATATCGCCATGGAAATGCTGCAGCACGAGGCCGGCTTCAAGATGCAGCACGTGCCGTACAAGGGCTCGGCGCCGGCGCTGGCCGACCTGATGGGCGGGCACCTGCAGTTCGCCGGCTCGTCGATCTCGTCGGCGGCCTCGTTGATCAAGGCGGGCAAGGTGCGCGCGCTGGCGGTGACTTCGCCCAAGCGCAATCCCGCGCTGCCCGACGTGCCGACCGTGGCCGAGCTGGGCTACAAGGATTTCAGCGTGGTGACCTATTACGGCGTGCTGGCGCCGGCCAAGACGCCGGCCGCGGTGGTGGCGCGCCTGAATGCCGATTTCAACAAGCTGCTGGCGCGCCCGGATGTGCGCGATGCGCTGGCCGCGCAGGGGCTGGAGGCCGATCCGGTGTCGTCGGAGCAGTTCGCCGCGCTGATCCGCTCGGACATCGGCAAGGCGCGCCAGACCATCGCCACCGCGGGCATCGTGGTGCAGCAATAGCGGGCGGCGCATTCGACCAGGGAAACGACATGGACCAGGCAGTGAGATTGTGCGAGGTGGGCCCGCGCGACGGGTTGCAGATGGCGCGCGGCATGATGGCCGCCGCCGACAAGCTGCGCTGGATACGGCAGCTGGCGGCCGCGGGCCTGCGCGAGATCGAGGTGGGCAGTTTCGTGTCGCCGCGCCTGGTGCCGCAGATGGCCGATACGGCGCGGGTGCTGCCGCAGGCTTTGGGCATCGATGGCCTGACCGTGTGCGCGCTGGCCTGCAACCTGAAGGGCGCCATCGCGGCGTATGAGGCGGGCGCGCACGTGGTCGCGATTCCCGTTTCGGTCAGCGACACGCACAGTCATGCCAATGTCGGCAAGGGCACGGACGCGCAGGTCGAGGCCGTGGCCGCGATTGCCGACTGGCTGCGGGCGCAGGCGCGGCCGGTGCGGCTGGACGTGGCGGTGGCCACGGCCTTCGGCTGCTCGATGGAAGGGGCGGTGCCGGTGCGCCGCGTGGCGCAGGTGGCCGCGGCGGTGATGCGCGCCGGCGCCGACGAGATCGCGCTGGCCGACACCGTCGGCTATGCCCATCCGGCGGGCGTGCGCGAGGCCGTGCGCGCCGCCCAGGATGCCGTCGGCGCCCGGCTGGTGAAGCTGCACCTGCACGACACCATGGGGCTGGGCCTGGCCAATGCGCTGGCCGGCCTGGATGAAGGCATCCGCGCGTTCGACGCCTGCCTGGGCGGGCTGGGCGGTTGCCCGTTCGCGCCGGGGGCGTCGGGCAATATCGTCACCGAGGATCTGGTGTTCATGCTGGAAAGCATGGGCTACCGCACTGGCGTCGACCTGCCGAGGCTGCTGGCCGCGCGCGCCTTGCTGGCGGCGTCGTTGCCGCAGGAGACTTTGCGCAGCGGCGTGGCGGCGGCGGGCATTCCCAAGACCTACGCCGCGTCCCCGGCCGCCTGAGCCACGGCCCGCGCCGGCGGTATTATGTGCCGTCCCCGTTCTGGCGGCTGGCCGCCGCGCGCCCATGGCTCTCGCTTCCACTGCGCTTCTCGATCGTCTGCTTGCCGATGGCGTCATCCGCCCGGATCATTACGAGGCCGCGCGCCAGCGGCTGGGCGATGCCACGGTGCAATCCTGGGCCTCGCTGGGCGAGGCGCTGTTCTGGCTGGTGGATGAGGGCATTGTGTCCGACGCGGATCTCGGGGCCATCGGCGAGCTGTCGGTGACCGAGGGCGCCTTTGCCGGCAATGCCACGCGCCGCCAGGCGCTGGCCGAGATGGATGCGCTGATGCAGCGCAAACTTGAAGAATACGAACGGCAGATCCGGCAGGCGACCCTGAAGGCGGCCTTTCCCGGCCCACGTTGGGCCTGGCGCGGCGGCGCTCTCATCGCGGTGGCGGCGGTTGCATGGTACCTGTTCGCGCCGGCCTCGCCGCCGCGGTGCGATGACGCCGACGTGCAGAAGACGCTGCGCGCCAGCCTGTTCACTTCGCGCATCCAGCAGATGTCCCGCAATCCGCTGGCCGGCGGCGCCACGCCCGCCGATCTGTACCTGGCGACGTTTTCGGACGTGCAGGAGGTCGGTTACCTCAAGCCGGAGCGCTCGCGCGGATGCATCGCCACGCTCAAGGCCGGCGAGGCCAGCTCCGTCCTGGCCTACACCATCGGCCCGAACGACAAGGGCGAGATGATGATCGCCGGCGCGGATCCGCGCGTGGTGCGGGCCCGTTACGGCCAGCTCGGTGCCGATGGCAAGCCGCGCGCCGTCGGCCAGCCGGCGGGCGCGGCGCGACTGGCCGCCGCCTTCGAGCAGGGCGCGGCGGCTTTCGACGAGCTGACCCGGGGCGCGGCGCGCAAGGCCGCGTACGACCGGCAGCGCGAGCGCATGGGCCTGCCGCCGGAAACCGATACGCGCACCGTGCGCAATGTGCAGCCGCTGGGCGACTGCAAGGACCTTGGCGGCGGCCGGTGGTCATGCCGCCTGCAGGGCGAGTACCGCGACCGGCTGATGTCCGCCATCGGCCGCGCCGACTGGCAGGTGTTCGAAGGTGATTTCGAGTTCTTGCGGGAGGGCGACGCTTGGCGCGTGGGCGAACCCTTCACGCGCCAATACATGGATGCGGTCGTGCGCGGCCGGGTCGCCGAATTGAAAGGTGACGAGGCGGCCGCGCGGCTCGAGCAGATCCAGCGTCAGCGGTCGGATGCGGTGGCGCCATCGACGGACGCGGCGCCGGCCGCGGCAGGTGGCCGCGAGCATCGCGGTGATGGCGCCGTGATCAACCAATGACGCGGGTCCGGGCCCTGGGGCGTGGCGCGATTGAGGCCGCCGCCCGCCGATTGGGGGCCATGGCGCAAAAAAGGGGGCGGACGGATTCCTGGCGGAAGCGGTGAGATTCGAACTCACGAACGGTTGCCCGTTGCCGGTTTTCAAGACCGGTGCAATCGACCACTCTGCCACGCTTCCTGGTCCCGCACTGTACTGCGGAGGCGGCAATCCGGCCGCCAGGCAAACACTCTACCCGGCGACAACGCGACTTGCCGTAAAGGGCGCAATAATAATCCATTTGCTGCGAAGGAGGCACGCGATGCACTGTGTAGAAATCTCCCGCCCCGGCGGCCCCGAGGTCCTGGTTCCCGCCGAACGCCCCACGCCCGAGGCCGGCAAGGGCGAAGTGCTGATTAAGGTCAGCGCCGCGGGCGTCAACCGTCCCGACGTGTTCCAGCGCAAGGGCAACTATGCGCCGCCCCCCGGGGCGTCCGACCTGCCGGGCCTGGAAGTGGCCGGTGAAATCGTCGGCGGCGACCTGGCCGGCAGCGGCCTGGCGCTGGGCGACAAGGTGTGCGCGCTGGTCGCGGGCGGCGGCTACGCCGAATACTGCGTCGCGCCGGCCGCCCAGTGCCTGCCGATTCCCAAGGGCCTGTCCGATATCGAAGCCGCCGGCCTGCCGGAAACCTACTTTACGGTCTGGAGCAACGTGTTCGACCGCGGCCGCCTGGCCGATGGCGAGATCCTGCTGGTGCACGGCGGCGCCAGCGGCATCGGCACCACGGCCATCCAGCTGGCCCGCGCCCTGGGCAACACGGTCTACGCCACCGTGGGCAGCGATGACCGCGCCCGCGCGGTCGAGGCCCTGGGCGCCGCGCGCGGCATCAATTACAAGACGCAGGACTTCGTCAAGGAAGTGAAGGACGCCACCGGCGGCCGCGGCGTCGACGTGATCCTGGACATGGTGGCCGGCGATTACATCGCCCGCGACATGCAGTGCCTGGCCGACGACGGCCGCATCGTCATCATCGCCCAGTTGGGCGGCGCGCAGGCCAATGTCGATACCAGCCAGGTCATGCGCCGCCGCCTGACCATCACCGGCTCCACCCTGCGGCCGCGCCCGGTAGCCTTCAAGGGCGCCATCGCCCGGGCGCTGCGCGAGCGCGCCTGGCCTCTGCTGGAGCAGGGCGCGATCAAGCCGATCGTGCACGCCACCTTCCCGCTGGCCCAGGCCGCCCAGGCCCACGCCATGATGGAAGGCGGCGAGAACATCGGCAAAATCATCCTGACCGTGTAAGAATCGCGCGGCGTTCGGCGCGGCGCCGCGCAACAGGATACAATCACGGGTTTCGCCTGGAATTATTTCCAGGCCAGCCCGTGGGCGGGTGCTTTTCCCCCGGGTTCACCCACTCTGACATTTGCGCCATGACTTCAGTCGAACACCGCGCCCGCCTCGTGCTGGGCAACTGGAAGATGCACGGCAACCTGGCCGAGAATGCCGCGTTGCTGACCGAACTGCGCGCCGCGGATGCCGCCAGCCATTGCGAAATCGGCGTCTGCGTTCCGTTTCCGTACCTGGCGCAGGCCGCCTCGGCCCTGACCGGCAGCGCCGTGTCGTGGGGCGCGCAGGACGTCAGCGCCCACGACAAGGGCGCCTACACGGGCGAAGTCGCCGGCGCCATGCTCAAGGAATTCGGCTGCCGTTATGCGCTGGCCGGCCACTCCGAGCGCCGCGTGCTGCACGGTGAAACCGACCAGATGGTCGCCGACAAGGCGCGTGCGGCCCTGGCCGCCGGCCTGACCCCGGTGGTGTGCGTGGGCGAGTCCCTGGCCGACCGCGAGGCCGGCAACACGCTGGCCGTGATCGAGCGCCAGCTCAAGCCGGTGCTGGCGCTGGGCGCCGAGGCCGTCTCGCGCATGGTGCTGGCCTACGAGCCCGTCTGGGCCATCGGCACCGGCCGCACCGCCAGCCCCGAGCAGGCGCAGGAAGTCCACGGCGCCATCCGCGCCGCCCTGGCCGCGCTGGGCGCGGCCCAGGTGCAGGTTTTGTACGGCGGCAGCGTCAAAGCTGCCAATGCCGCCAGTTTGTTCGCCATGACTGATATCGACGGAGCCCTGGTCGGCGGCGCGTCGCTCGTGGCCGAAGAATTTTTGCGAATCGCCGCCATCTAAGTTTCCGTTCCGGAGTCTGTAATGCCCTTGATGCTCAAACTTCTGCTGGCCGTCCAAGTGATCTCGGCGCTGGCTATCATCGTGCTGGTCCTGCTGCAGCAGGGCAAAGGCGCCGACATGGGGTCCGCGTTCGGCAGCGGCTCGTCGGGCAGCCTGTTCGGCGCCACCGGCGCGGCCAACTTCCTGTCGCGCGCCACCAAGTGGGCCGCGGTGGTCTTCTTTGCCTCCACGGCCGGCCTGGCCTATGTCAGCCACAAGGGCACCAGCGGCCCGGCCGTCGACTCCGGCGTGATGCAGAACTTCCCGGCCGACCGTTCCGTGCCGCAGGTGCCGGGCGCCGCGCCCGCTCCGCAGGGCGCCGGTGCGTCGTCGGTGCCGGGCGCCTCGTCCGTGCCGGGCGCGGCCTCGTCGGTGCCTGGCGCCGGTTCGGCCCCGGCTGCCAAGCCGGACGCCTCGGTGCCGTCGGCCCCGGCCGCTTCGGGCGACAAGCCGGCTGAAACGCCGGCCAAGTAAGCCTCGACAGCATGAGAAAGGCCGGCGGATCGCCGGCCTTTTTTCTTGGTGGCGCCGCAGCGGCGCCGGTTGGTGGGGCAAGGATGCGTTCAGGCGCCCGGCAGCATGTGGCGCGCCGACACCGCCAGGATGCGTTCAGCGGATTCGCGCAGCTGGCGCGCTTCGCGGTAGGCCCGCAACGACAAAACGGCGTCGTAGCGGCGCGAACTGCGCGGGCCGGCGAGCAGCGTGGGGCGACGAGCCAGAATGGGGGAGATCAGACGTTGCATGGTGGAACCTTTCTACGGGCCTGAGGCCCTGTTGTGTATGGCTGGCATCGTAAGCCGGCCAGGCATGCGCGCCAACGAATTCCCTTTCATATGAATATCCGGAGGAAATTCCCCGGGAACAACCCCGGGTGTGCGCATGAGGATGCCAGTATTGCCGGGCGACATGACAGATTGATGCCAGCGGCCGTCGCGCTTGTAAGGGCTTGTTGCCCGAGCGGGAAGGGCCTGTTCGGCAGCGGCGGGGTGAGCGACGTGCCGGGACGAATTGACGCGAAGCGGCAATTGCGTGATAGAATGTTCGACTTTCCAGGAAAGCACTGCTTTTCCGAGAAGCCGACGTGGTGAAATTGGTAGACACGCTATCTTGAGGGGGTAGTGGCGAAAGCTGTGCGAGTTCGAGTCTCGCCGTCGGCACCAGGAATTCCTCGTGAAACGCCCGCTGAAACGCAAGTTCCAGCGGGCGTTTTGCATGGGCGCTCCATATATGGCCCCGGTGTGGCCTGCCCCAACGTCGCTGGCGCATGGCGCTAGGCGCTAGGCGCATGGCCGATCCTTGCGCGCGAGCCCGCCTTCTGCTTTACCCCTCCTGCTTTACCTTTCCTTCACCAACCTTTCATTTAGCTGTTATTCCCACGTCATGTTGGGGAACGATCATGCCGCCAGGCTGGATCGCGGGTGAACCGGCCAGAACATCGAAAATGACAGGAAATCTGATGAGCGTTTCGGACCAGGACGACATCCCGTCCAACCCCTCCACGGCACCGCATTTCAATGAAGTGGTGCGACGCGCGGTGTCGCGTCGCGGTTTTCTCAAGGCTGGCCTGGGGGCTGGCGCCGTCGGCTTCATGGGCGCGGGCCTGACCGCCTGTGGCGGGGATGACAACGATGACGATTCCCCCGCCGGCGAAAATCCCGGCGCCACCAACCCCGGCGGCGAAACGCCCGCCAAGCCGGTGGAACTCAATTTCAAGGCCGTGCCCATCAGCACCGCCGACACCGTGGTGGTGCCCGAGGGCTACCAGTTCGCCGTGATCAGCCGCTGGGGCGATCCGCTGTTCGCCGGCGCGCCGGCCTTCAAGGCCGATGCCAGCAACGGCGGCGACGACCAGGCCCGCCAGCTGGGCTACAACCATGACGGCCTGCATTTCTTCCCGATCGACGGCACCGATAGCGTCAATGGCAGCAGCGTGGAAGGCCTGATGGTCACCAACCACGAATACACCACGCCCGAGTACTTCTATCCCGTCGGCGTGCAGCCCGGCAACGCGCAGTGGAACCTGGACTGGGTGCGCAAGTCGCAGCACGCGCACGGCGTGTCGGTGCGCCATCTGCGTCTGACCAATGGCAAGTGGGAAGCGGTGCTGGATTCGCCCTTCAACCGCAGCGTCAATGCCAACGTCGCCATGCAACTGGTGGGACCGGCCGCCGGCAACCGCCTGGTGCGCACCAACGCCGACCCGTCGGGCACGCGCTGCTTCGGCACCTTCGGCAATTGCGGCAACGGCTACACGCTGTGGAACACCTACCTGACGTGCGAAGAGAACTTCACCGACTACTTCGGCGTCGGCACGGCCGACCCGGCCACGGTGAACTATCCCGACGCCGAATACCAGGCGCACATGGAGCGCTACAAGGGCTCGGGCAAGACCTCCAGCAGCTCGTACCGCTGGGATCACTACGACAACCGCTTCAACTGGGCGATGGAGCCCAACGAATACAACCGTTGCGGCTGGGTGGTGGAGATCGATCCGTTCGATCCGAACTCCACGCCCAAGAAACTGACCGCGCTGGGCCGCTTCAAGCACGAGAACGCGGCGATGACGCTGGCCGATGACAAGCGCGTGGTGGTCTACATGGGCGACGACCAGGTCAGCGAGTACATCTACAAGTTCGTGTCCGACGGCAAGTACGACCCGGCCCGCCCGGCGCTGAACCGCCTGCTGCTGGACAAGGGCACGCTGTACGTCGCGCGCTTCCTGGACGGCGCCGCGCAGGGCGATGCCATGGGCGTGGGCGAGTGGATCCCGCTCAAGCTCGACACGCCGGCGCTGGCCGGCGGCACCCTGGGCGCGCTGTTCAACCAGGACATGGGCGAACTGCTGGTCAAGACCCGCCAGGCCGCCGATGCGGTGGGCGCGACGCCGATGGACCGGCCCGAGTGGATCACCACCCACCCGACCACCCGCGAAGCCTACGTCACGCTGACCAACAACAGCTCGCGCGGCAGCAGCAGCGCGCGCTATCCGGGCGGCCCCCAGCATCCGGGCGCCAACGATGCCAACCCCCGCACCGGCAACCAGTACGGCCAGATCGTGCGCTGGCGCGAGAAGAACGGCGATCCGGCGTCGCTGACGTTCGAGTGGGACATCTTCGTGCTGGCCGGCAACCCGACGCTGTATCCGCGCACCGACCTGCGCAGCGGCTCGGCCAACGTCACGGCGGACAACACCTTCAACAGCCCGGATGGCCTGGCTTTCGACAAGCGCGGCCTGCTGTGGATCGAGACGGACGGCAACTACTCCAACACCGGCGCCTACGCCGGCCAGGGTAACAACCAGATGCTGGTGGCCAATCCGGCCACCAAGGAAATCCGCCGCTTCATGACGGGGCCCATCGGGTGCGAAGTGACCGGCCTGACCTGGACGCCGGACCAGAAGTACCTGTTCATCAACATCCAGCACCCGGGCGAAGGTCCGAGCGTGACGGATGCGCAGAACAATCCGCTGATGGCATCCAAGTGGCCCGACGACGCCACCGCCACGCGGCCGCGCCCGGCCACGGTGGTGATCTGGAAGCAGGACGGCAGCGCCGTCGGCACCTGACGACGATGCGCCGGATGGCGGCGGGCCGCGTGCCCGCCATCGTCGTGGCGCAGGCGTGAATGGCCGGCACCTTGTGTGCCGGCTTCTTTTTTTTGGGGCGGCGGCGCGCTGCCGGGCGTGCGTGGGAAAAGCGCCGTCCGCCTGCCGTCAATGCAGGTTGTGGCCGAAGGCAATGGCCGCGGCCACGAAGGTCGCGGCGCCGATGCCGGCCAGCCAGTAGGCCCGCCGGGCCGCCATCGCCTCATTGCGGCCGAACGCCACCAGCAGTGCGATCAGCGACCAGATGCCGGTGAAGGCGAGCAGGGCGAGGGTGTAGACGAAACCGGACAGGTCGTAGCCCCCGCCGCCGATGGACGGATAATCCGGGCTGCGCGGCCAGAGCAGGGCCACGTGCGGCACGGTGACCAGCGCGAACACGGCCAGCCAGATCAGGAATCGGCGGTCTTTCAGCATGGGTGGGCTCCGGATGGGGGAAACCGTAGTCTGACACCATTTGCGCCAGATCCGGCGCCGCCGTCGGCGCGGCCGCGACTCACACGGCGGCCGGCGCTTCGCCCTGGTAGGCGTGGTGCAGCATCGCAATGAAGTCTTCGGCCTTGGGCAAGACCGCGTGCACCACCCGGCTGACGGCCATGCCGGGGGGGCAGGGAGTTCATCACCGGGGAGGGGGACGGGGCGGCGCGGGACAGGCTGCGCTTGCGCGCACTATCCGGGATCGCGCGAGGTCCGGGAAACGAATGTTGCTTAAGGGATCTTCAAGCGGAACTTGACGATCAGCGTCGTGGCGCGGAGGCGCGGCGCCGACGTATCGCTGCACGGGGCCAGGCATTCGAGGTCATTGGCTACAAAACTGGAACAGTTTGTTCCGGGAAAAATCGCCGTTTTTGGCCCGGGGGCGGTGGTCGCCCGCGATGGCGGCCAGTAGAATTTGCTCACTCCCTACCCCTCTATCTACCAGTCGAAAGGCATATCCTCATGAGCAACGCATACCTCGACGCACTGAAGAAGCGCCGCACGCAGTATTCGCTGGGCCGCAACCTGTCCGCCTCGAAAGAGGAACTGGCGTCCCTGATCCAGGAAGCGATCAAGCACAGCCCCTCGTCGTTCAATTCGCAGAGCTCGCGCGCCGTGATCCTGTTCGGCGCCGAAAGCGACAAGCTGTGGAACCTGGCCACCGAGGAAGTGCGCAAGGTCGCTCCGGCCGAGAGCTTCCCCCAGACCGAAGCCAAGCTCAAGAGCTTTGCCGCTGGCGTGGGCACCGTGCTGTTCTTCGAAGACCAGGACGTGGTGCGCAGCCTGCAAGAGAAATTCGCGCTGTACGCCGACAACTTCCCGGTGTGGTCGGAACAGGCGGGCGGCATGGCCCAGCTGTCGGTCTGGACCGCGCTGGCCAACGCCGGCGTGGGCGCCAGCCTGCAGCACTACAACCCGCTGATCGACGCCGCCGTGGCGCGTGAATGGAATGTGCCCGCCAGCTGGAAGCTGCGCGCGCAGATGCCGTTCGGCTCCAATGAAAACGGCTTTGGCGAAAAGGCCTTCATGGACGACGCCGAGCGCTTCCGCGTGTTCGGCTGATCCGGCGGGCGCCTAGCGCGCCCGGCTTCGGACCGCCAGACCCGCACATCCCGTTCACGGGGTCTGCGGGTTTTTTCATGCAATGCGCCCGTCCGCCATGGATCGGGAAAACCCGCGGGCCCTGCGGACACGCCAGCGGCCTGGGGCCTGTCGGGGCTGCGGACAGGCATAATCCGAGGTTTTGTCCGTATCCAGAAAGGCCCCGCCGTGACCGACGCCGTCCCCATCAGCCAAGCCGACTACGACCTGCCCCTAGAAACGCTGGAGGCCCATCTGCTGGCGCAGCGCCAGCGCGCCGCCGACGTGGTCAACGCGGCCACGCGCACGTGGACCTGGATCCGCCATGGGTCGTTTCTCGCGTCCATTGTCATCGTCGGCATCGAGAAGCTGACCACCGGCAAGGTGGGCGCCCATACCGCCGTGTTCGCCAGCGTGATGCTGTTGATGGCGCTGAGCTTCATCGCCGCCGCCAAGACGCGCCGCATCATCAAGGGCCTGGGCAACGGCCAGCCCACGCCCAAGTGGGTGCTCAAGCGCATGATCCGCAAGACCATCTTCAAGGGCGCCGCCAGCCTGAAGGGATCGGCGCGTTTTTATGCGGACCGCTTCGTGCTGGATCAGAATGGCAGCCATTTCGAGTCCGCCTACGAGAACGACAAGATCGAATTGATCGCGCTGACGCCGGATTATCTGCAGATCATTCCGGTGCAGCGCCAGGACGTGCCGGACGAGGTGTATTTCATTCCGCTGGCGCAGGTCAGCCAGCCCGAGGAACTGCTGAAGTTCCTGGGCGGCAAGCCGAACTACGTGGATGCGGCCTGAGGGCCGGCGCGGGTCTACTCGTAGGCCCGCTTCTGCGTTGACCACTTGAAGGTGCGCTTCCACTTGCCGCCCTGCTGGCGCAACTGGATGTCGAAGTAGCCGCCGGTCTTGCCCGGCAGCATCACCAGCGCGTTGCTGGCGTCGGATTCGTCGTGTTGGCGCGTGCCGTCCGGGTTCCAGTCGCCGGCAATGCTCTTGACGAACGACATGGGCTGGGCGAACACCACTTCCAGGGCAGCGCCCTCGATGCGGAACAGGTACAGCGCCTCGAAGTCGGCGCCGCCGCCGGCGTAGCCTTCGCTCCAGCCGGCGCGCAGGCCGAAGGCGGTGGCGTCGGGGGAGATGCGGTAGGGCGCCAGGTCGAAGCGCTTCCAGCTTTCGGGCGTGGACAGCATCGGCGCGCCGGCATCCTGCATCGCCAGGTCCATGGGCGGGTCGATGTCGGTGTCGCTCCAGTCGGTCGGCGCCGTCACCGGCGTCTCGGTGCGGGCCACCAGCCGGGGCGCCGCGCCGGGCGCCGATTCGAATACCCCGACCCACACTTCATTCTTGTCCTGGTCGCGCGACAGGTTGGCGCAATCGCCGCCGCCGAACTGCTTGAGCCGTTCCGCGCGTTCGGCGCTGGCCGCCAGGCACACCAGCGCGACATAGGATCCGGGGCGCTGCGGCCAGGCCTTGGCGCCGGCCACGAGCAGGCGCTTGGGATTCTGGCCAGGCGCCAGCTGCCGCAGCAGGAAAGCGTCGCTGAAGCCCGGCGGCAGTGGCGCGCCCAGGCCGTCGGGCCGGGGCGCGCCGCTCATCTGGCTGTCGTACATCTTGCGGGCGTCCTGCGTTTTGATGGCGCCGGGCACCTGGTCCAGGGATTGCACCCGGGTGTCGGCGCGCGCCATCGGGGCGTGCGGGGCAAGGGCCAGCGGGCAGAGCAGCAAAGCGGCGCGGATACGCATCGGCGTGGCCCGGCGGCTGGCCGGGCGGTAGTGGGGGTGCCCGATTATCGCTGAACGCCGCTGACACGCCGCCGTCGGCATCAGTCGGTCTTCCAGCCCCACTTCTTGAAGATCGCGCGGCCCTCGGCGGAAGCAAGGTAGTCGACGAAGGCCTGCGCCTGCGGGTTGGCCTTGCCGTGGCGCGTGACCACCGCGCCGGCGTCGCGATAGATGCGGTAGGGCTCCTCCACCGGCACCACGTCGGCCAGCGTGGGATTGGAGACTTGCCAGATGTTCCAGATCAGCCAGGCGTCGATGCGCTTGTCTTCGGTCCACTGGGTGCGCGCCTGGGCGCTGTTGCCGGCCTCGGGCAGCACCAGGTTGGCGCGGAACGCACGCACGGTCTCGACGTCGCCGAGGCGGCCGGCCACGTCTTCCCATAGGCCGGTCTGGCCCGCGCCGGAGACGGCCATGACCTTGATGCCGGGCTTGAGCAGATCCTTGAAGCCCTGGATGCCCTTGGGATTGCCGGGCCGCACCAGGATGGCCGATGGCCGCAGATACAGCGTTCGCGCCTCGCGCAGATCGAACACGCCGGGCAGGGCGGCGGTAAAGCCGCTCATCATGTTCTCGGCGCCGCTGAACAGCACGTCGGCATCCTGCCTGGCCTGTTCGGCCCAGGCGGGCGTGGGGCCAGCGGTGACTTTCACCTGGATGCCGTGCTGCCTGCCGAATGCCTCGGCCGCTTCCTTCACGGCCGGGGCGGGGCCACCCGGACCATAGACGTTCAGGTCCTGCGCGGCCCAGGCGGCGGGGCTGGACAAGGCGGCCAGCGCCAGCAGGGCGCCGGCCAGTCGTTGCTGCAACATCGATCGATGCGATTTCATGTCGGGGATTCTCCGGCGGGCCGGTCGGTGCCCGGACTGTGGCTGACCGGCGGGTTGGCATTGGGGGGCGTGGCGCCATCGCGGCGCGGGTCCCACCTGTTGTGGACGTTGTGGCGGCCGCGAATATTCCCTCGATTCGGTATAGTCCCTGCCCAATGGCGATGAACCGAGCAGAGAGCGATCGATGGACAAGCGACTAGAGCTGGAACCCGCGGCGATTCAGGAGGGCGCGGCGCATGCCGGGCCGGCCGGCCCGGCCCCGGGCACGCCGGACGCGGTCGCGATCGAGATCGAGGCCGATCCGACGCTGGGCTACGCGTCGATCCAGAACGCGGTGCCGGTCCTGCGCTCGCTGCGACTGACCAACCGCTCGCAGGAGACGTTCGAGGACGTCGAGGTCCACATCCGTTGCAATCCGGCCTTCGCGCAGCCCGTGCGGCTGCGCTTCGACGCGCTGGTGCCGGGCGAAATCCGCCGCATCGCGCCGCTGGACCTGGCGCCCGACCATGCCTACCTGGCCGAGCTGCAGGAGGCCCAGCGCGCCGCCATCGAGGTGACGGCGCTGGCCGGCGGGCGCGAAGTGGGCCGGGCCGCGCAGGCCGTGGCCGTGCTGGCCTACGACCAGTGGGCCGGCACGCGCGCCCTGCCGGAACTGCTGGCCGCGTTTTCCATGCCCAACAACCCGGCCGTGGATGGCTTGATCGGCAAGGCCGCCCGGCTGCTGCGCGAGCAGCACAACGACCTGACCATGAACGGCTACCAGTCCAAGAGCCGCGACGTGGTCTGGAAACAGGTGTCGGCGATCTACAGCACGCTGGCGGCCGAATCGCTG
Source organism: Achromobacter ruhlandii (assembly GCF_902859695.1). Classification (GTDB taxonomy): domain Bacteria; phylum Pseudomonadota; class Gammaproteobacteria; order Burkholderiales; family Burkholderiaceae_B; genus Achromobacter; species Achromobacter ruhlandii. The sequence goes on from NZ_CADIJL010000001.1 coordinate 65,366, forward strand.
CATTACGCCGAGCCGCCCGCGTCGTTCGGCGTCGACGGCCAGAAGATCCGCACGCCCGACCGCATCCTGGAGGCCCGCGTGGCCACCTGCCTGGATCTGGCCATGCTGTTCTCGTCCTGCCTGGAGCAGGCCGGGCTGCGTCCCGTGATCCTGATGAAGGAAGGCCACGCCTGGGTGGGGGTGTGGCTGCATCCGGCCTGCTTCGCCGACCCGCTGACCGATGACGTGCAGGCCGTGCGCAAGCGCGTGGACAGCGGCGAGTTCCTGGCGTTCGAAACCACGGGCATCGCCCAGCATCCGAATTTCCGGCCGTCGCTGCGCCTGGCGTTGGAACAGGGCGCGGCCCACCTGCGTGAAGACGACGCTTTCCGCTATGCCATCGACGTGCATCGCGCGCGCGAATTGCAGATCAAGCCGCTGCCGTCGCGCGCCGGCGCCACGGCGCCGGAGGGGGGCGACGCCGCCGAGGCGCCCGCCGCGATCGAGCCGACGCCCGACCTGCCGCCGCTGGACCCGGAATTCGTCATCAGCCTGGAGCCGGCCGACGACAGCCCCGAGGGCCGCCTGGCCAAATGGAAGTCGCGCCTGCTGGACCTGACGCTGCGCAACCGCCTGCTGAATTTCAAGAACACCAAGTCGACGCTGCCGCTGGTGGCGCCCGACCTGGCCCGCCTGGAAGACGCCATTGCCGATGGCAGCGAGTTCCGCATCCGTCCGTTGCCGGCGGCCTTGATGGAGGGCGGCGATCCGCGCGTGGCGCAGGTGCATGTCGACCGTGGCGGCCGCGCGCCGCTGGACGACATGGCGCTGGAGGCCCTGGGCAACCAGGAGCTGATCGCGCGCGTGCCGCAGGAGGCGCTGGATGCCAACCTGCTGACCCTCTTCGGCGCCGCGCGCACCGGCCTGGAGGAGGGCGGCGCCAATACGCTGTACCTGGCGATGGGCATGTTGCGCTGGACCGAGCATCCCGCCGCCGAGAGCGCCCACCTGGCGCCGCTGATCCTGATGCCGGTGTCGCTGCAGCGCCAGTCGGTGCGCAGCGGTTTCCGGCTGGTGCGCCACGATGACGAGACCATCATCAACCCCACGTTGTTGCAGATGCTGCGCAACAACTACGAGCTGCGCATCCCCGGCCTGGACGTGCTGCCGACCGACGACAAGGGCGTGGATGTGGCGCGAGTGCTGCAGGCGTTCCGACTGGCGGTGCGCGAGATCGCCGGTTGGGAAGTGCTGGAGCAGGTGCATCTGGGGATCTTCTCGTTCACCAAGTACCTGATGTGGAAGGACCTGCAGGACCGCAGCGGCCAGCTCAAGGCCAACCGCGTGGTGCGGCACCTGATCGACCATCCCGGCCAGGCCTTCGCACAGGAGCCCTGGGATCCGCGTTTCGAGCGCCTGGACGAGAGCTACCGGCCGCAGGACCTGTTGACGCCGCTGCTGTCGGATTCTTCGCAATTGAAGGCGATCTGCGCGGTCGACGCCGGCCGCGACCTGGTGCTGGAAGGCCCGCCCGGCACCGGCAAGAGCCAGACCATCACCAACCTGATCGCGCACCTGCTGGCGCGCGGCAAGACCGTGCTGTTCGTGTCGGAAAAAATGGCGGCGCTGGAGGTGGTGCACCGGCGCCTGGCCAACATCGGGCTGGCGCCGTTCTGCCTGGAGCTGCATTCGTCCAAGGCGCGCAAATCCGAAGTGCTGCAGCAGCTTGGCCGGGCGCTGGAACTGGGCGGCCAGCGCACCAGCGAGGAGTGGAACCGCGAGGCCGAACGCCTGGGCGTGCTGCGCCAGGAGCTGAACGGACTGGTCGAAGCGCTGCATCAGCGCCACGCCAATGGCCTGACGGTCTATGACGCCATCGGCACCTGCATCCAGCACGCTGGCCGGGAGGCGTCGCCGATGTACTGGCCCGATGCCCAGGCGCACGACGAGAAGGACCTGGAGCGGCTGCGCGAGGCGGCGCGGCGCATGTCGACGTTGTCCGGGGAGCTGGGGGCGCTGCACGGCCACGCGCTGGCGCACATCGGCATGACCGAGTGGAGCCCGAGCTGGCAGGACGCGCTGCTGGCGGCGGCTCAGGCGCTGGACCAGGCGGTGGACGCGTTCAAGACCTGCGTGGAGGCCGCCGGCGAGGAACTGGGCGTGCCGGCCGCGGGCTTGAGCCTGGACGCCTACGCGCGCCTGGACACGCTGATCGACGTCCTGCTGGCCGCGCCGCAGGTGCCCGCCGGCCTGGCCGCGCAGGCGCATGACCCGGCCGCGCGTCTGCGGGTGCAGGCCCTGGCCCGCCATGGCCTGGCGCGCAATGCGCATTGGGCCGATGTCGGCGCGCAATGGCAGGCGCGCCTGGCGGACCTGGACGCGGCGGCGCTGCGGGCGCAATGGCAGGCCGCCTGCGCCGCCTGGTGGCCCAAGTCGCTCTTCGCCAGGCGTGGGGTGCGCAAACGCCTGGCGGCGCTGCGCGTCGATGCGCGCCGTCCGGACGACGCCGCTATTGCCGCGATGCTGGAACCGCTGGCGCGGGTCAACGCCGAGGACCGCGAACTGGCGGCGCTCAAGGCCGATGCCGAGCGCCTGTTGCAGAATGACTATGCCGGGCTGGACACGGATTGGGAGCAGGTCGGGCGCCACGAGCAGTGGGCCGAACGTTTCGCCGAGGCGGTCACGCTGATGGCCGGCGACCCGGCCATGGCGTCCGCGCTGCGCACGCGCCTGCAGCCGCTGGTGGGCGAGAACCGCGCCTTGCTGCAGCCGGGCGCCGCGCTCGGCCAGCGCCTGCTCGACGCCCGCAACGCGTGGCGCGGGCTGCGCGATCAACTGGCCGTGGTGGAGGCGCTGGCGCATCCCGCCGCGCCGTTGGCGGGCCTGCCGCAGGACAGCGGCGCGCTCGAACGCCTCCAGGGCGTGCTGGCCGGATGGCGGCTCAACAGACAGAGCCTGATGCCGTGGTGCGTCTGGCGCCAGGCGCGCGAACAGGCGGTCGGCATGCAGTTGCAGGGGCTGGTGGCCACGCTGGAGGCGGGGCGCGTGCCGCTGGCCGGGGTCGAGGCGCATTTCGAATTCAGTTATCGCAACTGGTGGGTCAAGAAGATCATTGACCGGTCGCCGTTGCTGCGTTCGTTCTCCAGCGCCGACCACGATCGCAAGATCCGCGAGTTCCGCCTGGCCGACGATCGCTTCCAGCAGCTCACCTCGGCCTATATCGCGGCATTGCTGGCCGGCAAGGTGCCTGCCAACAACGCCGTCCTGGTCAGTCCCGACAGTGAGCTGGGCCTGTTGCGCCGCGAATTGCAGAAGAAGACGCGCCACGTGCCGGTGCGCCAGCTGATGCAGCGCCTGCCTTCGCTGCTGCCGCGCCTTAAGCCCTGCCTGTTGATGTCGCCGCTGTCTGTCGCGCAATACCTGGATGCCGGTCACTCGCAGTTCGACGTGGTGGTGTTCGACGAAGCCTCGCAGATTCCGGTGTGGGATTCGATCGGCGCCATCGCGCGCGGCCAGCAACTGGTGGTGGTGGGCGATACCAAGCAGCTGCCGCCCACCAGTTTCTTCAGCAAGTCCGCCAACGATGACGACGGCGCCGGCGACGATGGCCAGGTGGAAGACCTGGAGAGCATCCTGGACGAATGCCTGGGCGCCGACATGAACCGCCTGCGGCTGCAGTGGCATTACCGCAGTCGCCACGAAAGCCTGATCACGTTCAGCAACGTGACCTACTACGATTCGCAGCTGATCACCTTCCCGTCGCCGGTCACCGACGACGTGGCGGTGCGGCTGGAGCGCGTGGCCGGCGTCTACGACCGCGGCGGCAGCCGCAGCAACCGCGCCGAGGCCGAGGCCATCGTCCAGGGTATCGAGCAGCATTACCTGGACCCGGCGCGCCGCCGCCAGAGCCTGGGCGTGGTGACGTTCAACCAGCCGCAGCAGTCGCTCATCGAAACCCTGCTGGACGCGCGCCGGCGCGCCAATGCCGCCCTGGACAAGGCGATTTCGGCGCAGGCGCGCGAGCCGTTGTTCATCAAGAACCTGGAGAACGTGCAGGGCGACGAACGCGACGTGATCTATTTCTCGATCACCTACGGCCCCGACGCGGCCGGCAAGATGACGATGAACTTCGGCCCGCTCAATGGCGAGGGCGGCCATCGCCGCCTGAACGTGGCGATCTCGCGGGCCCGCGAAGGCGTGGTGATCTACAGCACGCTGCTGCCGCAGCAGATCGACCTGTCGCGCGTGCGCGCCGCCGGCGTGCGCGACCTGAAGCATTACCTGGAGTTCGCGTTGAAGGGGCCGCGCGCGCTGGTGGAACAGTCGCTGCCCACCGGCCGCGAACCCGACAGCCCCTTCGAGACGCAGGTCATCAAGGTGCTGCGCGAGCGCGGCTGGGTGGTGCATCCGCAGGTCGGCTGCTCGGGCTACCGCATCGACATGGGCGTGGTGGATCCGCGCGCGCCCGGCCGCTACCTGCTGGGCATCGAGTGCGATGGCCGCGCCTACCACGCCGGCGCCACCGCGCGCGACCGCGACCGGCTGCGGCAAGTGGTGCTGGAAGGCCTGGGGTGGCGCCTGCACCGGATCTGGTCGACCGACTGGTGGATCAATCCCGAACGCGAAGTGGAAAAGCTGCTGGCGCGCCTGGAGGCGGAACTGGCGCGCGAGGAGGAGGAGGCCGTGCCGGAGCCGGAAGTCGCGCCCGAGGCGCCGGACGCCGCGGACGACGACGTGGCATTCAGCATCACCACCGAGGGCGAGGCGCAGCCGCGCCAGGCCGGTCCGGCAGGCGCGCCGGCGGGCGGCATCGAGACCTACGCGGTGGCCGCGCTGCCAGCCGGCGATGCGCAGGCGTTCTACGTCCAGGCCAGCAACGCGCGGCTGAGCGCCGAATTGCGCCAGGTGATCGAGACCGAAGGCCCCTTGCCGGAAAGCGTGCTGCATCGCCGGGTGGCGCGGGCCTGGGGCCTGGAGCGCACCGGCACGCGCATCGTCGAGCGCCTGCGGCAACTGACGCCGGCAGACATCGGCCGCACGCAAGAAGGCGAGGTCACGTTCCTCTGGCCCGCGGGCACGCGGGCGGTGGACTGGGCGGGCTTTCGCGCCGCCGGCGACGATGAGGCCTCGCGCCGCCGCGTCGACGACGTCTGCCTGGAGGAGCTGGCCAACGGCGTGCTGCGGGTGCTGGCCATGACCGGCAACGCCCCGCGCGCGGATGTGATCAAGTCGGTCTGCCGCCTGCTGGGCCAGTCGCGCACCCCGGCGGACGCCGACGCGCGGTTGGGCCAGGCGCTGGCGGCGCTGCTGGCGCAAGGCCGGGTGCGCGAGGACGCGGGCATGCTGCGGGTGGATTGAGGCACCGCGGCGCGCCTCGGGCAAGAACGCCGCAAAACGCTGCATCACTGTGTGCAATGTTGCGGTTGGCGCGACGCGTAAGTGTCAGTCTGTAATCACACGGCGGGACGCGAGCGGCCCGCGCCGCGCCCCGCCATTCGTGGCGCCGCCGCAGGAGCGGCGCGGGGCGGACGCAGCCTTTGGTGTCAGCTTGTGTTCAGTCGGGCGGCAAGATTTTGATACGTCCGAGGGCAGGACTCGCCTATTTCGTCCATGGCGCGGACGTAGAATCGCGGTTTTCATCAGTGCCACACGGCTGATAGGAACAAACCATGAAAAAGACAATTCTCCTGGCGTCGGTCTGCGCCGCCTTGCTGCAGGCTTGCGCACCGGTTTCCCACACTGGCGAAGGATCTTCCACCATGTCCACCTCTTCCTCGACGCCCGCCGCCAACGCATTGAGCCTGCCGGCCTACTATTGGCGCCTGGTGTCGGCCACCGAGGCCTCGGGCAAGTCCATCCCCGCGCTGCAGAAGGGCGTTGAGCAGCCCCTGCGCCTGTCGTTCACGGCCGACGCGCTGAACGTGCGCGGCGGCTGCAACACGCAGTTCGGCGGCTACACCTACAAGGACGGCGTGCTGCGCGTGGCCAATCTGGCCTCGACCATGAAGGCCTGCGAGCCGGCCCTGATGCAACTGGATGCCGAGATCGGCCAGCGCCTGAAGGGCGACCTGCGCGCCACGCTCGGTGGCGAGTCCACCGAACCGACCCTGGAACTGGTGGCGCAGGACGGCAGCGTGCTGAAGTTCGTCGGCGAGCCGACGCCGGAAACCCTGTACGGCAGCGCCGGCGAAATCATGTTCCTGGAAGTGGCGCCCAAGCGCGCCGATTGCAGCCATCCCATGATTCCGCGCTACCAGTGCCTGATGGTGCGCGAGCGCCGCTACAACGAGGCCGGCGTGCAACTGCCGCCGCAGGAAGACTGGCACCCGCTGTACCAGTCGATCGAAGGCTACGACCACCGCGATGGCGTGCGCACCGTGCTGCGCGTCAAGCGCTACGACTGGAAGAACCCGCCGGCCGACGCGCCCTCGAAGGTGTACGTGCTGGACATGGTGGTCGAGCAGGACGCCTCGGGCAAGAAGAAGTAAACGCCGGCCGCGCCCATCCGGGCGCGGCGCCTCAAGCGGCTCCCCGCGCGCCCCGGTCGCGGAAAGGGAAGGCGGCGGATTGAACGCCTTCATCAATAATGATTACAATTCCCATTCCCGAAATTCACAAGGCGCTGACGCGACGGCCATGTCGTCCACGGAATCCCTGGAGCACCGCGAGCTGGGCAGGCTCTATCGCGACCATCACGGCTGGCTGCGCGGCTGGCTGCTGCGGCGCCTGAACGTGCCGGCCGAGGCCGCCGACCTGGCCCAGGACACCTTCCTGCGGCTGCTGGCCTCGCCGGCGTCGATGGCGCAATTGCAGGGCGTGCGGCAGCCGCGCAGCTTCCTGGCCACGGTGGCGCAGCGCACGCTGGTCGACCACATCCGCCGCCAGGTGCTGGAACGCGCCTGGCTCGAAACCCTGGCGCAGCAGCCCGAGGCCAGCGCCATATCGCCCGAGACGCGGGCCATCCTGCTCGAGACCATCCGCGAGATCGACGCCATGCTGCACGGCCTGGGCGACAAGGTGCGGCGCGCTTTCCTGATGTCCCAGCTGGAAGGGGCCAGCTACGCCGAGATCGCCGCCCGCCTGGGCGTGACGGTCAGCTCCATCAAGAAGTACATGGCGCGCGCCACCGAGCATTGCCTGGTGTACGCGCTAGCCCGGCAGTAGGCGGCCATGGCGGACAAGACCATCGCCGCGGCGGCGCAATGGTACGCGCGGCTCTGCGCGGACGACGTCAGCGCGGCCGACGTGGCGGCGCATGGGCGCTGGCTGGCGGCCGATCCCGAACATGCGCGCATCTGGAGGCAGGTGGAACGGTTGCGCGGCACGCTGGGAGCCGCGCCGGCGCGCCTGGCTGCCGACACGCTCAATCGTGCCGACCAGCATTTCTCGCGCCGCCGCGCCGCATTGCGCAACGGACTGGGCGCGGTGGCGCTGCTGGGCGTCGGCGGCCTGGCGGCCTGGCGCACCCTGCCGACGGAGCGGATGCTGGCCGACTACCGCACCGGGGCGGGCGAGCGCCGCGAACTGCGGCTGGCGGACGGCACCTTGCTCTGGCTGGACAGCGCCAGCGCGGTCGACGTGACCGTCGACGCCGGCCAGCGGCGCATCTTCGTGCATGCCGGCGAGATCCTGGTCGATACCGACAACGTCCGTCCCGGCCTGCCGCCCTTGCGCGTGCTCACCGCGCACGGCGCGGTGCGGCCCTTGGGCACGCGTTTCATCGTCACGCGGCAGGACGATCTGACGCGGGTCGCGGTGCTGCGCCATGCGGTGGCGCTGGAACCCGCGACGGGTGGCGCGCCCGAGATCCTGAAGGCGGGCGAGCAGGGCACGCTGGCGCCCGCGGGGGCGCAGGCGGCCGGGGCCATCACCGGCGAGCCCGACGCCTGGACGCGAGGCCTGCTGGTGGTCGACAACTGGCGCTTGGACGACTTCATCGCCCGGCTCGACCGTTATCGGCCCGGGCTGCTGCGATGCGACGATGCCGTGGCGGCGCTGCGCCTGTCGGGGGCCTTTCCCGTCGACGACACCGACCAGGCGCTGGCCGCCGTGACGCGCGCGCTGCCTGTGAACATCGTGCGCTTTACCCGTTATTACGTCCGCATCGTCGCCCGCCACTGATTTTTTTTCGCTCGGCATTGTCCTTTTTCCGCGCTCGTCCGACTTAGCAGGGATTACGTCGGATCTGCCACACGGAAACCTGAGTCCATGCCTTCTGTACCCTTGCTTCGTCACTCCACCAAACTCGCGCCCCTGGCGCGCGCCCTTGTCATCGCCTTGACCGCCCTGGGCGCCACGCCGTCCGCGCAGGCGCAGGCCGTTTCCAGCGCGCAGGCGTCGCGCCACTACGAGGTGCCGCCCGGCCCGCTGGGCCTGGCCCTGAGCCGGTTCGCCGCCCAGGCCGGGGTGGTGCTGTCGTTCGACGCCACGCTCACCCAGGGCCGCCAGAGCGCCGGCCTGCAGGGCGACTATGGCGTGGCCGCGGGCCTGGCGGCGATGCTGTCGGGCACCGGGCTGGAGGCCGTCAACCAGGGCGGCAACCGCTATGGCCTGCGCGCCGCCAATGCGCAGACCCTGGCGCCGGTCGAAGTGCTGGGCGCGCGCGAACCCGTCCCGAGCGAAGGCACCGATTCGTATACGGTCGGCGTATCGAACACCGCCACCCGGCTGCCGATGACGCTGCGCGAGACGCCGCAGTCGGTCTCGGTGATGACGCGCCAGCGGCTCACCGACCAGGGCCTGAACACGCTGGAAGACGCCATCGTCAACACCCCGGGCCTGACCTTCAAGAAGAAGGGCTCGGCCGACGACAACGAGAAGGGCCTGTATGCGCGCGGCATGGAAATCACCAACATGCAGGTCGACGGCGTGCCGACCCACAAGGACTTCAATGCCCTGGGGCTGGACACGGCGCTGTATGACCGCATCGAAGTGGTGCGCGGTTCCACCGGGCTGCTGAGCGGGGCGGGCAACCCGGCCGCCTCCATCAACCTGGTGCGCAAGCGGCCGACCCGCGAGTTCGAGGCCGGCGTCGGCGCCAGCATCGGGTCATGGGACTACAAGCGCACCGAGTTCGACCTGGGCAGCCCGCTGGATGCGTCGGGCAAGCTGCGCGGGCGGCTGGTGGGCGCCTGGCAGGAGGGCGGCTCGTTCATCGACCGCGTCAAGCAGGATTCGCAACTGCTGTATGGGGTGGTCGAGGCGGACCTGACCGAGCGCACCCTGCTGACCCTGGGCGCGGAATACCAGCGCAAGAAGTGCACGGCGTGCTCGTACTTCGGCTTTCCCGCGTACTACGCCGATGGTTCCAAGACCGATTTTCGGCAACGGTTCAATTCCGCCACCAACTGGAGCCGCCAGGAACGCACGCGCTACAACGTCTTCGCCACGCTCGACCACGAGTTCTCGTCATCATGGAAGGGGTCGCTGACGCTGTCGCGCACCGGCGACGACAATGACCGCACCTATGGCTGGTTCAGCAGCAACGGCTGGGCCGATCCGCAGACCGGGCAGGGCGCCTCGGTCTGGGTCGCCAAATGGCCGATCCCCAAGACCCAGAACGCGCTGGACGCCAGCCTCAGCGGCGCCTTCGACGCGCTGGGCCGCCGCCACGACCTGGTGCTGGGCGTGAGCCTGTCGCGCACCCGGGGCGACTACGATACCTATCCGCTGTGGACCGCGCCCGGCTATGACCCGGTCATCCCGGACGTGCGCGCCTGGGATGGCGACATGCCGCAACCGCAGTGGCAAGCCACCGGCAAGCGCTACTACACCGAGAAGCAGAACGCGGTCTATGGCGCACTGCGCCTGCGGCCGACCGACGCGCTGTCGGTGATCCTGGGCTCGCGCATCACCTGGTGGGACCAGCAGGCCTCCTACACCTACAACGACGGCTCGGCCTATCCGGACAACATGCGCGAGCAGGGCGTGTACACGCCGTATGCCGGCGTGGTCTACGACCTGACGCCGACGCTGTCCGCCTATGCCAGCTACACCAGCATCTTCCTGCCGCAACAGGCCCAGACCGTGTCGGGCAGCGGCATTGCGCCGATCAAGGGCAATACCTACGAGATCGGCCTCAAAAGCGCCTGGCTGGACGGCCGCCTGAACGGCGCGCTGGCGCTGTTCCGCACCCGCCAGGACAACTACGCCATACTGGACGGCGACAAGCTGGCCCCCAACGGCGACAACGCCTATGTCGCCGCCAACGGCGCGGTGTTGCGCGGCGTTGAGGCCGAGCTCAGCGGTGAACTCATGCCCGGTTGGCAGATGCAGCTGTCGTACGCCTACGTGGACCGCCGCCTGCCGGCGGGCTTCTCGACCCAGGTCGGCCTGCCGCGCCACATCGCCAAGCTCTACACCACCTACCGCCTGCCCGGCGCCTGGAGCGCGCTGACCGTGGGCGGCGGCGTGCGCTGGGAAAGCCAGAGCGGCTTCACCAGCCGCGGCCCCGGCGGGCAGCAATTCGATTCCTCGCAGAGCAGCTATGCGCTGGTCGATCTGATGGCGCGCTACCAGTTCAACCGCCAATGGTCGGCCACGCTGAATCTGAACAACGTGCTGGACAAGAAGTACTACGCCAGCACCAACGTCTACAGCAATTACTACGGGGCGCCGTTCAGTGCGATGCTGGGGGTGAATTACCGGTATTGATCGGCTTGTCTTGCAATACGCGAGTTATCGGCCTTCCAGCATCAGGCGCGTGCGTTCTTCGGTCGATGGATGGCTGGAAAGCCAGTTCGGGGTGGTGCCAGCCACTCTGGACTGCGCCGCCAGGTCTTGCAGCAGCTTTGCCAGCAACGCAGGGTCCTTGCCGGTCTTGCGCATGAGCGCGACGGCGGTGGCGTCGGCATCCCGCTCGAAATCGCGGGAGTAGGACAGGTCCAGCAGCCCCGTGCCCAGCACGCTGGCTTGGTGCAGCAGGCTGGAGGCATCACCGGTTAAGAACAGCGCCACGGTCGACAGGCCCGCCAGCCGGCCAAGACGGCGTATGCCGTGGCGGTGCTGGATGTGGCCGAGTTCATGGGCCAACACGCCCGCAAGGGCCTGGGCTGTTCCGGCCAGGCGCGCCAGTTCGTCCGTGACGATGACGGGGCCGCCCGGCAGCGCCATCGCGTTGGCGCCCACCAACGGGCCGCCTTGGCGGAACAACAACTGCGGTGGCGTCGCGCCCAGGTCGGCGTGCACCACGAGTTCATCGAATACGGCCTGGATGGCCCGCCGGGTGTCGGGGGCGAGTTGGCTGGGGCGCAGCACAAGGCGATCGAGTGTATGCAGGACGTTGGCGCCGATGCGCGCTTCGGTAGCGGGGGGAACGGTGCGTGCAAGGCTGTCGCCCAGCCAGGGGATGGTCCAGCGCAGGCTGACGACGAACGCCAGGGTAGCCAAAGCCGCCAGTCCAAGCGCGGCCAGATTGAGGCGCTCCAGGCGATGCAGCAGATGGCTGCGGCGGCCGAGCAGGCGTTCCAGGCGGTCGACCTGATCGTTGTCATCGGTTTCGAAGACGCTGTCGTCGGGCAGCGTGGCACGCCGGGCTGTCGTGCCGATACGGCTGGACCATCGCAGCACGCCGGCCGGCAGCGTGCGGCGCGCCTGGCCGTGCAGCAACGACACGGAGCCATCCGCCTGCCATTGCAGGCTCGCCGGATGGCTGGCCGCGCTGCCGGCGGCGTAGAGCCGGCCGTGGATGATGACCGATACGGCGTCGCCTGGCGACGCCGGGGAGCCCGCCGGCTCATCCGTGTGGTCAGAGGGCCGAGACACCGTCAAAACCTTCGAGCTGGCTGAACTCGGCACCGAAGGCGCCGGGGACATGGGCCAGTTGCCGTGACACGAATTCATCCAGGCCAGGCGCCGCCAGCACGGTGATGCGCTGCGTCACGTAGCGATACTGGCGCACGCGCGCCCAGGGGTAGGCCAGCCCCAGCGTCAATATGCTGGCCGCGATGCCGGACAGGGTGATCCAGGTGTAGCGCCAGGGCGCCACGGCGCTGTGCAACCGGTGCCTGCCTTGTAGCGTGCATCGGTTGAGAATTTCATTGTGGGCGCAGGCGCCGTAGTACAACGCGGCTACGATCAGCGCGGCGTAGAGTGTCGCGAGCAGAACGGGGAAAACGGAGAGGAACATGTGCGGTCCGGCCGAAGGATGGCGATGCGACGGGTCGGTAAGCCCCCGCAGCATTTCGGTAAACGAGAACTCGGGATTTGCGGCCTGACCGACCCATTGCGAGGCCAACATTCCGACCAGGCAGACGACTATGAATATGCCCATGCCGCGCAGCAATCCGGCATACAGGATCGCCAGGCGAGGGGCGCTGAAGAAGGCGGCGTAGCCGTAACGGTGGCCTCCCGCCACATAGCTGGCACGTTGTTGCGTGGCCAGCGGGGTCAGCAGCCCGAGCGTGAAGATAGAGAGCAGCGGCAGACATACGAAGACGAGCAGCGCGCGTCCGTAGCTGCCCTGAAAGGCGAACCGCACGTTGCTCCAGGAGGTCATGTACGCGCGGAAACCCAGGCTGGCATTGACCAGCCATGGTACGGCCAGCAGGATGAAGATCGATAGCAGCCGTTCGGCAAGCGGCCATATCGCGCCGATGAGCGAGACAGCGGCGATGATTGCAATGGCGAGCAGGCGCCCTTTGAATATCTGCCCGCCCGTGGCGTGATAGTCGAACCCGGCGCCTGCCAGGTAGGTGTGGCCGCGGAACCAGCGCATCGTCCTGACCTTGGCCCAGGCCGACCAGATGCCCAAGGTGCATAGCGTCAACAGGACATTCACCGCCCACACGCCAAAGTAATCACGCGCGCGGCCGCGGAACTGCAGCGGCAGCGCTTGTGACGCTTCGTCGGGCACCGATGGGAGGGGGGGCGTGCCGCTGGCAGCGTGGGTGCCCGCAGGGGCGGGGGAGGGAAATTGCGACATCGGACTATCTCGGGAATGGCTAACGAAGGGTTTCGCGGATCGTAGCGATGCAGGCATCGGCGATGCCATCGGATAGGTCTGCTATTGGGACGCGGTCCTCGCGGTTTAGGATAGGTCCGCCAGGTTGTCCGGGGCTGGACGCGCCATTCAGTACACTTGCCGGTGCGATGATCTCCGGGCGGTTGCCTCCCGCGATGCGCGCCGCAGCCACGCGGGCGGGGCGTCCGTCCTTGCCCCAACGATATTCCACGGATTCCCTGCCATGCCCGCTGCCCACGCCACGCTTGCCACCGCGCTGCGCACCCCGGTCGTCTCCGCCGACGACGCGGAAACACTAGACGGCTTTTTCAAGCGGCCTGAGGTGCGCGCGTTTTACGAAGATGCCTTGACGTCCGCGCACACCGCCGCCAGCCTGCGGTTCTGCGCCGAACTGCTGCCGTCCCTGCACCCCAGCCGGGCAGCGGCGCTGGCGCTGATGTGCGGCTCGCTGGTGGAGGACGGCGCCGATCCCGTGCTGCTGTTCCCCGCGTTGCAGGCGTTGCTGGGCCCGTGGTTGCGGACCCTGCGGCCGTATTGCGCGCTGGAGGTCGAGGATGACGACGACGAGGTCGAGGAGGCCGACCGCCTGGCCTGGAAAGAGGCGGTGGCGCGGCTTGAAGCCATTCCCGAGGACCGGCGCTGGGAACTCGATGCGCAGGTCGCCGCCATCGACACCCTGGTGCTGCCGATGATGGCCATGCTGATGCGCGACCAGCGCAATCACCAGGCCTTCGTCGCCGACGCCGAACTGATGGACCTCCTGTACGCCATGACCACGCTCAACGACAACCTGCCGTTCGAGCAACTGCATTACCTGTGGCTGGCCTCGCGCATCAGCTACGAGGAAGAACTCGTGGTGGTGTTGCCCACCTCCGGCACGGGCTTCGTGGCGCGGGCGCATGGCATCAACAACAATTTCCACGCCTTCACGCTGTTGCAGAACCTGATGCGCGACCGCGTCCAGGCCCTGGGCGTGCGCCGCGAGATCGCCGCGCGCGAGCCGGACGCCGAGCGCGACAGCGCCGATTTCCAGTGGTTGCAGGCCGATGCCTATGCGAATGGCGCGCTCGTCAACGACATGCGTTTCGCCTGGGGCGAGGCGGCGCTGCGCGACAACCTGGCCAGGCACGGCAAGCGCGTGCTGATCGCGCTGGAGACCGAGGACGGCATGCAGCGCAACTGATCGGGCTTCAACGGCGCGATCCATGATGCGCAGCAACCGTCGATGACGTTCGTGCGTTATCTGACAGCGGATGAGGTAGCGGCGTACCTGACCTGAGCAGCGGGCAGCGGTGCCGCGTGGACGGAGGGCGACGAGGCGGGCGGCACGACGCGGTGCAACAGATGAGCAACGGATGTTTCTCTTGTCTTGCGCAGCGCTTTTCATCCACATAGCATTGAAACTCATTTTTATTTGAGTTTCTCAAGACGCCCGCCGGTCGGTCGCGTCGGAATGAAGTGGATCGTGACTGCAGCCCATCCCCTGGTCTCGGCCGTCAAGGCACTCTATGTCGACCATCACGGTTGGCTCGCTTCCTGGCTGCGCCGCCGGTTGGGATGTCCGGAGCAGGCGGCGGATCTGGCCCATGACACTTTCCTGCGGCTGCTGACGGCCAGGGTTCCCCCCGCCGAGCTCGCCGAGCCGCGGGCCTGGCTGACCACGGCCGCGCGCCGGCTGATGCTCGACCGCCTGCGGCGACAGCGCGTCGAACAGGCCTATCTCGACGCCATGACGCTGGCGGCGGATGCCTTGCCGCAAGGGGCGCCATCACCCGAGGCGCTGATGAGCGCGATACAGGCGGTGGAGCAGCTGGCAGCCGCGCTGGCTGCGCTGGCGCCGAAAGGGCGCGAGGCGTTCCTGCTGCATTACCTGGAAGACCACAGCCAGTTGGTGGTGGCCGAGCGTCTCGGAATCTCCGTGCGGATGGTGCAGAAGTATCTGGCGCAGGGGCTGGTGCGTTGTCACCGGGTGCTGGCCTGATGATGGCCGGGCGATCCGGTCGCCAACCGGAAGCCGCCGCATGAGGCGCGTGCCGATTCCCGATGCCATCGCCGAACAGGCCGCCCGGTGGGTCGCGCGTCTGAGTTCTGACGACGCGGCCGAGCGCGAGGCTGTGCAGCGCGAACTGGAGGCGTGGATGCGGCAGAGCCCCGTGCACGAGGCGGCGGCGCGGGGTATGCGACTGGTGGTGGACCGGATGCAGGCTCTGCGCGGCTCGGCGGCGCAATCGGGGGCGCCCGCGCGGGCGGGATTCGAAGCGGCGTTTGCGCATGTGGGCAAGCGCCGCGCGAGCCGGATGCTGTTCATGATCGGTGCGGCGTTGCTCGTGGCCGCGGCGGGCGGGATGACACTGCGGGTGTATCCCGCGGCCTATCTGATGGCGGATGTGCGCAGCGTGACCGGCGAGTGGCGCGTCGAGCTGCTGGAGGACGGCTCGCGCCTCACCCTGGCCGGTGACAGCGCGGTAAACCTGCGATTCGACCGCCAGCGCCGGGAGCTGGAATTGGTGCAGGGACAGGCGCTGATCGAGGTGGCGAAGGACGCGATGCGTCCCTTCGTGGTGCGCACGCGCGAGGCGCGGCTGGTCGCGCTGGGTACGCGCTTCGCGGTGGATCGGCATGACGGCGTGACGAAGCTGGCAATGATCGAATCGCGCGTGCGGGTGGAGGCGGCCGGCCCGACACCGACGCGAGCGCTGGTGGTGCGCGCCGGGCAGCGCGTGGCGGTTACGGCACAGGGCGTCGGGCCGATTGCGGCGGTCGATCCCGGCCAGGTGGAGGACGCCTGGAGATTCCATCAGTTGGCGGTGCGGGACCAGCCGCTGGCGGACGTGCTGGAGGAGCTGAATCGGCACCGGTCCGGCCGCATTTTCTATGACGAGACCGCCTTGGCGGGGATCCGCATGACGGTGGTGTTGCCATTGGACGATACCGACCGGGCGTTGCGATTGCTGGCCGAGAGCGTACCCGGCCTGACGCTGCGGTTCGCCTCGTCCTATTTCGTGTGGGTGGGGCGGACCGGAGGCGAAGCGGTCCGCTAGGCCGAAAAAAAAACGCCCCGCGATGGCTGGTTCGTGTTTTGGAGCCTGGCGCGTCATGTCTTCTGAATGGCGATGATCCGGGACGTATCGATAGGTCCCGGCGCCCGAGCTGAGGACCACGATCATGCACAAGCTCCACCCGGCAGGCCCGCGCCGCCGTTTCCGATTTTCACCGCGGCGGCAACCCCGCGGCCTGCCCCCCGCTGCCCGCCTGGTGCTGGCCGGGTTGGGCGCTTCGGTCGCGCTGGTCGCCCAGGCGCAGCACCTCGACAGGCAATACGACATTCCCGCCGGCTCGCTGGCGGACGTCTTGAGCCGCTATGCGCAACAGTCCGACATTGCGTTGTCGCTGCTTGCCGAGCAGGTGGCCGGTCGCCTGAGTCCGGGGCTGCATGGCCGCTACGCGCTGGAAGAAGGCTTCGCGGCGCTGTTGCGCGGTACCGGCCTGCAGGCCCGGCGCGGCGCGTCAGGCTATGTGCTGGTGGTGTCGCCGGGAGCCTTGACCCTGGCGCCGGTCGAAATCGAGGGCGATGCGGTGGCCGGGAAAGAGGTCTACACCGCGCCGCGATCATCCGTGTATCTGTCGAGCCAGGACCTCGACCGATTCGGCAGGGTGTCGGTCGGCGATCTATTGACCGGCATCCCGGGCGTGCAGGTCGGCGACAGCCGCAACGGCGGCGCGCTGGACGTCAACATCCGCGGCATCCAGGGGCAGAGCCGGGTCGCGGTGCGGGTCGACGGCTCCGAGCAGGCGCTGGACGTGTACCGCGGATACGGGGGCACGGCCCAGCGCAGCTATATCGACCCGGACCTGATCAGCGACGTGACCGTCAACAAAGGTCCTTCCGTGACGTCCGGCGCCATCGGCGGGTCGGTGGAGATGCGCACGCTGGGCGTGCGGGACATCCTGACGGAAGGCAGCCGGGTCGGCCTGCGCCTGAAGGGCGAGTTATGGAACAACGGCGTGGCGCCGCCGCATCGCGGCGTCGCTCCGCCGCCGTCCTCCACCGGCGAGCCCTCGGCGAATGATCTGAGAGCCGTGCCGCACGATAGCCATGGCAGCCTGTTCGGTTCGCGCGCGAAATCGGGCAGCCTGGCCTTTGCCTATGCCAACGACCGCCTCGACTTCGTGGCGGCCTACGCGCACCGTACTCAGGGCAACTACTTCTCGGGCAAGAAGGGGCGAGAGCGTTATCGCATGTATTACCCGGGTGGTCGCTACGAGAGGAACAGCGTGGCCAAGTCCTACAATCCAGGCGAAGAAGTGTTGAATTCGTCGGCCGAAACCGAGTCGACGCTGTTGAAACTGACGCTGCGACCCGCCGAAGGCCACACGCTGGAACTGGGCTATCGCCGCTACGACGGCAAAATCGGCGAAATCATGCCGTCGGACATCATCCGGTCCGGGACGGCGGGCATCACGCAGTATCCGCTGGGGGAAACCGGTATCGACACCTATACGGCGCGCTACCAGTTCCAGCCGGCGGACAATCCGCTGGTGGACCTGGGCGTGAACCTGTGGATGACGGATGCCAAGACCAGCCAATTGACCTCGGTGTGGGCGCCGGCGTCCCAGGCCTACGTGACGGACCGCCGATGGACCCGGCAGGCCGACCGCCGCATCGGCGGCGATCTGGCCAACACCTCGCGGTGGCGCACGGCGCACGGCGATGTCAACCTCAACCTGGGCGGCTCGTTCCAGGTCGAGGATCTCCGGCCGCAGCGCGGCGTGGTGACGACGCAGCAGGACATCGACGGCAACCGCGTGCTCCGCGATGCCTCGCGCCGGGAGTTCAGCCTGAACGGCAAGCTGGAATACCGGCCGGTGGCGTCGCTGACGTTGTGGGGCGGTGGCCGCTACAGCCATTTCGACGTCAGGGACCGCGGCGTGTATTCCACCGCCATCCGCGAACTGCGCCCCTATCGCGCCATCATGGTGAAAAAGCCGGGCGAGTGGTGGTGGCCGGGCAACTTCGGCTACCAGACGTGGTGGCCGGACGAGAATGGCCGGTACACGGACGCCACCGATCCGCGCCTGCATAACGGCATCGTGTACCAGGACAGCAACCGCCCCGAGGTCGGCGTGCCGTACGACGACTTCGGCGCGGGCTCGACCCGCGTCTATGACGAAGATGTGAAAGAGGTCGTCACCGGCTATGCGCATGCCCCCAGGCTGCGCAGCCGCTGCGGCGGCTTTGCCCCGTCGGCGGGCCTGAACCTGGAACTGGTCCCGGACACTTTCGTCTATGCCTCGTACACCCAGGGGCTGCGGTTGCCATCCCTGTTCGAGACCAGCCTCGGCACGATGAGCCTGTCACCGGGCAGGGGACTCAAGCCAGAGCGTTCCAACAGTTGGGAATTCGGCGCCAGCACGGTGCGTGCCAACCTGTTGGCCGATGGCGACACGGTCGCCGCCAAGTTGGTCTATTTCAACAACAACATCAAGAACTACATCGTGCGCTACTACGACTATGACGGCGTGGAGGCGCTGACCGAAAAGGCGTTGCGGATGAGGAACACCGATCGCTACAAGACCAGCGGATTGGAATTCCAGTCGCGCTATGACGCCGGGCGGGTGTTCGCGGATCTGGCGGCCACGTATTACCTGAAGACCGAGACCTGCGACGCGGCCTTCGCGCAGCACTTGCGTGACAACCCCAGCGCTTCCCGGCACACGGAAAACACGCCGACG
This sequence comes from Achromobacter ruhlandii, assembly GCF_902859695.1. Lineage (GTDB taxonomy): Bacteria > Pseudomonadota > Gammaproteobacteria > Burkholderiales > Burkholderiaceae_B > Achromobacter > Achromobacter ruhlandii. The sequence goes on from NZ_CADIJL010000001.1 coordinate 84,039, forward strand.
TGCACGCCGGGAAGTTTCATGGGTTCGTATACCAACACCCAGAATCCGCCCAGGCTGGCCTTGAGCCTGACCGCCGGCCTGCGCTTCTTCAATGAAACGCTGACGCTGGGCGGGCGCATGGCCTACACCTCGGGCCCCACGGTCAAGGCCGACCAGCCGTGGCAGGAAACACCGACGACGAAACAGCTCGTGTACCACCCCGTGACCCTGTTCGACCTGTTCATGACCTACCGGCTGCGCGAACGGGTGATGGTGAGCCTCTCGGTGCAGAACCTGACGAACCGCTATTACCTGGATCCGCTGGCGCAGAGTTTCATGCCGGCGCCGGGCCGGACGGTCCGGATCGGCATGCAGACGCGCTTCTGAGCGCGCATGGCGTCGGTGGGCGGGCAGCCTGCATGGCCTGTCTGCCCGCCTGCCCGAGCCGATCGCTATACCAAGGTATACGTTCCATGATCTGTTCGGAACACCGGTGCAGACCTACACTGCCGCCTGTTGCCACCCTATAGGAGCCCGCCGTGGAAGACGACGGAAGTACCAGAACCCACGGCGCACGCCGGGTCTAGCGGGTCTGCACGTTTTTCTGCCAGCCGCCACGCCCGTCCGGATCGACCCGGAGCCGCGACGGCTTGCATGCGCCACCTGAACCCCTGCGGGCGGAATCGCCTGTTTCCAGGAGACGCGCATGCTGTCCCATATCCTGTCCCCCAACCCCGTGCGCCGCGCGGCCCCCGCGCCGGCCTTCATCAACCTGACTTTCTACGGCAGCCCCGCCGTGCTGGCCCTGATCCGCAAGCGGCTCTACGAGGAGCTGCGGCAGCGTGCCGAGACCGTGACGGACGTGCGCTATTCAGCCGACGGCGAGCAAGCCTGCACCGCCGTCTGCCTGCGCAGCGACAGCGGCAATCCGTGGCCCGTGATCACCTGGCTCAGCGACCTGTGCCGCGATCTGGGCGTGCAGACGCTGCGCGTCGGCGTGGCCCCGGCGCCACGCGCGCAGGCGGCGCTGGTCCCGCATTGATTCCGCCTTACCCGATTCACAATATCCACCAAGCCCGCGCGGGCCGTGGACGGGGGCTGCTCGCGTCTTGACGGGGCGGCTCCTGCCGGCGGCGCGCGCGGGCGGGAGCAGCGAACATGAAACCAATCCAGGAAGCCTCCCTGCCGGCCCCGCGGGGTCCGCGCGGCGAGAAAGCGCCCGCCGCCGCGACGGCGGGCAAGACCCGCGCCATGCCCGTGGCGCGCCACGCCGGGCTGTCGGTGCATGACAGCCTGCAGGCCCTGCAAGCGCACCGCGAGGGTCTGACCGAGGCCGAGGTGGCGGCGCGCCGCGCCATCGATGGCCTGAACGAAGTGGCGCATGACAAGCCGGCGCCAGCCTGGCTGCAATTACTACGCGCTTTCCGCAATCCCTTCGTGCTGGTGCTGCTGGGGCTGGCGGCGGTGTCGTACTTCACCGACATCCAGTTCGCCGCGCCCGCCGACCGCGACTGGACCGGCATCGTCATCATGTTGACCATGGTGACCATCAGCGGGCTGCTGCGGTTCATCCAGGAGTACCGTTCCGGCCGCGCGGCGGAAAAACTCAAGTCGATGGTGCGCAGCACCGCCACCGTGTTGCGGCGGGGCAGCGTGTCGGGCGAACCGGCGCGGCGCGAGCTGCCGATGAACGAACTGGTGCCCGGCGACATCGTCGAACTGCAGGCAGGCGACATGATCCCGGCAGACATCCGCCTGCTGCAATCTCGCGACCTGTTCATCAGCCAGGCCATCCTGACGGGCGAGGCGCTGCCGGTCGAGAAGTACGACACGCTGGGCAGCGTCAGCGCCAAGCGCGCCGAGGCCCAGGCAGGCGAGAACGCCGAGCTGCTGGACCTGGCCAACATCTGTTTCATGGGCACCAACGTGGTCAGCGGCACCGCCACGGCGGTGGTGGTGGGCACCGGCCCGAATACCTATTTCGGTTCGCTGGCCAGGAATGTGGTGTCGACCAAGCGGGTCGAGACCAGCTTCGACCGCGGCGTCAACAGCGTGTCTTGGCTGCTCATCAAGTTCATGCTGGTGATGGTGCCGATCGTGTTCGTCATCAACGGCGTGACCAAGGGCGACTGGGTTACCGCGCTGACCTTCGCGCTGGCCGTGGCGGTGGGGCTGACGCCGGAGATGCTGCCCATGATCGTCTCGGCCAATCTGGCCAAGGGCGCGGTGGCGATGGCGCGGCGCAAGGTGGTGGTCAAGCGACTGAATTCGGTGCAGAACTTCGGCGCCATGGACGTGCTGTGCACCGACAAGACCGGCACCTTGACGCAGGACCGCATCATCCTGGAACACCACTTCAACGTCGATGGCGAGGTCGACGACGAGGTGCTGCGGCTGGGCTGGCTCAACAGCGCCAACCAGAGCGGCCAGCGCAACCTGATGGATCGCGCCATCCTGGCGCGCGCGCGCGAACTGCGCGGCTGGGAACGCAGCGCGATGCACGAGAAGGTCGATGAGATCCCGTTCGACTTCGTGCGCCGGCGCCTGTCGGTGGTGGTGCGCAGCGTCGATGGCGGCCTGGAGATGATCACCAAGGGCGCGGTCGAGGAAATGCTGGCGGTCAGCACCGGCGTGGTCATCGATGGCCAGGAGCGGCCGCTGGACGCGGCCATGCGCAGGCGCCTGCTGCGCAGCGCCGAGGCGTACAACCAGGACGGATTCCGCGTGCTGCTGGTGGCCTCGCGCCGCCTGGAGGACACCGGCCGCACGCAGTTCCAGGCCGGCGATGAAAGCGGGCTGGTGCTGCGGGGATTCCTGACCTTCCTGGACCCGCCCAAGGATTCGGCGCAGGCGGCGATCCGCGCGCTCAATGACTATGGCGTGGCGGTCAAGGTGCTGACCGGCGACAACCCCATCGTCGCCGCCAAGGTCTGCCGCGACGTGGGCCTGGACCTGGGCAACGATGACGCTCGCATCCTGCTGGGCGCCGACATTGAGCGGATGGATGACGTGGCGCTGTGCCGGCGCGTCGAAGGCGTGGTGCTGTTCGCCAAGCTGACGCCGCTGCAGAAGTCGCGGGTGGTCAAGGCGCTGCAGGCCAACGGCCACACCGTGGGCTTCCTGGGCGACGGCATCAACGATGCCCCCGCGCTGCGCGACGCCGACGTCGGCATTTCGGTGGACAGCGGCGCCGACATCGCCAAGGAAACCGCCGATATCGTGCTGCTGGAAAAGGACCTGATGGTGCTGGAGCAGGGCGTCATCAAGGGCCGCGAGACCTTCGGCAACATCCTCAAGTACCTGAACATGACCGCCAGTTCGAACTTCGGCAACGTGTTTTCGGTGCTGGTGGCCTCGGCCTGGCTGCCGTGGGAGCCGATGCTGTCGCTGCAGCTGCTGATCCAGAACCTGGTGTACGACATCTCGCAACTGACCCTGCCGTGGGACCGCATGGACGACGAGTTCCTGAAGAAGCCGCGCAAGTGGGAAGCGGGCAACATCCAGCGCTTCATGCTGTGGCTGGGACCGACCTCGTCGGTGTTCGACATCACCACGTATTTCCTGATGTGGACGGTGTTCGGCGCGGGCGCGGCCTATGCCCTGCACGGCGGCGACGGCGGCCAGACCATCATGAATTCGGGCTGGTTCATCGAGGGCCTGGTATCGCAGACCTTCGTGGTGCACATGCTGCGCACGCGCAAGATCCCGTTCCTGCAGAGCACGGCGTCGCTGCCGGTGCTGTTGTCGACCACCGCCGCGATCGCGCTGGCGTGCTGGCTGCCGTTCTCGCCGATCGCCGAGTCGATCGGGTTCGTGGCCCTGCCGCCGATCTACTTCGGCTGGCTGGCGCTGACCATCCTGGGCTACATCGCGCTGACGCAGCAGGTCAAGACCTTCTACATCCGCCGCTACGGCCGCTGGTACTGACATGCCGGGAGAGACGACATGGAAAAAGCGTTCGAGGAAATGCGCAAGTTTTCGCGCGACATGCACGCCTACGAGATCGAACGGGCCGCCTTGCGCCGGCCCGGACAGACGCCGGACCTTCCGGACGGTCCGCTGATCCCGCTGCGGCTGCTGGTGCCGATGCTGCTGGCGTGGATGTTGGGTGTGGGCGGGATCCTGTGTTTCCTGCCCTGACGGCGGGACGGGCAGGCGGGCGGCGAGGCGCCGCCCGCCTGCCTCAGGCGATGCGGTGCAGCGCCTGGAGCACGCCGAGCGCGATCCAGATGCCGACGAGCACGGCGCCGCGGACGATCCAGAGGGCCTTGATGGACGGTTTCATGGGGAGGCTGCCGGTAGGCGTTGGCGGGACGGCGCGGCCCGCGGACGCGTCGCTGGGGACCCGAAAATTATAGGAACCGGCCCCCGCCCGGGCGAGGCGCCATTGGGATGGCGGGCCTATACCTTGGTATATGCCGGCTTTCCGATAGTGCGCGGCGGCCCGCGCCTGTCTCTACAATGGCGTCTCGCGGCGCGCGGCCATCGGGGCCCGGCGCCGGCGTCCATTCAACGGGGTGGCAGCGCCATGTTCCTCAAGCCGGCCAGGTATCTGAAGCAGCGTCCCGGCGCGGGCGTCGCATTGCTGGTGGCGCTGATGGCGCTGGTGTTCCTGGTGGACACCTTCACCCGCCTGGAAATCGCCGTGGCGGTGTTCTACGTGGCGGTGATCCTGGCGGCGCTGAGCTTCCTGCCGCGGCGCGGCGTCACCATCGTGGCGGTGGCGTGCGCGGCGTTGACGCTGCTCAGCCTGTACCTCACGCCCAACGGCGGCGTGCTGCGCGAGCTGGGGCTGATCAATGCGCTCATCAGCATCGCCGCCATCGGCGTGACCACCTACCTGGCGCTCAAGCGGGCGGCGGCCGAGGACGCGGCGTTCGAGGCGCGCGCGCAGCTGGCGCGCATGGCGCGCATTCACAGCCTGGGCGAGCTGACCGCGTCCATTGCCCACGAGATCAACCAGCCGCTGGCGGCCATCGCCACCAGCGGCAGCGCCTGCCAGCGCTGGCTGGAGCACGATCCGCCCAACATCGAGCGGGCCCTGCGCGCGCTGCAGCGCATGACCAGCGACGTGCACCGCGCCAGCGAGGTGGTGGCGCGCATCCGCCGCGATGCGCGCAATGCCGCGCCGCAACGCGAGCGGCTGGACCTGGCCGACGTGATCGGCGAGGTGCTGGAGCTGGCTGGCGACGAGCTGGCGCGCAACGACGTGGCGGTGTCCACCCGCATCCAGGAGCGCGTGCCGGCGGTGCTGGGCGATCGCGTGCAGCTGGGGCAGGTGCTGGTCAACCTGGTGCTCAACGCCATCGAGGCGATGCAGCAGACCCCGGCCGGCGCGCGCCATCTGACGTTGCGCCTGTCGTGCCAGGCGCCGGGGCAGGTGCAGTGTTCGTTGACCGACACCGGCCCGGGCCTGGACCCGCAGGCGCGCGAGCGCCTGTTCGATACCTTCTGGAGCACCAAGCCGGAGGGCACCGGCCTGGGCCTGACCATCAGCCGCGGCATCATCGAGAGCCACGGCGGCCGGTTGTGGGCCGAGCCCGCCGCGCGCGAGGGCGCGGTGTTCTGTTTCATGCTGCCGGCGGCGGCCAAGGATGAGTCTTCATGATCGCGAGCACGCGGCCCGAGCCGGCCACCATCCACATCGTCGATGACGACGCCTCGCTGCGCGAGTCGCTGGAGGACCTGATGCATTCGGTCGGCCTGCCGGTGCGCGGCTATGGCTCGGCGCAGGAATTCCTGGACGCCGATCCGGGCGCCGGCCCCGCCTGCCTGGTGCTGGACGTGCGCCTGCCGGGCCAGAGCGGCATGGACCTGCTGCGGCGGCTGCAGCAGGAGCGGCGGCGCATGCCGGTGGTGATGATCACCGGCCACGGCGACATCCCCATGTCGGTCGCGGCGATGAAGCTGGGCGCGGTGGACTTCCTGACCAAGCCGTTTCGCGACCAGGACCTGCTGGACACCATCCACGCGGCGGTGGAAAAGGATCGGGCGCACCTGGCCAGCGCGTCGGGATCGGACGAGGTCCAGGCCCGCTGGGACACTTTGACCGACGGCGAGAAGGCGGTGATGGAGCGGGTGGTGCGCGGCATGCTGAACAAGCAGATCGCGGCCGAACTCAACGTCAGCGAGATCACGGTGAAGGTGCGGCGCGGGCGCGTCATGCGCAAGATGCAGGTGCGCACGCTGGCGGACCTGGTGCGCGCGGGCGGGCAACTGGGCGGTTAGCGTGCGTGGTCGCGCAAAGGCGTGCGGCCGGTCCGCGGCTGGCAGGCCGCCGCGCTGCGGGGAAGGCGGCGTCGCGTCGCTCCCGCTTGAAGGGCAGCGGATGCCGCGCGGCGCGGGCGGCCGCGTCAGTCCGGTTTGCCGGGCGGCTGCGCCGCGGCGCGCCACAGGTCGAGGAAGTGGCGCTGCTTCAGCGGGTCCAGGTACACCAGCAAGCCCACGCCCAACGCCACCGGCCGCACCCCCGCGGCCGGCACCATCGAGGCGCCTACCGGGCGCATGCCGGATTGACGCGCAATCATTTCCTGGCCGCGCGGCGACAGCAGGTAGTCGAGAAAGCGCGCGCCCAGGTCGGCGCGCGGCGCCTGCCGCGGAATGATGGCCGAGCGCGACAGCATCAGCGTGTAGTCCTGCGGATAGACGATGGCCAGCGGCGCGCCCTGGTCGATGCGATGGCGCGTGTAGGATTCGAGCAGGTTGTAGGCCAGCGTGATCTCGCCGCGTTCGAGCTTGTCGAGCGCGTGCTCGGTCGATTCGTGGACGCGCACGCCGTTGCGGCCCAAGGCGGCCAGCAGCGCGCCGGCCAGGCTGTCCAGGCGCGCGTCCTGGGTGGCGGCTAGGTAGCCGATGCCGCTGCCTTCGACATCGTAGGTCGAGATGCGGCCGGCCAGCGGCTGGTCGGGCGCCTGCAGCAGCGCCAGCAGTTCGCGGCGGGTGCGGGGCGCGCGCGCGGCGTCGAGCCGGCGGGTGTCGTAGACCATCACGATGGGGTCGGTGCCGATGCTGAAGACCTCGTCGCGCCAGTTGGCCCAGGCGGGCAGGGCGCGGGTTTCCGGCGATACGTGCGGCTGCGCGTGGCCATCGTTGACCAGCTTGGTCTGCAGGTCCATGGCGCTGCTGATGACCAGGTCGGGGCCGGCCTTCTCGCCCGGCGCCTGCGCGGCACGGGTCGCCACTTCGGCATACAGTGCCTGGGTCGACAGCTCCGTGTATTCGAGGCGCACGCCGGGGTTGAGCTGGCTGAAGTCTTCCAGCACGCCGCGAAACACCTGCACGCTGTTGGAAGCGTGCAGCACCAGCACGTGCTTGCTGTCGGCCGGGCCCAGCGTCAGGCCGTCGGCGCTGGTCTCGGCGGCGGGGCTGGCGCCGGCCAGGATCAGGGCGGCGCCGGCCGCGGCCAGGCGCGCGAGCAGGGGAAGTCTAGGCGTCATGGGCGTTGGCGGGCAGATGGACGACGGCTTCGAGACCGCCGCCGGGGCGGTTGCTGAGGTTGAGCCAGCCGTGGTGGATGTCGACCACGCGCTTGACGATGGACAGTCCCAGGCCGGCGCCGGGCGTGCGCGGGTTGGGGCCGCGCGAGAAGCGCTCGAAGGCGCTTTGCGCCAGCGCGGGCGGGATGCCGGGCCCCTGGTCGGCCACGGTGATGCGCCAGCCGGCGTCGTCGCGTTCGAGCCGCACGTCGATGTGGCCGTCCGCCGAGGCGCCATGGCGCAGGGCATTGTCGATCAGATTCTTGAAGGCCTCGCGCAGCATCAGGCTGTCGCCCGCGATGCGGGGCGGCGCGCCCTCTTGCGCGGCGGGCAGGCGCAGCCGCACATCGGGCTGCGGGTCGGCCTGCGGCACGGTGTCGTAGACGGCCTGCGAAAGCAGCTCGGCCAGGTCCACGGGACCGAACTTGCGCACGTTGCTGCGGTGGATGACGCTGGCGTCGCTGAGTAGCTGGTTCACCAGCCGCGACAGTTTCTCGGCATTGCGCAGCACCGCCAGCAGGCTGCGGCGCTGTTCGGCCGGGTCTTCCTCGTCCAGCGCCACTTCCATCTGCGCGTGCAGCGCGGCCAGCGGCGTGCGCAACTGGTGCGCGGCCTCGGCGATGAACAGGCGCAGGGTGTCGAGGTTCTCGGACAGCCGCGCCATGAAGCCGTCGAGCGAATGCACCAGCGTGTCCAGTTCCTCGGGCACCGGCGCGGCGATCGGATGCAGGTCGGCGGCGCCGCGCGCGGCCAGCTCGCGCTCGATGCGCTGGATCGGCGACAGCGAGCGCCGCAGGCCCCAATAGGCCAGCGCCAGCGCCGCGGCGGTAAAGCCCATCAGCGCCAGCGTGCCCTGCCACAGGATGCGCTCGGCCAGCGCGTTGCGCGCCTCGCGCGTCTGCGCCACCTGGATCAGCGCGGTCTCGGTGGCGCGCGGGCCGGCGATCTTGCGCTCCATCCATGCCACCCGCACGGCGTGGCCCTGGTAGTCGGCGGTGAACAGTTGCGGCGCGGCGCTGGCGTCGGCGCCGTGAGCGGGTGGGGTGGACAGGTCGGCGTAGCCGGAAATCAGCGCGCCGTCGGCGGCCGTCACGCGGTAGAAAACGCGGTCGCGCGGCGCCTGTTCCAGCAGCGCCAGGGCGGCGTAGGGCATGTCCATCTGCCACTCGCCCTGCACCAGCTGCAGGCTGTCGGCCATCGACAGCGCCGAGGCGCGCAGCAGTTGGTCGTAGGTGGTGTCGGCGGTCTGCTGCGCATAGCCGCGCACCAGCAGGTAGAGCGCGCCCAGTCCCACGACGAACAGCCCCAGCAGCATCGCCAGCAGCCGCCGGCGCACGGAAATACGGCGGGACCGCACCGTTTCAGTCCCTTGGCGCCGCGGTGGCGTCGGCATCCCCGGCCGCCGTCAGCAGATAGCCCGTGCCGCGTTGCGTTTCGATGCGCAGCGGCGAGCCTTCCAGCTTCTTGCGCAGCCGCGCGATGTAGACCTCGATGGCATTGGGCGCGGCCTCGTCATCGAACGCGAACAGCTTGTTGGCGATCTCGGCCTTGCTGACCGCGCGGTTCATGCCGGCCAACAGGATCTCGAGCAGGCTGTACTCCCGCTTGGGCAGATCGATGCGCTGCCCCGCCAGGCTGACCTGCCGCGCCGCGCTGTCGATCACCAGTTCGCCAAACCGCAGCACCCCCGCCGCCTGCACGCTGGGCCGCCGCAGCAACGCCCGGCAGCGCGCCTCCAGCTCGCGAAAGTCGAACGGCTTGGCCAGGTAATCATCGGCCCCCGTATCCAGCGCATGGACCCGATCCTCGATATCGATGCGCGCCGTCAACGCCAGCACCGGCGTCTTGCTGCCCCGATCCCGCAACCGATGCAGGATCTCGAACCCCGACATGCGCGGCAATCCGATATCCAGGATCACCAGATCGAAGGTCTCGTACTGCAACACCCCATCCGCGTTCAACCCATCCATCTGGCAATCAACGGCATGCCCAAGACGACGCAGTCGGCGTACGAGCGCGTCGGCCAGGTCCTCATCATCTTCGATCACCAGAATCCGCATGCGCGAGATTGTCGCATAGCGGCAAGTTCCGCCTTTGCCTCGTATCCGTCCCCTGAATGTCTCTGCCATAGCCGGCGATTGGCTCGGCGGGCGCGTCCAAGCCTGGCCCGGGGGCGGCGGTTTTCCAGCATGATTGTCCAGGTATCCATGGACGTGGCGCGCAGGCGTCGGGCGTGTCCGGCCCGGCCTTGTATGCGCGGCGCCGACGGCTGTTAGCCGGCGCCGCGCACGCCTCAGAAGCGCCAGCGGACGTCAAGCGACCCGGCATGCTGGCGGTTGCCGCCGCCGAACTCGCCGCCGTAGCTCAAGCCGGCCGTCATGTTGCGTATCTGCACCAGGTCCGCGCCCAGTTCCACACGTGCGGCATCGCGCGCGATCGGCGCGCCCGCCACGCTGAACGCGGGCCCCTGGTCGAATGACAACGCGACCGAAGGCCGGGTGTTGCCGTAGACATGGCGCCAGCCGACCATGCCGCGCAGCGCGATGCTCGAGTCGGGCACCAGCCAGTTGCCGCGCAGGCCGGCCAGGCTGCTGACGTTGCGCTGGCGCTGTCCGTCGCTGGACAGCGCGGCCGAACCGCCCGATTCGGAGAACGCTCGCATGCGCAACTGGTTCCAGGCCAGGCCGATGAACGGTTCGACGCCGGCCGCGTCCGACAGGGGCAGCGCGTATCCGACCTCGGTGAACAGTTGCGTCGTGGCGCCGCGATAGTTGGCGCTGAGCCGCTGATCCAGGCTGCCGTAGCGCACCTGGCGTTGCGAGTCGACCACGTGCCAGGAATAGGCGCCGCCGGCCATCAGCTTGAGCGCGCCCGCGCCCAGCGCGTAGGCCTTGCCGCCATAGACGGTGGCGCTGTAGCTATCGGTCCTGGCGCTGGCCTGGCGCGCTTGCGCGCTCAACCGCGCGTCGGTGTAGCCGAAGGCGCCGCCCATGCGCCAACCGCCGCCTACGGCCGCGTCCCCGCCTATCGTCAGCGACGTGCTGCGCTGAGTCAGGTTCGGCGCGTTGCTATCGCCGGCCAGGTTGCGCCATTCGCCGCCAAGCTGGATCCACAACGGCGACGCGCCGCTGCGCGGCAGGGCCGAGGCGGGTGGCGGCGCGCCATTGTCGGCGGCCGCGGTGGGCGCGCCCGGCTGCATGGGCGCCGACAGATTGTGGCGCAGGGCCGCCAGTCCGTTCAGCGCGGCCGGCGCCATCGTCACGCCGGCCAGCGCCGAGGCGACGCTGGCGTGGGTGTCGCCGGACAGCTGGGCCAGCGCCGGGTCCAGGGCGGCGACGTTATTGCTCAGCGCGATGGTGCGCCACACTTCATGGCTTTGCGGCAGGGCGTCGATGGCCGAAGCCACGCTGGCCTGGTTGGCGGAGCTGGCCAGGGTGGACATGCCGCGGTCGTTGCGCTTGAGCGCGAGCGTGACGTCATTGCCATCTCCGCCCGTGGTGCTGACCGGCGCGTCCAGAAAGAGCAAGGGGTTGCGTACGGTGGTGAATGCGCCTTTGACCGCGCCGGGGCTGTCCTTGGCGATCAGGGTATAGGGGCCATTCAGCGGCTGCCAGGCGGCGGCATCCATCGGGGAGAGCTGCAGTTCCAGCGTGGCGCCGGTGATGTCCACCCCGCCGGCGACATCCACGCGACTCACGGCCGACGGCGCCCCGCTCGCGCGCAGCGTGCCGCGATTGACGTAATCGCCGGTGACCGTCTGCGTGCCGACAGGATTGCCAGGCGCGTGCACCGCGCCGGCTTCGATCGTCGTGGCGCCCAGGGTGCCCGTGCCGCCCAGCAAGGCGCCCGTGCGCGCCAGCACGCTGGCGCCGAGCCGCGCGTCGTCGCGCAGCCACAGGCCGCCGCCGCTCACGGTGATCTGGCCTCGATAGGCGCTGTTGTCGGCGCCCAGCGTGAACACGCCCGCGCCGGTCTTGGTCAGGCCCCCGGTGCCTTGGATCCGGCCGGTGTAGACGCTGTGCTGGTTGTCCGCGCCGGTGGTCAGGGTGGCCGCGCCCAGCGCGACGGCACCGCCGCCCGACAGCGAGCCGATGGCCTGGTCCCAGCCGCCCAGGTCGAGCTGCGTGCCGGCGCTCAACATGAAGGCGCTGCGTGACGAGAAAACGCCGGCCGAGCCGGCGCGCAAGGTGCCGTCCAGGAGCAGCGTCGGCCCGGAATAGGTGCTGGCGCCGGCCAGCACCAGCGTGCCGGCGCCCAGCTTGGCAAGCCCGCCGGCCGCCTGGCCGTCGGCCAAGGCGCCTGTCAGCGTCAGCATCCGGGCCTGTGTGTCGACCTTGCCGAGGCCGGTGAGGGTGATCGCATTGCCCAGGGACAGATTGTCGGCCGCCGCCAGCAGCGTCGCGCCGTTCGCGATGGCGAGCGCACCGATGCCGAGCGCGTTGTTGTGGCCCACGCCCAGCGTGCCTTCCCGCAGTTCGGTGCCGCCCGAGTAACTGTTGTCGCCAGCCAGGATCAGCGTGCCCGCGCCGGCCTTCACCAGACTGCCCCGGTAGTCGGCGTTAGTCTTGGCGGCCAGCGCGTTGACTCGGACCTGCCGGACGTCGATCTGATCCGCGATCGACTTGTTCTGGTTGATCGTGGCGACGCGAAGGGCGTCGAAGGCCGCCTGTGCCAGATCACCGTCACTGCGCCCCGCGATGAAATTGGTGTAATCATCGGCCTTGCTGTAGCGGTCGCTCCATCTGGGGTTGGCTGCTTCGTACATGTCCAGCAGGAGGGACCCCTGCGGGGCCGCCCGCAGCGCGGCCAGCGCCGCGTCGAAGCGGGCCGCCGTATAAATGCCCTTGATGTTCGATTTGATGGCTTCTTCGAGCAGGGCACGCGCCTGCGCCATGCCAGTGATCAGGTCGGGAGTGGCTTGCCCGGCGGTGGGCACGGCCTTGATGCCGCTTTGCAAGGCGGATTTTTCAGTGGCCCAGGCAGCAACTTCCGCGGTCTCCTCGCGGCGGCGTTGCGTCAGCGCCGCTTCGGAAATATTGTTCTTCCACGTATCGGACATGCCGGCCGGCAGGTTGGCGGTGAACTTTCCCAGCAGTTGGGCGGGGCCGTCCATGCCTTTGCGCAAGTCCGGCACGCCCCAGCCATAGCGTTCGTTCGGCGTATCGGCGGAGCCCGCGCCCCGATGCGAAGCGGTGGTCAGCAGGATCGTGCGGATTTCCTCATTGCCCAGGTAGGGATAGCGTTCCATCAGGATGCCCAGCGCGCCGGTCACATGGGGCGCGGACATGGATGTGCCGCTGGACAATGTGTATTTGTCGTCGCCGGCCACGTTGGCGCTGAGGATGCCGAAGCCGGGCGCGGCGACGCACCAGTACTTGGCCAGCCCGCACTGGTTGAAACCCTGGTCGCCCGACTGCTGAAGGCCCGTTGCCGCGATCCAGTATTTCTCGACCTCGGGACGGAAGTAGGGCAAGCCGGCGCGTGTCGAGGCATTTGCAACCCCCGCGTTGCCGTTGGCCCAGACCTGCAGCACGCCATATTGCAGCGAGACGTCGGCGGCCGCGTCCAGCCAGGTTTTCTTGCCGGCGCTGTTCATGCGCAGATAGGCCTGGGTGAAACTCGGCAGCGTGTTGTAGTTGTCGGCGTCCGCTGGCGTGCCCCAGCTGCTGTTGATGGCGCGCACGCCCGCGGCCGCCAGGTTGCCATAGGCGGCCTTGAAATAGTTGTAGTCCATGTTGGACCCGTATCGGGACGAGTCCGTGCCGTTGGAGTTGGTGGTGTAGTACTGGCTGCCAAACGAGACGCCCATCATGCCCTGGCCGTTCTTGGCGGCGGCGATGGTGCCCGATACGTGGTTGCCGTGGTTGTCGTTCGCGCCGATTTTTTTAGCCGGATCCGTCGAGTCTATGTACGCGCCGGGCCGGTCGAAGGCTTCGCCGGCGCGCCAGGCGAGCTGCGAACCATCGAGTTGCTCGCCGTCGTTCAGATAAGTGCCTTTGACCCTGAGCGCGATGAAGCCGCGGCTGGCGAATTCCTGGTGCGTCGGCAGATACCCCGAATCCACCGCGCCCAGCTTCACGCCCGCGCCGCTCAGGCCGCGCGCGTAAGCATATTGCGCGTTCATCGCGCCCAAGCCCCAGTCTGCCTTGAATTCCGGGTGGTTGGCCCAACTCACGACCGCGGCCTGCTCGTCGTTGGTTCGGGTGCCGTCGTAGTTGACGTAAGTCTGCGCCTGCGCCGGGATCGAGACCGCCTGGCCCAATGCCAGAAGCGCCGCGTGCGTAGCCCGCACGCCCTGGCGCACCTTGGGAGGCCGGGCAGGGTGGCGTTTTCGGGACATCTTGCTTTTCATGCTTTCCCCTTGGGATGGTGCAACGTCCCGTCCGGGCGCCGTCGTCGCTCCCCGGGGGCGGGTGCTGCTTGTTATGGAATGACGTGAATGAGCAATTCGGAAATGCGTATGGATTGTGTGTCGCCGGACGAACGGGCGCTACATTTGCTGACATTTTCAGAATCGTCTTAGGTTTTCCCGATCTCCTGGCCGGAAGCCTTGGATGCGCTCGTCGACTCGAGTGATCGCCGGTCTGGGCTCAATGGGGGCAGGACGTCGCGCACGATCCTGGTGTGCCGTGCCCAAAAACGACAGGTTCCAGACAGCTTTTCTTCCTAGTCTTCCGCCCCAGCGCCCCACCGGCGTGCAAATAACAACGAGCCCGGAGATACCCCCTCATGCTTTTGACCCTGCTTGGCTTCGGCATGGTGATCACGTTCATGACGCTGATCATGACCAAGCGCCTCTCGCCCCTGGTGGCGCTGATCCTCGTCCCCATCCTCTTCGCCCTGCTCGGCGGCTTCGGCGCCGGCATCGACAAGATGATGCTCGATGGCATCCGCAAGATCGCGCCCACCGGCGTCATGCTGATGTTCGCCATCCTCTACTTCGGCGTGATGATCGACGCCGGCCTGTTCGACCCCATCGTCGGCCGCATCCTGCGCGCCGTGAAGGGCGATCCGCTCAAGATCGTGGTCGGCACCACCGTGCTGGCGCTGGTGATCTCACTGGACGGCGACGGCTCCACCACCTACATGATCGTGGTGGCCTCGATGCTGCCGCTGTACCGCCGCCTGAAGATGAACGCGCTGTCCATGACCTGTCTGGCGATGCTGGCCAGCGGCGTCATGAACCTGACGCCGTGGGGCGGGCCGACGGCGCGCGCCGCCAGCGCGCTGCACGTGGACGCCGGCGACATTTTCGTGCCGCTGGTGCCGGTGATGGGTGTGGCCATTGTCGCGATCCTGATCCTGGCCTTCTTCCTGGGCCTGCGCGAACGCCGCCGCCTGGGCGTGCTGTCGCTGCCCGACGGCGCCTCGCTGCACGCCGGCTACGACGAGGACGGCCCCAAGAACCTGCCCGAGATCGAGGTCGACCACGACCTGCGCCGTCCCAGGCTGCTGTGGGTCAACGCTGGCCTGACGCTGGCGCTGATGGTGAGCCTGGTGATGGGCGTGCTGCCGCTGCCGGTGCTGTTCATGATCGCCTTCGCGATCGCCCTGATCATCAACTACCCGAACCTGGCCGAGCAGCGCCGCCGCGTGGCGCAACACGCCGGCAACGTGCTGTCGGTGGTGTCGCTGATCTTCGCGGCGGGCATCTTCACCGGCATCCTGTCGGGCACGGGCATGGTGGAAGCCATGTCGCGCAGCCTGCTGGCGGTGATCCCCGACGCGCTCGGGCCGTACCTGGCCGGCATCACCGCGCTGGTCAGCCTGCCGTTCACCTTCTTCATGTCGAACGACGCTTTCTACTTCGGCGTGCTGCCGATCCTGAGCGAAGCCGCGCAAGGCTATGGCATCTCGCCGGTGGAAATGGCGCGCGCCTCGCTGATCGGCCAGCCGGTGCACCTGCTCAGCCCGCTGGTGCCGTCGACCTACCTGCTGGTGGGCCTGGCGGGCGTCGAGTTTGGCGACCACCAGCGCTATTCGCTCAAGTGGGCCACGATGGTATGCCTGGTGATGCTGGCGGCCGCGCTGGCGTTCGGCCTGTTCCCCCTGGTCGGTTCCGTCGCCTGACGGCCGCGCCTCTACGCGTTTCTTGAAAGGAGAACGTTCATGGCTTTGCGCATTGCTTACGTCACCAGCGGGATGGGCCACACGGGCACCGCGATCTGCCAGGCACTGCACCGTGCCGGTCACCGCGTCATCGCCGGCTGCGGGCCGCGCTCGTCGCGCAAGGACCACTGGCTGAAGGAACAGAAGTCGCTGGGTTACGACTTCATCGCCTCGGAAGGCGACGCCACCGACTGGGCCTCGACCGAGGCGGCCTTCGCCAAGGTGCGGCGCGAGGTCGGCGAGATCGACGTGCTGGTCAACAACGCCGGCGCCATGCTCGACATGCGCTTTCGCCAGATGAGCCACGCCGACTGGTCGGCGGTGCTGCGCAGCAACCTGGACACGCTGTTCAACAGCACCAAGCAGGTGGTCGACGGCATGGCCGAGCGCGGCTGGGGCCGCATCATCAACATCGGCTCGGTCGCCGCCGAGAAAGGCCAGATCGGCCAGATCAACTACGCCACCGCCAAGGGCGCGGTGATCGGCTTCACCCGCTCGCTGGCGCAGGAAGTGGCGGCGCGCGGCGTCACCGTCAACCTGGTGTCGCCGGGCTTCATCGCCGACGACACCGTCAAGGCGTTTCCGCCGGCGCTGCTGGATCGCATCATCGAAAGCGTGCCGGTGGGCCGCCTGGGCACCGCCAAGGACCTGGCCGGGCTGTGCGCCTGGCTGGCGTCGGACGAGGCGGCGTTCGTGACCGGCGCCAATTACGCGATCAACGGCGGTGTTTACATGAGCTGAGGCGGCCAGGAACAAACGCACGGGCCGCCGCCATGCTCATTCCCGGACGTGCCTATCCGCGATGGATCGACACGCCGCCATCCACCAGCAATGCCGTGCCGGTGGTGAAGCTGGAGGCGTCCGACGCCAGGTACAGCGCGGATTGCGCGATTTCCCGTGGCGCGGCCAGTCGCTTGAGCGCATGCAGGCTTTCGACGTATTGGCGCGCTTCCTGCGATGGCATCGAGGCGCGGCCCATCGCGGTGTCGGTGCCGCCCGGCAGCAGGGCGTTGGCGCGGATGCCTTGCGCGCCGTATTCCGTGGCGATGGCCTGCACCAGGCCGATCAGGCCCGACTTGCTGGCGGCGTAGGCGCCCATGCCGGCAAAGCCGGCCGTGTGGCCGACGAAGGTGGACGTGAAGATCAGCGAGCCGCCGCCGCGCCGCAGCAGGGCCGGAATCTGGTGGCGCGCCCCGAGGAAAGCGCTGCCCAGGTTGGTGTCGAGGATCTGGCGCCATTCCTCGGGCGAGACCTGGTGCAGCGGTTGCGCCTGTCCGGTCATGCCGGCATTGTTGAAAGCGATATCCAGCCCGCCGTAGCGGCTTTCCGCCAGGGTCACGGCGGCGTCGGCGACGGCCTCATCGCGCACATCGCCGGCCAGGGACGCGGCCTGGCCGCCTTCGGCCTCGATGGCCGCCACCAGTTGGTCCAGTTCCGCCTGTCGCCGCGCCACCACGACGAGCCTGGCGCCTTCGCGGGCAAACAGTTTGGCCGCTTCGTAGCCGATGCCTGAACTCGCGCCGGTGATGATGGCGACTTTGCCGGTCAGTTGCCGCATGATCGTTCCTTGTGTGAAAGAGAGGACCCGGGAACGATAGGCGTGGCGCGCCGCGCCGGCTATCCGGTTCTTGCTGCCAGGCCGTTGCGCGTCCGCCAAGCGCCAGGTGCGGCCCCGCCCCGGCCATGCCAAAATCGGCGCTGGCCCATTGAATGCGAAGGAACGCCATGCCAGTCTTCCGTACCCGCCGCGCCCTGGGCGCGAGTGCAGCGGTGTTGCTGCTCCTGGCCGCGTGCGGCAAGAAGGCGGAGTATCCGCCCGAGGTGCAACGCGCCACCTACAGCTCCTGCCTGCAGGGTTTCAAGGCCAAGGCGCCCGCCACCATTCCCGCCAGCACGGTGGATGCCAAGTCCAAGGGCTATTGCCAATGCGTGCTGGATGGCCTGCAATCGAAAGTCCCGGAAAAGGACTTCCTGCGCTATGACCAGCTGCTGGCGACCCAGGCCAGCGGCCCCGAGGCCGACAAACTGCGCGATCAGGTAATGGGCGTGGTGAACGTCTGCCTGCAGCGGATGCCCGATTTCTAGCCGCATCCGCTGGCCGCTAGCGCGTCAGCTTCATCGAAACGTCGGTGTGCGAACCGCGGTCGAGGTCGGCCCCGAGAGGCATGCTGCACGCGGGCAGGGACAACAATTCGCGTCCCACTTCGCCGGCCTCGATTCTGTGAGCGATATCGTCGAGCAATTGCGTGCGCGTGGCGAAGCCCTGTCCCTTGAGGTTCCTCGCGTACAGGCGATAGCTGAGGTTGGGCTCGCTGCCCTTCATGACGCCAAGGTCGTGGATTTCGCCATGCTCGTTGCGGATCAGCAGGTGTCCCGGCCGCGCATAGATGCGGTAGATGCGCCACGGCGATGAAATCGCCGCATGAGCGGGGCGGAGGACGCTGGCGCCCTGCGAAGCATCGCGCGGCGGGGGGCTGATGGGCGGGGTCGAGGGCCGTGGCAGCAATTTGACGCAGGCGTTGGCGAAACGCGCGATAGACCGCTTGAACGCGCTCACGCGCGCGCTGCCGAAAAGCCGTGGCTGGGGCGGTTGATGCGGAAATGATGCGAGGTCATGGCCGTGCTCCTGTGCATGGCGATGCGGCGAGGGTCGCGCGGTCAAGCACCATCGGGACAGCATACGCGCTTTGTCGTGCGCGCGAGGGAAAACACGCCAGGTGTTACGCGAAAGCGCGGAATTGCCCGAAATCCGGACGTTCCCGGGTGGGGACGGGGCAATTCCGATGTTTGCCGCGTAACCGGGGTGCTATTTGGAAACGTTGGTTGACTTTGGCGTGTCCAGCACCCATAGTGGGATTGAAGCTTTTCGAGCATCGTGATCATCGTCCGGTATTGCTCCCCTCGCGGGGCGCCGCATTGTTCGCCGTCCTTTCCTTGACTGGCTCACTTCGCTGGTTCACTTCGCGGGCTATGCCCGCCATCTAAAAGGAATGGCTCATGGAAACCGGAATCGTCAAATGGTTCAACGATGCCAAAGGGTTTGGCTTCATCATGCCCGAGAACGGCGGCAAGGATTTGTTCGCCCATTTTTCCGAAATCGTCGGGGACGGTCACAAGGCGCTGATTGAAAACCAGCGCGTCAGTTATGTGACCGCGCAGGGCGCGAAAGGTCCGCACGCGACCCAGATCCGCGCGATGTAAATGAAGGGCCCGCGCAAGCGGGCCTTTTACTTATCGACGGGGGGCTTATGCTTCACAACAACATGGTTTACAAAGGCTATCGGCTGACCGCGAGCGTATCCCGCGTTTCGGTGGGCGGATCGGACCGTCCCGCCTTCACGGCGACCGTCGCGGTGGAGTTGGCGGGCGATCAGGACCGGCTGGGCGAACCCTACGCCGTGCCGTTGTTCGCATCGGGCGGATTCGTCTACAGCCCCAGCATGGCGGTGGATGCCGCCATCCACCACGGACGCACCGTGGTCGACGCGCATCCCCGGCCGGGGTGAACCAGGGGCACGGCGCGAAGTCGCGGTTAACGGCTACTGGTTGATGACATGGCCGCCTGGCGCAAGCGGGCGGCCTTTGTGTTGGCTGCCGGTCCGTCCCATAGGCGAAGATCCGCCGGATATCACGGGGTGAGGTAGAGTGGAGAACATGAAATTTCCTTAAGGACACAAAGGTGCCTGAATCGAACGAAACCCACGTCCTGCTGTTTTCCTACGGCACGCTGCAGGACAAGGCGGTGCAACGCGCCAATTTCGGCCGCGAGCTCACTGGCCGCGCGGACGCCATGACGGGTTATGTGCAGCGCTGGGTCGACATCACCGATCCCGAGGTGATCAAGACCAGCGGCCTGGCGCGCCACCCCATCGTCTACGCCAGCTACGATCCCAAGGACGAGGTGCCGGGCATGGTGTTCGAGATCACGCAGCAGGAACTGGAAGCCGCCGACCGCTACGAAGTGTCTGACTACAAGCGCGTTTCGGTGCTGCTCAAGTCCGGCGTGCACGCCTGGGTGTATATCAAGGCCTGACGCGGCGTCCGCGCGGCCTCAGACCTTAGGACCGAGCCGGCGCGCCTGCCCGCGCGGGGGGGGGGGCGGCGTCGACCTGGCGTATTAGCGGTCCTGCGCGGCGATGTCCCGCAGCGCCTGCCGCAGCAGGGCGTGGGCGGCCAGGTCGGCGGGCCGGTGCTTGCGCGTGCCGCTGGCCGGATACCTGCCCAGGAAATTGCCGTTGCGCCGGTCCGTGGCCGGCCGCACCGGCCGCGGCGCGAAGCCGCCGCCGCAATTGGGGCAGACGTTGCCCAGCACCTGGTCGGCGCAGCGCGCGCAGAAGGTGCATTCAAAGCTGCATATGCGGGCTTCGGTCGAGGCGGGCGGCAGGTCGGCGTCGCAATGTTCGCAGTTGGGGCGCAATTCGAGCATGGCGGTTTCCTTGAAGAGGGCGATTCCGGCCAGCATACCCGCCCCGGCGCGCCGCGCCGACGCCGTGCGCGGACAGGTAACGGGCGGAAACGGTCATGTGAGGGGCGCCTTTCCAGGCCGGCGGACGCCTGTACACTCGGGCATCTCCCCCTTTGCGGAAACCGCCATGGCCGGCAGCAGCTTCTTCGCACTGTTCGACGACATCGCCACCATCCTGGACGACGTCTCCGTCATGACCAAGGTGGCGGCCAAGAAAACCGCCGGCGTGCTGGGCGACGACCTGGCGCTGAATGCGCAGCAGGTTTCGGGCGTGCCGGTCAATCGCGAACTGCCGGTCGTGTGGGCGGTGGCCAAGGGCTCGCTCATCAACAAGCTGATCCTGGTGCCGTCGGCCCTGGTGATCAGCGCCTTCGCGCCCTGGGCGGTGACACCGCTGCTGATGGCCGGCGGCCTGTTCCTGTGCTTTGAGGGCGTGGAAAAACTGGCGCACAAATTCCTGCCGCACGGCGACACGGTCGAGGGCAATCATGCGGCCCGCGCCGAGGCCCTGCAGGACGCGGCGGTGGACATGGTGGCGTTCGAGCGCGACAAGATCAAGGGCGCGGTGCGTACCGACTTCATCCTGTCGGCGGAGATCATCGCCATCACCCTGGGCGCGGTGGCCGGCGCCGATCTGCTGCGCCAGACGGTGGTGCTGGCCGGCATCGCACTGGTCATGACGGTGGGCGTCTACGGGCTGGTGGCCGGCATCGTCAAGCTGGACGACCTGGGCCTGTACCTGAGCGGCCGTCGCGCCGCGCTGGTCGCCGCCCTCGGCAAGCGCATCGTGGCGGCCGCGCCTTACCTGATGAAGACCTTGTCAGTGGTGGGCACTGCCGCCATGTTCATGGTGGGCGGCGGCATCCTGACGCATGGCATCGCGCCGGTGGGCACGGCCATCGAGCATGTCGCGGCCGCCAGCGGCGGCGGCCTGTTGCCGCCGCTGGTGTCGACCTTGCTCAGCGCCCTGTTCGGCATCGCCGCCGGCGCGGTGGCGCTGGGCGTGGTCAGCGGCGTCAAGCGCTTGTTGGGCAAGTAGGGCGCCGCGGTTCCGTCGCGGGCCGCCGGCTCAGCCCGCCGTGGCCGCCTGCGGCCAGGCGCTCAGCGCATCGTGCATCCACGCGCCGAATGCCTGCATGGCGGCCGTCGGACGGCGGCTGGCGATGCGGGTGAGCCAGTATTGCCCGGTTTCCACTTCCAGCGCGAACGGGCGCACCAGCCGGCCCGACAGGAATTCGCGCTCGAACAGGCGCGTGGGCAGCAGGGCGACGCCGGCGCCCTGCGCGGCCGCGTCGGCCAATACCAGCGAGGAATCGAACATCGACCCCTGCACCAGCGGGGGCTCCAGGCCGGCCGCGGCAAACCAGGCGGGCCATTCATCCGGTCGATAGGATCGCAGCAGCGGCTCGCGCAGCACGTCGCGCGGTGCGCGCAGGCGCGGCGCCAGGGCGAGAGCGCAGACCGGCGACAGGGGCGCCGACAACAGCGGCTGCGCATCGATGCCATGCCAATTGCCATCCCCGAACCGTATCGCCAGGTCCAGGCCCTCGGCGGCCAGGTCGACACGATTGTTGTTCGAGAACACGCGCAGATCCACGTGCGGATGGCGCGCCTGGAAATCGCGCATCCGGGGCAGCAGCCAGCCCACCGCGAACGTGCCCACCACGCCCACCGACAGGACCTGTCGCCGCACCTTGCCGCGATAGCCCTGCAGCGCGGAGGTGATCCGGTCGAATGATTCAGACAATACCGGCACCAGCGCCAGGCCCTCGTCCGTCAGCACCAGGCCGCGTGGCACGCGCCGGAACAATGCCACGCCCAGCCGCGCCTCCAGGTTCTTGACGTGCTGGCTGACGGCCGCCTGCGTCAGGTTCAGTTCCTGCGCGGCGCGCGTGAAGCTCAGGTGTCGCGCCGACACTTGGAAGGCCCTCAGGGCGTTAAGAGGCAGGTCCACGGCGACGCATTAGTTTTTCTATGGGATGGCCACAATTATTCCCGTTTGTTGGCCGCGCCGTCCAGCCTCTAGGATGCAAGCGTTTTTAAAGGAGAACGCCTTGCTGACAAGAAGAACCTTCATCGCCTTGGCCGTGCTGGCCGGCGGGATGCCCGCCCTGGCGCGCGCCACGACGGATAAGAAAACTCGATGGACGCGCGACAGTCTCGCGACATTCCAACAGGCCCTGGCCAAGCTGGAGGCGGCCAGCCGTGGCCGGCTGGGCGTGGCCCTGCTCGACGTGGGCAGCGGGCAGGCCGCCGGCTATCGCGCCGACGAACGTTTCCTGATGCTCAGTTCCTTCAAGACGCTGTCAGCGGCCTATGTGCTGGCGCGGGCCGACCGTGGCGAGGATCAGCTGTCGCGCCGCATCCCGATCACCGATGCCGATGTGCAGGAGTATTCGCCGGTCACGCGGCTGCATGTCGGGCCGCGAGGAATGACCTTGGCCGAACTCTGTGAAGCGACGATCACCACCAGCGACAACGCGGCGGTCAACCTCATGCACAAGAGCTATGGCGGCCCGCAGGCCCTGACCCGCTACCTGCGCGGCCTGGGCGATACCGTCACGCGTCATGATCGTTATGAACCCGAACTGAACCGCCCGCATCCGAGCGAGCCGCAAGACACCACCACCCCGCGGGCCATGGCGCGCACGCTGGACACGCTATTGTTCGGCGACGCGCTCAAGCCGCAATCGCGGCAGCAATTGCAATCCTGGCTGCTGGCCAACACGACGGGCGGCAAGCGCCTGCGCGCCGGCATGCCGGCGGATTGGAGAATCGGCGAGAAGACCGGCACCTATTCGAAGGTGGGCTGTAACGACGCCGGCTTTGCGCAGCCGCCGGGCGCGGCGCCGATCATCATCGCGGCCTATCTGGAAACCACCGCGGTGCCGATGGAGGAGCGCGACCGCTGCATCGCCGAGGTCGGCAGGCTGGTGGCGGCATTGGGCTAGCCGTCGGGTCGGGCGCCACGCCGCCGGCGTGGCGCCCGACCCGGGGGCGATGCCTCAGTACGCCAGCGAGGCTTGCAGGTACACCGTGCGCGGCATGCCCACGTACTTGCCGGCGTTGTTGTCGGTGGAACGCGTGAAGTAGCGCTTGTCGAACAGGTTCTTCACGCCCAGCGCGATGTTCAGGTTGTGCATCTGCTTGCCGAAGTCGTAGGCGGCGCGCACGTGCACCGTGCCGTAGCCCGGAATGTCGCCATAGGCGCCGTTGGCGCTTTCCTCGGTCTGGTAGCGGGCGCCGGGATCGGGGGCGCCGGGCGAGCGCTGCTTGGACTGCAGGAAGGTATCGACGTTGAAGGTCCACTGGTTGCGCGTGTAGCGCGCGCCCAGCGAGGCCACGTTGCGCGAATAGAAGGGCAGGTCGCGGCCCTCGAACACGCCGGCCTTGTAAGTGGCCTGGGTGTAGGTATAGGTGCCGTACAGTGACAGGCCCGACAGCGCGGCTGTCAGTTCGCCCAGGTCGTACGACAGGCCGGTTTCCAGCCCGCGGTGGCGGGTGGCGCCCAGGTTGGTCCAGGCGTCCGAACCGCCGTTGGTGCCGCCGCGCAACTGCAGTTCGTCGTCGAAGTCGATGTTGAACAGCGTCAGTTCGCCCTTCCAGCCGCCGCCATTGAAATGCGTGCCCACTTCATAGGTGGTGGCCTTCTCCGGGTGCAGCCCGTTGGTGGTCGAGGCGATCTGGAAGTACTGCAGCGGGCCGAATGACTGGCCGGCGTTGGCGAACACGCTCCATTGTTCGCTGACGTGGTAGACCACCGACAGCGAGGGCAGGGGTTCTTCGGACTTGATGCTGGTATGGGTCCTGGCCGCGGGATTGGACTTGTCGTTCAGGAACGAGTCGATGAATTCGTAGCGCAGGCCCGGCGTGATGGTCCAGTTGCCCACGTTGATGGTGTCATCGATGTAGACCGCATGCGCCGTGGTGCCGCCGGTGCGGTACTGGTACTGCGGATTGGGCGCATCGAGCGCGTCGAAGCCGCTGTCCGGCACGTAGAACGCGGTGCGCGAGGCGCGTTCGTCGCTGGCTTCCTTCAGGTAGCGGTAGCCCACGCTGATTTCCTGCGTCACGCTGGCGCCGCGGAACAGGCGCGAATAGCGCGGCTCGATCGCGAACGTGTGATAGTTGCGCGGGTTGAACGTCAGGCGGCGCTTGCCGGCGTTGGCGCCGGTGCCCTCGGTCTCGATGCTGCTGCCGCGGAAGCTGTCGGTGTAGTAGGTGAGCAGCTCGAACTTGTTGATGCCGTCATCGTGGTTGTAGCGGAACGAGGCGTCGGTGCGGCGGCCGGTGAAGTTGTCGTAAGGCCGGGTGGACTGGAACGGATCCTCGGAATACTGCCGGGCGGTCAGCCCGCCCGGCATGCCGGCGCGGCCTTCGTAGTGATGCAGCGCGGCCGACACGCTGTCGTCGGCGCCGATGCGATAGGTGCCCTTGAGCATCACGTCATCGATGTCCACGCGATCGTTGCTCTCGCGAAAGCCGTTGCCGTGCGTGCCGGAATAAAGCAGTGCGCCGCCCAGGCCACGTTCGTTGGTGCCGCCGATGAATGCGCTGGGCGAGGTCTTCACGCCGCCGTGGCTGTACATGTCGGTCTCGACCGTGGCGTCGGCGGTGAAGTCCCGCGGAATCGCGCGCGTCACGAAGTTGATGATGCCGCCCACGTTCTGCGGGCCATAGCGCACCGAGCCGGCGCCGCGCACCACGTCCACCGCCGACAGGTTGCCCAGCGACACCGGCGCCATCGACAGCTGCGGTTGGCCATAGGGCGCCACCGCCAGCGGAATGCCGTCCATCAGAATGGTCGAGCGCGGCGACAGGCGCGAGGTCAGCCCGCGCACGCCCACGTTCAGCGACACATCGCTGCCGCCCGTGCCATTGCTTTCCTGCACCTGCACGCCCGGCACGCGGCGCAAGACGTCGCGCACATTGGTCGCGCCGGTGTCCTGGAACGACGAGCGCTCGATGATGGTGCGCGCGCCGCCGTGTTCCAGCACCTTCTCCTCATTCGGATTTTCCAGCCAGTCGCCCACGACGCTGATCGCGCCCAGGGTGTTGTCGGCGGGCGCGGCGTCTGCCGCGGTCTGCGCCTGGCTGTGGGCGGCCAGCGTCAGCATGGCCAGCGCGAGCGTCAGGCGTCGCGGGGGAAAAGGAATCGGCATCGGAAGTCCAGGAAGCGGGGAGGGCGCGCGTCATTAATACGAGCGTCAATCACATTGAGAATCTTTACTGGTTCGGCGCGGACGACTGCCAGGGGCGCGCACGAGCCGAGTCGGACCTTGCCCGACCGGCCCGAAATATATCAAAAATTGGCGCCAATCTAAACGCGGTAAATTGGGGTCGTGGCAAAAACACGCCACGGCCGGCAGGCCCGTGCGCCAGACAGCGCGCGCCAGCATCGCGTCGAATCCGTATAAGATGTGAAATTGGCGCCAATTTTTAGCTGGAACAATCATGGACACACTCGATCAGCAATTGCTGGGTCTGTTGCGCGCCGACGCTCGCGCAACCGTCGCGACCCTGGCCAAGAAGCTCGACGTATCAAGGGGCACCATCAACAACCGCATCGCCCGCATGGAAGACGAGGGCATCATCGTCGGCTACACCGTCCGGCTGCGCCCCGAATCCCAACCCGACCAGATCGGTGCCTGGATGAACATCGCCGTCGACGGCAACGAAACCCGCCGCGTCGTCAGCATCCTCCTGGGCGACCCCGCCGTCGTCGCCCTGCACGACACCAACGGCCGCTGGGACCTGCTGGCCGAACTGCGCGTGGCCAACATCGAGGAAATGTCCCGCGTCCTGGACCGCGTCCGTCTCATCAAGGCCATCTCCGCCACGGAAACCAGCATCCACCTGAAAAGCTACAAGCTCGATTGAGCCCCGCCGCCCATCTTTGTGACCGTCCCTCCCAGAGCGCAAAATCGCCGCTCTTGTCTCTGCCCTTCCTGTTGACGACGCCTACGTCATCTCCGCAAACCCGGACGCCGACGCCGCACCACCGAACGCCCAAAAAGGCCGCCTGCGCGGCCGCCTTGGGCGACCCCGCAAGATCTTCCTACTCCACACAACGTCGCCACGAAGCCCAAGCACGTGACACATCCCGGCGGCGTCTCGAAACGCGCTGACGCAGCGGGGTGGCCGGGCCGGGCGGAGGGCGGGGCGTGTAGATGCGCCCGACGGAATCTGAAGGGAAGGCCGAAGGCCTGGACGAAGATGAGGAAGGGGCAGTCCGGAGCGAAGGCTCCGGACCGCAATCGTAGCCCCGCCCTCCGCCCGGCCCGGTCACCACGCGTCAAAAGAACCACAGCCCTAACCGCCCGACCCATCCCTCCCGGGGCAACGTCACGAACCACCCGTTAGGGATTCCCCCCGCTTGCCCCAACCCAAACCTGGTTCCTAAAATTGGCGCCAATTTAGTCAAACATCCCCCGCCCGCAACACCCCCCCCGGCACACCCCGCCCGGGAATCGAGGAAACCATGCAGTCCACCGCAGCACCCGCCCTGGCCCCCGACGCCGCCCGCGCCCGCGCCATCTACGACCTCGGCCACAGCACCGTCTTCGCCTCGCGCATCGACCCGCGTTTCTCGTACTGCATGTACGTCCCCCCGCACATCGACCAGGCCAAACACCCCATGGAGCTGGTCGTCATCATGCACGGCACCGGCCGCGCTTTCGTCGAATACCGCGACGCCTTCGCCGAGTTCGCCCGCTGGAACGACTGCATCGTGCTGTGCCCGCTGTTCCCCGTCAGCCCGCTCGGCGACGGCAACCGCGACGGCTTCAAGCAACTGCGCGAAGGCGACATCCGCTACGACCACATCCTGCAAGGCATGGTCGCCGAAGTCGGCGAGAAATTCGGCCGCGACTTCTCCCGCTTCGCCCTGTTCGGCTATTCCGGCGGCGGCCAGTTCGTCAACCGCTACGCCCTGCTGCATCCCGAAACCCTGTGGGCCGTCTCGATCGGCGCGCCCGGCTCCGTCACGCTGCTCGACCCCAGCCAGGACTGGTGGGTCGGCGTGCGCGACGCCGAAGCCCGCTTCGGCAAAGCCGTGGACATCGAGGCCCTGCGCCAGGTCGCGGTGCACATGATCGTCGGCAAGGCCGACCTGGAGACCTGGGAAATCACCCACCGCGAAGGCGGCAAGTTCTTCATGCCCGGGGCCAACTCCGCGGGCGCCACGCGCCCCGAGCGCCTGGAATCGCTGCGCCGCTCGTTCGAGGCGGCTGGCGTCAAGGCCGTGCTGGACGTGGTCGACAACGTGCCGCACGACGGCCTGAAGTGCGTCGGCCAGGTGCAGGACTTCCTGGCCGCCGAACTGCGCAAGCTGCGCAATGAATAACGTCCACAACCCGATGGGCGGGCGCGCGAGCGCCTGCCTGCCGCGATAGGAGAGGGCCATGCTGCGTTTCGCGCTATCCCGTATCGTCATGGCCATTCCCACACTGCTGATCGTGGCGGTGGCGGTGTTCGTCATGATCCGCCTGATTCCGGGCGACCCCGCGCAATTGCTGCTGGGCGACCTGGCCACGCCGGCGGCCCTGGCCGACCTGCGCGCGCGGCTGGGCCTGGACCAGACCTGGCCCACCCAGTTCGGCATCTGGTTCGGCAACATGCTGCACGGCGACCTGGGTTCGTCCATCAACACCGGCCAGCCCGTGCTGCCGCTGGTGTGGGACCGTTTCCTGATCAGCGGCCGCGTGGTGCTGGTGGCCGTGCTGTTCGCCGCCCTGGTGGCCGTGCCCGCCGGCATGATCGCCGCCTGGAAGCAGAACAAGGCGCCCGACCTGATCCTGGTCGGCACCGCCACGCTGCTGGTGTCCATTCCCACCTTCTGGCTCGGCCTGCTGCTGCTGATCTTCTTCGGCCTGAAGCTGCAATGGCTGCCGGTGGTGGGCTACGTGTCGATCGGCGAAGACTGGAAGGCCGGCCTGCTGTACCTGGCCATGCCGATCCTGACGCTGTTCCTGCACGAGATCGGCGTGTTGATGCGCATGGCGCGCGCCAGCACCCTGGAAGTGCTGCGGCTGGACTACATCACCCACGCCCGCGCCAAGGGCCTGTCGGAATCCGCGGTACTGATGCGCCACGCCTTCCGCAACGCCTTCGGCCCCACCTGGACCCTGATCGGCCTGGTGCTGGGCAACCTGCTCGGCGGCATCGCCGTGGTCGAAACCGTGTTCACCATTCCCGGCCTGGGCCGGCTGCTGGTGGATTCGATCTTCGCCCGCGACTACCCCGTGATCCAGGGCTGCCTGCTGTTCGTCGGCGTGATCTACGTGATCGTCAACCTGCTGATCGACCTCTGCTATCCCATCTTCGACCCGAGAGTGACCGCCGAATGAAAAAGCGAATTGCAGCTAACGCGCTGATAGGCGGCGTGATCGTGGCGGCGATGCTCGTCGCGGCCATCATGGGCGCCTTCTGGACGCCGCACGACCCGCTCAAGATCAACTTCGTGGCGCGGCTCAAGCCGCCCGGCGGCGACTTCCTGCTGGGCACCGACGAGTTCGGCCGCGATGAACTGTCGCGCCTGCTGGCCGGCGCGTCCAGCAGCGTCTGGATCAGCCTGCTGACGGTGGGCTTCGCCATCATCGCCGGCACCATTGTCGGCACCCTGACCGGCTTCGTGCGCGGCTGGACCGACCGCATCATCATGGCCTTCAACAACGCCCTGCTGGCCTTCCCCGGCCTGCTGCTGGCGCTGGGCCTGCTGGCGGTGGTCGGCGCCAACAAGTACGGCATCATCCTGGCGCTGGGCCTGGCCTATACGCCATCGGTGACGCGCATCGTGCGGGGCACGGTGCTGTCGCTGCGCGAGAAGGAATTCATCGAATCCTCGCGCGTGCTGGGCAACTCCGAGCTCTACACCATGGTGCGCCACGTGCTGCCCAACTGCGTCGCGCCGTTGACGGTGCTGGCGACCTCGATGTTCGGCTGGGTGATCCTGGCGGAAAGCGCACTGTCGTTCCTGGGCCTGGGCGTGCCGCCGCCGGCGCCCACCTGGGGCAACATGCTGGCCGCCGCCCGGCCGTTCATGGCGCAGGCCTCCTATCTTTCCATTCTTCCGGGCCTGGCCATCGCGCTGGCGTTGCTCGGGATCAACCTGCTGGGCGACGCGGTGCGTGACCGTCTCGATCCCCGCATGAGGGGCGTGCAATGAGCGCACTGGTTACCGTATCGAATCTGTCCCTGACTGTGGGCCGCGGCGGTCGCGAGATCGTCAGCGGCGTGTCCTTCGAGGTGGCGCCGGGCGAAATGGTCGGCATCGTCGGCGAGTCCGGCAGCGGCAAGACCCAGGCGGCGCGCGCCATCATGGGCCTGACGCCGCCGCCGCTGGTGGTGGCTGGCGGCTCGATCCGCTTCGAGGGCGTGGAAGTCACCCAGGCCAGCCCGGCCGCGCTGCGCAAGCTGCGCGGCGCGCGCATCGGCATGGTGTTCCAGGAACCCATGACCTCGCTCAACCCGTCCATGCCCATCGGGCGCCAGCTGGACGAAGGGCTCAAGCTGCACCGCCGCGACCTGTCGACGGCACAGCGTCGCGAACGCATCCTGGAGATGCTGCGCCGCGTCGGCATCCGCGATCCGAAGGCCGCCGTCGAAGCCTGGCCGCACGAGTTCTCGGGCGGCATGCGCCAGCGCATGATGCTGGCCTCGGTGATGCTGCTGGAGCCGGCGCTGCTGATCGCCGACGAGCCCACCACCGCGCTCGACGCGGTGGTGCAGCGCGACGTGCTGGAACTGATGGTCGACCTGACGCGCGAGCACAACACCGCCGTGCTGATGATCAGCCACGACCTGCCGATGGTGGCGCGCTATACCGAACGCATGGTGGTGATGCAGCATGGCAAGGTGCTGGAAACCGGCACCACCGCCGGCATCCTCGAGCGCCCGCGGCATCCCTACACCCGCAAGCTGCTGGACGCCATGCCGCGCCGCCTGCCGGCGCGTCCGCCGATCCAGGAAGCGCCGATCGTCGAGGTCAGGAACCTGGTGGTCGACTACGCCGGCCACCAGCGCCTGTTCTCGCGCACCGGCGCCAAGCGCGCCCTCAATGGCATCGACCTGCAGGTCAAGCCGCGCGAAGTGGTGGCGGTGGTGGGCGGCTCGGGGTCGGGCAAGACCACGCTGGGCCGCGCCATCGCCGGCCTGCTGGCGCCGACCTCCGGGCAGATCCTGTTCCGTGACCAGCCGGTCAGCCGCCGTTCGCCGGCCTGGCGCGACTACCGCCTGAACTGCCAGATGGTGTTCCAGGACCCGTATTCGTCGCTCGACCCGCGGATGACCATCGGCGAGCTGGTGGGCGAGGGCCTGCGCATGCTGGTCGACATGCCGGCCGCCGACAAGCGCCGTCGCGTCGACGAAGTGCTGGCCGAAGTCGGCCTGGGCTCGGAATACGCCAAGCGCTTTCCGCACGAACTGTCCGGCGGCCAGCGCCAGCGCGTGGCCATCGCCCGCGCGGTGGTGCGGCGGCCGTCCTTCGTCATCGCCGACGAGCCGGTGTCGGCGCTGGACGTGACGGTGCGGGCGCAGGTGCTGGACCTGTTCGCCGACCTGCAGGAACGCCACGGATTCTCGTGCCTCTTCATCAGCCACGACCTGGGCGTGGTGGAGCAGGTGGCCGACCGCGTGGTGGTGATGCGCGACGGCGGCATCGTCGAGCAGGGCACGCGCGACACGGTGTTCGACCAGCCACGCGAGGAATACACCCGCAGCCTGCTGTCGGCGATTCCCGCGCTGGAGTCGACCGAAACCGGCGGCGTGCGCCTGCGCTGGCGGCTGGACCAGCCGGAGCCGACGCGGGCCACCGCTTGAGGGGACGGGTCCACGCCGGGCGGGAGTTCCGTTGCGGCGCGGACTTATGCATAAAATACGCGGTTTGGATTTGATTCACGGGAGTGGTCCATGCCGAAAGCGGCGGCGACACAGCCGGGCCTGGTTGACCGTATTGCCCTGGATATTCAGTCGGGGGTATACGGCCCCGGCGCGTGGCTGAAACAGATCGATCTGCAGGAACGTTACGGCGCCAAGCGCCTGGACGTGCGGCGGGCGCTTGACCAATTGACCGCCAAGCGACTGATCGCACACATCCCGAACCGGGGCTATCACGTCTATACGATGGACCCCGATCAGCACCTGCAGATCCGCGACATCCGCGTGCTGCTGGAAACCGGCGCGGCGGCCGACCTGATGCCCAACGTCACGGCGGCCAAGGTGCGCGCCCTGCGCGCGCTGGCCGAGCGGTTTTCCAAGCTGCTGCAGGACGGCACCCTGCTGGAGCAGTACGAGGTCAACCTGGCGTTCCACGCCGGGATGTACGACATGTGTTCCAACCGCGAATTGGCGGCGCTGATCCAGGAAACCCGGGCGCGCGGCCCGGCGGCCCCCGCCAAGGAATGGGTGACGCGTTCGCGCATCGAGATCTCGGCGCGCGAGCACTTCGACATGGTCGAGGCGCTGGAAGCGCGCGACGTCAAACGCCTGCAGAAGATCATCGCCCAGCACGTCGGGCAGGACATTTCCTGACTCGCCCCGCCTGATCGTCACCCCCCACGCGGCGGCCTTCCTGAAAAGGAGGCCGCCGCGGTCATTTCGGGGCCGCTTTCAGGGATACCCCGGATACCGCCCCAGCCGCAAGTCTTCATAATGGGCGGCTATTTTTGGCGCCAATATAGTTATGAATCCGGCGCCGCATGCCCCCGGGGGATTTCCACAATGCACCACCTTCCTGTTTCCCGAGCGCTCGCGCTCAGCCTGGCCCTGGCCGCCGCGGGCGCGGCCCAGGCCGCCACCCTGACCATCGCCCAGCCGGCCGACATTCGCTCGACCAATCCCGGCGTGAACCGCGACAACACCACCGACGGCGTGGTGCTGAACATGGTCGAGGGCCTGGTTGGTTACCGGGAGAACGGCACGGTGGCGCCGCTGCTGGCCAAGTCGGTCGACCTGTCCGAAGACGGCCTGACCTATACCTTCAAGCTGCGCGACGGCGTCAAGTTCCACAATGGCGCCACGCTGACATCGGCCGACGTGCTGTGGAGCTGGCAGCGCTACATGGATCCGAAGACGGACTGGCGCTGCCGCAGCGACTTCGACGGCCGCAACGGCCTGAAGGTCACGGACGTGACCGCGCCGGACGCGCAAACGGTCGTCATCAAGATCGACCGCAAGTCGGCGGTGTTTCTCGATTCGCTGGCGCGCACCGACTGTGGCATGACGGCGATCCTGAGCAAGGATTCGGTCAACGCCGATGGCTCCTGGAAGCAGCCGGTCGGCACCGGCCCGTACCAGTTCAAGGAGTGGAAGCGCGGCGAGTACGTGTTGTTGACGGCGTTCAAGGACTACGTGTCGCCCGGCGCGGGCGACAAGCCGGACGGCTACGTCGGCGCCAAGCGTCCGCTGGCCGACGAGGTCCGCTTCCTGGTGGTGCCGGACCCGTCGACCGCCAAGGCCGGCCTGGTGTCGGGCGCGATTGACGCGAGCCAGATCACCATCACCGACGTGGCCGAGCTGAAGAACAATGCGGCGGTGTCGGTGATGAGCCCGCACGACGCCACCAAGCACACGCTGCTGTTCCAGACGCAGGATCCGGTGCTCAAGAACGTCAAGCTGCGCCAGGCGATCGCGGCGGCGCTGGATATTCCGCAGGTGGTGGCGGCGGCTTCCGAGGGCCTGGGGCAGTTGAACAACTCCGCGGTGTACGCGGGGTCGGCCTACTACCAGGAGGCCGAGAAGCGCACCTACAAGTACGATCCGGCGCGCGCGCAGCAGTTGCTCAAGGAAGCGGGCTACAAGGGCGAGCCGATCGTGATCTACGCCAACAAGCGCGCGCATGTGCCGAGCTATCAGGTGGCGGTGATCGCGCAGGCGATGATGCAGGCGGTGGGCATCAACGCCAAGATCGAGGTGCTGGAGTGGGCCACGCAGCTGGACCGCTACAACACGGGCAAGTACCAGATCAGTTCGTTCACGTTCTCGTCGCGGATCGATCCGGCGTTGAGTTTCGAGCAGTTCGCGGGCGACAAGAGCAAGCAGCCGCGCAAGGTCTGGGATGATCCCGAGGCGCAGAAGCTGATCGACGAGAGCTTCCTGGAGTCGGATCCGGCGAAGCGGCAGAAGCTGTTTGACCAGCTGCATGCGTTGATGCTGGAGCAGACGCCTTTGTTGGTGCTTTATAACGGGGCGGATGCTTGGGCGACCAACAAGCGGGTGCAGGGGTTTTCGGTTTGGGAGGGGAAGCCGCGGGCTTGGGAGACTAAGATCGTTGGCAAGTAAGTCGCTTTTTTCGGGCGGTCTCTTTTTGGTGCCGTCCGGGGCGGCGTTGGCCTGGCGTGCGCGGGGCTACGATTGCGGTCCGGAGCGTTCGCTCCGGACTTCCCCGTTGTCATCTTCGTCACAGCCTGCGGCTGTTCCTTCAGATTCCCTCGGGCGCATCTACACGCCCCGCGCACGCCAGGCCAACGCCGCCCCGGACTCGACCGTTGAAGCTTGACGGTTGCCGGGGCGGTTTTTTTTGCTTGGGGTACCTGGATGCAACGGAGGGTGGGGGCGAGTCTTGCGGGGCCCGCGCAAAGGCGGCCGCGCGGGCGGCCTTTTTGAGCTTGCGTGGTGTCTTGCGGTTGGGGTTGGCGCTGCGCGTGGGCTGGGGCTGCCGCTGTTTATTTGCAATGCAAAGAGGCCGCTTTCGCGGCCTCTTTGCTTGGCGTTGCGCGGGTTACTTCGCCACGCGCTCCACTTCCCAGGCGCGCGGCTTCTTCACGGCCCAGGGGGTGTAGCCCTTGATATCGCTGCGGAAGGCGCCGATGTCCAGGCCGTTGTAGAGCGGGATGCTGGGGACGTCGGCCAGGAACAGCTTGTGCAGCTGGTCGAAGGCGGCCTGGCGCTTGGCGTGGTCGGTGTCGACCGAGGCGGCGTCCAGGAGCTTCTGGGCGTCGGGGTTGTCCCAGACCTTGCGCGGCTGCTTGGCCTTGTCGCCGGTGACCATTTCGTAGTTCAGCGCCGCGTCCAGGCGGGCGGAGTACGGGAAGGTCATCATCTGGTAGGTGCCGGCGTTGTAGCGGTCGAGCTGGGTGGCCCATTCGGACACGGACAGCTTGGCGTTGATGCCGACGGCCTGCAGCATGGCCTGGATGATGACGGCGGAGTTGTACGACTGCGGGTAGCGCTTGGTGGTGATGAGCTCGATCTCCTGGCCCTTGTAGCCGGCTTCCTTGAGCAGCTTCTGGGCCAGCGCCGGGTCGTATTTCCAGCCTTCCTTCTGGGTGGCGTCGTGGTACGGCGAGACCAGCGGGACGATGGAGTTGTTGGGCTTGGCCAGGCCTTCGGTGACGGCGGCGGCCAACTGGTCGTAGTCGATGGCGTGGGCCAGGGCCTGGCGGATCTTGGGATTGGACAGCAGCGGGTCCCTGGTCTGCAGCAGCAGCGCGGTCATGCTCATGACGGGCGCGTAGGCGACCTTGACGTTGGGGGTGCCTTGCAACACCGGCACGTCGTTGTTGGAGACGTCCTCGATGATGTCGATGTTGCCGCGTTGCAGGGCGGCCTTGGCGGTGGAGTCGTCGGGCACGATGACGAAGCGCACTTCATCGACCAGGGGGCGCTTGGAGCCGGTGTAGCCGTCGCGCTTGCCGTCGCGGTTGGCGTAGTCGGCGAACCTGGTCAGGCGCACGTATTCGCCGCGCTTCCATTCGGCGAAGGCGAAGGGGCCGGTGCCGATGGGTTTGTCCCAGCTGCCGTCGGCCTTGACCGAGGCCTTCTGCAGGATGCCCGTGCCGCCACAGTCGGCGCGCGCCAGCGAGGCCAGGAACAGGCTGCTGGGTTTTTCCAGGTGGTAGACCACGGTCTGGGCGTCGGGCGCCTCGACGCCGGTGACCTTGACGGTGCCGCGGCCATCGAATTCGCTGGCGCAGCGCCAGCCGGCGTTGGCGGCGGTGTAGTGCTGCCAGGTCCAGAGCACGTCGGCCGAGGTCAGCGGCGCGCCGTTGTGGAACTTGACGCCCTGGCGCAGCTTGAAGGTGTAGGTCTTGCCATCGGGGCTGATGTCGATGGACTCGGCCAGCAGCGGGCGGACCTCGGCATCCTCGCCGTAGGCCACCAGGCCCTCGACGACGTGCAGCACCACCGCGTCGCTGTTGCTGTCGCGGTTCACGCCGGGTTCGGTCGAGCGGATGTCGGCGGTGAACGAGATGCGCAGCGGCGCGGGCGCCTGGGCCCAGGCTGATCCGCTCAGCGCGCCCAGCGCCAGGGCAATCGCGGTGTTCAGGAGTTTGATTGTCATCGATGCGTTTCCAGGGAGGGCGCGGGCGGCCGGGCATCCGGCCGCCGCCAACAGTTCAGGGGACTGGCAGAGATCAGGCCGCGGCCAGCAGTTCGGGCTCGGCGTCCAGGCTGTAGCGGGTAAACGTGCGATTCAGCGCCGGCAGCGGCGCCACTTCCATCAGGCCGGCGGCCGGCTCCATGACGACCATGGCGACGGTGGCCGACAGGTTGTCGTGGCTGCCCGGGCGCGGCGGGCGGCAGACCGAGTAGGGCGTGCCGAAGTCGTCGAACAGCGCGCGCTTGAGGTCTTCGCGCGTCAGCTTGTCCTTCTCGTTCAGCAGGCGGCGCACGCGCCAGTCGCGGTAGGCGCTTTCCGGGGTGCTGGCGCGGCCGGTGTCGCGCAGCTTGCCCAGCGCGACTTCGCTGACCCAGTGGTTGGCGTGCACGATCAGGTCGTCGGCGCCCGGGTAGATCGGGAAGGCTTCATCGGTGGTGCACTCGTAGTCCACGCCGAAGCCGGCGGCCATGCCGATCATGATGTTGTTCGAGCACGACTTCTGGGTGGTGCTGACGGCCTTGATGGCCAGCGCGAAGTGTTCCTGCTCCAGCACCTTGCGGCGGATCAGCGACAGCGGCACGCCCAACTGGCGGAAGTCGCGGTCGGATTCCAGGTAGTTGGCGGTGATCGACACGCCGGCGCTGTTCAGGCCGCTGCGGGCCAGTCCGCCGGCCTCGACGAAGGTCAGGATGTCCGGGCCGTTGTCGTTGCGCACGCGCAGCACGATGGCGGTCTCGGCGCATTCGGCGCGCCAGTCCCAGTTCTGCCCATGGATCAGGCGGCCGTTGGCCGAGCGGGTCGGCAGGATCAGGGCGCCGGTGCAGCCGTCGCCCGGTTCGAGTTCGGCGGCTTTCTTCTTTTCGGCGCGGGCCTTGGCGATGACTTCGGTGCGGGCGTTGACCATCACGATGTCTTCGAAGGGCACCTTGGCGCCGGCGGCGATGCCGCGCATTTCCTCTAGATAGTGCGGTGCGAAGTTCTCGATCTCGCGGGCGAAGCTTTCGATGAGGCGGGTGCGCGCCATGGCGTCGTAACCCAGATCGACCAGCGTCTGGCCGTACATGGCGGCGCTCTTGCGCACGCGGTCGGCGGCCTGCTGGCCATAGGCGCGGCCACGGGCCTCGGGGGTACCGGAGACCGATACGAACGGGAATTGGGTGATCTGGGTCATGGACGGATAGCGGCGCGCGGCGCCGTGAGGTCGGGGAAGGGGAGAATGTTGCAAAAATATTAGCTTATTTTGGCGCCAATATTACCGAGGGTTTGCCCGGAGATGGAGCGCAGACGCGGACCTGGCTCGCGGCGGCTGCCCGGCACGGACACCGTCCGCGTCCGGTGGGACACTCGGGGGCTTCGGGGGGCGCCTTGGGCGCGCTGCCGGTGACCTTCCCGGCGATCGGGCTCAACAAGACCGGGCAAGGACGGGTACGGCGCTGTTGCGGGGGAGAGCGGCGCATCGACCCCGTGGTGCTCGCTTCCCGCATCAAGGAACAGGCCCCCGCGCCGTAGGCGTCGGGGGCCTGTGGGCGCCGCGCGGGCAGCGCGGCGTAGCGGTCACTGCTGCTGCTGAGCTTGAGCCGCTTGCGGACTGGCCGCCGCACCTTCGTTGGCCCGGTGCCCCGGCGCCTGCGGCGCGCGCACCGGCGAACCCATCGCCTGGAACAGCGCCGCCGTCTCGGTCAGGCGGGCATTGGCGTATTCCACTTCCCGCACCCGCGCCGCGACGTAATGCTGTTCGCTGGCGTACGCGGTGTAGGGCGCCAGCGCGCCCAGGCGCACGCGGTTGGCGGTGTTGCGGTGCGACTGCTCCGCGGCCCGGCGCGAGGCCTCTGCCGAGGCCAGCGCCTGCCCGTCCGCCTCCAGTTGCGCCAGGGTGTCGGCCACGTCGCGGAAGGCGGTCAGCACGGTCTGCTTGTATTGCAGCACCGCCGCCTCATAGCGCTCCTTGGCGGCGCTGCGTTCGGCCAGCAGCGCGCCGCCGTGGAAGATCGGCTGCGTCAGCGACGCGCCCACCGCCCAGATCGAGCCCGCGCCCGACAGCGCCGTTGGCCAACTGAAGCCGCCTTTGCCCATCGACGCCGACAGCGACAGGCTGGGGAACAACTGCGCCGTGGCCACGCCGACGTCGGCCGCCGCCGCGCGCAGCACGGCCTCGGCGACGTGGATGTCGGGCCGCGCCGCCAGCAGTTCGGACGGCACCAGCACCGGCACCTCCTCGGGCACCGCGATCATGGCGAAGGCCAGGTCCGGCGGGGCCTGATCCGGGCTGCGGCCCATCAGCACCGCCAGCGCGTGGCGCGTGGCCTGCCATTGCGCGCGCAGGCCCGGTAGCGAGGCTTCCAGCGTGGCGGCGTCCTGGTCGGCCTGCAGCGCGTCGTTCTGCGAGGCCGAGCCCAGTTCGTAGCGGCGCTGGGTGTCGCGCGCCACCTGGCGCGCCAGCACCACCTGCTTTTCGGTCAACGCCACCCGCTCGGCCAGCGACGCCGAGGTGATGGCGCCGGTGACGATGTTGCCGGCCAGGGAACGGCGCGCCGATTCGAGCTGATAGGCCTGCTGTTCCACCTGGGCCGCGCGCGACACGTTCTCGAAGCGCGCCGCGCCGAACAGGTCGAGGTCGTACTTGGCCTGGACCTGGCCGGTGAAGACGTTGTAGAGCGCCGTGGGTTGCGGCAGGTTCGGCATGGTCAGCGCGCGCTTGCGCGAAACGTCGGCGCCGGCATCCACCGATGGCAGCAGCGACGAATTGACCTGTCCGCGCAACTGTTCGCGCGCGCCGGCCAGATTGCGCTCGGCCGCGGCCAGGTCCGGGCTGTTGGCCAGGCCTTCTTCCACCATGGCGTTGAGCGCGTCCGAGCCAAAGCGTTTCCACCATTCGGGCACCGGACGGCCGTCGCGCGCATAACGCTGCGCCACGCCCTGCGCCGGCGCGCCGGCGGCGGGCAGCGCTTCGACGCCGTATTGCGCGGGCTGCGCCATCGCCGGCGGCTTGCTATCGGGGGCGAAGGCGCAGGCGCCCAGCGCCAGCAACAGCGGCAGGGTGGCCAGGCGCCAGGCCGGGGTCGGGAGACGGAGGGACATCGTCAGGCTCCTCGTTCTACGTTGTCGCCGGCGTGGGCGCCGGGCGGCACGCCTTCGGGTTCCTCGCGCTCGTCGTGGCGCACGCGGAACCAGGCCGCGTACAGCGCGGGCAAAAAGAACAGCGTCAGCACCGTGGCGCTGGTGATGCCGCCCATCAGGGCCGTGGCCATGGGACCGAAGAAGTTGCTGCGCAGCAGCGGGATCAGCGCCAGCACCGCGGCCGCGGCCGTCAACGTGATGGGGCGGAAGCGCCGCACCGTGGCGCCGACGATGGCGTCCACGCGCTTGTGCCCGGCGCTGATGTCCTGCTCGATCTGGTCGACCAGGATCACCGAGTTGCGCATGATGATGCCGAACATCGCGATCACGCCCAGCATGGCGACAAAGCCGAACGGCTTGCCGAACAGCAGCAGCGCGGCCACCACGCCGATCAGGCCGAGCGGCGCGGTCAGCACCACCATCAGCACGCGGGCGAAGCTCTGCAACTGCACCATCAGCAGCGTCAGCACCGCCACGATCATGATGGGCATCTGCGCGTTGATGGACGACTGGCCCTTGGCGCTTTCCTCGACCGGGCCGCCGACCTCGATGCGGTAGCCCACCGGCAGTTCGGCGCGCAGCGCGTCCAGCTTCTTGTCGATGGCGTGGGTCACGTCAATGCCCTGCGCGCCGGCCTTGACGTCGGCCTGCACGGTGATGGTGGGCTGGCGGTCGCGTTCCCAGATCACGCCGTATTCCAGGCCGTAGCGCACCTGGCCCAGGCTGCCCAGCGGCACCGGGCCGTTGGGCGTGGGCATGGCCAGCGTGGCCAGGCGGCCCGGATCGACGCGCTCGCTGTCGGGGGCGCGCAGGCTGACGTTGATCAGCTTGTCGCGCTCGCGGTACTGCGTCACGGTGTAGCCGGACAGCGTCATCGCCAGGAAGCTGGAGATGTCGTTGGAGCTTACGCCGACCTCGCGGGCCTTCTGCTGGTCGATGTCAAAGCGCACCGAGCGCTCGGACGGTTCGTCCCAGTCGAACTGCACGTTGACCGAGCGGCTGTCGGCGCGCACTTCGGCGGCCACCTTCTCGGCCACCTGGCGCACCTCGGGGATCTTGTCGCCGCTGACGCGGAACTGCACCTGGAAGCCCACGGGCGGGCCATTTTCCAGCCGCGACAGGCGGCTGCGGATCGCCGGGAACTGCTCGCGCAGCACCGGCTCCAGCCAGTGCGCCAGCTTCTCGCGGTCTTCCACCGAGTTGGCGGTGATGACGATCTGCGCGAAGTTGGGCGTGGCCAGCTGCTGGTCCAGCGGCAGGTAGAAGCGCGGCGCGCCAGTGCCGACGAAGCTCACCGAATGGGCGATCTCGGGCCGGCCGTCCAGCACTTTTTCAAGCCGCTCGACCTGGCGCAGCGTGGCCGCGAACGAGGCGCCTTCCTGCAGCCGCACGTCCACCAGCAGCTCGGTGCGGTCCGAGCTGGGGAAGAATTGCTGCGGCACCAGGCCGAAGCCGGCCATCGACAGGATGAACACCAGCACCGTTGCCAGCAGCACGCGCCAGCGGCGGTCCACGCACCACGCCACCCAGCCGCGCAGGCGCTGGTAGAAGCGGGTGTTGTAGATGTCGTGCTCGTGGTCATCGGGCAGGTGCGCCTCGCGCTTGCGCTCGGGCAGCATGCGGTAGCCCAGCAGCGGGATCAGCACCACCGCGGCGAACCACGAGGTGATCAGCGCGATCGCCGACACCTGGAAGATCGAGCGGGTGTATTCGCCGGTGCTGGACTTGGCCAGCGCGATCGGCAGGAAGCCGGCCACCGTCACCAGCGTGCCGGTCAGCATCGGGAAGGCGGTGCTGGTGTAGGCGAAGGCGGCGGCGCGCGCGCGGCTCCAGCCCTGTTCCAGCTTCACCGCCATCATCTCGACCGCGATGATGGCGTCGTCCACCAGCAGGCCCAGCGCCAGCACCAGCGTGCCCAGCGAGACCTTGTGCAGGCCGATGCCGAACATGTCCATGAACAGCGCGGTCACCGCCAGCACCACCGGAATCGAGATCACCACCACCATGCCGGTGCGCAGCCCCAGCGACACCAGGCTGACGATCAGCACGATGGCCACGGCCTCGGCCACCGAGCGCAGGAATTCGTCCACCGAGAACGACACCGCCTTGGGCATGCTCGACACCTCGGTCAGCGTCAGGCCGGCCGGCAGCCGCGCCTTGAGCTCGCCGAACTTGGCCTCCAGGGCCTTGCCCAGGTGCACCACGTCCTGACCTGGCTGCATTGTGATGCCGATGCCCAGCACCGGCTGGCCGCGCGTGCGCATCTGCTCGGCCGGGGGATCGTCGTAGCCGCGATGGATGGTGGCGATA
The DNA here is from genome assembly GCF_902859695.1 of Achromobacter ruhlandii. Taxonomy (GTDB): domain Bacteria; phylum Pseudomonadota; class Gammaproteobacteria; order Burkholderiales; family Burkholderiaceae_B; genus Achromobacter; species Achromobacter ruhlandii. The sequence continues at coordinate 124,813 of NZ_CADIJL010000001.1, forward strand.
TCGCCCAGCCTGATCGACTTGCCGTTGACGCGGATCAGCGTCTCGGCCAGCGCCCGGGTGTCCTGGAACTGGCCGCTGGGCCGCACGAAGATACGGTCGTCGGCGGTGGTCAGGGTGCCGGCGCTGGACACCGCGTTCTGGCTGTTGATGGCCTCGGCGATCTGCTGCGGCGACACGCCCAGGCGCGTGAGCTGCGTGTTGCTGATCTCGATGTAGACGTGCTCGGGCTGTTCGCCGAAGTAGTCGACCTTGGCCACGCCCGGCACGCGCAGCAGCACCGTGCGCAGATTGTCGGCGTAGTCGCGCAACTGCGCCGGCGAGAAACCGTCGCCGGCCAGGGTGTAGATGTTGGTGTAGACGTCGCCGAACTCGTCATTGAAGAATGGCCCCTGCACGCCTTGCGGCAGGGTGGCGCCGATGTCGCCGACCTTCTTGCGCACCTGGTACCACTCGTTGGCCACCTCGCTGGCCGGGGCCGAGTCCTTCATGGTGAAGAAGATCAGCGATTCGCCCGGGCGCGAGTAGCTGCGCAGGAAGTCCGTGGATGGCGTTTCCTGCAGCTTCTTGGCGATGCGGTCGGTGACCTGTTCCTGCACCTGCTGCGAGGTGGCGCCGGGCCACAGGGTCTTGATGACCATCACGCGGAAGGTGAAGGGCGGGTCTTCCGACTGCGCCAGGCGCGAATACGACAGCACGCCGAACAGCGTCACCAGCGTGATCAGGAAGATCACCAGCGGCTGGTGCCGCAGGGCCCAGGCCGACAGGTTGAACTTGCCTTCCTCGTGGCGGTGCGCGGCGTTCTGATTCTCGGGAACCGGCGCGCTCATGATGCGAAGTCCTCGGGGTGCAGCGGCGGCACCGCGCGGACCTTTTCGCCGGCCGACACGGCGTGCACGCCTTGCCACACCACGCGCTCGCCGGCTTGCACGCCCTGCGACAGGGTGACGCTGCGCGCGTCATAGCGCAGCACCTGCACGCGGCGCAGCTCCAGCGTGTCTTCCTGCGGCTTGACGATCCAGACGGCGGGCTCGGTGCCGTCATGGAACAGCGCCGTCGCCGGCACCGTGTAAGTGGTGGCGCCGTTGGCCTGGCGGTTGTCGAAGCTGATGTTGGCGGTCATGCCCAGCCGCACCTCGGGCGAGGGCGACTCCAGCGTCAGCTTGGCGCGATAGGTGCGGCTCTGCGGATCGGCGGCCGGCGCGATCTCGCGCAGCACGGCGCTGAAGGTCTTGCCGGGCAGCGGCGCCAGGGTGACGGTGGCGCGCTGGCCGATGGCCAGTCCCGCCAGCACGCTTTCAGGCACGTCGCAGAGCGCGTCGACGTCGCCCGACCAGGCCAGGTTGTAGACCGCCTGGCCGGCCGCCACGTTCTGGCCGGTGTCGGCCTGTTCGGCGGTGATGACGCCGGCATGGTCGGCCACGAGGGTGGTGTAGTTGAGCTGGTCGGCCGACAGCGCGGCTTGTTGCGCCGCCTGGTCGCGTTGCGCCAGCGCCGAGGCGTAGGCGTTGCGCGTCTGTTCGAGCTGGTTGGCGGCGATCAGGTTTTCGCGGGCCTGGGCGCGGTCGCGGTCCAGTTGCTGCTTGGCGTAGTCCAGCTGGTGCTGGGCGGCCGACAGCTGGGCGCGGGCGGCGGCGGCGTTCTTGGTGGCGTCGGCGGGATCGAGCCGGGCGACCACCTGGCCGGGCTTGACCGTGTCGCCCAGGCGCACCTTGCGTTCGATGATCTTGCCGCCCACGCGGAACGACAGCGGCGTGCTGTAGCGCGCCTGCACTTCGCCCGGCAGGGTCCAGGCCGGCAGCGCGGCGTCGGCCTTGGCCGGCATGGCCACCACCGGGCGCGGCGGCGGCGCCTCGGCTTCCTTGCTGCCGCAGCCGGCCAGCGCCAGCGTCAGCGCCAGGGCGAGCGCCGGCCAGCGGCGGCGCGGGGAAAGGCGGGAAGACGCCGCGGCGGCGGCGGGATTGCGCGCGGCGACGGGCGCGCAAGAACCTGAAGAATTCACGAAACACCTCGCGACGCGGGCAGGAGGAGGGGGCGGGACGCGAGGGGGCAGGCCGTTCCAGGCCGGCGGTCACCCTGGCAATCCGATACGGGATGGATTCTAATGCGGCCATGTATTCAAATACAAGTGTGAATCTGAAATCGTTCCAGATGATAGAATCGGCGCATGTCAAAAGTCCGCCTTACCCGAGAGCAAAGCCGTGACCAGACGCGCCAGCGTCTGCTCGATGCCGCGCAATCGATCTTCCTGACCAAGGGCTTCGTGGCGGCCAGCGTCGAGGACATCGCCGAGCTGGCCGGCTATACCCGCGGCGCTTTCTATTCCAATTTCGCAAGCAAGTCCGAACTCTTCCTGCAGCTGCTCAAGCGCGACCACGAAAACGTCATGGGCGACATGCGCGCCATCTTCGAGGCCGGCGAAACCCGCCAGCAGATGGAAGACAGCGTGCTGCACTACTACAGCAACCATTTCCGCGACAACGAGTGCTTCCTGCTGTGGATGGAAGCCAAGCTGCAGGCCGCCCGCGACCCCGAGTTCCGGGTCGGGTTCATTGCCTGCATGGGCGAGCTGCGCGACGCCACCACCGAATACATCCGCCAGTTTTCCGAGCGCGTCGGCACGCCACTGCCGATGCCCGCGCGTGAACTGGCCATCGGCCTCTTGGCGCTGTCCGACGGCATGCAGTTCAGCTTCGCCTTCGACCCGCAGAACGTCAGCGCCGAGACCACCGAATCGGTGCTGGCGGGCTTTTTCCGCCGCGTGGTGTTCGGCGAACGCGACCCCGGCTAGGGCCGCCCGGCCCGACGACGACCCGCGCGGCCGGTCCGGGACCGAATGCCGGGCGCCGCGCGCTCAGGGCCATGCGGGCATTGTCACCGCCAGCGGCGGCATGATAGTAATAACGGCGGCGCGCCGGCTGGACTGAGGGGGCCAGCGCCGTTGCCTTCGGCATCCCTCGGGCGAAAGGAGCGGCAGCATGTCTTCAGAAACCCGACCATCCACCATCAATCGCCCGGTCTTTTATACGGCGGCGCTGTTCACGCTGCTGCTGGTGGGCTTCGCCATCGCGACGCCCAGGACCGCGCAGAACCTGTTCGAATCGATCCAGGCCTGGATCCTGGGCAACGCCAGCTGGTTCTACATCCTGGTGGTCGCCATCATCCTGCTGTCGGTGGCGTTCCTGGCCATCAGCCGCTATGGCGACATCAAGCTGGGGCCCGACCACAGCGAGCCCGACTACCGCAACTTCACCTGGTTCGCCATGCTGTTCTCGGCGGGCATGGGCATCGGCCTGATGTTCTTCGGCGTGGCCGAGCCGGTCATGCACTTCATGTCGCCGCCGGTGGGCGAGGGCGCCACCGCGGCCGCCGCGCGCGAATCCATGAAGATCACCTTCTTCCACTGGGGCCTGCACGCCTGGGCCATTTACGCCGTGGTGGCGCTGACGCTGGCGTTCTTCAGCTTCCGCCACGGGCTGCCTCTGACGCTGCGGTCGGCGTTGTATCCGCTGATCGGCAACCGCATCCACGGCCCCATCGGCCACGCGGTCGACGTGTTCGCCATCATCGGCACGGTGCTGGGCGTGGCCACCTCGCTGGGGCTGGGCGTGGCGCAGATGAACAGCGGCCTGAACCATCTGTTCGGCATTCCCGTGGGCGTGATGCCGCAGATCATCCTGATCGTCATCACCTGCGGACTGGCCACGCTGTCGGTGGCCAGCGGCCTGGACAAGGGCATCCGCATCCTGTCCGAAGCCAACATGGTGCTGGCGGTGATCCTGCTGCTGTTCGTGCTGGTGGCCGGCCCCACCGTGTTCCTGCTGCAGACCTTCGTGCAGAACACCGGCGCCTACCTGTCGGACATCGTCAACAAGACCTTCAACCTGTATGCGTATGAGCCGACCGACTGGATCGGCGGCTGGACCCTGTTCTACTGGGGCTGGTGGATCGCCTGGTCGCCGTTCGTGGGCCTGTTCATCGCCCGCATCTCGCGTGGCCGCACCATCCGCGAATTCGTCAGCGGCGTGCTGCTGGTGCCGGCCGGGTTCACGCTGTTCTGGATGACCGTATTCGGCGACACCGCCATCCACTTCATCCTGGTCGACGGCATCAAGGGGTTCGCCGACACCGTCAAGGACGACAACTCCCTGGCCCTGTTCGCGTTCTTCGAGCTGTTGCCGTGGAGCGGTGTGATATCGATCTTCGCCATTGCCATGGTGGCGGTGTTCTTCGTCACTTCGGCGGATTCGGGCGCGCTGGTGGTGGACCTGCTGGCCTCGGGCGGCGCCGACCGCACGCCCGTGTGGCAGCGCATCTTCTGGTCACTGTCGATGGGCGCCGTGGCCATCGCGCTGCTGCTGGCCGATGGCCTGACGGCGCTGCAGACGGCGACCATCGCCAGCGCGCTGCCGTTCTCGGTCATCCTGCTGCTGTCGCTGTGGGGGTTGTTCAAGGCCCTCAAGCTCGATGCCACCAAGCGCGGCATCCGCTACCAGTCGCTGACGCTGTCGCGCCCGGCGCGCGGCGGCCAGTCGTGGGAACGGCGGCTGCGCAACATGGTCATGATGCCGCGCCGCGCCCATGTGCTGCGCTTCATCGCGGACGTGGTGACCCCGGCCCTGGAAGACGTGGCCGATGAACTGCGCAAGCAGGGCTACGCGGTGGCGGTCAAGGAAGGCGACGGCGAGGGCGGCGTGGTGCTGGAAGTTAACCACGGCGAACACCTGGACTTCTTCTATTCGGTGCAGCCGCAGGCCTTCGTGCGGCCCAGCCTGACGCCCGAGGAGGCCGCCGACGAAGAGGAGCGCAAGTACTTCCGCGCCGAGGTCCACCTGCGCGAGGGCGGGCAGGACTACGACATCATGGGCTGGAGCCGTGATGCCGTGATCGGCGACATCCTCGACCAGTACGAGCGCCACCGCCACTACCTGCACATGGTGCGCACGTAGACATAGCGCCCGCCTGTCACGTGGCGCCGATCCCTGGCGCTGGCGGTGCGCGATACCCCGCGCCCCAGGCGCCAACCCGTTTTCCCGCAAACCGCCGGCTTTCGCCGGCGGTTTTTTCTTGCCCGTTTGCGTCGATAGATTTCCTCAATCCTCAACATTACTTTAGGTTTTTTGACTTCGTCTGATTTTTCTAGGATTATCCAAGCCATTCCTTTGATAAATAGCGAGAGAATCATGAAGGCGAAATCGGGTGCATGGGTCGCCGGGGTGCTGGCCCTGGCGGTGGTGGCGGGGGGCGGGCTGTACTGGAAATTCGGCGGCGCGCAGCACAAGGGTGGCTGGGCCATGGCGCCGGCCAAGGTGGCGGTGGCGCCCGTGTTGCAGGCCGACTTCCCGGCGGCGCTGTCGGGCATCGGCTCGATCGAGGCGACGCGGCAGGTGCTGGTGCCGGCCGAAGTCGATGGCAGGGTGGCGCAGATCCTGTTCACGCCCGGCGAGCGGGTACGCGCGGGGCAACTGCTGGTCCAACTGAACGACGCGCCCGAGCAGGGCGAACTGGCGCGCCTGCAGGCCCAGGCCAGGAACGCCCGGGCGTTGCTGGAGCGCACCCGCCGCCTGGTGCCGCTGCAGGCCGCGACCCGCGAACAACTGGACCAGGCCCAGGCCGACTACGACCAGGCCGCCGGCGAAATCAAGCGCATCCAGGCGCTGATCGAACAGAAGCGCGTCAAGGCCCCGTTCGACGGCGTGCTCGGCGTGCGCCGCATCAATCTGGGCCAGTTCGCCCGCGCCGGCGATCCGCTGGTGTCGCTGACCGACGCGGCCAGCGTCTACGCCAACATCACCCTGCCGGAACAGGCGCTGGGCGCGCTGCGCGTCGGCCAGCCGGTGACCGTGACGGTCGACGCCCACGCCGGACGGGTTTTCGAAGGCGCCGTCACCACCATCGAGCCGCAGGTGGATCCTGGCTCGCGCACCGTGCGCGTGCAGGCCACGCTGGCCAATGCCGACGGCGCGCTGGCGGCGGGCATGTTCGCCCACGGCCAGGTGGTGCTGCCGCCGCGGCCCGGCGTGCTGACCGTGCCGGAAACCGCAGTCAGCTACAGCGCCTATGGCGACTCGGTCTATGTGGTGACGCCGCCCAAGGCCGGCGACGCATCGGCGCCGCCGACCGTGACCCAGGCCTACGTGCAGACCGCCGAGCGCGCCAGCGGTCGGGTGGTGGTGACCAAGGGCCTCAAGCCCGGCGACCGCGTGGTGACCTCGGGCCAGTTGCGCCTGCACAACGGCGCGCCGGTCGAGATCAGCGCCCAGGACACCGTGGCGCTGGACGCCGCGCCGCACTCCGTGGCGCAAGCCCGCTGAACCCACGGAGCCGATCATGAAGTTCACCGATCTGTTCGTGCGCCGGCCGGTGCTGGCGCTGGTGGTCAGCACACTGCTGCTGCTGATGGGGCTGCGCGCCCTGAGCGGCCTGCCGATCCGCCAGTACCCGCTGACCGAAAGCACCACCATCACCATCACCACGCAGTACCCGGGCGCCTCGCCCGACCTGATGCAGGGCTTCGTCACCCAGCCCATCGCGCAATCCGTCGCCACGGTCGAAGGCATCGACTACCTGTCGTCGTCCTCGACCCAGGGCCGCAGCGTGATCACGGTGCGCATGAAGCTCAACGCCGATTCCAACAAGGCTATGACCGAGGTCATGGCCAAGGTCAACGAAGTCAAATACCGCCTGCCGCAGGACGCCTACGACCCGGTGCTGGTCAAGTCCGCCGGCGAGGCGACGGCTGTGGCCTACGTGGGGTTCTCCAGCTCGACCATGTCGCTGCCGGCGCTGACCGACTACCTGTCGCGCGTGGTGCAGCCGCAGCTGTCGTCGATCGACGGCGTGGCCAGCGTGGAACTGTACGGCGGCCAGAAGCTGGCGATGCGGGTCTGGCTCGATCCCGACCGGCTGGCCGCGCGCGGCCTCTCGGCCGGCGAACTGGCCGAGGCCCTGCGCCAGAACAACGTGCAGGCCGCGCCCGGCCAGGCCAAGGGCCTGTACGTGGTGTCCAACATCAACGTCAACACCGACCTGGTCAACGTGGCCGAGTTCCGCGACATGGTCATCAAGCGCGAGGGCGACGCCATCGTGCGCCTGGGCGACGTGGCGACCGTGGAGTTGGGCGCGGCCTCGACCGACTCCAGCGGCCTGATGGACGGCGAGCCGGCCGTGTATTTCGGCCTGAACGCCACGCCGGTCGGCAACCCGCTGGTGATCGTCAAGCGCCTGAACGAACTGCTGCCCAACATCAAGCAGAACCTGCCGCCGGGCACCAGCGTGCAGGTGCCGTTCGAGCTGGCGCGCTTCATCAGCGCCTCGATCGACGGCGTGGTGCACACGCTGTTGGAAGCCATCGTCATCGTGGTGGCGGTGATCTTCCTGTGCCTGGGCTCGCTGCGCGCGGTGCTGATCCCGGTGGTCACCATTCCGCTGTCGATGCTCGGGGGCGCTGCCATCATGGCGCTGTTCGGCTTCAGCGTGAACCTGCTGACGCTGCTGGCCATGGTGCTGGCCATCGGCCTGGTGGTGGACGACGCCATCGTGGTGGTCGAGAACGTGCACCGCCACATCGAGGAAGGCAAGTCGCCGGTGCGTGCGGCGCTGATCGGCGCGCGCGAAGTGGCCGGCCCGGTCATCGCCATGACCATCACGCTGGCGGCGGTGTACGCGCCGATCGGCCTGATGGGCGGCCTGACCGGGTCGCTGTTCAAGGAATTCGCCTTCACGCTGGCGGGGGCGGTGGTGGTGTCGGGCGTGATCGCGCTGACGCTGTCGCCGGTGATGAGTTCGTTCCTGCTCAACAGCCACGTCTCCGAGGGCTGGATGGCGCGCCGCGCCGAACACTTCTTCAATCGCCTGGGCCAGGCCTACGGCCGGCTGCTGGATGTGTCGCTGCATCACCGCTGGGTCACCGGCCTGCTGGCGGTGGCGGTGATGGCCAGCCTGCCGTTCCTGTACAACGCCGCCCAGCGCGAACTGGCGCCGGTCGAGGACCAGTCCACCGTGCTCACCGCGATCAAGTCGCCGCAGCAGGCCAACATCGACTACGTCGAGAAGTTCGGCAAGAAGTGGGACGACGTGATGGCGACGCTGCCCGAGCAGAAGGGCCGCTGGCTCATCAACGGCTCGGACGGCGTCTCCAACAGCATCGGCGGCGTCAATTTCGTCGACTGGCACGAGCGCAAGCGCTCGGCCGACCAGATCCAGGCCGACATGCAGTCGATGGTCAACCAGATCGAGGGCAGCAACATCTTCGCCTTCCAGTTGCCGCCGCTGCCGGGCTCGACCGGCGGCCTGCCGGTGCAGATGGTCATCATGAGCGCGGCCGACTACCCGGTGGTGTACGAGGCCATGGAAAACCTGAAGCAGGCGGCGCGCGCCAGCGGCCTGTTCATGGTGGTCGACAGCGACCTGGACTACAACAACCCGGTGGTGCAACTGAAGGTGGACCGCGCCAAGGCCAACAGCCTGGGCGTCACCATGAAGGCGGTGGGCGACACGCTGGCGGTGCTGGTGGGCGAGAACTACGTCAACCGCTTCGGCATGGACGGCCGCTCGTACGACGTGATCCCACAGAGCCTGCGCCAGCAGCGCATCTCGCCCGAGTCGCTGGCGCGGTATTACGTCAAGAGCGCCAGCGGCGCGCAGGTGCCGCTGTCGAACTTCGTGTCGGTGTCGATGGGCGTCGAGCCCAACAAGCTGACCCAGTTCAACCAGCTCAACGCCGCCACCTTCCAGGCCATCCCGATGCCGGGCGTGACCATGGGCGACGCGGTCCAGTTCCTGACGCGCCAGGCGCAGCAGCTGCCGGCCGGCTTCAGCTACGACTGGCAATCGGACGCGCGCCAGTTCAGCCAGGAGGGCTCGGCGCTGATGATCACTTTCATCTTCGCCATTATCGTCATCTACCTGGTGCTTGCGGCGCAGTACGAAAGCCTGCGCGACCCGTTCATCATCCTGGTGAGCGTGCCGTTGTCGATCTGCGGCGCGCTGATCCCGCTGGCGCTGGGCATGGCGACCATCAACATCTACACGCAGATCGGGCTGGTGACGCTGATCGGGCTGATCAGCAAGCACGGCATCCTGATGGTGGAATTCGCCAACGAGATGCAGGTCAGCCACGGCCTGGACCGGCGCAGCGCCATGGAGCACGCCGCCCGCATCCGCCTGCGCCCGATCCTGATGACCACCGCGGCCATGGTGGTGGGCCTGATTCCACTGCTGTTCGCCAGCGGCGCCGGCGCCCACAGCCGCTACAGCCTGGGGTTGGTGATCGTGGTCGGCATGCTGGTCGGCACGCTGTTCACGCTGTTCGTGCTGCCCACCGTCTACACCGTGCTGGCGCGCGACCACCGCGCCGCCAACGACACGCCGCGCGCCCGCGAACTGGCGCAGGCCCAGGCCGAGGACACGTTGCCGGTCGCGACCTCGCGGCCTGCCGCCACGCATTGAGGAACCATCATGAAACATCCTGACCTCTCCAAACGCCTGCGCCGCGGCGCCACGGCGCTGCTGGCCGCGCTGGCCACAGCCGGCTGCGCGGTGGGCCCCGACTATCAGAAACCCCAGGCCGCGCCGGTGGCGCTGGCCAGTCCCGAGCAGGCGCTGTTCTCCACCGACCGGCTGCAGCAGGACTGGTGGAAGCAGCTGCAGGACCCGCAGCTGGACCGGCTGATCACGCTGGCGCTGCAACGCAACCACGACATCCGCATCGCCCAGGCCCGCCTGGCCGAGTCGCGCGCGGTGCTGGACGAGAAGGAACTCGACCAGCTCCCCACCGTGACGCTGGGCGGGCGCTTCGAGCGCAGCCTGTCGCAGGCCAACCCCGGCATCGCGGGCGAGCGCAACCTCGCCAAGAGCTACCGCGCCGGCTTTGACGCCACCTGGGAGATCGACCTGTTCGGCCGCCTGCGGCGCGCGGCCGAGGGCGCGGCGGCGCGCAGCGAGGCCCAGGCCGCCGACCTGGCGCAGGCCCGCATCGTGGTGGTGGCCGAGGTGGCGCGCAACTATTTCGAGCTGCGCGGCGCCGAACAACGCCTGGCGGTGGCGCGCGCCAACCTGGACAGCCAGCGCGACAGCCTGCGCGTGATCCAGGCCATGGTGTCGGCGGGCCGGGGCGACGAGGGCGATCTTGCCAGCGCCCGCGCCGACCTGGAAACCGTGCAGGCCAGCGTACCGCTGCAGGAAACCGCGCGGCGCCTGGCGCTGTACCGCCTGGCGGTGCTGGCAGGCCTGCGGCCGGTGGAGCTGGGCGAACTGGACGCGGCCACGCCGCGGCCGCCGCTGGCGGCGCGCCTGCCGATCGGCGACGTCGGCGCCTTGCTGTCGCGCCGTCCCGACATCCGGGCGGCCGAGCGCAACATGGCGGCGGCCAATGCCGACGTGGGCGTGGCCACCGCCGAGCTGTACCCGCGCATCGACCTGGGCGGCTTCCTCGGCTTCGTGGCCTTGCGCGGCGCCGATTTCGGCAGCGCTTCCAGCCGCGCCTTCAGCGTGGCGCCCGGCGTCAACTGGCCGGCCTTGCACCTGCCCACCGCGCTGGCGCGTAAGCGCGCCGCCCAGGCGCGTTCGCAGGGCGAGGTGGCGCGCTATGAACAGACCGTGCTGCAGGCGGTGGAGGAACTGGAGGGCGCGCTGACGCAGTACGGCCAGACCCAGCAGCGGCTCGGCAACCTGGCGCAGGCGGCCGCCCACAGCGCCCGGGCGGCGGAACTGGCGCGCCTGCGCTACCGCGAAGGCGGCACGCCGTACCTGACGGTGCTGGACGCGCAGCGCACGCAGCTGCGGGCGCAGGACGCGGTGGCGCAGGCCGAAACGGCCTCCTACACCAGCCTGGTCGCGCTCTACAAGGCGCTGGGCGGCGGCTGGGAGGCGCCTTCGGAAACGGAGACCCCGCGAGCGCAGTCGCCCGCGCCCGAGCCGGCCGGCTGACTGACGGGCCCGGTTCGTGGCACCATAAGGGCCTGGCGCCTTTCCGACCTTCCATGTCCGACGACACCCTGTCCCATCCCATTTCCTGGCAACCGCACCAGCCGGCGGACCGCGTGCTCATGACGCTCAAGACGCGCGGGCCGCAGTCGGTGGCGGTCATCGCCAAGGCGCTCGAGGTCACGGCCGAGGCGGTGCGCCAGCAGATGGCGCGCCTGCACGCGGACGGCCTGGTGGATTCGGAAAGCCGCAGCGCGGGGCGCGGCCGGCCGACGCAGATCTGGTTCCTGACCGATGCCGGCCAGCGCCGCTTCCCCGACACGCACGCCGACATGACGGTGCAGATGATCAACGCCGTGCGCCAGGTGTTCGGCGAGGACGGCGTTGACAAGCTGATTGCGGTGCGCGAGACCGCCATGCTGGCGACCTACCGGCAGGCGCTGGAAGGCGCCCGCGATCTGCCGCGGCGGCTCGAATGCCTGGCGCGGGTGCGTTCGGCCGAGGGCTACATGGCCGAGATGCGCCGCGACGGCGACGACTTCCTGTTCATCGAGAACCACTGTCCCATCTGTGCGGCGGCCCAGGCCTGCATGGGCTTTTGCCGCAGCGAGCTGGAACTGTTCCGACAAGTGCTGGGCGAAGGCGTGCGGGTCGAGCGCGAAGAGCACATCCTGCTGGGCGCGCGCCGCTGCGCCTACCGCGTCAGCGCGCGCGCCTGATCCTTCCCGCCGACGTACCCCGTAGCGTGAGGGCCGGGCCGCGTCAGGACGCCGGCGATGCGCCGTCGTCCCATCCCCCCAGCGCCTTGTACAGATCCACCGCATTGACCAGCCGGCGCTGCTGCAGCCGGATGTACTCCTGCTCGGATTCGAACAGGCTGCGCTGGGCCTCCAGCGTCTCCAGGTAGTTCGCCACCCCGCGCGCATAGCGCCGCTCGGCCAGCCGCTGGCGCTCGCGGTCGGCGTCGCGCACCTTGCGCTGGGCCTCGATCTGGTCGCGCAGCGCGTCGCGCGCCGACAGGGCGTCGGCCACGTCGCGGAACGCCGCCTGGATGCTGCCCTCGTACTGCGCCACCGCGATGTGCTTGCGGGTCTCGGCCAGCGACAGGTTGGCGCGGTTGCGGCCGGCGTTGAAGATCGGCAGCGTCAGGCGCGGCGCGAAGCTCCAGCCGCCGGTGCCGCCGCTGAACAGGTCCGAGAAGCGGTCGGCGGTGGTGCCGATGTCGGTGGTCAGCTGCACCGACGGGAAGAATGCCGCGCGCGCCGCGCCGATGTCGGCATTGGCCGCGCGCAGCGCCTGTTCCGCCTGGCGCAGATCGGGGCGGCGCGTCAGCAGCTCGGACGGCAGGCCGGCCGCCAGCGGCGTCAGGCTCTGGCTCTCCAGCGGCGCCGGATCGACGCCGAGCGGCAGCGCGAAATCGCCCGCCAGCAGGCCCAGCGCATGCCGCGCGAGGCTGGCCTCGCGGGTCAGCTCGGCGCGCGTGGCGCGCGAGCTTTCCACCAGCATCTGCGCGGTGCGCAGGCCGATGGCGGTCTCCAGTCCGGCGTCGTAGCGGCGCTGGGTCAGCTTGAGAGAGGTCTCGCGCAGCGCCAGCGTGTCGTCGGTCAGGCGCAGTTGCTCGGCCAGCGAACGCTGGTTGAAGTAGGCCGTCGCCGTCTCTGCCACCAGCGCCAGCGTGGCGGCGCGGTGCGCCTCCTCGCTGGCCAGGTAGCGCGCCAGCGCGGCATCCGACAGGCTCCGCACCCGGCCGAAGAAATCCAGTTCGAAGGCGGTAATGCCGACGGCGGCGCGATAACGGCTGGACACCGCCGTGCCGGACTGGCCCGGTTCGGTGGCGCGGCCGCGGCTGAACTCGCCGCTGGCGTCGATCGACGGCAGGCGTTCCGATTGCTGCACGCCGTACAGCGCGCGCGCCTCCTCGATGCGCAATGCCGCCACCCGCAGGTCGCGGTTGTTGGCCAGCGCGGCCGTGATCCAGGCCTGTAGCGCCGGGTCGTTGAAATAGGCACGCCAGTCCTGTGGCGCGGCCGCCTGGCCGGGCTGCGCCGGCGTGTCGTATTGCGCCGGCACCGGCGCCGCGGGGCGCTCATGGGTGGGCGCCAGCGAGCAGCCGGACAGCGCCAGCGCCAGCAGGGTCATTGCCACGGGTTTCATGGCGTCGTCTCCAGCGATTCGCGGCCCTCGGGGCGCGCGGGGCGGGCGCGCATGCCGACCATGCGCCCCACGATAAGAAAGAACAGCGGCACCAGGAACACCGCCAGCACGGTCGCGGTAATGATCCCGCCCAGCACGCCGGTACCGATGGCGGCCTGCGCGCCGGAGGCGGCGCCGCTGGCCAGCGCCAGCGGCAGCACGCCCACGCCGAAGGCCAGCGAGGTCATCACGATCGGCCGCAGCCGCAGCCGCGCGGCTTCCAGCGTGGCGGACAGGATGCCCTGGCCATCGCGCACCAGGTCCTTGGCCACTTCCACGATCAGGATCGCGTTCTTGGCCGACAGGCCGATGGTGGCGATCAGGCCGACCTTGAAGTAGATGTCATTGGGCATGCCGCGCACGGTCACGCCCAGCAGCGCGCCGATCACGCCCAGCGGCACCACCAGGATCACCGCCAGCGGAATCGACCAGCTCTCATACAGGGCCGCCAGCGCCAGGAACACGATCAGCACCGACAGCGCGAACAACACCGGCGCCTGGTTGCCGGACAGCCGCTCTTCGTATGACTGGCCCGACCAGTCGAAGCCGATGCCGCGCGGCAGCTCGGCCGCCAGCGCCTCCATGGCGCGCATGGCCTCGCCGCTGCTGTGGCCCGGCGCCGCCGAGCCGTTGATGGTGAACGACGGGAAGCCGTTGTAGCGGTTCAGCTGCGGCGGCCCCATCGACCACTTCAGCGTGGCGAACGCCGATAGCGGCACCATCTGGCCTTGCAGGTTGCGCACGTGCAGGCGCGAGATGTCATCCACGTCCACGCGGCGCTTGCCGTCGGCCTGCACCGTCACGCGCCGCACCTGGCCGTTGAGCATGAAGTCGCCGATGTAGTCCGAGCCATACATCACCGCCAGCGCGGTGTTGATCTCGTCGATCGGCACGCCCATGGCCTGCGCCTTGTCACGGTCGATGCGCAACTGCAGCTGCGGCGCCTCTTCCTGGCCGGCGAACACCACGTCCGTCAGCGCCGGATGCTCGGCCGCCGCCGCCAGCAGTTTTCGCCGCGCCTGCGTCAAGGCCTCATAGCCCAGGCCGCCGCGGTCCTGCAGCCGGAAGTCGAAGCCCGAGGTCGAGCCCAGGTCCGGCAGCGGCGGCGAGTTCAGCGCGAACACCATCAGGTTCTTGCGGTCGGCAAAGGCCTCGTTGATGCGCTTGACCACCGCATCGACGTGCAGCGAGGCATCGCGCCGCGCCTTCCAGTCCTTGAGCGTGACGAAGAACATGGCCGAGTTCGGGCCGCTGCCGTACTGGCTGAAGCCGTTGACCGAATACACGTACTGTACCGGCTCGTGTTCCATCATGTAGCGCTCGACGTCCTTGACCACGGCCATGGTCTCGGCCTGCGGCGAACCTTGCGGCAGGATCACCATGGCCATGAAGCTGCCCTGGTCCTCGTCCGGCAGGAACGACGACGGCAGGCGCGCGAACAGCAGCGCCGCCACGCCGATCACCAGCGCGTAGGCCAGCCCGAAGCGCGCCGGCCGCGCCAGCACGCCGGCCACGCGCGCCGTATAGCGCGTGGTCAGGCGCGCAAAGGCGCGGTTGAACCAGCCGAAGAAGCCGCGCTTCTCGTGGTGGCCGGCCGGGATCGGTTTCAGCAGGCTGGCGCACAGCGCCGGCGTCAGCGACAGCGCCAGGAAGGCCGAGAAGGCGATCGACACCGCCAGCGTCACGGCGAACTGGCGGTAGATGTTGCCCACGGCGCCGTCGAAGAACGCCATCGGCACGAACACCGACACCAGCACCACGGTGATGCCGACGATGGCGCCGCTGATCTGGCCCATGGCCTTGACCGTGGCGTCATGCGGCGACAGGCCTTCCTCGGCCATGATGCGCTCGACGTTCTCGACCACCACGATGGCGTCGTCCACCAGGATGCCGATGGCCAGCACCATGCCGAACATCGTCAGCACGTTGATCGAATAGCCCAGCCCCAGCATCACCCCCAGCGTGCCCAGCAGCGCCACCGGCACCACCAGCGTCGGGATCAGCGTGGCGCGCAGGTTCTGCATGAACAGGTACATCACGCAGAACACCAGCGCCACCGCCTCCAGCAACGTCATCAGCACCTTCTGGATCGATATCTCGACGAAGGTGGAGGTTTCATACGGAATGTCCCAGCTCACGCCCGGCGGGAAATACTGCGCCAGTTCGCGCATGGTTTCGCGGATGCGGCGGGTGGTCTCGACCGCGTTGGAGCCGGGCGCCAGCTTGATGCCCAGGCCGGTGCCCGTCATGCCGTTGACGCGCGACAGGTACATGTAGTCGGTGCCGCCCAGCTCCACCCGCGCCACGTCCTTCAGGCGCAGCGTGGCGCCGCCCGGCAGCGCCCGCAACGGGATGTTGGCGAACTGTTCCGGCGTGTGCAGCGATTCCCCCGCCACGATGCTGGCGTTCAGCGGCGCGTCCTTCGGCACGGCCTGGTTGCCCAGTTCGCCGATGGTGACGCGCGCGTTGTGGCTGCGCAGGGCCGAGACGATGTCGCCCGGCGTCAGCGACAGGGCGGTGAGCCTGGCCGGGTCCGGCCAGATGCGCATCGCCGCTTCCGCGCCGAACAACTGCACCTTGCCTACGCCCTCGACCCGCCGCAGTGCCTGCAGCACATTGGAGGCCGCCAGTTCGCCCAGCTGCATGTCATCGAGGCTGCCGTTGGACTTCAACGACACCACCAGCTGGATGTTGTCCGCCGCCTTCTCTACGCGCACGCCGTCGCGCCGCACGGATTCCGGCAGGCGCGGCTCGACCGCCTTCAGGCGGTTCTGCACTTCCACCGCCGCGATGTCGGGGTTGGTGCCTTGCTTGAAGGTCAGGTTGATGCTGGCCCAGCCGGTCGAATCGCTGCTGGACGAGGTGTACATCAGCCCCGGGGCGCCGTTCATCTCGCGTTCGATGATGGCCGTGACGGCTTCCTCGACCACCTTGGCCGAGGCGCCGGGATAGCTGGCGCCGATGTTGACGACGGGCGGAGCGATGTCCGGATACTGCGCCACCGGCAGCGCGCGGATCGACAACAGGCCGATCAGCGCGATCAGCAGCGAGATCACCCACGCGAAAACGGGGCGATCGATAAAGAAACGCGCCATGGCGGTTTACCTTTTTTCGTTATTTCCCGCGGTCGCCGCGGGCGCGCTCGGCGCGGCCCGCTCGACCGGTTTGATTTTCTGGCCGGGGGCCAGCTGCGCGGCGTTTTCCACCACCACGCGCTCACCGCCTTTCAGGCCCTCTGTGACGACCCAATTCGGGCCCAGCAGACGATGCGCGGCCACTGGCGCACTGCGCAGTTCGCCGTCGTCGCCAGCCACCAGCAGGTGGGCGCCGTCGGCATTACGCAGCAGGGCGTCGCGCGGCACCAGGTAGGTGTCGCGGTTGACGGCCTGCTCCAGACGCACTCGCACATACATGCCCGGCAGCAGCGCGCGGTCCGGGTTGTCGAACAGCGCGCGCATGGTCACGTTGTCGGTGCCGGGATCGACCGCCAGGTCGGCGAACGACAGCGTGCCGTCCTGGCCGTACTCGGAACCGTCCGGCAGCAGCAGGCGCACCCGCATCTTGTCGGGCGCGACGCCTTCCACGGCCCCGGCGCGGATCTGCTTCTGCAACTGCATGACCTCAGCCGCGGGTTGGGCGAAATTGACGTAGATCGGGTCGAGCTGCTGCACCACCGTCAGCGGGGTGGCCTGGCCTTCGCCCACCAGCGCGCCCTCGGTGACCAGCGCGCGGCGCGCGCGGCCGTCGATCGGCGAGGTGACCCGGGCGTATTCCAGCCGCAGCCTGGCGCTTTGCAGGTTGGCCTTGGCCAGCGCCACCTCGGCGCGGGCCTGGCGTTCCTCGGCCACGCTTTCGGCGTGGTCGCGTTCGCTGATGGCGCGGTCGGACACCAGGTCGGCGTAGCGGCGCAGCTTGTCGGCGGCGGCGGACAGGTTGGCCTGGGCGCGCGCCAGCGAGGCGGCCTCGGAATCGTAGGTGGCCTGCAGCGGCGCCGGGTCGATCTGGAATAGCGGCGTGCCGCGCGCCACTTCCTGGCCTTCTTCATACAGGCGGCGGGTGACGATGCCGGCCACGCGGGCGCGGACCTCGGCCTCGCGGTAGGGCTCCAGCCGGCCAGGCAGTTCGCTGGCCACGGAAGTGGGCGTGGCCCGGGCCACGATGACGCCGATTTCGGCGGGGACGTTGGCGGCTGCAGGAGGCTCCTGCTTCGAGCATGCAGAAACGAGAACCAATACGGATGCGAATGCGAGCGTTCTGAAGGGAACTTGGTGCGTCATTTTCTAAAAATTATTGTTGGGCGCCCGTTGCGGGCGAGAGAGGGAAATTCGCGGGTTTTCCCTGTGGGGTCCGCAGTCTATCATTTAATCCGTCATGCTTGATTAATTGTTTTGTTCGAAAGTATGCTGGCGGCTGCACACTTCTTCACAGTGCGCAGACGGCGGCCCCCGCAAGGCGGGCCGCCGTTTTCATATCCATCCCTTCAACCCATTTTCCACAAGGAGATCCCTGTATGGCCCGCAAGACGAAAGAAGAATCCCAACGCACCCGCGACCGCATCCTGGACGCCGCCGAACACGTGTTCCTGTCCAAGGGCGTGGCCAGCACCACCATGAGCGATATCGCCGATTTCGCGGGCGTGTCCCGGGGCGCCGTCTACGGCCATTACAAGAACAAGATCGATGTCTGCATCGCCATGTGCGACCGGGCGCTGGGCGAGGCGGTGTCGTTGACGCGGGTCTCGACCGATGGCGCGGCGCTGGAAGCGCTGTACGCCTCGATGCGTCAGTACGTGCAGATCTACGCGGAGGAAGGCTCGGTGCAGCGCGTGCTGGAAATTCTCTACCTGAAATGCGAGCGCAGCGACGAGAACGCGCCCCTCCTGCGCCGCCGCGACCTGTGGGAACGCCACGCCCTGCGCACGTCTGAAAAACTGCTGCGCGCCGCCGTCAGCCGCGAGGACCTGCCGCCCGCGCTCGACGTGCGCCTGTCCAATGTCTACCTGCACTCCCTGATCGAAGGGGTGTTCGGCACCATCTGTTGGTCCGATCGTCTCAAGGGCGATATCTGGCCGCGCGTCGAGCGCATGCTCCGTGCCGCCATCGATACCCTGCGGCTGTCGCCGCAACTGCGCTTGCCGCAGGCCGCCTGACCCCGTCGACGCGGACGCCGCCGTCACGGCCGTCCGCGTGGCCATGCCGCGCCGGGGGCGCCGCGCGCCCCTACAATCCGGGCATGACCCTCAAGCAACTCGAAGCCTTCTACTGGGCCGCCACCTGCGCCAGTTTCGCCGTGGCGGCCGAGCGCCTGCACCTGTCGGTGTCGTCGCTGTCCAAGCGCATCGCCGAACTCGAGGAGGCGCTGGGTCAACGGCTGTTCGACCGCAGCGGCCACAAAGCGGCGCTGACCGACGCCGGCCAGCGGCTGCTGCCGCAGGCGCGCGAACTGCTGGCCGCGGCCGATCAGATCCGCGCCTCCCTGGCTGAAACGCCCGGCCTGCGCGGCCGCTGCCGTTTCGGCGTGGGCGAACTGACCGCGCTGACCTGGCTGCCGCGCCTGATCGGCGTGGTGCGCGCCGCCTATCCCGACCTGGTGCTGGAACCCTACGTCGATATCGGCCAGGTGCTGGAGCAGCGCGTCGCCGACGGCGAGCTGGACTTCGCGGTCATCGCCGGACGTTCATCGCGTCCCGGCATCGCCTCCGCGCCGATCGGAGAAGCCGCGTTCGCCTGGGTCGCGGCGCCGGCCGTGCTCGCGGGCGACACCCGCCTGACGCCGGCATTGCTGGCGCGGCTGCCGCTGGTGACCTTGCCCGCGGGCGCCGGCACCACCCGCATCATCGACGACTGGCTGGCCGGACGCGACGCGGCGGGCGAACGCCTGTGCTGCAACAACTGGGGCGCCATCGCCGGCCTGCTGATCGAAGGCACCGGGGTCGGGCTGCTGCCGCGCCATTGGGCCCAGGCGCTGCAGGCCGAGGGCAGCCTGCGCGTGCTGCACTGCGATCCCGAACCGGCGGCGCTGCCGTATTCCTTCCAGTACCGCCGCGACGATGCCCGGCCGCTGGTCGCCAGGCTGCGCGAGTCGGTGCGGGCGGCGGTGGATTTCTCGGCGCCGTGCCGGCTGCCCTGAGGCATTGACGGCCGGGAATGCGTTCCCGCGTCCGCAAGGCGGTCGTCTGGCGCGTGGTTCGAGCGCCTGAATGCCGCCGCTCTATACAATCGCCGCGCGCCTGGCGCAGAATCCAACAAGAACGTGCGCAACGGGGGGATGGGCCCGGCGATGCAGCACGGCTCGGGGTCTGTTCCCTCACCGCCAGGCGGCGCGCCGTCCGGCGCGGGGGGAAGCAGGCCGCCTGAATCGACGGAGATCATTCATGCGTAAACTCTGCCTCGCCATGGTCATGGCGGGAATGCTGGCCAGCGGGCTGGCCCAAGCCCAGTCGACCCTGCGGGTCGGCCTGCAGGACGACCCGGACGTGCTCGATCCGACCCGCGCCCGCACCTTTGTCGGCCGCATCGTGTTCGCCTCGCTGTGCGACAAGCTGGTCGATATCACGCCGGACCTGAAGTTCGTGCCTCAGTTGGCGCAGTCCTGGAGCACCAGCCCGGACAACAAGACGCTGACCTTCAAGCTGCGCACCGATGCCGTGTTCCATGACGGCACGCCGATCGACGCCGCCGCGGTCAAGGCCAACCTGGATCGCGCCCGCACGCTGCCCGACAGCAACCGCAAGAGCGAGCTGGCCACCGTGGCCAGCGTCGACGCGCCGGACGCCAGCACCGTGGTGCTGCACCTGTCCGAGCCCGACGCCTCGCTGCTGTCGCAGCTGTCCGACCGCGCCGGCATGATGATCTCGCCCGCCTCGTTCGACAAGGATCCCGGCGGCAAGCCGGTATGCTCGGGCCCGTACCAGTTCAAGGAACGGGTGCAGAACGACCGCATCGTGCTGGAGAAATTTCCCAAGTATTGGGACGCCGCCAACTATCACTTCGACCGTGTCGTCTTCACGCCGATCCCCGACAACACCGTGCGCCTGAACAACCTGCGCGCCGGTGACCTCGACATCATCGAGCGCGTGGCGCCCAGCGACGCCAAGGCGGTCAAGGACGACGCCAACCTGCGCCTGGCCCCCGTCACGGGCCTGGGCTTCCAGTCGATCTCGGTCAACCTGGGCAATGGCGCGCGCGCCAACAACCCGCTGGCCAAGGACAAGCGCGTGCGCCAGGCGCTCGACCTGGCCATCGACCGCGACGTGCTCAACCAGGTCATCGGCGAAGGCCAGTACCAGCCGGCCTACCAGCCGTTCCCGCCGGCCAGCTTCGCCTACAACAAGTCGTTCGAGCACGCCGGCCGCGATCCCAAGAAGGCCCAGGCCCTGCTCAAGGAAGCGGGTTTCGACCGCGTCAAGTTCGAGATCACCTTCGGCAACAACACCACCATGCAGCAGGTGTTCGAGCTGGTGCAGGCCATGGGCGCCGAAGCCGGTTTCGACATCACCCTGCGTCCGGTCGAATTCGCCTCGCTGCAATCGTCGCTGGCCCGCGGCGATTTCGAAGTCGGGCAGAGCGGCTGGTCGGGCCGGGTCGATCCCAGCGGCAACATCCACCAGTACCTGAGCTGCAAGGGCAACCTGAATGACGGCAAGTTCTGCGACGCGCAGGCCGACAAGTTGCTCGGCGAGGCTCGCGCCGAGCCGGATACCGCCAAGCGCCGCGCCCTGTACGACCAGGTGCTGTCGGTGATGCAGGAGCAGCGTCCCATCATCTACCTGTTCTACCTGCCGTGGACCTTCGGCACGCAGAAGAAACTGGAAGGCTTCGTGCCGTATCCCGATGGCCTGATCCGCCTGAAGGGCGTCAGCCTCGCCAGGAAGTAGGCATCGAGCCAGACGCGGGACCCGGTGGCGGGTCCCGTTTTTACTTGTCTCTCGCGGCCGCCGGCCTCGCGCCGTCCGCAACAGGATCGCACCATGATGTTTACGACTCGCCCGGAAATCCTCGGCACCTTCGGTGTCGTGACCTCCACCCATTGGCTGGCCAGCTCGGCCGGCATGTCGCTGCTGGAGCGCGGCGGCAACGCCTTCGACGCCTGTGTCGCCGCGGCCTTCGTGCTGCAGGTGGTCGAACCCCACCTGGTCGGCCCGGCCGGCGAAGTGCCGGCGGTGTTCTATTCCGCCCGCACCGGCCGCGTCGACGTGCTGTGCGGCCAGGGCACCACGCCCGCCGCCGCCACCCTCGAGCGCTACCGCGCCGAAGGCCTCGGTCTGATCCCTGGCAACGGTCTGCTGGCCACCGTGATCCCCGGCGCGTTCGACGCCTGGATGCAGTTGCTGCGCGACCACGGCACGATGCGCGTGCGCGACGTGCTGGAACCGGCCATCTACTACGCCGAGCACGGCCACGCGCTGATGCCGCGCATCTCCAACACCATCGCCGGCCTGAAGGACTTTTTCCAGGCCCACTGGCCCACCACCGCGCAGGTCTACCTGCCCGGCGGCAACGTGCCCGAGGCCCGCAAGCTGTTCCGCAACCCGGCGCTGGCCGCCACCTGGACCCGCGTGCTGCGGGAAGCGGAACAGGCCGGCGCCGACCGCGAGCGCCAGATCGAGGCCGCCCGCGACGCCTTCTACCGCGGCTTCGTCGCCGATGCCATCGACAAGTTCGCGCGCGGCACCGAGGTCATGGACGAGAGCGGCCAGCGCCATCGGGGCGTGATCACCGCCGACGACCTGGCCGGCTGGTCCGCCAGCTACGACCAGCCCGCCACCTATGACTACCACGGCTACACCGTGGCCAAGGCAGGCGCCTGGAGCCAGGGGCCGGTGTTCCTGCAGACCCTGGCGCTGCTCAAGGACATGGACCTGGCCGGCGTCGGCCCGACCAGCGCCGAGTTCGTGCACCGCGTCACCGAGGCCATGAAGCTGGCCTTCGCCGACCGCGAGGCGTACTACGGCGATCCCGCCTTCGTCGACGTGCCGCTGGCCCAATTGCTGTCGGACGACTACAACGACGCGCGCCGCGCGCTCATCGGCGAGCAGGCCTCGCAGGACCTGCGGCCCGGCGTGATTTCCGGCTTCGAGGCGCAGGTGGCTCGGGTCATGGACACGCTGCAGCGCCTGTCCAAGGTGTCGGCCCCCGGCAGCGCGACCAACGAACCGACGCTGGCCGACATGCGCGCCTCGGTCAAGCGCGGCGACACCACCCACGTCGACGTCATCGACCGCTGGGGCAACATGATCTCGGCCACGCCGTCGGGCGGCTGGTTCCAGTCCTCGCCGGTGATCCCGGAACTGGGTTTCGGCCTGAATACCCGCGCCCAGATGTTCTGGCTGGAAGAGGGCCTGCCGGGCACGCTGGCGCCGGGCAAGCGTCCACGCACCACGCTGACGCCGTCGCTGGCGCTGCGCGAGGGCCGGCCCTATCTCGCCTTCGGCACGCCGGGCGGCGACCAGCAGGAGCAATGGCAACTGCTGTTCTTCCTGCGCCACGCGCACCATGGCCTGAACCTGCAGGAAGCCATCGACCTGCCGATGTCGCACACCATGCATTTCCCCACCTCGTTCTACCCGCGCGACCGCAAGCCGGGACACCTGGCGGTGGAAAGCGGCTTCGGCGCCGAGACCATTGCCGCGCTGCGCGCCCGCGGCCACCACATCGAGGAAGTGCCGCAATGGTCGGTAGGCCGCCTGACCGCCGCTTCGCGCGACGCCGACGGCCTGCTGCACGCGGCCGCCACGCCGCGCCTGATGCAGGCCTACGCGGTCGGCCGCTGAGCCGCGTGCCGGCGCGCCCGCCCGGCGCGCGCCGGCACGGTTGCGGCGATTTGCCGCCATGGGCTATCTTTTGCCCATGACGCCTATCCAGCAGAGCCCGGCGACCGGGGCTCGTCCCCTCGCGGGACACGAACCTCTCTTCATCGTCCTGAACACCGGCTCCGGGCGCGGCGACGCGCAAGTGCTGCAGGACATCATCCGCCGCGTGCTCGACGAGGCCGGCCGCCGCTTCCAGCTGATGCCGGTCGACGATCCGTCGCGCCTGGTGGCCACCGCCCGCGAGGCCGTGGCCCTGGCGCGCGAGGCCGGCGGCATCGTGGTCGCGGCCGGCGGCGACGGCACGCTCAATGCCGTCGCCGGCCAGGTGCTGGGGCAGGGCGTGCCATTCGGCATCCTGCCGCAAGGCACCTTCAATTACTTCGGCCGCCGCTACGGTATCTCGCAGGACACCGAGGCCGCGCTGCGCGGCCTGCTGGGCGGTGAGCTGCGGCAGGTGCAGGTCGGCCTGCTCAATGGCCGCCTGTTCCTGGTCAACGCCAGCCTCGGCCTCTACCCGCAGTTGCTGGAAGACCGGGAGGCCTACAAGCAACGCTTCGGCCGCAGCCGCCTGGTGGCGTTGTGGTCCGGACTGGTGACGCTGCTGCGCGCGCCGCGCCAGCTCAGCCTGCGCCTGGACTACGAAGGCCGTCCGCGCGACCTGCGTACCCCGACCCTGGTGGTGGGCAACAACCGCCTGCAGCTGGAGCACATCGGCATCGACCCCACCGAGCTCGATCGCAACCGCCTGGTGGCCATGGCCACCAGGCCGGTTGGCACGCTGGCGTTGTATGGCCTGCTGCTGCGCGGCCTGTTCAGCCGCCTCGGCGATGCCGAGCACGTCGTCAGCTTCGCCTTTGATCGCCTGATGGTCTCGATTCGCGGCCGCCGCCGCGTCAAGGTTGCCATGGACGGCGAGATCTCCTGGATGGACACCCCGTTGGAATTCAAGGTATCCGACACGCCCCTGCCGCTGGTGGTGCCGGTCGATGCCCAAGAGGAGCGCCCATGACGCGCATCCTGCAATTCTCGGACACCCACTTCGGCACCGAGCGCAAGCCGGTGGTCGAGGCCGCGCTGGACCTGGCGCGCGCGCTCGCGCCGGATCTGGTGGTGATCAGCGGCGACATCACCCAGCGCGCCCGCCGCGGCCAGTTCGCCGCCGCCCGCAAGTTCATCGAGCGCCTGTCGCTGCCGGTGCTGGCGGTCCCCGGCAACCATGACATTCCGCTGTTCAATGTGTTCGCGCGCGCGCTCAACCCCTACGGCAACTACAAGCGCGCGCTCGGCGCGGTGCTCGAACCGGTCTATGAAACCGCCGGCCTGCTGGCCATCGGCGTCAACACCACGCGGCCCCGCCGCCGCAAGGATGGCGAGATCTCCGACGCCCAGATCGCGCGGGTGGCACAGCGGTTGCGCCAGGCCCGGCCCGGCCAGTTGCGGGTAGTGGTGGCGCACCATCCGGTGCGGGCCAAGGTCGAATCCGACCGCTTCAATCTGCTGATCGGGCGCGAACGGGCGCTGGCGGCCTGGGCCCAGGCCGGGGTCGACCTGAT
The DNA here is from genome assembly GCF_902859695.1 of Achromobacter ruhlandii. Taxonomy (GTDB): domain Bacteria; phylum Pseudomonadota; class Gammaproteobacteria; order Burkholderiales; family Burkholderiaceae_B; genus Achromobacter; species Achromobacter ruhlandii. The sequence goes on from NZ_CADIJL010000001.1 coordinate 149,293, forward strand.
CCTCGGCGGCCACATCCATCTGCCCTACGTGTTGCCGGCCAGCGCCGATCCGGCCGTGGCGGCCGGCTGGGCAGTGCAGGCGGGCACCACCTGCTCGCGGCGGGTGCGCGGCAATATTCCCAATTCGGTCAATGTGATCACGCGCGAGGGCGAAGGCGACACCCGGGTCTGTCATGTCGAGCGCTGGGACTACGCCGCCGCCACCCACGCCTTCGCGCCGGTCGACAAGACCCTGGTCGCTGGGTAGGGCGATGCGGATCGTGAGGGAGCCTGCGCGATGACCGACGCCTGCGCGGCCTGGGTTGCTTCCCACGCGCTGCCGCTGTTCCTGTTGTTGCCGCTGTGCGCGGCGGCGCTGGCGGTGGCCCTGGCGCGCGCCTGCGCGCGCGCCACGCCGGCCTGGCGCCTGGCCGGCGTGGCCGGGAGCATGATCCTGGCTGGCGCGCTGTTCCTGGCGCTGGCCGCCGCCGTGACGCGCCCGGGGAGGGTGGTCGAGTTCGACAGCGCCCTGGCCAGCGCCCTCAGCATGTCGATGGGCGATTCCTTGTTGTGGCTGCTGTCCTGGTTCACCACATTGGGCGACCGCGACTTCCTGGCCGTGATCGCGGTGCTGATGACCGCCACGCTGCTGGCGCGGCGCCAATGGGGGCTGGCGGCCTTCTGCGCGGCCGCCACCGCGGGCGGCGGCCTGCTCAACCGTCTGCTCAAGCACGCCTTCGAGCGCGTGCGGCCCGAGCACGACCATGGTTTCGTCACCGCGCTGGGCTGGAGCTTTCCCAGCGGCCACGCGTCGGCCGCGATGGCGGTCTACGGCGCCGCCTGCTACCTGGCGTGGCGCCTGGCGCCGGCCTCGTGGCGCTTGCCCGGCGTGGCCCTGGCGGCGGCGCTGGTGATGGCGATCGGCCTGAGCCGCGTCCTGCTGCAGGTGCATTTCGCCAGCGACGTGGTGGCGGGCTTCGCCATCAGTTTCGTCTGGCTGGCGCTGTGCGTGGTCGCGGCCGAACGCCTGGGCGGCTCAGCGCGGCGCGATCAGGGCATTCAATAGCCGCGCATCCGGCCCGGCGCCGGCCGTTGGCCGCAGCGGCGCGCAGGCGTAGCGTCCGCCGGCGGTGGCGATCGCCTGGTCCAGCCGGCGCGCCCGCTCGGGCGGCGGCGGCTCCAGGTCGACGATCAGCTTGCCCGCCACCGGCGCGGTGACCTCGCCGTCGCTGAAGCGCTCAAGGGTCCGGTCGATTTCGCGTTCGCGCGGCAGGGCCAGCACGATAGTGTCGGACTCCGCCAGCGCTTCGCGCGCCGAGGTTGCCAGGGTGGCGCTGCCGCGGAAGTCCTCGCAACGGTCCGGGTCGATGTCGTAGACCGTCAGCGCGATGTCCGGCTCGGCCGCGAGCAGCCGCCGCGCCGCCTGGGTGCCGGTGCGGCCCATGCCGACGATGCTGATGCGCAGGCTCATGGCTTCGGCACCGACCAGGTGCTGACGATATGGGCCAGCGGCTCAGCCGAACCCGCGGCGGTCAGGGTGACCTCGCCCGCGGACAGGCGGCCCACCTTGAGCAGCCGCGCCTCGGCGTGGATCGCGCCGGCCGGGCTCTTGCGCAGGAAGTTGATGGTCAGGCTGGCGGTCACCGCGTGGGCCTGGCCGGTGGCGCCGACCACGGCCGCGTACATGGCCAGGTCGGCCAGCCCCATCAGCATCGGGCCGGCGACGATGCCGCCGAGCCGCTGGTGGCTGTCGCGCGCGGGCAGCACGGCCAGCGCGGTGCCGCGGCCGATGCGCTCCACTTCGATTCCCAGCAGTAGCGAAAACGGATGCTGCTCGGCCAGCAGCTGGCGGAAATCGGCCAGGCTGATCAGCGGCGCGTCGGTGTCGGCGCAGGGCAGGGTCGTGGCGGTCATCGTTGTTCCAGCGCGTGGCAGTAGTGATCCAACAGGACGTCGGCCTGCTGGCCCAGGGATTTCAGGCGGCGGGTGTGCAACAGCAACAGCAGCCCGATCAGATAGGTGAAGACATTCATCTGCTCGACCCGCGCGGTCTCGGCCGTCCAGGGCTTGGTGCGGACCAGGGCCTGGCCGAGCACGTCGACGCACTGCCGCAGCCGGCCGTTGAGCCGCTCGTCCATGTCGCGCCCCAGCCCGCGCGGCCCCAGCCCCTGGAACAGGTACAGCCCCAGCGAGAAATCGGTGCGGCGCTCGGCGTAGTAGCCGAAAAAGGCCAGGATGGCCTGGCGCGCGGCCGACTCGGGGGCGCCGCCAGAGGTCGCGCCCAGCAGGTGGCTGTGCAGGCGCTGCAGCGATTCGTCCAGCAGGGCGCCGTACAACGCCTCCTTGCCCGCGAACCAGGGGTAGATCGCGCCGGTGGTGCAGCCGGCCTCCTTGGCGATGGCGCGCAGCGTGGTTTTTTCCAGCCCGTCGCGCTCGAATACCCGCTGGGCGGCGTCCAGGATCATTTGCCGGCGCAGCGCGCTCAGGCGTTCGTTGCGGTCGCTGCGAGGAGTGACGGTGGCCATGGGTAGGGAAGCCAATGAGTGACTACGTTGCGAAATAATATCGCTGCTTTATTTAAATAACAACGTTATCCAAGCTGACGGTGTCAACGTGGGGAGGCGCGTCCGGACAATCTCGGGAGCAGCCCCGCCGAGGAGGTTATTCAGTCTGGAAAGGCATATGAAAGAAACCCGGCGCCATCCCTTCAATTATTAGGGCCAGGGCTGAAAGTCGCATGGATACGTGGTCATTCGCAAAACGCAGGGTTAGCCCTATGGGGAGTTGGTCTGATGTTGCAATATCCCAACAGGGCTGTCGCAAACCTGCACTTTTCTGGTGTCGACCATAGCCAGCCCCCCTGATTTTTGATGCAATAGCGTCAACTTCCCTTCGCGGAGTTAGGGGGGCGGCAGGCTGGTTTGCTGGATTGCTGCTCTTGTCACTCAAATCAACGGAGATTTCTTAAATGAAAAAGACTCTGCTCGCTGCCGCCCTGCTCGCCGGTTTCGCCGGTGTCGCCCAGGCAGAAACGTCTGTCACCCTGTACGGCATCATCGACACGGGTATCGGCTACAACAAGATCAGCGGTGCTGGCGATGCCAAGAACGGCAGCAAGATCGGCATGATCAACGGCGTCCAGAACGGTTCGCGCTGGGGTCTGCGTGGCTCGGAAGATCTGGGTGACGGCCTGCGCGCTGTTTTCCAACTGGAATCGGGTTTCGACTCGGGTAACGGCAAGTCGGGCCAAAACGGCCGTCTGTTCGGCCGTCAAGCCACCGTCGGTCTGGCCAGCGACAGCTGGGGTCAACTGGACTTCGGTCGCCAAACCAACATCGCGTCGAAGTACTTCGGCTCGATCGATCCGTTCGGCGCCGGCTTCAACGTCGCCAACATCGGTACCGGCATGAGCGCTGCCAACACGCAACGCTACGACAACATGGTCATGTACCAAACCCCGTCGTTCAGCGGCTTCCAGTTCGGCGTTGGCTACTCGTTCAGCGCTGACGAAGGCAATGCCGACAGCTCGACCAAGGCTGACCCGACTCGCGTTGGCTTCAAGACCGCCGACAACGTCCGTGCCATCACGACCGGCCTGCGCTACGTCAATGGTCCCCTGAACGTCGCTCTGTCGTACGACCAGCTGAACGCTTCGCACAACCAAGCTCAAGGTGAAGTCGACGCGACGCCCCGTTCGTACATGATCGGCGGTTCGTATGACTTCGAAGTGGTCAAGCTGGCCCTGGCCTACGCTCGCACCACCGACGGCTGGTTCGCCACGTCCAACCCGGCCGGCGCTTCGGGCTCGATTACCGTTGACGGTACGTCGCGCAAGCTGGGCTTCGGTGCCAACCAGTTCGCTGATGGCTTCAAGGCCAACTCCTACCTGCTGGGTCTGTCGGCTCCGATCGGCGGCGCTTCGAGCCTGTTCGGTTCGTGGCAGCGCGTTGACCCGTCGAACAACAAGCTGACTGGCGACGATGCCACGATGAACGTGTTCTCGGCCGGCTACACCTACGACCTGTCCAAGCGTACCAACCTGTACGCCTACGGTTCGTACTCGAAGAACTACGCGTTCAACGACGGCGTCAAGGCGACCGCTGTTGGCGTGGGCCTGCGTCACCGCTTCTAATCGAAAGCAGGGCGCAAGTCCTGCCTAGATTCTTAGTGCATGAGCGGGCTTCGGCCCGCTCATATGAAACCACCCTTCGGGGTGGTTTTTGTTTGCGGTCAGTCTGTTTTTTTACGGTAATTCGCGACCGCTGTGCGGGCGTTTTGCCCTGCCGGCGCGCCATATCGGCGCGCGTGGCGGTAAGCTTGCGGGTCCCCTTTGAATACTGCGATTGTTCCACTGGAGAAATGCAGTCTTTCACCCGCTGTTCACGCTACAGAGTTCAGCCGGAAGTAACCGCGCGAATGCTACAATCCTAAGGTTTGCGCATTTGACGGACGCCTGAATGAACCTGCAACAGTATTTCCCCGTCCTGCTGTTTATCGTAGTGGCCACCCTTATCGGGTTCGCGCTTCTGACGGCCGGCTCCCTCCTTGGCCCGCGGCGTCCCTACGCCGAGAAGCTATCCCCCTATGAGTGCGGCTTCGAAGCGTTCGAAGACGCGCGCATGAAGTTTGACGTGCGCTACTACCTGGTGGCGATTCTGTTCATTCTTTTCGACCTGGAAATCGCGTTCCTGTTCCCGTGGGCCATCGCCCAAGGTACGGTCGGGCTCGTCGGCTTCTGGACGGTCATGGTTTTCCTCGCCGTGTTGACCGTCGGCTTCATCTACGAATGGAAAAAGGGCGCGCTGGACTGGGAATGACCCGCCGGGTTATTTCATCACCGCACGCTATCAGAGACGAATATGGCTATAGACGGCATTCTCAAGCAAGGGTTCATCACAACCAGCGCCGATAAGTTCCTTAACTGGGCGAAAACCGGCTCCATGTGGCCCATGACCTTCGGCCTGGCCTGTTGCGCGGTCGAGATGATGCACGCGGGCGCGGCCCGCTACGACCTAGACCAGTTCGGCATCATCTTCCGCCCCAGCCCGCGTCAGTCCGACCTGATGATCGTCGCCGGCACGCTGTGCAACAAGATGGCGCCGGCGCTGCGCAAGGTCTACGACCAGATGCCCGAACCGCGTTGGGTGGTGTCGATGGGCTCCTGTGCCAACGGTGGCGGTTACTACCACTACTCGTATTCCGTGGTGCGCGGCTGCGATCGCATCGTACCGGTAGACGTCTACGTGCCGGGCTGCCCGCCCACGGCCGAGGCGCTGGTCTACGGCTTGCTGCAGATGCAGAACAAGATCCGTCTGACCAACACGATTGCGCGCTGAGTTTGCGCTCCGGTCCGCGGCCGCCGCAAACGCCGCCGCAGGACCCCGCGAAACAGCGTATCGGTTCACCTAAGCGTACAAGATGATGACCAGGCTCGAAACCCTGAAAAACAATTTGCAGACCACCCTCGGCGCGGACATCGCGCTGACCGAGGCGCTGGGCGAGCTGACGCTCGAAGTGCCCGCGGAGCAGTGGTTCTCCGTCTGCAACAAGCTGCGCACCGAAGCCGGCCTGCGCTTCGAAATCTGTATCGACCTCTGTGGCGTCGACTACCTCACCTGGGGCAACGGCACGCGCCAGCTGCCCGAGGAAACCAACGCCAAGGTGCACCGCGCGCGTTTCGCCGTGGTCGCGCACCTGCTGTCGGTCGAGAACAACTGGCGCCTGCGCGTGCGCACCTGGGCGCCGGACGACGAGTTCCCGATGGTCGCCTCGCTGATGGACTGCTGGCCGGCCGTGGGCTGGTTCGAGCGCGAGGCGTTCGACCTGTACGGCATCGTCTTCGAAGGCCACCCGGACCTGCGCCGCATCCTGACCGACTACGGCTTCATCGGCCACCCGTTCCGCAAGGACTTCCCGCTCTCCGGCACCGTCGAAATGCGCTACGACCCGGAACAGAAGCGCGTCATTTACCAGCCCGTCACGATCGACCCGCGCGAGATCACGCCGCGCGTGGTGCGCGAAGACACCTACGGCTTGGGACGTTGAATCATGGCAGAAATCAAGAACTACACGCTCAACTTCGGCCCGCAGCACCCGGCCGCCCACGGCGTGCTGCGCCTGGTGCTCGAGCTGGACGGCGAAGTCATCCAGCGCGCCGACCCGCACATCGGCCTGCTGCACCGCGCCACTGAAAAGCTGGCCGAGCACAAGACCTACATCCAGGCGCTGCCGTACATGGACCGCCTGGACTACGTGTCCATGATGTGCAACGAGCACGCCTACGTCATGGCCATCGAGAAGCTGCTGGGCGTCGAAGCCCCGCTGCGCGCGCAATACATCCGCGTCATGTTCGACGAGATCACGCGCCTCCTGAACCACCTGATGTCGCTGGGTTCGCACGCGCTCGACGTGGGCGCCATGGCCGTGTTCCTGTATGCCTTCCGTGAACGCGAAGACCTGATGGACTGCTATGAAGCGGTCTCGGGCGCCCGCATGCACGCGGCCTACTATCGTCCGGGCGGCGTCTACCGCGACCTGCCGGACACCATGCCGCAGTACGGCGACACCAGCAAGTATCGCGGCGAGAAGGAAGTGCGCGCCATGAACGACGCGCGTTCGGGCTCGCTGCTGGACTTCATCGAAGACTTCACCAACCGCTTCCCCGCCTGCGTCGACGAGTACGAAACCCTGCTCACCGACAACCGCATCTGGAAGCAGCGCCTGGTCGGCATCGGCGTGGTCGATCCCGACCGCGCCAAGGCGCTGGGTTTCACCGGCCCGATGCTGCGTGGCTCGGGCGTGGCCTGGGACCTGCGCAAGATGCAGCCCTACGAAGTCTACGACCTGCTCGATTTCGACATCCCCGTCGGCGTCAACGGCGACTGCTACGACCGCTACCTGGTCCGCATCGCCGAAATGCGCGAGAGCAACCGCATCATCCGCCAGTGCGTGGAATGGCTGCGCAACAACCCGGGCCCGGTCATGATCGAGAACCACAAGATCGCCCCGCCCAAGCGCACCGCCATGAAGACCAACATGGAAGAGCTGATCCATCACTTCAAGCTCTTCACCGAAGGTTTCCACGTGCCCCCGGGTGAAGCGTTCGCCTCGGTGGAGCACCCCAAGGGCGAGTTCGGCATCTACCTGGTGTCGGACGGTGCCAACAAGCCGTACCGCCTGAAGATTCGGGCCCCCGGCTTCGCCCACCTGCAATCGCTGGACGAAATGTCGCGCGGTCACATGATCGCCGACGCCGTCACCATCATTGGTACGCAGGACATCGTTTTCGGCGAGATCGATCGCTGATCCGCCCAGAACCGTCACGAGCACGCCCGCATAACCCGGATTCAAACTATGCTGCTTTCCGAACAGGCCTACCAGAAAATCGACCGAGAACTCGCCAAGTTCCCGGCCGACCAGCGGCAGTCCGCCATCATGGCCTCTCTTGCCATCGCGCAGGAAGAGAAGGGCTGGTTGGCTACCGACATCATCGAAGATGTGGCCAACTACATCGGCGTCCCGCCCATCGCGGTCCAGGAAGTCGCCACCTTCTACAACATGTTCGACGTCAAGCCCGTCGGCAAGACCAAGATCGCGGTCTGCACCAACCTGCCCTGTGCCTTGCGCGACGGCGAACGCGCCGGCGACTACCTCAAGCGCAAGCTGGGCGTGGACTACCGCGAAACCACCGCTGACGGCCAGTTCACCCTGGTCGAGGGCGAGTGCATGGGCGCCTGCGGCGATTCCCCCGTGCTGATCGTGAACAACAAGCATATGTGCGTGCGCATGACCGAAGAGAAGCTGGACGCGCTGGTCGCGGCCCTCAAGGCGCAAGGAGAGTCGGCATGAACGCGCCCGACATCTACAAGCAGTTCGCGCAGGGCCTGGAGCCCAACCCGCTGAACGACCTGTCCAACTCGATGTGCCTGCACGGCCGCCACATCAAGCCGCAGATCATGGCCGACGTCGACGGCGCCAACTGGCGCCTGGCCGACTACGTCAAGCGCGGCGGCTACGAAGCCCTGCGCAAGATCCTCACCACCGGCATGAAGCCGGAAGACGTCATCGCCGAAGTCAAGGCGTCGGGCCTGCGCGGCCGCGGCGGCGCGGGCTTCCCGACCGGCCTGAAGTGGAGCTTCATGCCGCGCGCCTTCCCGGGCCAGAAGTACCTCGTCTGCAACTCGGACGAAGGCGAGCCCGGCACGTTCAAGGATCGCGACATCCTGCGCTTCAACCCGCACATCGTGATCGAAGGCATGGCGATCGCCGCCTACGCGATGGGCATCAGCGTAGGCTACAACTACATCCACGGTGAAATCTTCGAAGTCTACGAGCGCTTCGAAGAGGCCCTGGAAGAGGCGCGCGCCGCCGGCTTCCTGGGCGACAAGATTCTGGGTTCGGAATTCAACTTCCAGCTGCACGCGTTCCACGGCTACGGCGCCTACATCTGTGGCGAGGAAACCGCGCTGCTGGAATCGCTGGAAGGCAAGAAGGGCCAGCCGCGCTTCAAGCCGCCGTTCCCGGCCAGCTTCGGCCTGTACGGCAAGCCCACCACCATCAACAACACCGAAACCTTCGCGGCGGTGCCCTGGATCATCCGCAACAGCGGCCAGGCCTACCTCGAAGTCGGCAAGCCCAACAACGGCGGCACCAAGCTGTTCTCGATCACCGGCGACGTCGAGCGTCCCGGCAACTACGAGATCCCGCTGGGCACCCCGTTCTCGACCCTGCTGGAACTGGCGGGCGGCATGCGCGGCGGCAAGAAGCTCAAGGCCGTGATCCCCGGCGGTTCGAGCGCCCCGGTGCTGCCGGCCGACATCATGATGGAAACCACGATGGACTACGACGCCATCGCCAAGGCGGGTTCCATGCTGGGTTCGGGCGCGGTGATCGTCATGGACGAGACGCGCTGCATGGTCAAGTCGCTGCTGCGCCTGTCGTATTTCTATTTCGAGGAAAGCTGCGGCCAGTGCACGCCGTGCCGCGAAGGCACCGGCTGGCTGTACCGCATGGTGCATCGCATCGAGAACGGCCACGGCCGTCCGGAAGATCTGGACATGCTGGACAACGTGGCCGGCAACATCATGGGCCGCACCATCTGCGCCCTGGGTGACGCCGCCGCCATGCCCGTGCGTGGCTTCCTCAAGCATTTTCGCGACGAATTCGCGCACCACATCGAGCACAAGTCGTGTGTGGTTCCGCAATATCTGTAGGTCTCAGGAACAGCAATGGTTGAACTAACCGTCGACGGCAATACGGTAGAAGTGCCCGAGGGCAGCATGGTGATGCATGCGGCCCAGAAAGTCGGGCTTTACGTGCCGCATTTCTGCTACCACAAGAAACTGTCCATCGCGGCCAACTGCCGCATGTGCCTGGTCGAAGTGGAAAAGGCGCCCAAGGCGCTGCCCGCCTGCGCCACCCCCGTGACGAACGGCATGGTCGTGCACACCTGCTCCGAGAAGGCTCGCGCCGCTCAGAAGTCGGTGATGGAATTCTTGCTCATCAATCACCCGCTCGACTGCCCGATCTGCGATCAGGGCGGCGAATGCCAGCTGCAGGACCTGGCCGTGGGCTACGGCGGCTCTTCCTCGCGTTACCAGGAAGAAAAGCGCGTGGTGTTCCACAAGGACCTGGGCCCGCTGGTTTCCGCCGAGGAAATGAGCCGCTGCATCCACTGCACCCGCTGCGTGCGCTTCGGCCAGGAAATCGCCGGCGTCATGGAACTGGGCATGCTGGGCCGTGGCGAGCACTCCGAGATCACCTCGTTCGTGGGCCGCTCGATCGAGTCCGAACTGTCGGGCAACATGATCGACATCTGTCCGGTGGGCGCGCTGACCTCCAAGCCCTTCCGCTACAGCGCCCGCACCTGGGAACTGGCCCGTCGCCGTTCGGTCAGCCCGCACGACAGCCTGGGCGCCAACCTGGTGGTCCAGGTCAAGGGCGACCGCGTGATGCGCGTGGTGCCGTTCGAAGACGAAGCCATCAACGAATGCTGGATCAGCGACCGCGACCGCTTCTCGTACGAAGGCCTGAACAGCGAAGACCGCCTGTCCGCCCCGATGATCAAGGGCGCCGACGGCAAGTGGCAGGAAGCCTCCTGGGCCGACGCCCTGGCCGCCGTGGCCCAAGGCCTGTCGCGCGTGCGTGACAGCTTCGGCGCCGGCCAGATCGGCGCCCTGGCGTCCGAATACGCCACCACCGAGGAATACGCGCTGCTGGGCCGCCTGGTCCGCGCGCTGGGTTCCGAGAACATCGATTTCCGCCTGCGCCAGACCGACCCGGCCTTCGACGCCGCGCTGACCGGCGCGCCGTGGCTGGGCATGCCGATCGCCGAACTCGACAACCTGGACCGCGTCCTGGTGGTCGGCTCGTTCCTGCGCAAGGACCACCCGCTGATGGCCCAGCGCCTGCGCCAGGCCGCCAAGCGCGGCACGCAGATCCTGATGGTCGACAGCGCCGCCGACGATCCCCTGATGCCGGTCGCCGGCCGCCTCACCGTGGCCCCGTCCGAGCTGCCGCGCGCCCTGGCCGAAGTGGCCGTGGCCCTGGCGCAAGCCAAGCAAGCCGCGGTGCCGGCCGAGTTCGCCTCGGTCACCCCGGGCGAGAACGCCAAGATCATCGCCGCCAGCCTGGCGTCGGGCGCCAACACCGCCGTGCTGATGGGCAACCTGGCCGTGGCCAGCGCCCAGGCCTCGACCCTGGCCGCCAACGGCCGCGCCGTGGCCGACCTGGCCGGCGGCAAGTTCGGTTTCCTGACCTCCGGCGGCAACACCGTCGGCGGTTACCTGGCCGGCGCCATCCCGGGCAAGGGCGGCAAGAACGCCGCCGCCATGCTGGCCGAGCCGCTCAAGGCCTACGTGGTGCTGCACGCCGAGCCGCTGCTGGATGCCGATAACGGCCAGCAAGCGATTGCCGCGCTGCGCGGCGCGCAATTCGCCGTGGCCCTGACGCCTTACCGTTCGGCCGCGGCCGAATGGGCCGACGTCATGCTGCCGGTGGCGCCGTTCACCGAAACCTCGGGCACGTTCGTCAACGCCCAGGGCCTGGCCCAGAGCTTCAAGGGCACGGTCGCGCCGTTCGGCCAGACCCGTCCGGCCTGGAAGGTCCTGCGCGTGCTGGGCAACGTCCTGCACCTGGCCGGCTTCGATGATGAAACCTCCGAGTCCGTGCGCGATGCCGCGCTGGCCGGCGGCGTCGAAGGCCGCCTGTCCAACGACATCAAGGCCCCGCTGGGCCTGGGCCAGCCCCTGACCGGGCTGGAGCGCGTCGCCGACGTGCCGATCTACCGTACCGACGCCATGGTGCGCCGCTCGGAGCCGCTGCAGGCCGCGCCGGCCTCGAAGCTGCCCGCCGCGCGCATGAACGGCAACACGCTGACCAGCCTCGGCCTGACCGCCGGCGTCAAGGTGCGCGTGACGGGCGGGCAGGGCGCTGTCGAGCTCGAAACCGTGCAGGACGACGCCGTGGCCGATCGCGCCGTGCGCATCGCCGCAGCCTTTGAAAATACCGCAGCCCTGGGTGGCGCATTTGGTCAACTCAGCGTGGAGCGTGCCTGATGGAATGGCTCAATGTTCTTGAAAGCCACGGAACGGCATTGCTCGGTCCGACGGTCTGGATGGTTCTCTGGACGATCATCAAGATCGTGGTCATCGCCGTGCCCATCATCCTGTGCGTCGCCTACCTGACGTACTGGGAGCGCAAGATGATCGGCGCCATGCACGTGCGCATGGGCCCGAACCGCGTCGGTTTCAAGGGGCTGCTGCAGCCGTTCGCCGACGTGTTCAAGCTGCTGACCAAGGAAGTCGTGGTCCCCAGCCAGGCCAACAAGGTGCTGTTCATCGTGGCTCCCGTGGTCACGCTGATGCCGGCGCTGGCCGCCTGGGCGGTGGTGCCGTTCGGTCCCGACGTGGTCCTGGCCAACGTCAACGCCGGCCTGCTGTACATCATGGCCATCACGTCGATCGGCGTGTACGGCGTGATCGTCGCCGGCTGGGCCTCGAACTCGAAGTACGCGTTCCTGGGCGCGCTGCGCGCCTCGGCCCAGATGCTGTCGTATGAACTGGCCATCGGCTTCGTGCTGGTGACGGTGCTGCTGGTGTCCGGCAGTCTGAACATGTCCGAGATCGTGCATGTGCAGAACCGCGGCTGGTTCGCCGACAAGGGTCTGACGTTCCTGTCCTGGAACTGGCTGCCGCTCTTGCCGCTGTTCGTGATCTACGTGATCTCGGCCGTGGCCGAAACCAACCGCCACCCGTTCGACGTGGTGGAAGGCGAATCGGAAATCGTGGCCGGCCACATGGTCGAATACTCGGGCATGGCCTTCGCGCTGTTCTTCCTGGGCGAATACGCCAACATGATCCTGCTGTCGTGCATGGCGTCGATCATGTTCCTGGGCGGCTGGGCTTCGCCGATCGACATCGCGCCGCTGACCTGGATCCCGGGTTGGATCTGGCTCGGTCTCAAGACGTTCGTCGTGGTTTCGTTGTTCGTGTGGTTCCGTGCGTCGTTCCCGCGTTACCGCTACGACCAGATCATGCGTTTGGGCTGGAAGATCTTCATCCCGCTGACCGGCGTTTGGCTGGTCGTTGTGGCGATCTGGATGCAGACGCCCTGGAACATTTGGCGCTAAGCCGCCAGGCAGAGGCAGGATATGGAAGCGATCAAAGATTTCTTCGGCAGCTTGATGCTGGCCGAACTGCTCAAGGGCATGCGCCTGACGGGCAAGTATTTCTTCAAGCGCAAGGTCACCTTGCGCTACCCGCAGGAAAAGACGCCGACCTCGGCGCGATTCCGCGGCCTGCACGCGCTGCGCCGCTACCCCAATGGGGAAGAGCGCTGCATCGCGTGCAAACTGTGTGAAGCCGTGTGCCCCGCGCTGGCCATCACCATCGAGTCGGACCAGCGTGACGACGGCACCCGCCGCACCACGCGCTACGACATCGACCTGACCAAGTGCATTTTCTGCGGCTTCTGTGAGGAAAGCTGCCCCGTGGACTCGATCGTGGAAACGCACATCCACGAATACCACGGCGAAAAGCGCGGCGACCTGTATTTCACCAAAGACATGCTGCTCGCCGTGGGCGACCGCTACGAAGCCGAAATCGCCCGCCGCCGGGCCGAAGACGCTCCCTACCGTTGAGCCCAGGGTCCTGATCCATGACTTTTACCACTGTCCTGTTTTACATACTGGCCGCCGTGCTGGTGATCGCGGCGTTCCGCGTGATCACCGCGCGCAGCCCTGTCACCGCCGTCCTGCACCTGATCCTGGCGTTCGCCAACGCGGCCATGCTGTGGATGCTGCTGGGCGCCGAGTTCCTCGCGCTGCTGCTGGTGCTGGTGTACGTGGGCGCCGTGATGGTGCTGTTCCTGTTTGTCGTCATGATGCTGGACATCCGCATGGATGCGCTGCGCCAGGGCATGAAGACCTACCTGCCGCTGGGCCTGGTGATCGGCCTGGTGATGGTGCTGGAAATGGCCTTCGTGCTGGGGTCGACCTGGTACGGCTCGGGCCCGCAAGCCCCGGTCGCCGGCGACTACAACAACGCCCGCGCGCTCGGTGAAGCGATGTACACGCACTACATCTACGCCATCGAAGTCGGCGCCGCGCTGCTGCTGGTCGGCATGGTCGCCGCCATCGCGCTTACCCTGCGCCGCCGCCGCGACGTGAAGTACAACGACCCGGTCGCCGCGGTTCGCGTGCGCGCCAAGGACCGCTTCCGCATGGTGAGCATGCCCGCCCAGAGCGAGCGCGCCCAGGCCCAGAACGGCACCGCCGCGCCCCAAGGAGAAAAACAATGACGCTGACGCTGGCCCATTATCTGATCCTGGGGGCGATCCTGTTCGCCATCGGGATCTTCGGCATCTTCCTGAACCGCCGCAACCTGATCATTCTGCTGATGTCCATCGAGCTGGTGCTCCTGGCCGTCAACATGAACTTCGTGGCGTTCTCCAGCTGGTTCGGCGACACCGCCGGCCAGGTGTTCGTGTTCTTCATCCTGACCGTGGCCGCCGCTGAAGCGGCGATCGGCCTGGCCATCCTGGTGCTGCTGTTCCGCAACCTGAACACGATCAACGTTGACGAACTCGATCGCCTGAAGGGCTGACGGGGTATTGGAAGAAAATGTCTAGCTCACCCAATCTCTACCTGCTCATCGCGCTGGCGCCGCTGGCCGGAGCAATCCTCGCGGGCCTTTTCGGCACCGGGTTCCTGGGCCGTCCGATCGGCCGCCGCGCCTCGCACGTCATCACCATCCTGGGCGTGCTCATCTCCGCCATCGGTTCGGTGGTGGTGCTGGGCGACGTGCTCAACGGCCTGCGCTTTGATGGCGCGGTCTACACCTGGAGCCTGATCGGCCAGACCAAGCTGGAAATCGGCTTCCTGATCGATCCGCTGTCGGCCATGATGATGGTCGTGGTGACCTCGGTGTCGCTGATGGTGCACATCTACACCATCGGCTACATGGCCGACGATCCCGGCTACCAGCGCTTCTTCTCGTACATCTCGCTGTTCACGTTCTCCATGCTGATGCTGGTGATGTCGAACAACATGGTGCAGCTGTTCTTCGGCTGGGAAGCGGTGGGCCTGGTCTCGTACCTGCTGATCGGTTTCTGGTACACCCGCCCGACCGCGATCTTCGCCAACATGAAGGCGTTCCTGATCAACCGCGTCGGCGACTTCGGTTTCGTCCTCGGCATCGGCCTGCTGTTCGCCTACGCCGGCACCATGCACTACGGTGAAGTGTTCGCCCAGGCCGACAAGCTGTCCAAGCTGACGCTGCCCGGTTCGGACTGGATGCTGCTGACCGTGGCCTGCATCTGCCTGTTCATCGGCGCCATGGGCAAGTCGGCGCAGGTTCCCCTGCACGCCTGGCTGCCCGACTCGATGGAAGGCCCGACCCCGATCTCCGCGCTGATCCACGCCGCCACCATGGTGACGGCCGGCATCTTCATGGTCGCGCGCTTCTCGCCGCTGTTCGAGCTGTCGGACACCGCGCTGTCGTTCATCATCGTGATCGGCGCCATCGGCGCGCTGTTCCTGGGCATCCTGGGCATCATCCAGAACGACATCAAGCGCGTGGTGGCGTATTCGACGCTGTCGCAGCTGGGCTACATGACCGTCGCGCTGGGCGCCTCGGCCTACTCGGTGGCGATCTTCCACCTGATGACGCACGCGTTCTTCAAGGCGCTGCTGTTCCTGGGCGCGGGCTCGGTCATCATCGGCATGCATCACGACCAGGACATCCGCAACATGGGCGGCCTGCGCAAGTACATGCCCATCACCTGGATCACCTTCCTCCTGGGCACGCTGGCCCTGGTCGGCACGCCGTTCTTCTCGGGTTTCTACTCGAAGGAACACATCATCGAGGCCGCCGGCGCCGCCCACGTCTGGGGCGCCAGCTTCGCCTACTACGCCACGCTGATCGGCGTGTTCGTGACCTCGCTGTACTCGTTCCGCGTGTACTTCCTGGTCTTCCATGGCAAGGAACGCTTCGACACCAGCGACCACGGTCATGGCCACGGCCACGACGCGCACGGCCATGACGACCACGGTCACGACGACCATGGCCACGGCCACCACGGCGGCAAGCCGCACGAGTCGCCCTGGGTCGTGACCCTGCCGCTGATCCTGCTGGCGATCCCGTCGGTGCTGATCGGCGCCTGGGCGGTGGATCCGATGCTGTTCGGCAAGTTCTTCAACGGCGTGATCACGGTGCTGCCGCAGCATCCGGCCATGCACGAACTGCACGAAGAATGGCACGGCTGGGTCGCCTTCGGCCTGCACGCCTTCCAGACCCTGCCGTTCTGGCTGGTCGTGGCCGGCGCGGTCATCGCCTGGTACTGCTACCTGATCAACCCGAAGGTCCCGGCCGCGATCAAGTCGAGCCTGTCGGGCGTGAACAAGGTGCTTGAGAACAAGTACTACGTTGACTGGGTCAACGAGCAGATCATCGCCCGCGGCCTGCGCTGCCTGGGCCGTGGCCTGTGGCAGACCGGCGACCGCGGCATCATCGACGGCCTGCTGATCAACGGCAGCGCCCGCGTGGTGGGCTGGGTGTCGGCGATCAGCCGCCACCTGCAGTCCGGCTTCATCTATCACTACGCGTTCGCGATGATCATCGGCATCATGGCGCTGGTGACTTTCTTTGTGCTGATTCCCCAATGATGGCAAGCGAGATGGCATCCAACACTTTCCCCTGGCTTACGCTTGCGATCTTTGTCCCGATCGTATTCGGCCTGCTGGTGCTGGCGGTGGGCCGTGACGACCGTCCCGGCCTGACGCGCGGCCTGTCGCTGATCGGCTCGATCGCCGGCTTCCTCGTCACGATCCCGCTGTACACCGGGTTCGACTCCAAGACGGCTGCCATGCAGTTCGTCGAGAAGACCTCCTGGATCGAAGCCTTCAACGTCAACTACCACCTGGGCGTGGACGGCATTTCGCTGTGGTTCGTGCTCCTGACCGCGTTCATCACCATCATCGTGGTGCTGGCCGGCTGGGAAGTCATCACCAGCCGCGTGTCCCAGTACATGGCCGCCTTCCTGATCCTGTCGGGTCTGATGGTGGGCGTGTTCTGCGCGCTGGACGGCATGCTGTTCTACGTGTTCTTCGAAGCCACGCTGATCCCGATGTACATCATCATCGGCGTCTGGGGCGGACCGAACCGGGTGTACGCGGCCTTCAAGTTCTTCCTCTACACCCTGATGGGCTCGCTGCTGACGCTGGTGGCCTTCGTCTACCTGTGGAACGCCTCGGGCGGTTCGTTCGACATCCTGACCTGGCAGCAGACCAAGCTGGGCTACACCCCGCAGATCCTGATCTTCGTGGCGCTGCTGGCGGCCTTCGCCGTCAAGGTGCCGATGTGGCCGGTGCACACCTGGCTGCCGGACGCCCACGTCGAGGCACCCACGGGCGGCTCCATCGTGCTGGCCGCGATCATGCTGAAGCTGGGCGCTTACGGTTTCCTGCGCTTCTCGCTGCCGATCGCGCCCGACGCCTCGCACAGCCTGGCCGGCCTGATGATCACGCTGTCGCTGATCGCCGTGATCTACATCGGCCTGGTGGCGATCGTGCAGGACGACATGAAGAAGCTGGTGGCCTATTCGTCGGTCGCCCACATGGGCTTCGTCACCCTGGGTTTCTTCATCTTCAACACGGCCGGCGTCGAAGGCGCCATCGTGCAGATGATCTCCCACGGCTTCGTCTCGGGCGCCATGTTCATGTGTATCGGCGTGCTTTACGACCGCATGCACTCGCGCCGCATCGCCGACTACGGCGGCGTGGTCAACGTGATGCCGCGCTTCGCCACGTTCTTCATCCTGTTCTCGATGGCCAATAGCGGCCTGCCGGCCACCAGCGGTTTCGTCGGCGAGTTCATGGTGATCATGGGCGCGGTCGAGCACAACTTCTGGATCGGCCTGCTGGCGGCCACCGCGCTGATCCTGGGCGCTTCGTATTCGCTGTGGATGGTCAAGCGCGTGGTCCTGGGCGATATCGCCAATGATCATGTGCGCGAGCTGACCGATATCAACCGCCGCGAATTCGTGATTCTTGGCGTGATGGCGATCGCCGTGCTGTACATGGGGATCTATCCCAAGCCCTTCACCGACGTGATGCACGTGTCGGTCGAGGCCCTGCTGCAACACGTTGCCGTCTCGAAACTGTAAGACAAGACAATGATGCAATCCCAAATCGATTTCGCCCTGGCGACACCGGAAATCCTCCTGCTGGTTTTCGGCCTGGCTATCCTGCTCGTCGACGCGGTCAGCAATCACCCCGAGCGCAAGCCGACGTTCCTGCTGACCATGCTGGCGCTGGGCGTGCTGACCGTGGTGTCGGCGCTGCAGTGGAAGAACGGCGTCACGGGTTCGACCTTCAACGGCCTGTACGTCACCGACGAGCTGTCGCACCTGCTCAAGATCGCCTCGTACATCGCGGTGGCGGTGACGCTGGTCTACGGCCGCGTCTACGCCCAGCTGCGCGACATGATGCGCGGCGGCGAACTGTACGTGCTGACGCTGTTCGCCCTGCTGGGCCAGATGGTGATGATCTCGTCGGGCAACCTGATCTCGATCTACCTGGGCCTGGAGCTGATGTCGCTGGCGCTGTACGCGCTGATCGCGCTGCGTCGCGACAACGTCGTCGCCACCGAAGCCGCCATGAAGTACTTCGTGCTGGGCGCGCTGGCCTCGGGCTTCCTGCTGTACGGCATGTCGATGGTCTACGGCGCCACCGGTCACCTGGACCTGGCCGAAGTCTCCAAGGTCATCGCCGCCGGCAAGGCCGAGAAGCTGGCCCTGGTGTTCGGCATCGTGTTCCTGGTTTCGGGCCTGGCGTTCAAGCTCGGCGCCGTGCCGTTCCACATGTGGGTGCCGGACGTCTACCAGGGTTCGCCGACCGCGGTCACGCTGATCCTGGGCGGCGCGCCCAAGCTGGCGGCCTTCGCCATCACGCTGCGCCTGCTGGTCGACGGCCTGCACGGCCTGGCGGCCGACTGGCAGCCGATGCTGATGATCCTGGCGGTGCTGTCGCTGGCCATCGGCAACCTGACCGCCATCGCGCAGACCAACTTCAAGCGCATGCTGGCCTACTCGACCATCTCGCACATGGGCTTCGTGCTGCTGGGCCTGATGTCGGGCTCGGTGGTCGGCAAACCGGAACTGGCCTCGTCCGCCTACGGCGCGTCGCTGTTCTACATGCTGACCTACGTGCTGACCACGCTGGCCAGCTTCGGCATCGTGCTGCTGCTGTCGCGCCAGGGTTTCGAGTGCGAGCACATCGACGACCTGAAGGGCCTGAACCGCCGCAGTCCGTGGCATGCCGCCATCGTGCTGCTGCTGATGTTCTCGCTGGCCGGCATCCCGCCGCTGGTGGGCTTCTACGCCAAGCTGGCGGTGCTGCAGGCGCTGGTCAGCGCCGGCCACGTCACGCTGGCGGTGGTCGCGGTGGTGTTCTCGCTGATCGGCGCGTTCTACTACCTGCGCGTGGTCAAGGTCGTGTACTTCGACGAGCCGGCGGCCGATGCCGCGCCGATGGCGGCCACCTGCGGCCAGCGCGGCGTGCTGTCGGTCAACGGCCTGCTGATCCTGGTGCTGGGCCTGTTGCCGGGCGGCCTGATGGCCCTGTGCGTGCAGGCCATCCGCAGCTCGCTCAGCCTGTAAGCGAAGCGGGCCATGAACCAGACCCTGGCGGTATGGCTCCTGATCGCGCTGGCCCTGGTCAGCGCGAACCTGCCCTTCCTGACGGAGCGCGTGTTCGCCGTGCTGCCGTGGAAGCAGGGTGGGGCCGAAGCCGTCAAGCCGTTCTGGATGCGCCTGGTCGAAGTGCTGGTGTTCTACCTGATCGTGGGCGCCCTGGGCTTCACGTTCGAGTCCGCGCTGGGCAACCGCTTCGCGCAGACCTGGGAGTTTTACGCCATCACCTTGAGCCTGTACCTGGTGCTGGCCTATCCCGGTTTCGTGTACCGCTATCTGTTCAAGCGGCATCCCCGCCTGCGGACCTGAACCGGCCGCCCCACGCACCGCATAAACGCCCCGCAAGGGGCGTTTTGTTTTGAGGCCGTGTCATCGCCGATTGCGGATTCTGTGGTCAAACGCCATCAAGTCACGGCATCGTTGCGTTATCGCGTCCGATTTCACCCGCGTGGCCGAACCCGATCAACTTTCACGTACAGAATCGCAGGCTGTCATAAACAGGAATGGTTTCCATTCCCGTCCAGGAGAGCCTCATCTTGAAACTCGAAGATTCGTACGCGCTGAATTCATTGGCCGGATCGCTGGCCGCCGCGGTGGCGGTGCCCGCGCTGTTCATCAGTCCTTATGCAATGGCGCAATCGGGTGCCGGCCACGTTCCGCAGCTGGCGCCGGTGCAGGTGGAAGGCGAAAGCTCGCCCTACCAGCCCGACAGCGTCCAGTCTTCCAAGATGACCGCGCCGCTGCTGGACACGCCGCGTTCGGTGCAGGTGGTGCCCAAGCAGGTCATGTCCGACCAGTCCGCGACATCGTTGCAGGATGTGCTGCAGAATTCGCCGGGCATCACCTTCGCCGCAGGCGAGGGCGGACGCGCTGGCGGCGACCTGCCCATCATTCGCGGCCAGAACGCCGCCAGCAGCCTGTTCCTGGATGGCGTGCGCGACGTCAGCATGCAGGCGCGCGATACCTTCAACCTGGAGCAGGTGGAGATCATCAAGGGCCCGGATTCCGTCTACGCCGGCCGTGGCGGCGCGGGCGGCAGCATCAATCTCGTCAGCAAGGCGCCCAAGGCCAAGGATGCGATCGAGGCCACTGGCCAGATCGGCACCGATCACAACTATCGCGGCACCCTGGACAGCAACTGGCGGCTGGGCGAAAAATCGGCGTTTCGCCTGAATGTCATGGGCGCCAAGGGCGACGTGCCGGGCCGCGACAAAGCGGTGAACTTCGAGCGCTGGGGCGTGGCACCGTCGCTGACGCTGGGCATGGGCACGCCGACCCGCATCACGCTGAGCTACTACCACTATCAGAACGACAGCATGCCGGACTACTCCATTCCCTACGACCCGCAGTCGGGTCTGCCGGCCACGGAGACGCTTGGTGTCAGTCGTCACAACTTCTACGGACTCGCCGGCCGCGATTACATGAAGACGCGCGATGGCACGGCCACCGTCGACTTCCAGCATGATTTCTCCGACAGCCTCAAGCTGCGCAACGTGGCGCGGTATGGCCGGGAAACCGCCGATTACCTCGCCACCCAACCCGACCTCACGCTCGCGAACCTGCCCGCCGGGATCGTCAACCGGCCGGCCTACGGCCGCTACTACACCACCCACGCATTCGCGAATCAGACCGACCTGAGCGGCGAATTCCTGACGGGGGTTGTCAAGCATGGGTTCGACCTTGGCTTCGAATACACCAGTGTCAAGCAGACCATGGCCTATACCAACGACCAGGTGCTGGCCTCCGATGGCGTGACCAAGTGCCCGGCCGATCTGACGCGGACGTCGCTGTACGACCCCGATCCGAACGTGGCCTATCCCTGCCGCACCGTCCTCAGTTGGCCGGCGCCCTATGCCACGGACACCCTGGCGCTGTACGGCTTCGATACGCTCAAATTCAGCGAGCAATGGCAGGCCAGTGTCGGCCTGCGCTGGGACAACTATCGCACCAGCGGCCATGACCGAAAGGAGAACAGCTACAGCCGCTCCGACAACCTGTTGAACTACCAGTTGGGCGTGGCTTACAAGCCCGTGCCGCAAGGCACGATCTACGCCTCCTTTGGCACTTCGTCGACGCCCTCCGCGGCCTCGGGTGCCACAGCATCCGACATCCTGCGGAAAAGCTCCGATGAGGAGGCGGCGCCGGAACAGAGCCGCTCGGTCGAGGCGGGCGTCAAATGGCTGGTGTTCGATGAGCGCCTGACGCTCTCCGGCGCGGTTTTCCAGGACACCCGAAAGCACACCAACATCGAGGTGATGCCCAACGAATACGAGCAGGCGGGCGAAACGCGCGTGCGCGGGCTCGAACTGGGCTTCTCCGGCGCCATCACACCCGCCTGGAACGTTTATGGCGGCTACACCTTCCTGAACAGCAAGCTCATCCGCGGCGGGCGCAAGGATAGCGGCTCCGAGGGCCAGGTCTTGCCGAACACGCCGCGCAACGCATTCAGCCTGTGGTCTTCCTACAAGGTGCTGCCTGCTCTGACGCTGGGCGGTGGCGCCTACTATGTCAGCAAGGTCTATGGCAACACGGATGCGGGCGTCGATGCCAGCGGTGCGCCCAAGGCGCGCTGGGTGCCTTCGTATTGGCGCTTCGACGCGATGGCCAAATATAAATTCAGCCCGCGTCTTTCACTACAGCTGAACGTGCTGAACGTGTTTGACACGACCTACTACACCCGGGCCAGGCCGAAGAACCACGCCGCGCTCGGCACGGGCAGGGCAGCGCTGCTGTCAGTGAGAATGCGCTACTGATCGACGCTGGCAGACAGGAAAGCCACCTTCGCGGTGGCTTTCCCGGGTGGCGCGGCTGTGCGGCGATCAGCCTTCGAACCAGTTCAGCACGCCGTCCAGGCCCGAGACGTTCAGCGCGTAGCGCGTCTGCTGCCGCACCAGCGGCTTGGCGTGGTACGCCACCGGAAAGCCGGCGGCGCCCAGCATCTTCAGGTCGTTGGCGCCGTCGCCCATGGCGATGACCTGCTCCTTGGTCGCGCCGTGGGTGCGGGCGAACTCGCGCAGGTAGACGGCCTTGGCGTCGGCGTCCAGGATGTCGCCCAGCACGCGGCCGGTCAGCACGCCGTTGTCGATCTCCAGCGTGTTGGCGTGGGCGCTGTCCAGCCGCAGGCGCTCGCGCAGGCGGTCGGTGAAGAAGGTGAAGCCGCCCGACACCAGCAGCACCTTGATGCCGGCCGCCTGGGCGGTGGTGATCAACCGTTCGGCGCCCGGGTTCAGGCGCAGCTTCTCGGTGTAGACCTGTTCCAGGGCTTCGGCCGGCACGTCCTTGAGCAGCGCCACGCGGCGGCGCAGGCTTTCAGCGAAGTCCTTGATCTCGCCGCGCATCGCGGCCTCGGTGATCTCCGAGACCTTGTCCTTGACGCCGGCCACGCCGGCGATCTCGTCGATGCACTCGATGTTGATGAGCGTCGAGTCCATGTCCATCGCCAGCACCTTGCAGTGCGACAGCTTCAGGCCGGCGGGCACGAAGGCGGTGTCGACGCCATGGCGTTCGGCCCAGGCCACCACGTCGGCTCGGGTGGCATCGTCGTGCTGCACGTCAAGCAGACGGGCCGCGGTGGCGCTGATGCGGGCCACGCCCTGCGCCTGCGCGAGCGCGGCGATCTGTTCGGCGTGTTCGACCGTCAGGCCGGGGGATTGGACGACGAGGTGATGGATAGTCATAAAAATGCGAAGGTCGGGGCGGGTTACTTCAAGGCGCGCAGCACGGCGCGCACGGCGTCGGCGCGGGCCGGGATCTGCGCGGCCTTGATCTCAACCCGCAATTTATCCTGTCCTGCGAGTTTGATGTGGCGTTGCCGCTGCACCAGTTCGATGATTTTGGCCGGATCGACGCTGGTCTTGGGGCCGAACTGCAGCAGCGCCTGGGTTTCGCTGGCGTCGATCTTGACGATGCCCAGCGGTTGCGCGGCCAGGCGCAGGCGGTGCGTGGTCAGCAGCGTCTGCGCCGCCTCGGGCAGCTTGCCGAAGCGGTCGATCAGTTCTTCCTGGATCTGGATCAGGTCGTCCTCGTCGGCGGCGTGGGCCAGGCGCTTGTAGACGCTCAGGCGCGCATGCACGTCGGCGCAGTAGTCGGACGGCAGCAGCGCCGGCGCATGCAGGTTGACCTCGCAGGCCAGGTTGAAGGGGGCGTCCAGGTCCGGCTCCTCGCCGGCGCGCAGGGCGCGCACCGCTTCGTTCAGCATCTCGTTGTACATCGAGAAGCCGACTTCCTGGATATTGCCGGACTGCGAATCGCCCAGCACTTCGCCGGTGCCGCGGATCTCCAGGTCGTGCATGGCCAGGTAGAAGCCCGATCCCAGTTCCTCCATGGCCTGGATCGCCTCCAGCCGCTTCTTGGCGTTGCTGGTGATGGCGTCCTCGCCCGGCGTCAGCAGGTAGGCGTAGGCCTGGTGGTGCGAGCGACCGACGCGGCCGCGCAGCTGGTGCAGCTGCGCCAGGCCGAAGCGGTCGGCGCGGTGGATCACGATGGTGTTGGCGCTGGGCACGTCGATGCCGGTTTCGATGATGGTGGTGCACAACAGCACGTTGTAGCGCTGCTGGTAGAAGCCCTTCATCACCTGTTCCAGGTCGCGCTCGGGCATCTGGCCGTGGGCCACCGCGATGCGGGCCTCGGGCACCAGCTCTTCGAGACGGGCGCGGCGGTTGTGGATGGTCTCGACCTCGTTGTGCAGGAAGTAGCACTGGCCGCCGCGCTTGAGCTCGCGCAGCAGCGCCTCGCGCAGCGTGCTGCCGTCCTCGCGCCGCACGAAGGTCTTGATCGCCAGGCGCTTTTGCGGCGCGGTGGCGATGACCGAGAAATCGCGGATGCCTTCGAGCGACATGCCGAGCGTGCGCGGGATCGGCGTGGCGGTCAGGGTCAGCACGTCGACCTCGGCGCGCAGCGCCTTGAGCGCCTCCTTCTGGCGCACGCCGAAGCGGTGTTCCTCATCGATGATGACCAGCCCGAGGCGCTTGAACTTCACGTCCTTGGACAGGATCTTGTGGGTGCCGATGACGATGTCGACGCGGCCGTCGTTGATGCCCTCGATGGCCGCGGACACTTCCTTGGCCGAGCGGAAACGCGACAGTTCCACCACCCGCACCGGCCAGTCGGCGAAGCGGTCGGAGAAGGTCTGGGCGTGCTGTTCGGCCAGCAGCGTGGTGGGGCAGAGCAGGGCGACCTGCTTGCCGTTGGCCACGGCCAGGAACGCGGCGCGCAGCGCCACCTCGGTCTTGCCGAAGCCGACGTCGCCGCACACCAGGCGGTCCATCGGCCGGCCCGAGGTCATGTCGGCGATCACGGCCTCGATGGCGGCGGCCTGATCGGCGGTTTCCTCGAAACCGAAGCCCTCGGCGAAGGCCTGGTAGTCGTTGAGCGGCAGGTTGAAGGCGAAGCCCTCGCGCGCGGCGCGCTGGGCATACAGCGCCAGCAGTTCGGCGGCGGTGTCGCGCACCTGCTTGGCGGCCTTGCGGCGCGCCTTGTCCCACTGGCCCGAGCCGAGCTGGTGCAGCGGCGCGGCTTCCGGATCGGCGCCGCTGTAGCGGGCGATCACGTGCAGTTGCGACACCGGCACGTACAGCGTGCTGCCGTTGGCGTATTCGAGATGCAGGAACTCCATCTCGCCTTCGCCCATGTCCATGTTGACCAGGCCGTGGTAGCGGCCGATGCCGTGCTGCGCGTGCACCACGGGGTCGCCGGCGCGCAGTTCGGACAGGTCGCGCACCATCGCTTCGACGTTGCTGGCGCGTTCCTGGTCGCGCTTGCCGCGCCGGCCGGTGCTGGCCAGCCCCGGATAGAGGTCGTTCTCGGTCAGGAAGGCCAGGTTGGCCTGCGGCAACTCGAAGCCGGTGGCCAGGGGCGCGGCGACGATGCCGAAGTGGGCGTCTGAAGCCAGGAAGGCTTCGATGCTGTCCGGCTGCGCGTCGGGGGTGACGCCGAACTCGTTCAGCATTTGCACCAGCGTCTCGCGGCGGCCGGCCGAGTCGGCGCACAGCAGCACACGGCCTTGCGGCTTGCCGATATGCGTGCGCAACTTGGCGATCGGGTCTTCGGCGCGGCGCGCCACGCTCACGTCTGGCGCGGCGCGGAAGTCGGGATGGGGCTGGCCCGCGGCCAGCGCCAGGCGGCGGAAATCCTTCAGGCGGGCGTACAGCGTCTGCTCATCCAGGAACAGCGCCGACGGCGGCAGCACCGGACGCTCGCGGTCGCTTTTCAGGAAGCCGTAGCGGCTGCCGGTGTCCTGGTGAAAGCGCATCATGGCGTCGTCGATGTCGCCGACGGTGACGGTGATGGCGTTGTCGGCCAGGTAGTCGAACAGCGTCGCGGTCTCGTCGAAGAACAGCGGCAGGTAGTACTCGACCCCGGCGAAGGGGATGCCGTTGCCGATGTCCTTGTAGGGAAGGGCGCGCGACGGGTCGCCTTCGAACACTTCGCGGAAACGCGCGCGGAAGCGATTACGCGAATCCTCGTCCATGGGGAATTCGCGGCCCGGCAGTAGCTGAACCTCGCGCACCGGATACAGGCTGCGCTGGGTGTCAACGTCGAAGCTGCGAATGGTCTCGATCTCGTCGTCGAACAGGTCCAGCCGGTAGGGCAGCGCCGATCCCATCGGGAACAGGTCGATCAGGCCGCCGCGCAGACAGAACTCGCCGGGCGCGGTGACCTGCGTGACGTGGTTGTAGTTGGCCAGCGTCAGCTGTGCGCGCAGCGCCGCCTCGTTGAGCTTGTCCTTCTGCTTGAAGGAAAAGGTATAGGCCGCCAGGAACGACGGCGGCGCCAGCCGGTACAGCGCCGTGGTGACCGGCACCGTCAGCACGTCCACCGTCTTCATCATCAGCGAGTGCAGGGTGTGCAGGCGCTCGGAGATCAGGTCCTGGTGCGGCGAGAAGGCGTCGTACGGCAGCGTTTCCCAGTCGGGTAGCTGGCGCACGCGCAGGCCGGGCGCGAACAGCGCGATTTCCTCGGCCAGGCGCTGCGCTTCCAGCGGCTCGGCGGTCAGCACCACCAGCGGCGCGCCGGCCTGGCGGGCCAGATCGGCCAGCAGCCAGGCGTCGCCCGAGCCGGGCGGGCGCGGTTGCGCATAACGCGTGCCGGGCTTGAGCGCGGCGAGAGTGGGGGCGGTCGCGGGAACGGGCGGCGCTGCCGTGGCGGAGGAGGTGGGAGCGGGCATCAGGCTGGGAGCAGGCATCAAGCGGAAGATTATAAAATCACCGCACCATGTCTGACTCAATCATCGCAATCGTTCCCGCCGCCGGCGTCGGCGCCCGTGCCAGCCACCCCGGCGCCGAGAGCGTGCCCAAGCAATACCGTCCGTTGGCCGGACAGCCCATGCTGCGCCACGCCGTGGCTGCCCTGCTCGCGGACGACCGCGTGTCGCAGGTGCGGGTGGCGGTGACGCCGGGCGACGGCTGGGTCGACCAGGCCGTGGCCGGCCTGCCGCGCACGGTCTGGCGCGCCTGCGGCGGCGCCACCCGGGCCGATACCGTGGCCGGGGCGCTGGCCGAAAGCGGGGTGTCCGACGATACCTGGGTGCTGGTGCACGATGCCGCCCGCCCCGGCCTGCCGGCCGCGGCGCTGGCGCGCCTGATCGACGCCTGCCTTGCGGATCCCGTCGGCGGCCTGCTGGCGCTGCCCGTGGCGGACACCGTCAAGGCCGGCCATGAGCGTGTCGAGCGCACCCTGGACCGCAACGGGCTGTGGCTGGCGCAGACGCCGCAGATGTTCCGCGCCGGCGTGCTGCGCGACGCGCTGACGGCCGCCGCGGTGAATGGCATCGCCGTCACCGACGAGGCCTCGGCCCTCGAGGCCGCGGGCTATGCGCCGCTGCTGGTGCCCGGCGCCCTGCGCAATTTCAAGGTGACCTGGCCGGACGATTTCGAACTGATGGAAAAATGGCTATGAGTAGTATTCCTTTCCGTGTCGGACAGGGTTTTGACGTGCATGCGCTGGTCGAAGGCCGGCCGCTGATCATCGGCGGCGTGACCATTCCGCACAGCCACGGCCTGCTGGGCCATTCGGATGCCGACGTGCTGCTGCACGCGATCACGGATGCGCTGCTGGGCGCGGCGGGCCTGGGCGACATCGGCCGCCATTTTCCCGACACCGATCCGGCCTTCAAGGGCGCCGACAGCCGCGTGCTGTTGCGCGAGGCCGTGGCGCGCGTGCGCCAGGCCGGCTGGGCGCCGGTGAACATCGATGCCACCGTGCACGCACAGGCCCCCAAGATCGGCCCGCATGCGCCGGCCATGGTCAGCAATATCGCCGCCGATACCGGCTTGGCCGAGACCGAGGTCAACATCAAGGCCAAGACCAACGAAGGCCTGGGCTACCTGGGCCGCAAGGAAGGCATTTCGGCCACGGTGGTGGCGTTGTTGGCGCGGATCTGACCGCCGCCCCGGGGCCTTGCCTGAATCGATGGCGCGGGTGTTCACCGCGCCATTTTTTTGGCGTGCCGGCGTTGTTTTATTCGCACGGATACATGTCCACAACTAATTAACAAACCGCAAAAAAGGGCGCGGACCGCGTGGCTGCTATGGTTTGGCGCGAATCCCGCGTCATTTGGGGCGCGCAGCCCGAAAATGCCCCGTGTTTTCGTCTTGCCGGGGCATTTGAACTGGAATATTCTGCGGCTACTTAACGTCTGGATAATAGGGACACTAGGATGCATGTACGTGGCGCTGCCTTATTCGTGGCTCTCGTCGCCTTTGGTTCGCCTGCACATGCAGAATTCGAGCAGCAGCTCGGCCCGCTCGCGGGCGCTGTCCGCACGCAGCTGCTGCAGGGCTGGACCGCGGGGGTCGAGGATGGCTGGTTCACGCTGCGCAACAAGGCCACGGCCGGCAGCGAACAGACGCTCTACCTGAACGTTGGACAACCGCCCGAAGGCGGCCGTATCACCGACGTGAACGTGGTCCTGAATTCGAAGAATCCCAAGGCTTCCATCGGCCTGGCGCTGACCAACCGTGCGCGCAAGGGCCTGTGCCTGCTCGAACTCACGGCCGCCAAGCAGACCTTGCTGTTCTGTCTGGATGGCGACAAGCGCCGCGATATCGCCAACGTGCCCAACGTGGCGAAGCTGGACGGCTCCGACCGCATCAAGGTGGTCGAGGTGCCGGGCGCGGCGCGCTTCATCGTCAACGGCCAGAAGATCGGCGATATCGAGAACGAACCCGCGCTGGGCTCCGAACTGGGCATCATGGCCTACGAGGTCGGCACCTTCGGGATCGCGGACTTCACCATCAACACGAACGTCAACGCCAACACCGGGCAGGGTGGCGGGCAACCGCAACAGCAGCCGACGCGCGCGCCGCAGGCCTCGCCGGATTCCGGCGCCAGCAGCGGCTTGCCGGGTTCCGGTCCGTATCCGCGTTTTGGCGGCGACTCGCTGCGCATCGTGGCGGTGTACATCGGCATCATGCGCAGCATTTTCATGCATGAGTTCGGCCACGCCCTGATCGGCGAACTCGAGCTGCCTTCGACCGGCGCCGAGGAAGACGCGGTCGATATCTATTCGGCGCTGCAGATCGTCGAACCCACCATGTACCCGTCCAGCGACAAGGACACCAACGCCATGGCCCAGGGCGCGGCCAAGTACGCGGCCCTGCAGTGGTACTACAGCGGCAAGCTGGCCGAGGCCCAGGGCGCCGGCAATTCGCCCTGGCAGGACGAGCACACCGGCGACCTCAAGCGCTTCCGCAACATGCTGTGCATCATGTACGGCGGCAACCCGGGCGTGTTCGAATCGCTGGTCGAGCAGGTTGGCTTCGAAGACCGCACCAAGTCGCGTTGCGCGGACGAGTTCACCAAGCAGAACCGCGCCTGGCGCCGGATCCTGGCGCCGCATACCCGCGTCGGCACCTGGTCGCCCGACGGCCAGCAGCCAGCGAACGCGCCCGGCGCGCCGGTGAACGTGACCTTCGAGCCGTCGTCGCGCCGCATCGGCAACCTGTTCGCCAACAACCTGTCCGAAGCCATCTCTAAAGACATCAAGCTGCTGGGCCAGACCTACGTCCTGCCGCGGCCGGTCAACGTGGTCTTCAAGGACTGCGGCAAGCTCAACGCCTGGTACAGCCCGCGCGAAGGCTCGATCACGATGTGCTACGAGCTGATCGAGAACATCGCGGTGATGATCTCCGACATCGAGATGGGCACGGTCGGCGGCGAGCCCAAGCAGGGCGGGGCGGCGCCGCAGCGGTCTCCGCAACAGGCGCCGCAACAGCCGCGCCAGCAGCCGCCCGCCGGCCAGCCGCAGCGCGCGCCCGGCAACGGCGGCTTCGACGAACTGCAAGATAGCGGCGTGCCGCCGACGACGCTGCTGTTCTCGGCGCCCTACAAGGGCCCGACGCCCAACACCCATCCGCGCGCCAAGGTGATCACCACCAAGGACGTGGTGGCCCTGCTGACAGATGAAAAGAACAAGAATTTCCTGGTGATCGATACCAGCGGCCTGCGCGAGACCATCCCGGGCGCGTTCCCGCTGAGCGACGCGGGTTCGGACGGCGCCATTACGGACCAGATGCAGGAAGCCTTCGATGGCTGGCTGCACAAGAAGACCGGCACCGAGAAAGAGCACAATGTGCCCTTGATCATCATGGGCGCCGGCATGAATGACCGCTCGTCCTATAACGCCGCGCTGCGCGCCGGCATGATGGGCTGGCCGGTCTACTGGTACCGCGGCGGCATGGAGGCCTGGGTTGCCAATGGCCTGCCGACGACCGCCGTGAAGTCGCAGGGGCAATAAGAAGGATCGCCGGGCGGCGCAACGACCGCCCCGCCAATGCAAAAGCCCGCCTGTTCGCACAGGCGGGCTTTTTCATTGTTTCGCGCGAAGGCGCGCCAGGCTTACTTGCCCTGCGCGGCCAGCGCCAGGGCGGCGGCGTTGACCACCGAGGCGATGCGGCCGGCGTCGCGCAACTGTTCGGTCGACAGGCCGTCCTTCTTCAGGTTCTCGTAGTGCGAGCCGACGCAGAAGTGGCACTTGCCGATGATCGAGGCCACCAGCGCGAACAGCTCGAAGCGCTTCTTGTCGACGCCGCCGTGGGTGGCGTAGGCGTTCATGCGCAATTGGGCCGGCAGGCTCTTGAGCTGGGCGTCGCCGCTCATCTCGACATACGGGTACCAGGTGTTGTTCATGCCCATGAGCGCCGAGGCGGTCAACGCGGCATTGGCGTCGGTTTCGGACAGGCCGCTCTTGAAGGCTTCGATCAGCACCGGGCTGCGCGCGGCGTAGGCGGCCGACAGGGCAGCGCCGACGGCGTCTTCGGGGGCCAGGGTCGAGCGGGCGATCACGGCGTCCAGATTCAGGCGGATGTCCTTGGCCCAATCCGGCAGCTGTTCCTTAATGGTCGTCAGAAATTCCATAGTTTTTACCTATAATCTAGCGCAGTTAAAGCCCGGCGAAGGACCTGCGGACAGGTCCCCGGCCGGGCTGGAAATTACAGCGTGGCGCCGCCAACCGTACGGTTGCACGGGCACAGCTCGTCGGTTTGCAGGCCGTCGAGCAGACGCAGGACTTCTTCCGGGTTACGGCCGACGTTCAGGTTGTTCACCGAAACGTGCTGGATCGTGTTGTCCGGGTCGACGATGAAGGTGGCGCGCAGGGCCACGCCAGCGCCCTTTTCACGCACGCCCAGCTGGTCGATCAGGGCGCCGGTGGTGTCGCCGAACTGGTAGTGACCCAGCTTGTTCAGGTCCGGGTGCTCACGGCGCCAGGCCAGCTTGACGAATTCGTTGTCGCTCGAGCCACCCAGCAGGACGGCGTCGCGGTCTTCGAAATCCTTGGCCAGCTTGTTGAAGCCGACGATTTCGGTCGGGCACACGAACGTGAAGTCCTTCGGGTAGAAGTAGATCACCTTCCACTTGCCGGGGAACGAGCTTTCGGTGATGTCTTCGAAAGCCGAGACGCCGTTTTCTTCGTGCTGGTTGAAGCCGGGCTTGACGCCGGTAACCTTGAAGGGCTCGAGTTTGTCGCCAACAGTTTTCATGTTTACTCCCAGTAGTTGTTGGTGGAATTAAGGCGGTGCCTCAAACCATAAATTCTACGCTATGGATTATCGTTGTCTAATTGATAATTCCTAAACTTCGCTTTGGGCAGCTCTATGCGCGCGGTCAGGCCGCCGCCTTCGCGCGGCAGCATGCGCAGGGCGCCGCCGACGTGCTTGAGCAGGCGCTCGACGATCGCCAGCCCCAGGCCGGCGCCGCTGACGCCGGTGCGCGCGGCTTCCCCGCGGGAAAAGGGACGCAACAGGCGGTCGACGTCTTCGGGCGCGATGCCGGGGCCGCGATCGGACACCTCGATGACGATCATGCCGCCCTCAGCTTGCAATGTCATGACCAGATGGGCCATGCCGTCGGTCGAGCGTCCATAGCGGCGCGCGTTCTCGATCAGGTTGCTGACGATGCGCTTGAGGTCCAGCGCCGTGATGCGGGCCCGCAGGCCGGGTTCGAGGGTGGCCTCCAGCTCGCCGCCCAGCGACGAGGTGTGGCTGCGCTCGCGTTCGTACAGCTCGGCCAGCACGGCGGAAATGTCGGTGGCCAGTTGCGGCAGGGTGCCGGCGGGACGGGCGTATTCCATCAACTGGCCGATGCTGTGGTCGATCTGGCCGAGGTCCTCGTCGATGGCCTGGCGCGCGTCTTCCGACACGCCGCTCAGCTCGATTTCCAGGCGCATGCGCGCCAGCGGCGTTCGCAGGTCATGGGAAATGCCCGCCAGCATCAGCTCGCGGTCGGCCTCGGCCTGCCGCAAGTCCTTGGCCATGCGGTTGAACGAGGCGTTCAGGTCGCGGATTTCCAGCGGGCCCTGCTCGGGAAGCGGCGCCGGGGTCTCGCCGCGCGACAGCACCTGGGCCGCGCGCGCCAGCCGCGACAGCGGCCGGTTCACGAAACCGACGCTGACCGCCGCGCCCACCAGGGACAGCAGTAGCGCCGTGGCGCCCCATCCCAGCCATTCGATGCCGCCCGTCAGCCCGATCTGCTCGCGTTCGAACACCAGCCAATATAGGTCTTTCTCGATCTGGAAACTGACCCAGAAACCCGGCACCTGGTTCACGCCCCAGGCGATCTGGGTCTCGGGGCCGAAGCGCGTGCGGATATGTTGCGCCACGCGCTGCCAGTAATCGTCGTCGGGGAGGGCTTCGGCGAAGTCGGTGACTTCGCGCGGATAGACCTGGATGCCTTCATTGGTGGCCAGGTCGAGCAGGAGCTTGCTGCGTTCGCCGTTGTGCGAATAGATCAGCGCGGTGCGCGTGATATTGACGGCCGTGATCACCCGCTGCGCCATCTGATTGGCGCGCGGTCCCAGCTCCATGCTGAAGAAGACTTGTAGCCACGCCCCCAGGCTGACCAGCATGAGCGCGGCCAGCAGCAGGAACGTGCGGCCGAACAAGCCGAGCCGCAAACGTGAAGTCAGGTTCCTGAAGGTTTTGCGCAAGCGGGGCACGAGGCTGCGCTCCTGCCCGGGGCGGGCGTGTCGATCAACTACCACCGTCCGGCACAAACACGTATCCGAGACCCCAGACGGTCTGGATGAATACGGGCTTGGACGGGTTCGGCTCGATCAGCTTGCGCAGGCGCGAGATCTGCACGTCGAGGCTGCGGTCGAAGGCTTCGTATTCGCGGCCGCGGGCCAGTTCCATGAGCTTGTCGCGCGACAGCGGAATCTTCGGGTGGCGGGCAAACACCTTGAGCACCGAGAATTCGCCGGTGGTGATGGGCACCTGTTCGCCGTTGCGCGTGAGCGTGCGGGTCGACAGGTTCAGCACGTAGGGGCCGAAGGCGATGGATTCGTTTTCCTGGCTGGGGGCGCCGGGATGTTCCTCGGTACCGCGGCGGCGCAGGATCGCGTTGATCCGGGCCAGCAGCTCACGAGGGTTGAACGGTTTGGACAGATAGTCGTCCGCGCCCATCTCGAGACCGACGATGCGGTCGATTTCTTCCGCCTTGGCCGTCAGCATGATGATGGGGGTATTGTCGTGCCCACCGCGCAGCCGGCGACAGATGGACAGGCCATCTTCGCCGGGCAGCATCAGATCCAGCACGAGCAGGTCGAAGTGCTCGCGTTGCCAGAGTTTGCCCATCTCTTTGGCGTCTTCGGCAACGAAAACGTTGAATCCCTGCTCGGACAGATACCGGCGCAGCAGATCGCGCAAGCGCGGATCATCGTCAACGACGAGGATTTTTCGGGTGGGGGTGGTGTTTTGCGTATTCATGGCCGGAAATGTAACAGTGACAAGAACCAGCGGCTAGTGGGCGTTCACAAGATATTACACATTGCGAACCATGGTTGAAATCCCCCTTACATACGGGGCCAATCCCCCGGTATTTCGTACAATCTGCATCTATGGAACTAAACCTGCTGGCTCTGGAAACCTCTTCGTCGCGCTGCGGCGTGGCCCTTTTGCGCGCCTCTGGCGGGCGGCTGGAGGTTGCCGTCCGCGAACATGAAGGCTCCCAGGAGCACGCCGAACGCCTTTTGCCGATGGCCAACGAGCTGCTGGCCGAGGCCGGCCTGGCGCCCGGCGCCCTGCAGGCGGTGGCGTTCGGCCAGGGGCCGGGCGGCTTCACCGGGTTGCGGGTGGCCTGCGGCGTGGCCCAGGGGATGGCGATGGGCCTGGGCATCCCGGTGCTGCCGGTCGTATCGCACCAGGCCGTGGCCGCCCAGGCGGGCGGCACGGCGGACCAGGCCATCGTGGTGGCGCTGGACGCCCGCATGAATGAAGTCTATCTGGCGGTCTATCGGCAGGTGGCGGGCGCCTCCGGCGAGTCCGCCTGGGACACGCTGCAGGCCCCGTTGCTGATCGCGGCGGCCGAAGTGGTGCCCTGGACGGCGCATCATCTGTCCGCCTGGTCGCGCGCCGCAGGCCGCCCGCTGACCCCGCTGCTGGCGGGCGATGCGTGGGAGGCCTACGCGGCCGACATGCCCGTTCCCGCCGACTGGCGCCGCGCCGTCGAGGCGCAGCGGCCCGAGGCGGCCAGCGTGGCGCGGCTGGCCAGCCAGGCCTGGCTGCGGGGGGAGGCGCTGCCGCCGGAGCAGGCCGCGCCGCTCTATGTGCGCGACAAGGTCGCATTCACCACCGCCGAGCGTCAGCGCGGCGAGGGCGGCAATCCCAAGGCCCGCTCGACGCTGGCGCCGCTGGTGCCACAGGCGCTGACCGACGCCGACCTGGACGACGTGGTGGCGCTGGAAGCCAATGTCCAGTCCTTTCCCTGGACCCGCGGCAATTTCGCCGATGCGCTGGCGGCTGGCTATGGCGCCTGGACATTGCGGCGTGATGGCCGGCTGGCCGGGTTCTGTATCTTGATGTTTGCGCCCGACGTGGCCCATCTGCTGGTGATCGCCGTGGCGCGCGACCTGCACCGCCAGGGCCTGGGCAGCCTGCTGCTGGACTGGTGCGAGCAGCAGGCGCGCGAGCGCGGCCTGGATGGCGTGCTGCTGGAAGTGCGTCCGTCCAATACCTCGGCGGTCGCGTTCTACAAGGACCGCGGCTATCTGCAGATCGGCCTGCGGCGGGGCTACTATCCGGCCGAGAAGGGCGGGCGCGAGGATGCGCTGGTGATGCAGAAGCGCCTGGACACGGCGGCGGCCGCGCCCCTGGGAGCGGCGGCGTGACGG
The DNA here is from genome assembly GCF_902859695.1 of Achromobacter ruhlandii. Classification (GTDB taxonomy): domain Bacteria; phylum Pseudomonadota; class Gammaproteobacteria; order Burkholderiales; family Burkholderiaceae_B; genus Achromobacter; species Achromobacter ruhlandii. Next base: position 184,064 of record NZ_CADIJL010000001.1, read on the forward strand.
CGCCGCATTCCCCGCCGGCATCGGCCGCGCCCCGCGTCAATCCGCTGCAGCGCCTGTGGCTGCGCGAGCTGGGCATGGAGCGCCTGTGGCTGCGGCCCGCGCCCCAGCCGCAGGCCGCGCCCGCTGCCATGCCCCAAGTGCCTGTTCCCAAACAGGAATCGCCCGCCGCGCCGCCCCAGGTGGCTGTTTCCAAACAGGAGTCTCCGGCACCGGCGGTGCCGGCCCGTGATGCCGCTGCGCCGCCGGCGGCCTCGGCGGTTCGCCTGGCCGGCCCTGGCCCGGGCCTGCGCAATGGCCCTCCGCCCAAGCCGGCGCCCAAGGCCGAGGTGGTCACGGACGCCGCCCCGGCGGTGATTCCGGTGGCCGAAGCGGTCAAGAACGCCACCCTGGACGAACTGCGCGAACAGGTGGTGGCGTGCACCGCATGCGGCCTGTGCGGCGGCCGCCGCCACGCGGTGTTCGGCCATGGCGGCCAGCCCACGCGCTGGCTGGTGGTCGGCGAGGCGCCCGGTGAACAGGAAGACAGGCAGGGCCAACCTTTCGTGGGCCGCTCCGGGCAGTTACTGGATTCGATGCTGTCGGCGGTGGGCATGAGCCGCGAGCGCGATGTCTTCATCGCCAACGTCATCAAGTGCCGCCCGCCCGGCAACCGCAATCCCAAGCCCGAGGAAATCGCGGCCTGCAGTCCGTACCTGATGCGCCAGATCGCGCTGCTCAAGCCGGAGCGCATTCTGGTGCTGGGTCGCTTCGCTGCCCAGACGCTGCTGGGCACGGACGCGACCATCGGCAGCCTGCGCGGCCGGGTACACCAGATGAAGACGGAAGAGGGGCGCGAGATCCCGGTGATCGTGAGCTATCACCCGGCCTATCTGTTGCGCAGTCCGGCCGAGAAGGCGCGGGCCTGGCAAGACCTGAAGCTGGCCTCCCGCCAGCTGTAGGCGGGAAAGCCTTTTCCCGACGGCGCCGCCGGCCAGGGCCGCGAGGGCGGCCCCGGCGGGCGATCAGCGGGTGTGCGAGTCCAGCGCGTGGCCGTGGCCTTCCTGGCCGATCTGGTCGTGCAGTTCGGGATTGGCCGCCAGGTTGCGCCGGCTCCAGCGCATGAACACCACCATCAGCACGGCCACCACGGTGCCGAAGATCACGATGATGATGTTGATCGGCAGTTGCAGCCACAGCAGCAGCGTGTACATGGCCACCATCAGCAGGATGTTGAGCTGCTCGTTGAAGTTCTGCACCGCGATCGAATGGCCGGCCGACAGCAGCACGTGGCCGCGGTGCTGCAGCAGGGCGTTCATGGGCACCACGAAGAAGCCCGCCAGCCCGCCCGTGATCAGCAGCAGCAGGTAGACGCTCCAGGGCGCATAGACCAGCGGCATCAGCAGCACCACCAGGCCCATGGCGGCGCCCACCGGCAATACCGACAGGGCGCGGCGCAGCGGGATGCGGCCGGCCAGGATCGAGCCCACCACCGTGCCCAGCGCGGCCACGCCCATCAGCATCGAGGCCTTGTCCAGCTGGTAGCCCAGATGGCTGCGGCCCCATTCGATGACGATCAGTTGCAGCGTCGCGCCGGCGCCCCAGAACAGGGTGGTGACGGCCAGCGAGATCTGGCCCAGCTTGTCCTTCCAGAGCACGCGCACGTAGCCCCAGAAGGTGCGCATCAGCTTGACCGGGTTCTTCTGCTGCGGCGGATAGCGCACGTGCGTGTGCGGGATCAGCAGGTTGCACAGCGCCGCCAGCAGGTAGACGAAGGCGATGACCAGGATGGCGGCTTCGGCCGGCGTATGCACCAGCTTGCCGATGAAGGAGTGCTGCAGCAGCGCGGTGGATACCGTGGTCGAGATCAGCAGGCCACCCAGCACGGTGCCCAGGATGATGGAGAAGACGGTCAGGCCCTCGATCCAGCTGTTGCCCTTGACCAGCATGGTCGGCGGCAGCATTTCCGTGACGATGCCGTACTTGGCCGGCGAGTAGGCGGCGGCGCCGATGCCCACCACGCCGTAGGCGGCGCAGACCAGGTAGGTCTGGTATTCAGGGGCGACGCCGATGCTGGCGTACGAGAACATGAGCAGACAGCCGGCCACTTTCAGGGCGTTGGTCGAGAACATCACCCGGCCCTTGGGGTACGAGTCGGCGATGGCGCCAACGAAGGCGGCCAGCACCACGTAAGCCAGCGCGAAGGACCATTTCATGATCGGGGCCAGCCAGTCCGGGCCGTGCAGTTCCTGTATCAAGGCGATCGCGGCAATGAATAGCGCGTTGTCCGCCAATGACGAGAAGGCCTGCGCGGCCATGACCAGATAGAAACCTCGTTTCAAGAATGTCCCCGTACTTTGACCTGAGCCCGGTCGGTCTGCGTGAAAATTATGCGTCTTGCGAAAAAGTGTCAGCGAGTATAGCCCGTGGCGCGGGTAGGGCTATTCAGCGTTTGCCCGCGGGTTGCGGCAGGTCAGGTGGCGGACGGCAAGGGGGCGGGCTGTCCCCGGCTTGACCGTTGTTCACGTTTGGGGACAGACTGCCTGCGGTATCATACGACCCATCCGCAAGCCGGCCCTCCGTGGGCCGGTTTGCAATGTGTGCGGCAGGTCCGTTAACGCCTTTCGTTCAACCCACCCCGTCGTCATCGTACTGTGCGTCTTACTCAGCTCAAACTCGCCGGCTTCAAGTCCTTCGTCGATCCCACCGTGATTCCCGTGCCCAGCCAGCTGGTGGGCGTGGTGGGACCCAATGGCTGCGGCAAATCGAACATCATCGATGCGGTGCGCTGGGTGCTGGGCGAAGCCAAGGCCTCGGAACTGCGCGGCGAGTCCATGCAGGACGTGATCTTCAACGGCTCGGGCAACCGCAAGCCGGCGGCCCGGGCGTCGGTCGAAATGGTGTTCGACAACAGCGAGGGCCGCGCCGCCGGGCAATGGAGCAGCTACGCCGAGATCGCCGTGCGCCGCGTGCTGACGCGCGACGGCACCAGCAGCTATTTCGTCAACAACCAGCAGGTGCGGCGCCGCGATATTCACGACATCTTCCTGGGCACCGGCCTGGGCGCGCGCGGCTACGCCATCATCGGCCAGGGCATGATCAACCGGCTGATCGAGGCGCGTCCGGAGGAACTGCGGGTGTTCCTGGAAGAGGCCGCCGGCGTGTCGCGCTATAAAGAGCGCCGCCGCGAGACCGAAAACCGCCTCTCCGACACGCGCGAGAACCTGACCCGCGTCGAAGACATCCTGCGCGAACTGAACAGCCAGCTGGAAAAGCTGGAGGCCCAGGCCGAGGTCGCCACCCGCTACCGCGAGCTGCAGGCCGATGGCGAAAAGAAGCAGCACGCGCTGTGGTTCCTGAAGGAAACCGGCGCGCGCGAAGAGCGCGCCAGGAAGGCCCAGGAAATGGCCCAGGCCCAGAACGAGCTGGAAGCCGCCATTGCCGGCCTGCGGGCCGGCGAAGCCGCGCTTGAATCCCGGCGCCAGGCCCACTACGCCGCCAGCGACGCGGTCCACACCGCCCAGGGCGCCCTGTACGAGGCCAACGCCCAGGTCAGCCGCCTGGAAGCCGAAATCCGCCACGTGGTGGATTCCCGCAACCGCCTGCAGGCGCGCCGCGACCAGCTGCAGCAGCAGATTGCCGAATGGAACAGCCAGCGCGAGCACTGCGCCGAGCAGATCGCGCAGGCCGAGGAAGACCTGGCCGCCGGCGCCGCCCGCACCGAAGAGGCGCGGGCCGCCGCCGAGGACGCCCAGGCCGCGCTGCCGTCGGTTGAGCAGCGCGTGCGCGAAGCCGCCTCCGGCCGTGACGAAATGCGTGCCGCCCTGGCCCGCGTGGAACAGAACCTGGCCCTGGTGGCGCAGACCCAGCGCGACGCCGACCGCCAGATGCAGGCGCTGGAGCAGCGCCGTGAGCGCCTGCAACAGGAACTGCGCGAATTGCACAGTCCCGACCCGGTGCGCCTGGAGCAACTGGCCGGCGACCGCGTTGCCGGCGAGGAGCAGCTCGAGGAGGCCCAGGCGGAACTGGCCACTTTGGAAGGCAAGGTGCCGGACGCCGACGCCGAGCGCAGCCGCGCCCAGGCGGCCGCCCAGACCGACGCGCAGAACCTGGCCCGCCTGGAAGCCCGCCTGTCGGCGCTGGTGAAGCTGCAGGAAGACGTGCAGAAGCAGGGCGCGCTGGAACCCTGGCTGGCCAAGCACGAGCTTGCCGGCCTGGCGCGCCTGTGGCAGAAGCTGCATATCGAACCGGGCTGGGAAACCGCCCTGGAAGCCGCCCTGCGTGAACGCATGGCGTCCCTTGAAGTGCGCAGCCTGGACTGGGCCCGAGCCTTTTCCGACGACGCGCCGCCCGCCCGCCTGGCGTTCTACCAGTTGCCGCCCGCGGCGCCCGCGCCGGCGGCGCCGGCGGGGCTGACGCCGCTGGCGAGCCTGCTGCGCATCACCGATCCCGATCTGCGCACGCTGCTCAATGACTGGCTGGCCGGCATCTACACCGCCACCGACCTGGCCCAGGCCCTGGCGACCCGCGCCACGCTGCCCGCCGGCGCCGCCTGCGTGGTCAAGGCCGGCCACCTGGTGGATGCGCACAGCGTGCGCTTCTACGCTCCCGATTCCGAGCAGGCCGGCCTGCTGGCGCGCCAGCAGGAAATCGAGAACCTGCAACGCGAGATCAAGGCGCAGCAGCTGATCACCGACCAGGCCCGCGCCGCGGTTGCCCGCGCCGAAGTGGCCTGGCAGCAGGTGACCCAGGCGATCGCGCCGGCCCGCCAGCGCGTCGCCGAAGTGACCCGCCGGGTGCACGACATCCAGCTGGAACACTCGCGCCTGCAGCAGCAGGCCGAGCAGTCCGGCCAGCACGCCGCGCGCCTGCGCCAGGATCTCGAAGAGATCTCCGCGCACGAAGAAGACCTGCGCGCCACCCGCGAAGAGGCCGAGGCCCGCTTCGAGGCCCTGGACGAGGAACTGGCCGAGCACCAATCGCGTTTCGCCGACGCCGAGATGGACGGCGAGACCCTGGCCGCCCAGGCCGAGGCTGCCCGCGCCCGCCTGCGCGAGCTCGAGCGCGCCGCCCAGGAAGCCGAGTTCGCTGAACGCGGCATCCAGGTCCGCATCACCGACCTGCAGCGCAACCAGCAACTGGCGGCTGACCAGAGCCAGCGCGGCAGCGTCGAACTCGAACAACTGCTGGCCGACCTGGTCGACCTGGACGCCTCGGCCTCCCAGGCTGGCCTGCAGGACGCCCTGGAAGTGCGCGCCGAGCGCGAAGAGGCGCTGTCGCGCGCCCGCCAGGAAATGGAAAACCTGTCGGCGCTGCTGCGTGGCGCCGACGAAGACCGCATGCAGCAGGAGCGCACGCTCGAACCGCGCCGCGCCCGCATTACCGAATTGCAGTTGCAGGAACAGGCCGCGCGCCTGGCCGAAGAACAATTCACCGAGCAGCTCAATGCCCGCGAGGTCGACCGCGAGGCCCTGGCCCAGGAACTGGCCAACCAGCCAGACGAATGGCGCCGCGCCAGCTGGCTGCAATCCGAAGTGACCCGCATCTCGCGCCAGATCGAGTCGCTGGGCTCGGTCAACCTGGCCGCGCTGGACGAATTGAACACCTCGCGCGAACGCAAGGGCTTCCTGGACGACCAGCACCAGGACCTGATGACCGCCATCGAAACCCTGGAAGACGCGATCCGCAAGATCGACCGCGAAACCCGCGACCTGCTGCAAGAGACCTTCAACGTCGTCAATGGCCACTTCGGCGAGCTGTTCCCCAAGCTGTTCGGCGGCGGCGAGGCCAAGCTGACCATGACCGGCGAGGAAATCCTCGATGCCGGCGTACAGGTCATGGCGCAGCCGCCGGGCAAGCGCAACAGCACCATCCACCTGCTGTCGGGCGGCGAAAAGGCGCTGACGGCCACCGCGCTGGTGTTCGCGCTGTTCAAGCTGAACCCCGCGCCGTTCTGCCTGCTGGACGAGGTGGACGCGCCGCTGGACGACGCCAATACCGAACGCTACGCCAACCTGGTCGCCAACATGAGCGAGCAGACCCAGTTCCTGTTCATCTCGCACAACAAGATCGCGATGCAGATGGCCAAGCAACTGATCGGCGTCACCATGCAAGAGCAGGGGGTTTCGCGTATCGTTGCGGTAGACATAGATTCGGCCGTCCAGATGATGGCCTCCGAAGCGGCATAAACCCAATATTCAGAATGGCGCCGGCTTCCTGGCGCGGGATTTACACATGAGTGATTTGCAGATCGGGCTGATTGCCCTGGGCGTCTTGCTGATACTGCTGGTGCTGGGCTTCAACTGGTGGCAGGACCGCCGTGTCCGCCGCAAGATGCAAAGCCATTTCCCCACCTCCGAGCAGGATCCGCTGCTGGGCGCGGGCGCGGCCGCCGCCACGGGGGGCGCGGCCACGCGCCGCGAGCCGGGCATCGGTGATGCGCCCAAGGCGCATCCGGAGCAGCCCAAGCCGGTCGATCCGGGCAGCGACGCCGATGATGCCGAGGAACCCGATCCCGCCTGCGAAGTGGTCATCGAGATCAACTTCGCCGAACCGGTGCGCGGCGCCGACCTGCTGCCCTACATGCAAAGCCTGCGCCACGTGGGCCGCAAGCCCATGCGGGTGTTCGCCGAGACCGACCAGCGCCGCCACCGCGCGCGCGTGCATGCCGGCGAGTCGTATGCCTCGATGCAGCTGGCCGTGCTGCTGGCCAACCGCAGCGGCCCGCTGACCGCCATCGAGTGGTCGCAGGCCTGGGCCCGCGCCCAGGACATGGCCGAGCGCTTCGACGCCACCATCGAGGGCCCCGACCAGCAGGCGGTCCTGGAACAGGCCGCGCGCCTGGACGACACCTGCGCCGCCCTGGACACGCAGGTCGGCCTGACCCTGCTGCTGGGCGCCGCCCAGCCTGCCGCCGAGGTGCTCAACGTGGCCCGCGACGCCGGCTTCGTCGCCGATGGCAACCGCCTGGCCTGGCCGGCCGAGAACGGCGTGGCCCGCTTCACGCTGGCGCGCGCCGACGGCGCCGCCTTCGACGCCGGCATGGGCGGCATCGAACGCCTGTACCTGTTGCTGGACGTGCCGTGCAGCCCGGCCGACAGCCGCGCCTTCGGCCGCATGGTCGACGTGGGCCGTGAACTGGCCGCCCGCCTGCGCGCCGACCTGGTGGATGACCAGGGCAAGCCGTTGGCGGATGGATCGGAAAGCGTCATCGACGAACGGCTGCAGGTGCTGTTCGGCCAGCTCGAGCAGGCCGGCCTGCCCGCTGGCAGCGAGCGCGCCCAGCGGGTGTTTGCATAATGAGCAAGGCCGAAGGGACCCCCGCGGCGGAAACCGCGGCGCGCCTGCGGGCGGAAATCGAGCAGCACAACGTCCGCTACTACGTCTACGACGACCCGTCGATCTCGGATGCCGAGTACGACCGGCTGATGCGTGAGTTGCAGGATCTGGAAGCCGCGCATCCGGAACTGGTCACGCCCGAATCCCCCACGCAGCGGGTCGGCGCGGCGCCGGTTTCGGCCTTCGGCAGCGTGCGCCATGCGGTGCCGATGCTGTCGCTCGGCAACGCCTTCGACGAAGAGGACGTGGTGGCATTCGACCGCCGCGTTACCGACACGCTGCGCGGCGCCGGCCTGCTGGGCCCGGCGCAGCAGGCGGAATATTTCTGTGAACTGAAGCTCGACGGCCTGGCGATCAGCCTGCGCTACGAGGACGGCCGGCTGGTCCAGGCTGCCACGCGCGGCGACGGCCAGACCGGCGAGGACGTCACGTCCAACATCCGCACGATCAAGGCGATCCCGCTGCAACTGAGCGGCCCGGCGCCCAAGGTGCTGGAGGTGCGCGGCGAAGTGCTGATGAACCGCGCCGATTTCGAGAAGCTCAACGCGGCGCAGGCCAAGCGCGACGAAAAAGTCTTCGTCAACCCGCGCAACGCCGCCGCCGGCAGCCTGCGCCAGCTCGACCCGCGCATCACCGCCAAGCGGCCGCTGCGCTTTTTCGCCTATGGCTGGGGCGAGGTGCGCGGCCTGCCGGGCACGCAGAGCGGCCTGTTCGACGAAGCGTCGGCCGGCGCGGCGGATGCCTCGACCCTGCCCGAGAAATCGCATGGCGCCATGCTCGACTGGCTGGCATCGCTGGGCCTGCCGGTCAACGTGAAGCACAACCACCGTGCCACCGGCGCCGAGGGGCTGATGGCCTTCTACGCCAAGGTGGGCGCCCTGCGGCCCGAACTGCCCTACGACATCGACGGCGTGGTCTACAAGGTGGATTCGCTGCCGGCGCAGAAGCTGCTGGGGTTCGTGGCGCGCGCGCCGCGCTTCGCGCTGGCGCACAAATTCCCGGCCGAAGAGGCCACCACCACGCTGCTGGACATCGAGGTGCAGGTCGGCCGTACCGGCGCCATCACCCCGGTCGCCCGGCTCAAGCCGGTGTTCGTGGGCGGCGTGACCGTCACCAACGCCACGCTGCACAATGAAGACGAGATCCGCCGCAAGGACGTGCGCATCGGTGACACCGTTATCGTGCGTCGCGCCGGCGACGTGATCCCGGAGGTGGTGGGCGCGGTGCTCGAAAAGCGTCCCGCCGACGCGCGCGAGTTCGTCATGCCCAAGGCCTGCCCGGTCTGTGGCTCGGCGATCGAGCGCCTGGAGGATGAAACCATCGCCCGCTGCACCGGCGGCCTGTTCTGCGCCGCGCAGCGCAAGCAGACGCTGTGGCACGCCGCCAGCCGCAAGGCCCTGGATATCGAGGGCCTGGGCGAGAAACTGGTGGAGCAACTGGTGGACAGCGGCCGCGTCAAAACGCTGGCCGATCTGTTCAGCCTGCGCCCGCTCGAGCTGGTCGGGCTGGACCGCATGGGCCAGAAGTCGGCCGACAACCTGGTCGAGGCCATCGACAAGGCCCGCGCGCCGGCATTGGGGCGCCTGCTGTTCGCGCTGGGTATCCGCCACGTGGGCGAGACCACGGCGCGCGATGTCGCGCGGCACTTTGGCACCATCGAGGCCATCATGGACGCCGATGAGGACGCTTTGTCCTCGGTGCCCGACGTGGGGCCGGTGGTGGCGGGATCGATCCGCCGCTTCTTCGCCGAGCAGCACAACCGCGATGTGATCGATCAGCTCAAGGCGCAGGGCGTGCAGCCGGTGGCCGAGGCGGTGCCCGAGGACACCACGCTGGCGGGCAAGACGTTCGTGTTGACCGGCACGTTGCCCAACTGGACGCGCGAGGAAGCCTCCATGCGCATCCAGGCCGCGGGCGGCAAGGTCAGTGGGTCGGTGTCCAAGAAGACCGCCTATCTGGTGGCGGGCGAAGACGCCGGCAGCAAGCTCACCAAGGCCCAGGAACTGGGTGTCACGGTACTGGACGAGGACGGGCTCAAGGAACTGCTGGGTTCGTCCTGATCGTGCGGGCCGCGCTGCCGGCCCGCCGCCTGGCCCTGTCGAACAGGCCGTCCGCCCCTGGCGTGCGGCCTGTTTTCATTTCCGGCGCGGCCTTGAGCGTCTCTTGGGCTTGGCGCGCACAAAAAAAACTGCCCGCGCAGGGCGGGCAGTTCTTGGAGGCGGGAACCAGATTTACTGGATCTTGGCCTTTTCGCGCAGTTCCTTCTGGTAGTCGGCCAGGGTTTGCTGGCGCAGCATTTCTTCCAGTTGGGTGCGGACCTGGTCCAGCGGCGGGAATTCGACCGGACGGGTGTCGTCGACCATGATGATGTGCCAGCCGAACTGGGTCTGCACCGGCTTGTCGACCAGTTGGCCCTTCTTGAGCTGGGTCACGGCCTGGGCGAACGGCTGGACGTAGTTGGTGGGAGGAGCCCAACCCAGGTCGCCACCCTTTTCGGCGCTGCCGGGGTCCTTCGAGTTCTTCTTGGCCAGGTCGTCGAACTTGCCCTTGTTGCTCTTCAGCTGGGCCAGCAGGTCGTTGGCGGTTTTTTCGTCTTCGACCAGGATGTGACGGACCTTGTATTCCATCTTGCCGGCCTGTTCTTTCTTGATCTTCTCGTACTCGGCCGTGACCTTGGCGTCCGACACCGGGTGCTTGGCCAGGTAGTCGGCCATCAGGGCGCGGACCAGGATGCCTTGGCGGGCCAGTTCGATTTCGGTCTGGACGTCGGCCTGCTTGGCGATGCCGCCGGCTTCGGCCGCTTGCACGAAGACCTGGCGGTTGATCATTTCCTGCTTGACCTGTTCACGCAGTTGGGGCGAATCGGTGGCGCCCTGGCTGACCAGCAGCTTGACGAATTGATCCAGGCTCTTCTGCGGAATGGCCTTGCCATTGACCGTGGCGACGTTCTGGGCGAAAGCGGGCACGGCGATGACGCAGGCGGCGGCCAGCATGACGATGCGTTTCATGAATATCCTTTTACTTTCTATTTGGGAGCCTGGGCGTCGAGCGCCAGCGCATGAATCGGATAGGGGATCAAATCTTGCAGATGATGATACACCAGCCGATGTCGCGCCACGGCAGTCAGTCCTGTAAAACAGGACGCTACGATATGGACGCGATAATGGCCGGCGCCGTTTTTACTGCCTTCGTGACCGGCATGCAAATGCGAGTCGTCCTGGATGTCCAGGGAAACCGGTTCCAGGACGGCCAGGCGCTCCCGGATCAGGGTGATGCGGTCGGTGGTCTCTGACATGGCGTCGATCGTAAAAGTTCCGGCGCGCGCAGGGCGCGCCATGGGGAGAAAGGGCCGGACACCGTGGCCCGGCCGAGTACGTCAGGCCTTGGGCGGGGTGCCCGCGCCGTCGTCGGCCTGGATGTGCTTGCCGAGCCAGAGGGACTGGCCGATGACGAAGACGATCATCAGGCCCATCAGGCCGAAGGCCTTGAAGCTGACCCACTGGGATTCGGTGAAATGCCCCGAGAACGCCACGTAGAGATTGATGGCGCCGGCGAACAGGAAAAAGCCGGCCCAGATCAGGTTGAGCTTGTCCCAGGCGGCGTCCGGCAGCTGGATCTGCTTTTCCATCAGGCGGCGGATCAGGTTGCGGCCGAACAGCAGGCGCGCGAACACCAGCGCGCCGCCGAACAGCCAGTACAGCACCGTCGGCTTCCACTTGATGAAGACGTCGCTGTGCAGCCAGATGGTGGCGCCGCCGAACACCAGGATCACGGTCAGGTTGATCCAGTGCATGGCTTCGGTCGGCCGGCCGGTGACCTTGAGCCAGACGATCTGCAGCACCGCCGCCGCCATGGCCACGCCGGTGGCCACGAAGATGTCCGTGAACCGGTAGGCCAGGAAGAACAGGAACAGCGGAAAGAGGTCGAACAGGAACTTCTTCATTCTTCTGTGGGTTCGAACGTCATCGACAGGGAATTGATGCAATAGCGCAGCCCGGTGGGCTCGGGCCCGTCGGGGAAGACATGCCCCAGGTGCGCGTCACAGACGTTGCACAGCACCTCGGTGCGCACCATGCCGTGGCTGGTGTCGCGTTCTTCGCGCACCAGTTCCGGGTCGAGCGCCTGGAAGTAGCTGGGCCAGCCACAGCCAGCGTCGAACTTGGTGTCGGACGCGAACAGCGCGGTGCCACAGCCCACGCAGCGGTAGATGCCCGGGGTGAAGGTATTCCAGTAGCGCCCGGTGAATGCGCGTTCGGTACCCTTTTCGCGGGTGACGACGTATTCTTCCGGGGACAGCTGGGCCCGCCATTCGGCGTCGGTTTTGCGTACTTTGTCCATATCAGCTCTTGGAGTCCCGATGCCCGAAATGGTTCGGGCATAATCCCGCCCCATGTTAATCGAGTTTGACCAGGCGATTGTATCGACGCCCCAGGCGGAAGTGTTGCGCGGGGTGAGCGTGGCGCTGGCCGGACGCCGGGTCGGCATCGTCGGTCCCAATGGCGCCGGCAAGAGCACGCTGGCGCGGCTGGTCAATGGGCTGGTGCTGCCGACCTCCGGCTGCGTGCGGGTTGGCGGCCTGGATACGCGGCATGAATTGAAGGCGGTGCGCCGCCAGGTCGGCTTCGTATTCCAGAACCCCGAGAACCAGATCGTCTTTCCGATCGTGCGGGAAGATCTGGCGTTCGGCCTGAAGCACCTGGAGCCGGATCGCGTCCAGCGGGAGGCCCGCATCGAGGCCGCGCTGGCGGCCCTGGGCGTGGCGCACCTGGCGGATCGCACCAGCCACACCCTGTCCGGCGGCGAGCGCCAGCTGGTGGCGCTGGCGGCGGTGCTGGTGATGCGGCCGGGGCTGGTGGTGTTCGACGAACCCACCACCCAGCTGGACCTGCGCAACCGCAACCGGGTGCGCGATGCCATCGCCGCCATGCCGCAGGACGCCATCGTGGTCAGCCACGACCTGGCGCTGCTGGAAGACTTCGAGCGGGTGCTGGTGATCCAGGACGGCGCCATTGCCGCCGACGACGAGCCGGCCGCCGCGCTGCGCTGGTACCGGAATCACTGCGCGTGATCGAGCCCCTATATATTCCCGGCGACTCGCCGCTGCACCGGCTGCCCGCCGGCCTGAAGCTGCTGGCGCTGGCCGCGGCCGGCGCCGGATTGTTCCTGGTGCGCGATCCCGCCCTATTGGCGGGCGCCTGCGCGGTCGCCGGCCTGCTGCTGTGGTGCGCCGGCGCCACGCCCGGCGGCGTCTGGCGCCAGGTGCGCGGCCTGGTCTGGGTGTTGCTGGCCGTCGGCGCGTTCACGGCCTGGTTCCAGGGCTGGCGCGAGGCGCTGGCGGTACTCCTGCGTATCGCCGCGATGGTCGGGCTGGCGCTGGCGGTGACGCTGTCGACCCGCAGTTCCGACCTGATCGCCGTGTGCGAGCGGGTGCTCATGCCGTTGCAGCGCATTGGCCTGCTGGACGCCGGCAAGGTGTCGCTGGCGCTGGCGCTGGCCCTGCGCTTCGTGCCCGAGATCTGGCGCAATTTCCACGAGATCCGCGAGGCCCAGGCGGCGCGCGGACTGGGCGCCAACCCGGTGGCGCTGATCGTGCCGCTGGTGGTGCTGACACTGAAGCGGGCGCAGGAAGTGGCCGAGGCCATCGACGCCCGCAGCCTGTGACTGTCCCTCTTCATCCCTGATTCCCTGTCCCACTAGATAGAAAGGGCATTGCCATGAAATCCAACAATACTGTGCTGGTGGCGCTGTTCGCCGCGCTGATCGTGGTGCTGAGCCTGATTCCGCCGATTCCGCTGCCGGGCATCCCGGTGCCGATCACGCTGCAGACGCTCGGTGCCATGCTGGCCGGCGCCATGCTGGGGCCGGGCCGTGGCGCGCTGGCCTGCCTGCTGTACCTGGCGCTGGCGGCCATCGGCCTGCCGGTGCTGCCGGGCGGACGCGGCGGTCTGGGCGCGTTCTTCGGGCCGACCGGGGGCTTCCTGGTCGGGCTGGTGGCCGGGGCATTCGTGACCGGCTGGCTGGCGCGGCGCCTCTCGGGTAGGGCGACGGGTTTCGGCGGCCAACTGGCCGGCGCCGCCATTGCCTGCGTGCTGGGCGGCATCGCGGTGGTCTACGCTTTCGGCGTGCCCTGGCTGGCAACGGTCACCAAGATGGGGCTGGCCAAGGCGGCGACGGCGGTGGTGGTGTTCGTGCCCGGCGACCTGATCAAGGCCGCGCTGGCCGCGTGGGTGGCGACGCGGGTCGAGCGGGTCTGGCCCATGCGCGGTCAGTGAGTTTCGCGCCGGGGCGGGGCCAAGGGAATCCCCCAACTGACGCCCGAAGGGCTTTCAAGTACAAGTTCGCCATTAACGAATGCGTTTGCTGGATCGCGGTTTCCGTAGCACATCAGGGATTTACCGTAGTTGCGCGAAGTCATCTGATACTGTTTTAACCCTATAATATTTTTTTCTGTATAACTTTAACTAGGCTCGCTTCCGCCTCGTCCGGGGCACAAAAGAGCCACCACAGGAGACAAAACATGCGCAAGCACTTCGGCTTGTCCGCGGCCGCCGCCGCCGTTGCCCTGACCCTGCCGCTGCTGGCCAGCGCCCAGGTCAAGGTGGGCGTCACGGTGTCCAGCACCGGCCCCGCCGCGTCGCTGGGCATTCCCGAGCGCAACACGGTCGCGCTGCTGCCCAAGGAAGTGGCCGGCCAGAAGATCGAGTGGATCGTCCTGGACGACGCCACCGATACGACCCAAGCCGTCAAGAACTCGCGCAAGCTGGCCTCCGACGACAAGGTCGACGTGCTGATCGGCACGTCGGTCACGCCGGGCTCGCTGGCCATGGTGGACGTGGCCGCCGAAGCCAAGGTGCCGATGATCAGCGTGGCCGCCAGCGCCAAGATCGTCGAACCCGTGGACGACAAGCGCCGCTGGGTCTTCAAGACCCCGCAGAACGATGCCCTGATGGCCGGCGCGCTGGCCGATGCCATGGCCAAGTCCAAGGTCAAGACGCTGGGCTTCATCGGCTTTGCCGACGCCTACGGCGACGGCTGGCTGGACGTGATGCAGAAGGCCGCCAAGGCCAAGGGCATCGAGATCGTCTCCATCGAGAAATACAGCCGCACCGACACCAGCGTCACGGGCCAGGTGCTCAAGCTGATCGGCGCCAAGCCCGACGCCATCCTGATCGCCGGCGCCGGCACTCCGTCCGCGCTGCCGCAAAAGGAGCTGAAGGCCCGCAACTACGGCGGCACCATCTACCAGACCCACGGCGCCGCCAACAACGACGTGCTGCGCGTCTGCGGCAAGGACTGCGACGGCATGTACCTGCCGGCCGGCCCGCTGCTGGTCGCGGCCCAGCTGCCCGACAGCAACCCGGTCAAGAAGTCGGCCCTGGCCTACGTCGAGACCTACGAGAAGGCCAACGGCGCCGGTTCGACCAACACCTTCGGCGGCCACATGTGGGATGCCGGTCAGTTGGTCGTTGCCGCGCTGCCCGCGGCCCTGAAGACCGGCGCCAAGCCGGGCACGCCGGAGTTCCGCGCCGCCATGCGCGACGCCCTGGAAAACGTCAAGGACCTGGCCGCCTCGCAAGGCGTGTTCAACATGTCGCCGACGGACCACGCCGGCTTCGACGAGCGTTCGCGCGTCATCGTCAAGGTCGAAGGCGGCAAGTGGGTCTACCAGCCCGGCCTGTAATCTCCCTGGATTGCCCGATCCAAGGGCGCCCCTTGCGGGCGCCCCATGCTTCGCACCGGCCTCTCCGGCCGGTGTGTCGTATCAGTGTTCCGGGCGGGGTCGGAACACCAAGAATCAATAAGGTTGTTAGATGGATTCCTCAATTGCGCTGATTCTGCTGCAAGACGGTATCGTCAACGGCGCCATCTATGCCCTGCTGGGCATGGCGCTGGTGCTGGTGTTCGCCGTTACGCGCGTCATTTTCATTCCCCAGGGCGAGTTCGTGGCGTTCGGCGCCCTGACGCTCGCGATGCTGGTGGACGGCAAGGTGCCCGGCACCGCCTATCTCCTGCCGCTGCTGGGCGTGGTGTGCCTGGCGCTCGAGCTGCTGCGCGCGCTGCGGACCCGCAGCGCGGCTGGCCTGCCCAAGGCCGTGTTGACCTGTCTCGTCGTGCCGCTCGCGTTGCTGTGGCTGACGACCACCTATACCGCCGCCGGCAATTCGCTGTGGCTCAACATGCTGCTGACGCTGCTGCTGGTGATCCCGATGGGCCCGATGGTCTATCGCATCGTCTACCAGCCGCTGGCCGAGGCCACCGTGCTTGTGCTGCTGATCGTGTCGGTGGCGGTGCACTTCGCGCTGACCGGCCTGGCCCTGGTGTTCTTCGGCGCCGAAGGCTGGCGCACGCCCGCGTTCGTGAGCGGCCAGGTCGACCTGGGCTTCACCACCTGGTCGGCGCAGAGCCTGTTCGTGGTCGCGACCTGCGCGCTGCTGATCATCGCGCTGTGGCTGTTCTTCGGCAAGACGCTGTACGGCCGCGCGCTGCGCGCCACCGCCGTCAACCGCCGCGGCGCGCGCCTGGTGGGCATCAGCACCACCATGTCGGGCAGCCTGACCTTCACGCTGGCCACCGCCATCGGCGCCATGTCCGGCATGCTGATCGCGCCCATCACCACGGTCTACTACGACACGGGCTTCCTGATCGGCCTGAAGGGCTTTGTCGGCGCCATCATCGGCGGTTTGGCCAGCTACCCCGTGGCGGCCGCCGGCTCGCTGCTGGTGGGCGTGCTGGAATCGTTCTCGTCCTTCTGGGCCAGCGCCTACAAGGAAGTGATCGTCTTCACCTTGATTATCCCGGTTCTGGTCTGGCGTTCGTTCAGCACCCATCACGTGGACGAAGAGGAGTAAACGCCATGAACCGCATTCTGCTTGCCGTCTTTATCGTCGTCCTGGCGGGGCTGCCGCTCTTGCCTGTCACGCCCGAGTTCTGGGTGACGCAATTGAACTACATCGGGCTGGCCAGCCTGGTGGTGCTGGGGCTGGTGCTGCTGACCGGCGTCGGCGGCCTGACCTCGTTCGGCCAGGCCGCGTTCGTCGGCCTGGGCGCGTACACCACCGCCTACCTGACCACGCAATACGATGTGTCGCCGTGGCTGGCGCTGCCCGCCGGCCTGATCCTGACCGCCGTGGTGGCCTACCTGCTGGGCGCGATCACGCTGCGCCTGTCGGGCCACTACCTGCCACTCGGCACCATCGCCTGGGGCCTGTCGCTGTACTTCCTGTTCGGCAACCTGGACTGGCTGGGCAAGCATGACGGCATCGCCGGCATCGAGCCCATCAGCATCTTCGGCATGTCGCTGGCCAGCGGCCGCCACATCTACTACCTGATCTGGGTGTTCGTGCTGCTGGCGCTGTGGGCGACCCGCAACCTGCTGAACTCGCGTCCGGGCCGCGCCATCCGCGCGCTCAAGAGCGGCGCCGGCATGGCCGAGTCGATGGGCGTGAACACGGCCGCCTACAAGGTCGTGATCTTCGTCTGGGCCGCGCTGCTGGCCTGCGTCTCGGGCTGGCTCTACGCGCACATGCAGCGCGCCGTCAGCCCCAGCCCGTTCGGCATCAACTACGGCATCGAGTACCTGTTCATGGCCGTGGTCGGCGGCGCCGGCTACGTCTGGGGCGCGCTGCTCGGCTCCAGCGTCATCCTGGTGCTGAAGGACCAGCTGCAGAACCTGCTGCCCAAGCTGCTGGACACCAACGCCAACTTCGAGATGATCGTCTTCGGCGTGCTGCTGATCCTGATGCTGCAATACGCCCGCAACGGCCTCTGGCCGATCCTGGCGGGCTGGTGGGGCAGCCTCACCGGCGCCGATGGCTCGCGCCGCAATCTGGCCCCGCCCAAGCCGGCGCCGGCGCTGCCGCTGCGCGCGCGGCCGCAAGCCGGGCAGGTGGTGCTGGAAGTGGATGCCATCCGCAAGGAATTCGGCGGCCTGGTCGCCGTCAACGACATCAGCTTCAAGGTCCGCTCCGGCGAGATCATGGGCCTGATCGGCCCCAACGGCGCCGGCAAGAGCACCACCTTCAACCTGATCAGCGGCGTGTTGCCGGTGACTCGCGGCAAAGTCACCTTCATGGGCGAGCGCATCGACAGCCGTTCGGCGCGCGAGATCGCCAAGCTGGGCGTGGGCCGCACCTTCCAGCACGTGCAGTTGCTGCCGGGCATGACGGTGCTGGAAAACGTCGCGCTGGGCGCACACCTGCGCTCCGACGTGGGCGTGTGGGCGGGCGCCCTGCACACCGACCGCGCACGCGAGGCGCAACTGCTGCACGAGGCCGCCGAGCAGATCAAGCGCGTCGGCCTGGGCGAATACCTGTACGAACAAGCGGGCAACCTGGCGCTGGGCCAGCAACGCATCCTGGAAATCGCGCGGGCCCTGGCCAGCGATCCGGTGCTGCTGTTGCTGGACGAGCCGGCCGCCGGCTTGCGCTACAAGGAAAAGCAGGACCTGGCGCGCGTGCTGGAACAGCTGCGCGCCGAGGGCATGAGCATTCTGCTGGTGGAACACGACATGGATTTTGTGATGCGCCTGACCAACCACCTGGTGGTGATGGATTTCGGCACCAAGCTGGCCGAAGGCGTGCCGGCCGAGGTGCAACAGAACCCGGCGGTGCTGGAAGCTTACCTGGGCGGCATCGACGACGACCTGCCCGAAGCCGACCAGGCCAAGCCGGTGTCCGCGGGAGGCGTGCAATGACGACGTCCAAACCCGTTCTTGAAGTCAGCAACCTGTCGGCCCGCTACGGCAAGGTCGGCGCGCTGGCCGGCGCCACGCTGACGGTTCCGGCCGGCAGCATCGTCACGGTGATCGGCGCCAACGGCGCCGGCAAGTCGACCATGCTGAACGCCATGATGGGATCGCTGCCGCAGACCGGCCACGCGGCCGGCTCCGTGCAGTACGCGGGCACCGATGTGTCGAGCTGGCCGGTCGAGCGCCGCGTCGCCGCTGGCATGTCGCTGGTGCCCGAGCGGCGCGAGCTGTTCGGCAGCATGTCGGTCGAAGACAACCTGCTGCTGGGCGGTTTCCGCCGCTACCGCGCCCGCGAAAGCGGCTGGCGCGACACGCTCAACGAAGTCTTCGACCTGTTCCCGCGCCTGCGCGAACGCCGCGCCCAGCAGGCCGGCACGCTCTCGGGCGGCGAGCGCCAGATGCTGGCGGTCGGCCGCGCGCTGATGGCCAAGCCGGCGCTGCTGATGCTGGACGAGCCCAGCCTGGGCCTGGCGCCGCGCATCGTGCGCGAGATCTTCCACATCATCGCGCGCCTGCGCGAGACCGGCGTGGCGATCCTGCTGGTGGAACAGAACGCGCGCGCGGCGCTGCAGGTGGCCGACTACGGCTACGTGCTCGAGACCGGCGAAGTCATCCTGCACGGTCCGGCGCGCGAGCTGGCCGGCGATCCCAAGGTGATCGAGAGCTATCTCGGCCTGGGCAAGGGCGCGGAGCAGGCCGAGGCCTGATCCCCGCCGCGAGGCGGACGTGTCAGTCCGCCTCGCGCTTGAACACCTCGACCACCCGGAAGCGCTCGCACACCAGCAGCATGTCTGGCGCGTAGCCGCCATTGCGGTCGAAGTAATCGATGTGTCCGGATCGCCAGGCGTCGTAAGGGCCTTCGCCCTCGGCCACGGCGAAGGCTTCGTCCACTTCGTCAAAACGCTGGATGACGACGCTGATCGTCTCGATGGCGCAGGCCGGGCGGCCGCGGCCATCCAGTACCACGTCGCGTCGGCCCGGCTCGGGCACCGGTTCCTTCTCGTCAAAGTCGCGCAGCGCGCCGCAGGTCGCGGTCTTGGCGCCCGACAACACCAATGCCAGCAATTCATCGGCCAGCTCGGGCGAATCGCCGAACTGGAAGGTCACGGCGTTCTCGTAAGGGGCGGGCGGTTTCATGCCGGCAGCGTCCAATGCAGAATCAATTCCTGGCCCATCGCGGGGTCGGAGGTGGAGGGAGCGCCGGTTTCGATGCGTCCTGCCAGGCGGCGCAGGAAGCCGGGCGCGTCGTCGGCGCGCACGCTGAAGTCGTACCAGCCGCCGCTGGCGGCCAGGTCCCAGGCCAGGGTGGCGCCGACGCCGGGTGCGAGCGCCGGTTCGTGGTGGCCGGCGTAGCCGTAGGCGTTGGCTTCGACCTGGAAGCCGCGCGGCAATGCGCCCGGGTTGTGCAGTTTCAGGCGCAACGTCGGCCCGGCGGCATCGCAGATGGCCTCGACCGATAGCGGCTCGGCGTCCGCGTGCAGCCGGCCCGCGACATGACGATGGAAGCCATTGGGGCCGAGCAGCCAAAGATCGTAGCGGCCGTCGTTGCCCGTCACCGGCCAGCTCGCTTCCAGATGCTTGCCTGCCTCGAGGGTGTAGCGGCGCGGGCCGTCCTCCAGGCGCAGGCGGTCGTACACATGCAGCACGGCGCCGGCGGCGCCGCTGTTGTCCATGCGCAGCGCGATGCTTTCCTTGCCGGCGCTGGCCTGCACCGACAGCGCATAGGGCAGCGCGCGCGACGGGCGGGTGCCGGCCGCCTGCCGCGCCAGGGCGGGCCGTTCGGGCGCGGGCGGGGTGACGGTGCCAGGCAGCGCGGCGGCCTGGGCCGCGCGCGTGGCGGTGGCCGGCAGGCCACGGGTCAGGTCGGCCTCATCGGGCGTGGCGAAATCGAAGATCGAGGTCAGGTCGCCGCAGACCGCGCGGCGCCACGGCGAGATGTTGGGTTCGGCGACGCCGAAGCGGCGCTCGACGAAGCGCAGCACCGAGGTGTGGTCGAACACCTCCGAGTTGACCCAGCCGCCCTTGGTCCAGGGCGACAGCACGTACATCGGCACGCGCGGCCCCAGGCCATAGACGCCGTGCAGGTGGGCGGCCGTATCGTCCTTTTCGGCGCCGGTGACGATCTCGTGGTATTCGCCGGCGGTGTCCACGGTGGACGCGCCCGCCAGCCTGCCGTCAGGGCCGCGCGAGGGGGGCGCCGGCGGCGGCATGTGGTCGAAGAAGCCGTCGTTCTCGTCGAACATCAGCAACAGGACGGTCTTGCTCCAGACCTCGGGATTGGCGGTCAGCGCGTCCAGCACCTTTGCCGTGTAGTCCGCGCCCTGCGCCGGGCTGGAAGGGCTGGGGTGCTCGGAGCCGGCTTTGGTGGCGCAGATCCACGACACCTGCGGCAGCGTGCCATCCAGCACGTCCTGGCGCAACTGGTCCAGGCCGCGGGTGGTCAACGCCTTGTCCTTGAGCGCGGCCAGCGAGCCCGGCACGCCGTGGTAGGCGTCGCGGTAGGCCTTGAAGCCCGCGGTCGGATTGAGCGAGTAGTTGTCCGCCATGTCCTGGTAGATGCGCCAGCGGATGCCGGCGCGTTCCAGCCGCTCGGGATAAGTGGTCCAGGTGTAGGCGCCGGCGGGATCGCCGCCGCCCAGCTTGTTGTAGGTGTTGCCCAGCGCCGGGCCGTGGCCGCGGCCCAGGCCGTCGTTGGTGCCGCTCCAGACGAACAGGCGGTTGGTGTTGGTGCCGCCGGTGAACGAACAGTGATAGGCGTCGCACACGGTGAAGGCGCGCGCCATGGCGTACTGGAACGGCATGTCGGCCTCGGTGTAGTACGCCATCGAATGGTTCTTCTTGGCGGCCGGCCATTGGCCCATGCGGCCGGCGTCCCAGGCGTCCTGGGCGTTGGACCAGGTGTGCGGCGTGCTGGCCACGCGCATGGCCTCGTAGGCCGCGCCGGTGTCGAGCCGGAATGGCAGCACGCTGCGCGGCGCGCCCTCGTCGGGGCGGCCGTTGTACTGCGCCCAGACCGTGCGGCGTTCGAAGTCGGGACTGGCGGGCACCGGGATCGGAAAGCGGTCGCCGAAGCCGCGCACTCCGGCGAGGCCGCCGAAGTAGTGGTCGAACGACCGGTTTTCCTGCATGAAGATGACGATGTGCTCGACGTCTTCAATCGTGCCCTTGCGGCGGTTGGCGGGAATCGCCAGCGCGCGGCGGATGGAGGCCGGCAGCAGCGCCAGGGCGCTGCTCGCGCCGGCGATCGCGGCGCCGCCGCGCAGGAACTCGCGTCGGGTTTGCATGCGGGATCTTCCTTGTCATGCGGCGCCGCCCGAAATGGGCGGCGTGCTCCGCCGCGCCGCGGCCGGAGGGGTTATTGCTTGCGCGTGCTTTCGGCGTAGTCCATGTACAGCTTGTGCGCGCGGCGCGCCAGCGGGCCGTATTCCAGCTTGCGGTCTTCGACGCGGTTCACGTGAACCACCTTGCCGTAGTTGCCGGACGAGAACACTTCGTCGGCGGCCTCGATGTCGGCGCGCGTCAGGCTGCGTTCCTGCACCTCGACGCCGTCGGCCTTGAGCAGCGCCAGCACGCGGCGGCGCGTGATGCCGTTCAGGAAGGTGCCGTTGTCCACCGGGGTCGAGACCACGCCGTCCTTGGCGATCCACAGGTTGCTGGAGGCGAACTCGGCGATGTTGCCGGCGCCGTCCAGCATGATGGCGTTGTCGAAGCCCTTGTCCATCGCCTCGCGGATGGCGCGCTGGCCGTTGGGGTACAGGCAGGAGGCCTTGGCGTCGGTCGGCGCCATGTTGGGCCAGGAACGCGCGAAGCTGGAGAAGCAGGCGGCAAAGCCCTGGTCGCCCGGCATCGGCACCTTGAACACGTGCAGCACGAACTGGGTCTTGTCGGCGTCGGGCAGCAGGAAGCCGTCGGCGCAGAAGAACATCGGCTTGATGTAGAGCTCGCTGCCCTCGGGGAACTTGGCCACCGCCTGCAGGCACAGCGCCTGGATTTCCTGCCAGGTGATCTGCGGCTTCATCAGCATCTTTTCGGCCGAGCGCACCACGCGCTGGCAATGCAGGTCCAGGTCAGGCGTCAAACCGCGGAACGCGCGCGCGCCGTCGAAGACCATGCTGGCCATCCAGAAGGCGTGGTCGGCGGGGCCGAGCAGTTTGGGGTTTTCGGTGGTCCAGTGACCGTTGTGCCAGAACAGGGCATCCATGGTGGTTTCCTTCGCGGGTATCGGGTGGCGCGATAATGGCGCCGAAACGTCAGGATACATGAGGCGCGGACCGTCTCACTCCTTGTCCAGCGCCGCCTGCACGCGTTCGGCCGCATCGGCCGGCATCCATTGCCGCCAGACCGGTCCGTACTGCTTGAGGAAGTAGCGCGCGGCCTCCTCGGGTTCCTTGCCTTCGTTCTCCAGCCAGCCGAGCGTGGCGTCGATGGCGTCGCTGGGAATGGTCAGCTTGGCCAGGAACGCGGCCAGCTGCGGCGCCTCCTTGGCAAAAGCGCTGTTCACGCCAGTCACCACGGGGTTGGGCTTGAACTCGGTGGCCACCGGCTTGGCGCACTTGGGATCGGTCAGGCAGGTATACGCGGTCTGGTCAAAGGCCGGCAGTTCCAGCTTGACCAGGTCTAGCGCGCCGATCAGCGCGGTGGGCGTCCAGTAGTAGAAGACGATGTCGCGCTTGCGCTTGTAGGCCGACAGGATGGCGGCCTTCTGCGCCGCGCCGGAACCGGGCGCGAACAGGCTGTAGTCGCGGTCCAGGCCGAGCGCGCGCAACAGGTTGTCGTTCAGCGTGCCGCAGGCCCAGCCGGCGGGGCAGCCGTAGATGCGGCCGCGGCCCGGGTCTTCCGGATCGGCGAAGACCTGCTTGAAGCGCGCCAGGTCCGCCGCCGATTTCAAGTCGGGATGGCGCTGCACGGTGTAACGCGGCACGTACCAGCCTTCGCCGGCGTCGTAGACATGCCCCAGGCCCTGCACGCGGCCGCTGGCCAGCGCCTTCTTCCAGGCCACCTCGATCTGCCCCGGCCACACCTCCGGCGTGACGTCGACGTCGCCGCGCTGCAGGGCGGCCAGCATGGGCAGCGTCTCGCCGATCTCGACGCTGGTCTTGCAGCCGTAGCCGTGTTCCATCACGTAGCGCTCGATGCCGGCCAGCACCAGGTTGGATTCCCAGTTCAGGCCGCTGAAACGGACCGGGCGGTCGACCTCGCAGACCGGCTTGGCGGCGTGGACCGCGGCGGGCGCCAGCAGGGCGGCGGACAGCGCCAGGGCGCCGGCGAGCAAAGGCTTCATGCGCATGATGGAGCACCTTTCTGATTGCGTGCCGGTCATTGTAAAGGTCCCATGCAATCGGGGCCGCGTTCAGCGGCCCCGAGGGTCAGGCAGGCGATGCGGCCGGCGGCCGCGCGGATCAGGCGCGCGCGGCGCGCCGCTTCTCGATCAGCGCGCCGATCTCGCCGACGATGCCGCGACGGAAGGCCAGCACGCAGATCACGAAGATCAGGCCGATCACGATGGTGACCGACTCGCCCAGGCGCAGGAACCAGTCGACGCCGGTCAGGCTGGCCATCATCTGGCCGAAGTCCCCCACCTTGTTTTCCAGCAGCACCACGATGAAGGCGCCGAGAATCGGTCCGGTCAGCGTGCCGAGCCCGCCGATCAGCGTCATCAGGATCACCAGGCCCGACATCTGCCAGGTCGCGTCGGACAGCGTGGCCGACACGAACACCAGCGTCTTGGTGGCGCCGGCCAGGCCGGCGATGGCGGCCGACAGCACGAAGGCCAGCAGCTTGAAACGGTCGACGTCGTAGCCCAGCGAGACCGCGCGCGGCTCGTTTTCGCGCAGTGCCTGCAGCACCTGGCCGAACGGCGAATGCACCGTGCGCCAGATGATGAAGTAGCCGATGATGAACACGCCCATCACCAGGTAGTACAGGTTCAGGTCTTTCGACAGGTCGATGATGCCCAGCAGCGTGCCGCGCGGCACGCTCTGCAGGCCGTCTTCGCCGCCGGTGAACTTGGCCTGCAGGAAGAAGAAGAACACCATCTGCGCCAGCGCCAGCGTGATCATGGCGAAGTAGATGCCGCTGCGGCGGATCGCCAGCGCGCCCATCGCCAGGCCCAGCAGCGCGGCCACTGCGACGCCGAACAGCAGTCCGATCTCGGTCGGCACGCCCCACACCTTGAGCGCGTGGCCGGTGGCGTAGGCGGCGCTGCCGAGAAAGGCGGCGTGGCCGAACGACAGCAGGCCGGTGAAGCCCAGCAGCAGGTTGAAGGCGCAGGCGAACAGGGCGTAGCACATGATCTTCATGGCGAAGATCGGATACACCCCGACGAAGGGAAGAATGGCCACCACGACGGCCAGGACCGCATAGCCCAGGAATTGACGATTCATTTCTCTTTTCCGAACAGCCCGGCCGGGCGGAGCAACAGGACAATGGCCATGATGATGAAGACGACCGTGCTGGACGCTTCAGGCCAGAACACCTTGGTCAGGCCCTCGATCACGCCCAGGCCCAGGCCGGTGACGATGGCGCCCATGATGGACCCCATGCCGCCGATCACGACCACCGCGAACACCACGATGATGAGGTTGGACCCCATCAGCGGCGAGATCTGCAGCACCGGCGCCGCCAGCACGCCGGCAAAGCCCGCCAGCGCCACGCCGAAGCCGTAGGTCAGCGTGATCATGCGCGGCACGTTGACGCCGAAGGCTTCCACCAGTCGCGGGTTTTCGGTGCCGGCGCGCAGCAGGGCGCCGAGGCGGGTGCGCTCGATCACGAACCAGGTCGCCAGGCACACCACCACGGATGCCGCCACCACCCAGCCTCGGTAGTTCGGCAGCACCATGAAGCCCAGGTTGGTCGCGCCGCGCAGGGCGTCGGGCGTCGGATAGGGCTGGCCCGACACCCCGTAGAAGCTGCGGAACAGGCCCTCGATGAGCAGCGTCAGGCCGAAGGTCAGCAGCAGGCCGTACAGGTGATCAAGCTTGTAGAGGTGCCTGAGCAACAGTTTTTCGATGATGATGCCGAACAACCCGACCACCAGCGGCGCCAGGATCAGCATGACCCAGTAGTTCAACCCCAGGTACGACAGCCCCATCCAGGCCAGGAAGGCGCCCAGCATGTAGAGCGCGCCGTGCGCGAAGTTGATGACGTTCAGCAGTCCGAAGATAACCGCCAGGCCGAGCGACAGCATGGCGTAGAACGAACCGTTGACCAGTCCCAGCAGCAACTGGCCGAACAAGGCCTGTATGGGGATGCCGAAAATATCAGTCATCTTGTGAAAATCCTGCGCGTACGAAGGGAAGCGGACAAATTCAGGACGCGACCCGGCCGCGCGGGCCAGGTCGCATCAATGGGTCGCATCGACGGGAATTACTTCTTGACCAGCTTGCAGGTCGATTCGGACAGCTTGGTGTAGACCTCGTCGCCCGGCAGCGTGGCCACGACCTTGTAGTAGTCCCACGGGCCCTTGGATTCGGCCGGCGTCTTCACCTGCATCAGGTACATGTCGTGGATCATGCGGCCGTCTTCGCGCACATAGCCGCCCTGGGTGAAGAAGTCGTTGATCTTGTTCGACTTCATCCACTTCATGAGGGTGTCGGCATCGTCGGTGCCGGTGGCCTTCACGCCGTTCAGGTAGAACGTCACCGATGAATAGTCGCCAGCCTGCAGCATGGACGGCTTGCGGCCCACCTTGGCTTCGAACTTCTTGGACCAGGCGCGCGAGGCGTCGGATTGATCCCAGTACCAGCCGTCGGTCAGGTACATGCCCTTGGTGGCTTCCAGGCCGAGCGAGTGCACGTCGTTGATGAACACCAGCAGGCCGGCCATCTTCATGGTCTTGGTGACGCCGAATTCATTGGCGGCCTTGATGGTGTTGATGGTGTCGCCACCGGCGTTGGCCATGCCCAGGATCTGCGCCTTGGACGACTGCGCCTGCAGCAGGAACGACGAGAAGTCGGAGGCGCCCAGCGGAGCGCGCACCTGGCCCTTGATCTCGCCGCCGGCGGCCTTGACCACGGCCATGGTGTCGCGTTCGAGCGCGTGGCCGAAGGCGTAGTCGGCGGTCAGGAAGAACCAGCTCTTGCCGCCATCCTTCACCACCGCCGAACCGGTGCCGCGCGCCAGCGCCACGGTGTCGTAGGCGTAGTGCACGGTGTACGGCGAGCACTGGGCGTTGGTCAGGTCGGAAGCGCCCGCGCCGATGGCGATGAAGGGCTTCTTCTTTTCAGCCGCCACGGCCGCCATGGCCAGGCTGGTGGCCGAGTTGGTGCCGGCGATGATGACATCGACCTTCTGCTGATCGAACCATTCGCGCGCGCGGGCCGAGGCCACGTCTGCCTTGTTCTGGTGGTCCGCGGACAGCACTTCGATCTTCTTGCCGTTGACGTTGCCGCCGAAATCCTCGATCGCCATGCGGACCGCTTCCAGGCCCGCCTTGCCGTCGATGTCGGAATACACGCCGGACATGTCGGTGATGAAGCCGATGCGGATGACATCGTCGGAGATGCCTTGGGCCTGGGCGGCTGCCCCGGCGAATCCCAGGCCCGCCATGGCCAGTGCAGCAGTGATGGTGTGCAGCTTCATGGGATGACTCCTCTTCCCTTCGGTATATGGGATGCCGGGAACCCGGCGGATGACAGGTTTTTCAAACGCCCAACAATTCGTTGAGCGTGTCCTGTTTTTCTGAAAGTTCTGCGGCTTCGAAATGTTCGACGATCTGGCCGTGCTCCATGACGTAGAAGCGATCGGCCAGCGGCGCCGCGAAGCGGAAATTCTGTTCCACCATGACGATGGTGTAGCCACGCTGCTTGAGCGCGGTGATCATGCGGGCCAGGGCCTGCACGATGACGGGCGCCAGGCCTTCGGAGATTTCGTCCAGCAGCAGCAGATTGGCGCCGGTGCGCAGGATGCGCGCCACCGCCAGCATCTGTTGTTCACCGCCCGACAGGCGCGTGCCGGGCGAATGCCGGCGTTCCTGCAGGTTGGGGAACATGTCGTAGATTTCGGCCAGCGACATGCCGCCGCCGAGCGAGCCGACCACGGGGGGCAGCAGCAGATTCTCTTCGCACGACAGGCTGGCGAAGATGCCGCGTTCCTCGGGGCAATAGCCCACGCCCAGGTGGGCGATCTTGTAGGTCGGCAGGTCGATGGCTTCGGTGCCATGGATGCGCACCGAGCCCTTGCGCGAGCCGGTCAGGCCGAGGATGGCGCGCAGCGTGGTGGTGCGGCCGGCGCCGTTGCGGCCCAGCAGCGTGACGACCTCGCCTTGCCCCACGCGCATATCCACGCCATGCAGGATATGCGATTCCCCGTACCAGGCCTGCAGGCCCGAGATTTCCAGTGCCGGGGTGCTCATGCGTGCGCTCCTTGGAGTTCGCCGTCGGTGGTGCCCATGTAGGCCTGC
This sequence comes from Achromobacter ruhlandii, assembly GCF_902859695.1. Taxonomy (GTDB): domain Bacteria; phylum Pseudomonadota; class Gammaproteobacteria; order Burkholderiales; family Burkholderiaceae_B; genus Achromobacter; species Achromobacter ruhlandii. The sequence goes on from NZ_CADIJL010000001.1 coordinate 211,525, forward strand.
ATCACGGCGGGATGGCGGGACACTTCGGCGTAGTTGCCCTCGGCCAGCACGGCGCCGCGCGCCAGCACGGTGATGGTGTTGGCAATGGAGGACACCACGTTCATGTTGTGCTCCACCATCAGGATGGTGCGGCCGGCGCTGACGCGCTTGATCAGCTGCGTGACGCGGTCCACGTCCTCGTGGCCCATGCCTTGCGTGGGCTCGTCCAGCAGCATCAGCTCGGGTTCCATCGCCAGCGTGGTGGCAATCTCCAGCGCGCGCTTGCGGCCATATGGCAGGTTCACGGTGGTCTCGTTGGCGAAGGCGCCCAGGTCGACCTGTTCGAGCAGGGCGCGCGCCGGTTCGTCCAGGGCGGCCAGGCGCTTGGTGCTTTGCCAGAAATGGAACGACAGCCCGGTCTTGCGTTGCAGGCCGATGCGCACGTTCTCCAGCACGGTCAGGTGCGGAAACACCGCCGAAATCTGGAACGAGCGGATCACGCCGCGCCGCGCGATCTGCGCCGGACGCTCACCGGTGATGTCGATGCCGTTGAACTTGATGGTTCCCGAGGTGGGAGAGAGAAACTTGGTCAGCAGGTTGAAGCATGTCGTCTTGCCCGCGCCGTTCGGCCCGATCAAGGCATGAATCTCGCCTCGCTTGATACGCAAATCGACCCCATTGACCGCGACAAAACCGCGGAATTCCTTGGTGAGGCCTTTTGTCTCCAGGATCGTGTCGTCCATGTCCGCTGCACCGGCGTTGTATTTATATGGACCCTGCCCGGCGTCATGCGCAGGGCCCCCGCAGGGTAAGGAAAATCATGCGGACGGCATGGTTTTCTATAAGAGTTGCCGGCGAGTATGCGCACCTCTGAATCAAAATTCCATGAGGGTTTGTCATAGGTTTTGCGGTGCGGAAAGGTGAATTGTCGGATAGCGGACAATTCGCATGGAGGCTGGGCGAAAACCCTATGCCGACATGCAATGCGTTGCAGCAAAACCGCATTGATCGTCATCAATCCGTCATCGTCGCGCGCATCGGGGAAAACCCGGTTTTGGCGATGCGCGAAGGAACATGCCGCGTCAATCGCCGCGTACGCGGCGCGTTTTTCAAGCGGGGGTTTTATCCTTGAATTCGCAGAGATCGGAAATGCCGCATTGCGGACATTTCGGTTTGCGAGCCACGCATATATAACGGCCTTGCAGAATCAGCCAGTGGTGCGCGTCCTGCATATATTCGCGCGGCACGAATTTCTCCAGCTTCAGCTCGACTTCCAGCACATTCTTGCCGGGCGCCAGGCCGGTGCGGTTCGAGACCCGGAAGATATGCGTGTCGACCGCCATGGTGGGCTGGCCGAAGGCGGTGTTCAGTACCACGTTGGCCGTCTTGCGGCCGACGCCGGGCAGCGCTTCCAGCGCCTCGCGGGTCCGCGGCACTTCACCGCCGTGTTGCTCGATCAGGATGCGGCAGGTGGCAATGGCGTTCTTGGCCTTGGTGCGATACAGGCCGATGGTCTTGATGTAGTCGGCCAGGCCTTCCTCGCCCAGCGCCAGCAGCGCCTGCGGCGTGCCGTACTTCGGGAAGAACTTGCGGGTGGCGATATTCACCGACTTGTCGGTGGCCTGCGCCGACAGCAGCACCGCGATCAACAGCTGGAAGGGCGTGTCGTATTCGAGTTCGGTGGTCGGGTGCGGGTTGGCCGCTTGCAGGCGGGCGAAGATCTCTCGGCGTTTGGCGGCGTTCATGGGCGCGGGGCGTTGCGGCGGGCGCGGGCACGGGCCAGCGCGGATTCAATGGCGGCGCGCTTGCGGTCTTCGCCTTGCGCGTCATCGGAAGGGGCGGGGGGCGCCGGCGTGGTGGCGGGCTCGGGCGCCATCAGGCGGGCGTTGTCGGCCGCCAGCCGCTCCATGCGCGCCTGGTGGTGGCGGTGGCGCTGGCGGCCGGCGGCGGCGTCAGCGGCGCTCCAGGCGCGGCCGGCGGGGACCATCTCGATGCAATCCACCGGACAGGGCGCCACGCACAGGTCGCAACCCGTGCACCAGTCGGGCAGCACGGTATGCATATGCTTGTTGGCGCCGACGATGGCATCGACCGGACAGGCCTGGATGCACAGCGTACAGCCGATGCAATGCGCCTCGTCGATGCGTGCCACCAGCAGCGGACCGGGTTCGCCGCGGCTCAGGTCCAGCGGCAGGGCGGGGGTTTCCAGCAGCGCCGCCAACGCGGCGATGCCTTCGTCGCCGCCCGGCGGGCAGCGGTTGATCGGGGCGGTCCCGGCGGCGATGGCCTCGGCATACGGCAGGCAGCCGTCGTAGCCGCACTTGGTGCATTGCGTCTGGGGCAGCAGGGCGTCGATGCGATCGGCGAGGGAGCGACTGGACATGGCGGACAACGAGCAAAAGCAAAGGGGCCCGCGCGGGCCCCCGTGGACGGACGGTGAAAGGCCTCAGGCCGATTGCCGGATGAATTCCGCGATTTTAGGACAGATCATTTCGCGCCAGCGGCGGCCCGAGAAAATCCCGTAGTGGCCGCAGTTGGGGGCGGTGTAGTGCATCTTGCGGTCGGCCGGGATGTTCTTGCACAGCTTGATGGCCGCGCGCGTCTGGCCCTGGCCGGAAATGTCGTCCAGCTCGCCTTCGATGGTGAACAGCGCCACTTTCTTGATGTCGGCCGGGCGCACCGCCTGGCCGTCGACTTCCCAGGTGCCGTTGGGCAGCGCGAACTCCTGGAACACCATGCGGATGGTGTCCAGGTAGAACTCGGCCGGCATGTCCAGCACCGCGTTGTATTCGTCGTAGAAACGGCGGTGGGCCTCGGCGTCGCTGTCGTCGCCGCGCAGCAGGTCCAGGTAGAAGTCGTAGTGCGACTTCATGTGGCGGTCGGGATTCATCGCCATGAAGCCGGCATGCTGCAGGAAGCCCGGGTAGACCTTGCGGCCCGACCCCGGGTAACGCGGCGGCACCGGGTGGATGACCTGGTTCTCGAACCACGAATAGGGTTTGGTGGTGGCCAGGCGGTTCACTTGCGTGGGCGACTGGCGTGGATCGATCGGGCCGCCCATCATGACCATGCTGCGCGGCTGGCAGGGATCGTTGGCCGAGGCCATCAGCGACACGGCGGCCAGCACCGGCACGGTGGGCTGGCAGACCGAGATCACATGCACGTCCGGCCCCAGGTGGCGGATGAAGTCCTGCACGTAGCGCACGTAGTCGTTCAGGTGGAACGGGCCGGCTGACAGCGGCACCATGCGTGCGTCGATCCAGTCGGTGACGTAGACGTCGTGCCCAGGCAGCAGGGCGCGCACGGTATCGCGCAGCAGCGTGGCATGGTGGCCCGACAGCGGCGCCACCAGCAGCACCTTGGGATCGTCCTGCGGCGCCTGCCGCACATCGCGGTGGAAGTGCACCAGGCGGCAGAAGGGCTTGTCCAGCACGACCGATTCAGTGACCCGGACCGACTTGCCGTTGATTTCCGTGGCGGGCAGGTTCCAGGCGGGTTTCTGGTATTCCTTGCCGATGCGCGTCATCAGCTCGTACCCCGCGGCCATCTGGCGCGAGATCGGGGTGTAGGCGAGGGGGCTGTAGGGGCTGGAGAACAGCTGGGAACCGGCATCCGTGAATGCAGCGAACGGAGTCAGGAAGGCGCGCTGCATTTCGTGCAATTGGTACAGCATTTGGGGAAGTCCTTCTGGGTCGTGCGTGTGCCCCGATTATTGCGCCGGGGAGTAACGGTATTTCCAATTCGTCTGACGAAAGCGTCGGAAAACCGGACTTTGTGTTGCAAAAATGCGACCCGTCATCCCTTGCGCACCAGTTTAGGGCGTAATCAGCGGCTGGCGGGGAAGTAAAACGGCGGATTTTCGGTCTAGGCCGGACGGGCCGGGGCGGTATCCGGGTGGGTGAGGCTTACCAGTAGTTTTCCACCGCCAGGTTGCCGGGGATGCCACGGCGGCCGGGCTTGAAACCGCGTTCCCCCAGCAGCTTGCGGGCATCGGCCAGCATGTCCGGATTGCCGCAGAGCATGATCTTGGCTTGCTCCGGGTCCAGCGGCAGGCCTGCCAGCCGCTCCAGTCCGCCGTCGGCGATCAGGGTGGTCAGGCGTGCCTGCGGCATGCCGGGCAGGGCCTCGCGGGTGGCGATGGGCAGGTACGTAAGCTTGCCTGGTTCGGCCGAGAACAGCTCGGCCAGGGACGGATCATTGCGCCAACCCTCGATTTCCTCGCGGTAGGCCAGCTCCGCCGCGGTGCGCACGCCATGCACCAGGATGATGCGGCGATAGGCGCGCCAGACGGCCGGGTCGCGCAGGATCGACAGGTAGGCCGAGAGCCCGGTGCCGGAGGCCAGCAGCCAGAGGTCGCCGCCGGGCGCGAAGCGTTCCAGCGTCAGGAAACCGTAGGGGGCCTTTTCGACGTACAGGGCGTCGCCCGGCCGCAGCCGCGCCATGCGCGGGCTGAACAGGCCTTCGGGCACCACGATGGAATAGAACTCCAGCCAGGGCTGGCGCGGGGCCGAGACCATCGAGTAGGCGCGCCACAGGGTGGGCGGACCTTCGGGATCCTCGGCGCCTGGCAGGCCGACCCGGGCGAACTGGCCCGGCTGGAAGGCATACGCGTCGTCGCGCGTGACGCGCACCGAGAACAGCTTGTCGGGCACCCAGGTATGGACGTGGGTGACGGTCTGGCGCGTGTATTTGGAATCGTCGGTCATCGGCACATCGCACGGCGCGGGCCGCTGGCGGCCGCGCGCTCGCGGATCATTTTTCCAGGTATTGCAGCTTGTCCTGCTTGCCGTTCCATTCGTCGGCGTCGGGCAGCGGCTTCTTGGCGCGGCTGATACTGGCGAATTCGGGCGACAGTTCGGCGTTCAGGGCGATGAAGTTGAGCTGGTCCTGCGGCACGTCTTCCTCGGCGTAGATGGCGTTGGCCGGGCATTCGGGGATGCACACGGCACAGTCGATGCATTCGTCGGGGTCGATCACCAGGAAGTTCGGACCCTCACGAAAACAGTCCACCGGGCATACGTCGACGCAATCGGTGTATTTGCACTTGATACAGTTTTCGGTGACTACGTGGGTCATTCTCAGGAACTCCGGGCTGGCGGCATATGTGTCTTGTTGGCCGGATTTTACCCAATGCGGCGCCAAACCGCCGCCAATACCCGTGTTGACATCGTGGCGCATTGGGGTATCGCGGGGCCCCGCTATGCTATGGTGTCGCGAAACGATACGCGCAATCATGATAATCACCTCGCTGCTCGACACCGACCTGTACAAATTCAGCATGATGCAGGTGGTGCTGCATCAGTTTCCCGCTGCCCAGGTCGAGTACCGTTACAAATGCCGGACTCCCGGGGTCAACTTGCGCCCCTACCTGGATGAAATCCGCGAAGAAGTGCACCAGCTGTGCCAGCTGCGCTTCACCGAGGACGAACTTAAATATCTGGGCGGCTTGCGTTTCATCAAAAGCGACTTCGTCGATTTTCTCGAACTGTTCCACCTGCCCGAGCGCTGCATCAGCATCCAGGAAGGCGAGGGACCGGGCGAAATCAGCATCGAGGTCAAGGGCCCCTGGCTGCACACCATTCTCTTCGAGATCCCGGTGCTGGCCATCGTCAACGAGGTCTACTTCCGCAACACGCGCAAGAACCCGGATTGGGCCGAGGGCCGCAAGCGCCTGCAATCCAAGATGCACCTGGTGCTGGACGACCCGGCGCTGGCCGATTTCCGCGTGGCCGAATACGGGACCCGGCGCCGCTTCTCCAAGGTCTGGCACGAAGAGATCGTCTCGACCATGAAGGCTCAGATGGGTCCGCATTTCGCCGGCACCAGCAACGTGCTGCTGGCCAAGCAGCACGAGGTGCTGCCGCTGGGCACCATGGGCCACGAATACCTGCAGGCCTGCCAGGCGCTGGGCCCGCGGCTGCGCGATTCGCAGGTGTTCGCGCTGGAGGTGTGGGCCAAGGAATACCGCGGCGACCTCGGCATCGCGCTGTCGGACGTCTATGGCATGGACGCCTTCCTGCGCGACTTCGACATGTATTTCTGCAAGCTGTTCGACGGCGCGCGCCACGACTCGGGCGATCCCTTCGTCTGGGGCGAGCGGCTGCTCGAGCACTACCGCAAGAACCGCGTCGACCCGCGCGCCAAGACCCTGGTGTTCTCGGATTCCTTGACCTTCCCGCGCGCCATCGAACTGGCGCGCCAGTTCGCCGGGCGCTGCAAGGTGTCGTTCGGCATCGGCACCAACCTGACCAACGACCTGGGCCACGAACCGCTGCAGATCGTCATGAAAATGGTCCGCTGCAACGGCCAGCCGGTGGCCAAGGTGTCCGACGCGCCCGAGAAGACCATGTGCGACGATCCCGCCTACCTGGCCTATCTGCGCCAGGTGTTCCAGCTGCCGCCCGCCTAGCGGGCCGTGGTCCGGGCAGGGTAAAGTTCGCCATTCTTCGCATTGTTCAACCCGCAACTCGTCATTAGGGGAATATTCATGAGCAGCATCAAGCGCTTCCACGTCGCCAAGCGCCTGTCGGACATGGCCGTCTACAACGGCGTCGCGTACCTGGCGGGCCAGGTGCCGGACGATTCCACGCTGGACATCACCGGCCAGACCGAGCAAGTGCTCGCCACCATCGACCGCCTGCTGGCCGAAGCCGGCACCGACAAGACCAAGATCCTGATGGCCCAGATCTACGTGGCCAACATGAAGGAATTCGACGGCATGAACAAGGCCTGGGACGCCTGGGTCGCCGACGGCAACTCGCCCCCGCGCGCCACCGTCGAGGCTCGCCTGGCCAACCCCGACTTCAAGGTCGAGATCGTCGTCACCGCCGCCGTCGCCTGATTGGCGCGCGCCTGATGAAAAGCCCTCCGGCATGCCGGAGGGCTTTTTTTTGTTTGACGATGACTCCAGCCCGGTAGTTCGCTGGACTGCGCAGCAGCTCGATACAGCAGGTTTATCAATAGCTTACGCGCGTCCATCATATGCCGGTGCTTTCTGAAATCTGACCCGGTTTGCCCTCGCGCCGCTCCTATCTGGCTCTTGGAATCCGGGTCGTTCCAAGGAGTCATCATGGCAAAAATCAAGCTCACCAAGACCGCCGTAGAGTCTGCGCAACCCCAGGCGAAGGACATCGAACTACGGGATACCGTTGTGCCCGGCTTCCTCTGCAAGATTACCCCGAAGGGCCGCCGGGTGTTCATGCTCCAGTACCGCACGAACTCCGGGCAGCCTCGCAAGCCCTCGCTGGGCCTGTTCGGGGAACTGACCGTGGAGCAGGCCCGCGTCATGGCGCAAGACTGGCTGGCCGAGGTTCGCCGGGGCGGCGATCCCGGCGGTGCCAAGGCCGAGGCGCGCAAGGCACCCACGGTCGAAGCGTTGTGCAAGAAGTTCATGGAGGACTACTCCAAAAAGCGCAACAAGCCCAGCACGCAGCGCGGCTATCAGGCGGTCATCGACCGCTGTATCGTCCCGCTGATCGGCCCTAAGAAGGTGCAGGACGTGAAGCGGCCCGACATTGCCGGGCTGATGGAGAAGCTGGCCTACAAGCCGGCCGAGGCGAACAATGCCTTTGGCGTGCTGCGCAAGATGTTCAACCTGGCCGAAGTGTGGGGCTTCCGCCCGGACGGCACGAACCCGTGCCGCCACGTCCCGATGTATCCGCCCGGCGAGGAAACCCGGCTCATCGTGGACGACGAGCTGGCGCTGATCTTCCGCCAACTGGAGAAGCTGGAGGCGGAAGGGCTGGAGAACTACGTCATCCCGCTGGCGATCCGCCTGCAATTCGAGTTTGCCGGTCGTCGCTCCGAAATCTGCACGCTCGAATGGAGCTGGATCGACCTGGAGAATCGGCGCGTGGTGTGGCCGGACAGCAAGACCGGCGGCCTTTCCAAGCCCATGAGCGCGGAAGCCTATCGGCTGTTCTCGACCGCACCGCGCCGGGACGGTTGCCCCTACGTCCTGCCGTCGCCCAACGACCCGACCAAGCACCTGACCTTTGGCGAGCACTATGGCGGCTGGTGCCGCGTGCTCAAGGCCGCCGGTGTTCCGCATGTCGGTACGCACGGCATCCGCCATCGCTCGACTACCGACATTGCCAATTCGGGCGTGCCGACCAAGGTAGGTATGAAGCTGACGGGCCACAAGACCGTGGCAATGTTCATGCACTACGTTCACACCGAGGACAAGCCGGTGCGTGATGCGGCCGAACTGGTGGCGAGCCGGCGGCAGGCCATCACGGGCGCGCGGCAGCCCCAGGAGGCCATCGCATGAACAGGCGCAAAGCATCTGTTCCTTCGCCCGCAGCGCCGACGGCGCTGCTGGGCGACATTCGGACATTGATCGAAGCGGCGCGCAAGCGCGCCGCTTCGGCGGTGAATAGCGAGCTGTCGATGCTCTACTGGCGCATCGGCCAGCGCATCCATACGCAGGTCTTGGAAGGTCGGCGGGCCGACTACGGCGAGGAAGTCGTGCTGACCTTGGCAGCGCAACTGGTGAAGGAGTACGGCAGCAGTTTTTCGGTCAAGAATCTGCGTCGGATGGTGCAGTTCGCCGTCGCTTACCCGGACGAGCGAATTGTCGTATCACTGATACGACAATTGAGCTGGACGCACTTCATCGCCCTGATCCCGCTGAAAGACCCGCTCCAGCGGGACTACTACGCGCAGATGGCGAGCGCCGAACGCTGGAGCGTGCGGACGTTGCGCGAGCGCATCGACTCGATGCTGTACGAGCGCACGGCGCTGTCCCAAAAGACGGAAGCAACCATCGCGCAGGAACTGGCGACCCTGCGCGATGCGCAGCGCATGACCCCGGCGCTGGTCATGCGCGATCCGTACATCCTCGACTTCTTGGGCCTGCGGGATAGCTGGCAGGAAGGCGACTTGGAAGCCGCGATCATCCGCGAAATGGAAGCCTTCCTGCTGGAGCTTGGCGCGGGCTTTTCCTTCGTTGCCCGGCAGAAGCGCATCCCGATTGACGACGAGGATTTTCACCTTGACCTGCTTTTTTACAACCGCAAGCTGCGGCGGCTGGTGGCCGTCGAATTGAAGATCGGCGAGTTCAAGGCAGCGTACAAGGGGCAGATGGAGCTTTATCTGCGCTGGCTGGACAAGCACGAGCGGGAGCCGGAAGAAGCCTCGCCGCTGGGAATCATCCTCTGCACGGGCAAGAAGCGCGAGCAAATCGAACTACTGGAATTGGACAAGTCGGGCATCCACGTCGCCGAGTACCTGACCACCTTGCCGCCGCGTGCGGTGTTGGGCGAACGATTGCAGCAGGCGACCGAGCGGGCGCGCTTACAGATCGAACAGCGCACGCAGGACACGGAGTAGGCCAAGCAGCATTTGTGCGTCCTGTCGTGCCGCCGTCGGGTTCGCGGGCTGCACCCCGCGTTTCGCTCCGAATCACACTCATCCCGTTTGCCTACCCGCATGCGCCTGATGCCCAGCACACCCAGGTGCATGACGTAGCGCCCTCCTGATTCTGCGCAGGATCAGGCAGACAGGATTTGCCCCGCTATGGCGGCCAGCACAACCACCAGCACCGGCGGCAAGCGTCCATAGACCAGCAGGCCGAAGGCGGCCAAGGCCAGAGCGAAATCGGTGCGTCCGTGGATGGCGCTTGTCCATACGGGGTCGTAGAGCGCGGACAGCAGGATGCCGACCACCCCTGCGTTAATGCCCGCCATTGCAGCCTGGATGCTCGGCCGGTGGCGCAACCGCTGCCAGAACGGTAGCGTGCCGATCAGCACGAGGAAGGCTGGCACGAAGATCACGATCAGCAGCACCAGCCCGCCAAGCCAGCCGTGCAAGGGCCAGTCGGCCACAGTGCCGAGATAGGCCGCGAAGGTGAACAGCGGCCCCGGTACGGCCTGCGCCGCACCGTAGCCGGCCAGGAAATCGGCATTGCCGACCGCGCCGGTCGAGCCGGTGACTGCTTGCAGCAGCGGCAACACGACATGGCCGCCACCGAACACCAGTGCGCCGGCGCGGAAGAAGCCGTCGATCAGCGCAGCCATCGTCGAGCCGCTGGCCGCCGCCCACAACGGCAGACCGAGCAGCAACGCGGCCAGCAAGCCCAACGCTATCGCGCCAGTACGGCGCGACACCGCATACGAGGCCAGATGCGCTGCCGGCAGCGGCGGCAGTTGCAGCCACCAGCGACCGATCAGGCCCGTCATGACGATGGCCGCGACTTGCACCCAGGCCGACGGCAGCAATAGTGTCAGCAACGCGGCCAGGATCGCTAGCGCGGCGCGGGGCCGGTCGGGGCACAGCGTTTTCGCCATGCCCCACACCGCTTGCGCCACCACGGCGACGGCAACCACTTTCAAGCCATGCACCCAACCGGCTTCAGCGAGCGGGTGGTATTCGGAAATGCCGTAGGCGAACAGGATCAGTACGAGCGCTGAGGGCAACGTGAATCCGACCCAAGCCGCCAGTGCGCCCCACCCACCAGCACGGCCCAAGCCAAGCGCCATGCCGACCTGGCTGCTGGCCGGCCCCGGCAGGAACTGGCACAGCGCGACCAGATCGGCGTAGCTGCGATCGTCCAGCCAGCGGCGACGCTCGACGAACTCCGTGCGGAAGTAGCCCAAGTGCGCGATTGGCCCGCCGAAGGAGGTCAGCCCCAGCCGCAGAAAGACCAGAAAAACGCGCCCGGCGTTGTCGCGCTCTGCGGTGGCTGGCTCTGGCATCAAATCGACTCCTGTTTCATGCGCTTGGACAACGCTTCGGCGCTTTCCTTGCGCTCGCTGTACCGATCCACCAGATACGGTGCCGCGTCGCGCGTGAGCAGCGTGAACTTCATCAGTTCTTCCATCACGTCCACAATGCGGTCGTAATAGGCCGAGGGCTTCATGCGCCCGGTTTCATCGAACTCCTGATATGCCTTGGCGACCGAAGACTGGTTCGGGATGGTCAGCATCCGCATCCAGCGACCCAGCACGCGCATCTGGTTGACCGCATTGAATGACTGCGAGCCGCCTGATACCTGCATCACCGCCAGCGTCTTGCCCTGGGTCGGGCGCACCGCTCCGGAGGACAGCGGAATCCAGTCGATCTGCGTCTTCATCAGGCCGGTCATCGCGCCGTGGCGCTCCGGCGAGCACCACACCATGCCTTCCATCCATTGCGCCAGTTCGCGCAGTTCCTTTACCTTCGAATGATCGTCGCCGGCATCGTCCACCAACGGCAGGCCCGACGGGTTGAAGAACCGTGTTTCGCCGCCGAGCGCACGCAGGATGCGCGCCGCTTCTTCGGCGGCAAGGCGGCTGTACGAGCGGTCGCGCAGCGAGCCGTAGAGCAGCAGGAAGCGCGGCGCGTGCGTGGCGCGTTCGGGTGTCAGGAGCCGTTCCTTGTCCGGCTGCTGGAACAGCGTGGCATCGAGGTTCGGCAGGCCGATACGGGTATCAGACACGCTGCCCCTTTGCATCCACTACCGCCTCGCCGTCTTCCTTGTTGAACGCGCCGCGCTGCGGATTCGGCAGAATGTCCAGCACGGTTTCCGAGGGGCGGCACAGCTTCGTGCCCAGCGGCGTGACCACGATGGGCCGGTTCATCAGGATCGGATGTTGCCCGATGGCATCGAGCAACTGATCATCCGTCCATTTTGGGTTGGCCAAGCCCAACTCCGCATAGGGCGTGCCTTTCTCGCGCAGCACCTCGCGCGCGCTCAGGCCCACGTCCGCCAGCAGCTTGACCAGCGTTTCCCGCGTCGGTGGCGTCTTCAGGTACTCAATGACCGTGGGTTCCTCGCCGCTGTTGCGGATCAGGGCCAGCACATTGCGCGAGGTGCCGCAGTTCGGGTTGTGATAGATCGTGATGTTGCTCATGGGTTTCTCTCAGTTCGTTGCGTGGCCGCGCTCGTACCAGCGGCGCGAGCGGTTGACCACGCGCACCACCAGCAGCATCACCGGCACCTCGATCAGCACACCCACCACGGTGGCCAGCGCCGCGCCGGAATGGAAACCGAACAGGCTGATGGCCGCGGCCACGGCCAACTCGAAGAAGTTGCTCGCGCCGATCAGGGCCGACGGGCCGGCGACGCAGTGTTGCTCGCCTGTCTTGCGGTTGAGCCAATAGGCCAAGCCGGAATTGAAGAACACCTGGATCAGGATCGGCACCGCCAGCATGGCAATGATCAGTGGTTGTTGCAGGATGGCTTGGCCCTGGAAGGCGAACAGCAGCACCAGCGTCAGCAGCAGCGCGGCGATGGACAGCGGGCCGATGCGTTCAAGGGCGCGGTCAAATGCGGCCTGGCCCCGGCGCAGCAGCGCCCGCCGCCAGAGCTGCGCGACGATGACCGGGATGACGATGTAAAGCGCCACCGAGATCAGTAGCGTGTCCCACGGTACGCTGATGGCCGACAGGCCGAGCAGCAGGCCAACGATGGGCGCGAAGGCGAACACCATGATGGTGTCGTTGAGTGCGACTTGCGAGAGCGTGAATACGGGGTCGCCGCCGGTCAGCCGGCTCCAGACGAACACCATCGCCGTGCAGGGCGCGGCGGCCAGCAGGATCAGGCCGGCCACGTAGCTGTCGAGTTGGTCGGCCGGCAGCCACTCGGCGAAGACGTGCCGAATGAAGATCCACGCCAGCAGTGCCATTGAGAACGGCTTGACTGCCCAGTTGACGAATAACGTCACACCGATGCCGCGCCAGTGCTGTTTGACCTGGCCGAGCGCACCGAAATCCACCTTGAGCAGCATTGGGATCACCATGACCCAGATCAGCACGCCGACCGGCAGATTGACTTGGGCGACTTCTATGCGGCCGATGGCCTGAAACATGCCGGGCGCGAACTGGCCGAGCGCGATGCCGGCGACGATGCACAGCAGCACCCACACGGTCAGGTATCGCTCGAACACGCTCATGGCGGAAACAGTCGGTGCGCGGCTGGCGGATGCACTGGCGGTCATGGTTGCCTCACTTGCGTCCAATGTCGTGCAGCTCACGCTGCAAGGACATGGCATCGAGGCGCTGGAGCGGCAGCGACAGGAACAGTTCTATGCGCCGGCGCAGCGTGATGGCCGCGTCCATGAACGCCTTGCGCTGTTGTTCCTCGGTGCCTTCGACGGCGGCCGGGTCGGGCACGCCCCAATGCGCCGAGACGGGCTGGCCCGGCCACAGCGGACACGCCTCGCCGGCGGCGTTGTCGCAGACGGTGAAGATGAAGTCGAACACCGGCGCACCGGGAACCACGAATTCGTCCCAGCTCTTGCTGCGGTAGCCCGTGGTCGGCAGGCGCAGGCGTTCCAGCGTGGCGAGTGCCAGCGGATTCACTTCGCCTTTCGGGTGGCTGCCGGCCGACCAGGCACGGAAGCGGCCTTGGCCCAGCTCATTGAGCAAGCCTTCGGCGAGGATGGAACGGGCCGAATTTCCCGTGCAGATGAACAGTGCGTTGTAGGTGGTGTCGGTCATGGCGTCAGCAGTTGCAGTTAGGGGATTCGGAAACCTCGCAGACGCCGCCCTGGCAGCAATGCTCGGTCAGGTAGCCGATCAGGCCGTTCATGTGACCGTACTCGGCGCGGTAGATCAGGTTGCGGCCCTGCTGCTCGATGGAAACGAGGCCAGCGTGGGCCAGTTCCTTCAAGTGGAAGGACAAGGTATTGCGGGCCACGTCGAGCTGATCGGCGAGGACGCTGGGCGTGCGTCCTTCCGGCCCGGCGACGACCAGGGCGCGGAATACACGCAGTCGTTGCGTGTGGGCCAGCGCACTCAGGGCGGAAACGGCTTGATCTTCATTCATTATTCGATGATACAACAATTATAGAATTAATAGAAAGAAGAAAGGAAAACACCGCTTGGTGGCGTCCCGGCGTACCGCCGTCGGGTTCGCGGGCTGCGCCCCGCGCTTCGTGCCGAATCGCGGCCATCCGGCTTTGACCCCTGACGCCTTCGGCCCTGGCGGGCCTGCGCGCTCCGCTTGCACAAAGGCGAGTGTGTGCATTGGGCGGGTGTGGGCGGTCTTGCTGTTCCCTTCACCGTATCACGGCGTTTTCGCCGTCAAGGGCTGCGCGTGCTTGCACGCTTGCGGCCTGGCAGCCGTCCTCGACCCCTGACTGCTTGCGCTGCGCCGTGCTCTCCACGGTTCCGGGCAATTCCGCCCGAGCAACCGGAGCACGATCATGTCGCAACTGTCCTTTTCCTCGTTCGATTCCTCGCTGATGGTGCGTGACGCACAGGGCCGCTACCTGCTGGCGACTGCCGAGCAGATTCTGGAGGCCGCGCGCCAGGCCATCGAGCGCAAGATGCAACGCGGTACGTCGTTCACGTCGCCGGCGGCGGTCAAGGAGTACCTGCGCGCCAAGCTGGCCGGCTTCGAGCATGAGGTGTTCGCGGTGCTGTTCATGGACACGCAACATCGGCTGATCGAATACGCCGAAATGTTCCGCGGCACCATCGACGGCGCATCGGTGTATCCGCGCGAGCTGGTCAAGGAGGCGCTGCGGCTCAATGCGGCGGCGGTCATCATTTCGCACAACCATCCGAGCGGCAATCCCGAGCCGAGCGGTGCCGACCGGGCGCTGACCCAGCGGCTCAAGGAGGCGCTGGGGCTGGTGGACGTGCGCGTGCTGGATCACGTCATCGTGGCGGGCACCGACACCACATCGTTTGCCGAATGCGGCTTGATCTGACCAAGGGGCTTCGGCCCCTTTTTGCTGCGCCCGGCGCGGGCCGGGCGAAAACGCTGCCTCGGATTTCCGAGACAGCGTTTCGGAAATTCATGGCCTGCATGGAGGTATGGGGCGGTCTTGCTGTCCCCTTCATCGTGCCACGGCGTTCTCGCCGTCAAGGGCTGCGCGCGATGGCGCTTGCGTCCTGGCGGCCGTCTGCGACCCCTGACTGCTTGCGCTGCGCCGTGCCCCGGAAGGGTCGGGCAATTCCGCCCGGCAACCTTTCAGGAGTTCACCATGAACAACGCACTCATCACTGCCGAGCAGCGCATCGTGCTGCAGGCCAACGGCCGCGCATCGCTGGAGAACCCGGACTTCGATCCGGCCCCGGTGGTCAAGCTGTTCACGCCGGACGGTGGCGCGACCTGGCTGCTGACCGAGATTGATCCCGACAACCATGACCACGCCTTTGGTCTTTTCGACCTGGGCCTGGGCGAGC
Source organism: Achromobacter ruhlandii (assembly GCF_902859695.1). Classification (GTDB taxonomy): domain Bacteria; phylum Pseudomonadota; class Gammaproteobacteria; order Burkholderiales; family Burkholderiaceae_B; genus Achromobacter; species Achromobacter ruhlandii. The sequence continues at coordinate 226,618 of NZ_CADIJL010000001.1, forward strand.
CGGAAATCGGCTGGGTCAGCTTGAACGAGCTGGCGACCGTGCGCGGCGGGCTGGGCCTGCCGATCGAGCGTGACCTGTATTTCCGGGCCGAGAAGCGGTTGAGCGGCTATGCGCGCGATGCGCGGCTGGCTGGGCGGATCGTTCTCTGACCTCGCACCTGGAGCGCCGCAAGGCGCTCCTTGCGCTTTCTCGACCATCACAGGAGATCAATGCCATGAGCAGCCATCACGACTACATCATCGAAATCACCGCGCAGCACGATGCGCTCAAGCCGTTCGCGCCGGAAAACGGCCAGCCGCTGCGCTTCAAGATCGGCGACGCGGTGATCTTCACCAACGAGTACGGCGCACAGTTCCGGCTCCGCGTCACCGGGTTCTATCAGCCCACCGGGCTTTCAGGTATGTACGCCCGCGGTGCGCGCTACCTGCTGGACTCGGCATCGCCGTGGATGCCGGTTGCGGAATCCAGCCTGCGTCCTGATGGCTCGGCCTGATGCCTTCGCGCCCCTTCCGGGGCGCTGCGCGCTTCGCTTGCCTCTAGGGGAAAGCCCTGCGGGCTATCCCCACCGCGCGATGCTTGGCACCCCTAAAGACCGCCGAACCGGCTGCGTCGGCTCGGCCAGAAATCCGCAGCCACAGCAGAACCCGCTTCCCGATGCGTGGGGCGTAGTGCGCCTGGTGCTCATCGAACCTTGAAGGCTGGGCGTCCCCGGCCAAGAAACATGGCCGGTCGCGCTGTCGTGCGCGTAGCGCATCGAGCCGCCTGCGGCGTCTCGCCCCTGTCGGGCTTCCATCGTTCCCTCGCTCCGCTCGGCTGACGCCTTCGGCCCGGCTTCCAGATCCGGGCCTGCGCGCTTCGCTTGCCGTGCAGTCAGCGCAAGGGGAAGGCCGTTGCCATGTCCAGCCGTCTCCCCTGACTTCATCACCTTGTCCGCGACTGTAGCCCGCTCCCGCGTGCCATCAAGGCGCGCAGGGCCGTGTCCTCGGCTACGCCTGCGGGCCGCACCACCCCCTGCGCTTGTTTCCTTGACGGCCCCCGTCCGCGCGCTCCTGACCGTCGCGGGCGATGAACTCAGGAAGACGGTGGCAACAGGGCCAACCGGGTTCCTCTCGCCGACCGCACCAAACAGCCGAAAGGCTGGGCTCCGAATCTAGGAATCCGGTGTGCGGTGAACAGCAAACCCTTTTTTCTTTGTCAGGAGAAATGAAATGCAACTCGCATCCCGCTTCGCTTCCCGCTCCCCCTCGCTGCGCAGCGACTACCCGCTGTCCGATGACCAGATTCACCGCGTAGCGCCGTCCATCTTCGCGGACGCGCCGCATGAAAGCCGTTCGCAGCGGTACGCCTATATCCCCACCGCCGCCGTGCTGGCCGAGCTTCGCAAAGAAGGGTTCCAGCCCTTCTTGGTGACGCAAACCCGCGTGCGCGATGAAGGCAAGCGCGAGCATACGAAACACATGCTGCGCCTGCGCCACGCCAGCCAGATCAACGGCGCGGAGGCCAATGAAATCGTGTTGTTGAACTCGCACGATGGCACGAGCAGCTATCAGATGCTCGCGGGCATGTTCCGGTTCGTGTGCAGCAATGGGCTGGTGTGTGGCGACACCGTGGCCGATGTGCGCGTACCCCACAAGGGCGACGTTTCCGGGCATGTCATCGAAGGCGCTTACGAAGTCTTGCGCGGCTTCGACCGGGTGAAGGATTCCCGCGATGCCATGCGTGCGATCACGCTGGACGAAGGCGAGGCCGAAGTATTCGCCCGCGCCGCGCTGGCCCTCAAGTACGACCCCACCGACAACAAGCCCGCGCCCATCACCGAATCGCAAATCCTGATGCCGCGCCGGTTCGACGACCGCCGCCCGGACTTGTGGAGCGTGTTCAACCGCACGCAAGAAAACCTGACCAAAGGCGGATTGCATGGCCGCAGCGCCAACGGACGCCGCCAGCAGACCCGCCCCGTGCAGGGCATTGATTCCGATGTGCGCCTCAATCGCGCCCTCTGGATGCTGGCCGATGGCCTGCGCCAGTTGAAAGCCTGATTCCCCACGCGGCAGGGGCAGGCAGCAGCCCTTGCCGCTTCTTTCGCTGCTGCATCCCTGAACCGTTAGGAGTTATCACCATGAACGCAACCACCTACACCGAAGCCCGCGCCGTCAATGCCGCCGCCGCTATCCCGCTGGAAGCCGCCGACCCGACCAAGAACCTGATTCTGGTTCCGCTGTCGCGGCTGGTGCTGCGCCCCACGGGCCGCAACGTGCGCAAGACCCCGCGCATGTCCATCCCCGAACTGGCCGCGAGCATCCAGCGCGTGGGCCTGCTGCAAAACTTGATCGTGATTGCCGCCGCCGATGGCGAACATTACGAAGTCGTGGCCGGTGGCCGCAGGCTGGCCGCGTTGAAGCTGCTGGCGAAGAAGCACCGCATCAGCAAGGAATGGGAGGTGCCTTGCCTGCTGGTGGCCGATGGCACGGCGCGCACCGCCAGCCTGACCGAGAACGTGCAGCGCGAAGCCATGCACCCCGCAGACCAGTTCGAGGCATTCGCCGCGCTGGTGGCCGAAGGCCGACCCATCGAGGACATAGCCGCCGATTTCAGCGTGTCCCCGCTGGTGGTGCAGCGCCGCTTGAAGCTGGCGAACGTCTCGCCCCGGCTGCTGGCCGACTACCGCGCCGAAGCCGTAAGCCTTGACCAGTTGATGGCCCTTGCCATCACCGACGACCACGCCGCGCAGGAAGCCGCCTTCTACGATGCGCCGACGTGGCAGCGCCAGCCGTCCGCGCTGCGCGACCGCCTCACCGAGCGGGAAATCGACGCCTACCGGCATCCGCTGGTGCACTTCGTCGGGCTGGACACCTATGAAGCCGCAGGCGGTGGCGTGCGCCGTGATCTGTTCGCCGAAGGTGACGCGGGCGTGTATCTGACCGATGCCGCGCTGCTGGACAGGCTGGCGCAAGACCGGCTGGCGGGCATGGCCGCCCAGGTGAAGGCCGAAGGCTGGGCATGGGTGGATGCCACGCCGGGCGTGACCCATGCTGACCTGCACGCTTTCCAACGTGCGCCGAGGGAGCGGCGCGAGCCGACCAAGCGCGAAGCGCAGCGCATCGAGAAGCTGCAATCCAAGATGCAGGAACTGGCCGCAGCCGTGGATGACGCGCTGGACGCCGAGGACGAGGACAAGGCCGATGCACTGCAAGAGGAAGGCGAAGCCGTGGGCGAGCAGTTGCAGGCGCTGGAAGATGGCTTGCAGGACTACAGCCCGACCGCGAAGGCCGCAGCCGGTGCCATCGTCACCATCGACCGCAACGGGCAGGCCGTGATTCATCGCGGGCTGATGCGCGAGGCCGAGGCCAAGGCGCTGCGCACGCTGGAACGCCTGCGCCAAGGTTTCAGCGGCGAGGATGCCGGGAACGACGACGAAGGCGAGGACGGAGACGGCGACGGCGACGGGCAGCCAAAGACCGCCGCCATGTCCGACCGGCTGGCGCAACGGTTGAGCGCCCACCGCACCGCCGCGCTGCAAATCGAAGTCGCCCGGCATCCGCAAGTGGCGCTGGCCGCGCTGGTGCATGGCATGGTGCAGACCGTCTTGCAGGAAAGCCGCTACGGCCACGACTTGCCGCTGGGCGTGAGCCTGAAAATGCAAGACCGGCTGGAAGGCATGGCCCCGGACTGGCCGGAATCGCCCGCCGCCGTGGCGCTGCGCGAACTGCAACAAGTGGCCGGTGAAGGCTTGCCGCAGGACAGCGCCGAACTGTTCGCCGCGCTGCTGGCAAAGCCGCAAGACGAACTGGTGCGGCTGCTGGCCGTGTGCGTGGCTTCCACGGTGGACGTGGTGACGCCTCGCGCCATGCTGCGCCAGCCCGGCGAGGAACTGGCGCAGGCCGTGGGCCTCGACATGGCAGCATGGTGGCAGCCGAGCGCGGAAGGCTACTTCCAGCACGTTCCCAAGGCCGCCATCCTGCAAGCCGTGGGCGAGTACGCGCCAGAGCAGGTTTCCCGGCTGGCGAAGTTGAAGAAGGCCGACATTGCCAGCGAAGCCGAGCGGCTGGCGAACGGCACAGGCTGGATGCCTGCCATCTTCAAGGCCGAAGGCACGCAGGCAGCCACGCAGGCAGAACCGCAGGCAGAACCGCAGGAGCAGGACGACGCCCCGGAGGATTCCGAGGCAATGGCGGATGAACCCGCCGTGGCGCTGGCCGCTTGACCCGCGCCGACAGCAAGCGCCCCGGCCTCGACCGGGGCGCTTCGCTGGAAGGAAAACGCCCCATGACCCGCACTACCACCAGCCGCCCACGCATGGCGGCGATCTATGCCCCCGGCGTGGTACGCGCCCGCCGCTGGCACGGCGACGGCGACGTGCGCGGCTACCGTCCGCCCTCGGGCTGGTCAGCCCGCGCCGACCTCACCGACATTCACCCCATCACGGGCCGCGCCTTGCCGCGTGCCGTGTGGTGGCTCATCGAGACGAAGGAATAACCCGAACAGCACCGCGCCCAGGCCGTTCCGCCCTGGGCGCGGTGAAAAGAAAATCCGGGCGCGGCGGTGGCCGCGCCCGGTGTTCAAGGCCAACAGCCGAATCAGAACGCCGCCGCCTTCGCGGTGGCTCAGGCGGCGGCGTTAGAGCAGCCGAGCATTCGCCCGGCCCATACCTGCGCGCTACGCTTATGTCCAGGGGAAAGCCCTGCGGGCTATCCCCCGCCGCGCAATGCTTGGCGCCCCTTGATGCCGCCGAACCGGCTGCGCCGGATCGGCTCGGCCAGCGCCCCGCCGCGATGGACGGCGTGCCGGCGAACACGCTGGCGCTTGCTGCGGCGGGTTGTGCAAATGCGTGCGGTCCTCAACGCTGGCGGTTCCTGCCTGTCACGTCACGAAGGACGGTTCACGGACAACCCGCCCGACATCGCTATGGAGCTTCCACACCACGCCTCAAGACCGGCACCGCAAGGTGCGGCAGGGGCGTTCTCGCCTGTCGTCGGGTGGTTGACCTGGCCCGCGTCAGCGGGCGAGCCGGAGCAGCCTTCATGCGGGGATGCCGAGCCGGCCCCATCTCCTTTCGGAGCGGTTCGGCCCAAGGCGTCCTTGTCTCGTTGTGAATCCTGGCGGTGGCGCGGCTGCGCCTCGGGCTTCATGACTGCAACCGTCCGGCGAAAACAATTTCCCCGCCGCTGCGCGGCTTCCTCGCGCAGCAAATTCTTTTCGCCTTCCGGTTCTCCACTGCGTTTCGACCGCAAGCGGTGCAGCCAGCCCGTCTCCCGCCAGCCGGATCACAACAAGGACGCGATGGGCGCGAACCTTGTTCAACCGACAGGAGAAAACATCATGGCCAACATCGGCACCTTCACCGCAGACAAAGACGGCTTCACCGGCACGCTTCGCACCCTGACGCTCAATGTCAAGGTCAAACTGGTTCCCAACGACAAGGGCAGCAGCGAGAACGCTCCCGACTTCCGGCTCCAGGCCGCCGGTCACGACATCGGCGCGGCATGGAACAAGAAAAGCGAGGCCGGGCGGGATTACAAGTCCGTGAGCATTGACGATCCTTCGTTCCCGGCGCCGGTCTATGCCCGCCTGATCGAAGGCGAGGACGGCACGCACGACCTGATCTGGTCGCGCAGCAAGCCCCAGGCGGCGTGACCGCCACAGCGCCCCGCCCATCGCGGCGGGGCGCTGTGCTGCTGATCGCAGCACATCACCGCATCACGCACGCGGCTTCGCCGCGTCGCGTTCGCTCAACACCGCCTCTAGCTCCTGGCGCACCTGCGCCAGCAGCTCGTCGGCCTTGCTCGGGCTGTTGCCCGCATAGGCCAGCGTCAGCAGCGTGAGCGGGTGGATCTCCATCACCTCGCACAACTCCGCCAGCTTGTAGAAGGTCGGGCTTTTCAGATCGCGTTCGAGGGTACTCATATAGGTGCGGCTGGACACGTCAGAGAAGGCTTCCTGGCTCAAGCCACGCGCCTTTCTGACCGTCTTCAACGCCTTTGCCAATGAATACCCAGCCGCCACCTATGGTTTCCCTCAAAAAACCAAGATGACAGCCCATTGCGCCCTATAGGACTACAATCTATAGTGTTCATTTGGTGTTGCTATCCGTTTTTGTGCCTTTACGGAAATCCGCATCGGCGGGTTCCAGCAAAGCCACGGAACCGCGTCCGTGCTTGCGCACGAAGGCACAAATCCGGCTCGGCAGTTCTGCGCTTTGGCGCGAAACCGCATCCGTGCATCATTGGATTCGTGGGATTACCGACCATGCCCCAGCCACTCGCCACCGACCCAGAGCGCGCGCAACTGCTCGCCAACGGCGAGGCCCGTGCCGCTGGCCGGGCCATCGACCCGGTGCCCGTGGTGCGGCTGTTCACGCCCGACGCGCATGTGACTTGGCTGCTGGCGGCGCTCGATCCCGCCGATGGCGACACCGCTTGGGGCCTTATCGACCTGGGGATCGGGATGCCCGCGCAGGGCACCGTCAAGCTGTCCGAGCTGGCCGGCATCGTCGGGCCGCGCCAGCAGCCCGTACTGCGCGACCTCTATTTCCGGCCCACGCGCACGCTGTCGGAGTACACCCGCCTAGCCGAGCGAGACGGGGCCATTCCAGATTGACCACCGCCGACTGTGACTTTTTCAGTCTTTTGTCATACCGGGCAAGTCTCAATCGGGATTATTGCGGCATACCCACGCCAGTCTGATCCAAATAGACATGATGCCCCGCGCGGGCTGCGGCAGGCTGGACGATACGGCGTCCCACGGCTGGGGCGCCGCTGCCCCGCCATTGAGACGACTACCGCAACGCGTCGGAGCCAATCGGTCTTGACAGGTCCATCCATCTTTTTTAACCCATGACGTTCTGACGATACCGATGTAGCGCGTAGTTCTTCCGTGGCGGCCAGTCCTGTTCGCAGGGAGGTTGCGTCATGGTCGATCGCAGCGCCGAGCCTTGGTATCCGACTGCCGCGTACCTGTACGCGCTGCATTTGGACGACCTCGCGCTCGCCTGGGAATACCTGCGCAGGCATCCCGACTACCGGCTCGACTGGCTGCGCCGTCATCGCCGGCCGCAGGCGGCACAGGACGCGGCGCATCGCTGGGGCTTGCGCCTTCTGGAAGACCCGGTGCTGGATGTGCGCGACGCGCATCCAGCCTGGCTGCCCGGCCACGCTGCCGTGGTGCAGCTCTATCCCGACGCCGACCCGCCGCTCGATGCGGCGGTCTTTGCGTTCTGGCACATCCCTGGGCACAAGCAACTGCTGCATGACGGCAAAGGGCTGGCGCTGATCGCGCGCAGCCCTGGCCGATGCGTGCGCTTCGTGCTGGCGCCCGGCCTGGAGGACGGCATGGCTGTCGCCTATGCCCACCGCGGCGGCGCTGCCGCGCCGGTGCATGGGCATCTGCCCAGCTCCGACATGGCCGATACGAAGCCCCGGCCGACACTCGCCGCGCTGCTGGAACTGCACACCTTGCAGGCGCTCGACGCAGCCCTGGCGGGCGCGTCCTTGCGCGAAATCGCCGAAGGGCTGTTCGGCGCCGATGCCGTGGCGGCCGACTGGCACGCCGACGGTGATCTGCGCGCCCGCGTGCGCCGTCTGGTACGGCGCGGCGATGCGCTGATGCGCGGCGGCTATCGCCGCCTAGCACAGCTTGCGCCGCTTGAGAAGGGACGTTTTGCAGCCGACGCAAAACGTCCCTGATCGAAAACCCCTCGCTTCTTGAGACTGCCTCCATCCGGTCGCGCTGTGTGGCTGGTCGTTTTCAACCGATGGAGGTTCACACCATGCGTCCCGCTCCCTTGCGGCCTGCCGCCACTGTCTCGACCGCTGCCGCGCAGCCGCAGCGTTACCTCACCAACGACGAAGCCGCCGAGTACCTGCGCCTGTCGCCGCGCACGCTGGAAAAGCAGCGCGTGATCGGCGGCGGCCCACGCTTTCGCAAGTTCGGCCGGCGCGTCATGTACGCCGTGGCCGACCTCGATGCTTGGGCCGCCGACCGCAGCTTCGAGACGACTTCCGATCCCGAGTACGCCGAGCACCACTCGGCGGACAGCCGTGCGCGCTGATCGCTGGCGCGCGTCAGGCCATCGTCATGTCCAGCCCCGCGCTGCCCGTGCGGCAGCGGCCGATGCAAGAGCGCGAACAGCTCGACCTGTTCCGCGCCTTGCCGGGCGACATGGCGCCGCGCGACAGCCAGGACTTGATGGCCTTTCCGTTCTTCTCGCTGGCGAAGTCTCGGCGCGTTGCGCCAATCGACTTCCGGGCCGGCAACGTCACGATCCGCGTGGAGGGCACAGCCGAGCACGGCATCGCCACGATTTGGGATGCCGACATTCTGATCTGGGCCGCCAGCCAGATCGTGGAAGCGCGCGACGCGGGCCTGCGCCCGTCGCGGCTGATGCAGGCCACGCCCTACGAGATCCTGCGCTTCATCGGGCGCGGCACGTCGCTGCGCGACTACCAGCGCCTCAAAGCGGCCTTGGATCGCCTGCAATCGACCACCGTGGCCACGTCCATCCGCGAGACGACAGGCCGGCGCCTGCATCGGTTCTCATGGATCAACGAATGGAAGGAACTGGCCGATGCCAGCGGCACGCCGCTGGGCATCGAGCTGATCCTGCCGGACTGGTTCTATGCGGGCGTGATCGACGCCGCCCTGGTGCTGACCATCGACCCGGCGTATTTCCGATTGACCGGCGGCATCGAGCGGTGGCTGTACCGCCTGGTGCGCAAGCACGGCGGCAGGCAGGAACACGGCTGGCAGTTCGACTTTCAGCACCTGTACCGCAAATCGGGCAGCGTGGCGCGCTACTACGACTTCGCCGCCGACCTGCGGGCATTGGTCGCGCGGCAGTCCTTGCCCGGCTACCACTTGGGCATCGAGCACGTATCCGGGCTTTCGTCGCCGCTGCTCACGTTCCGGCCCGTGCCGTCCACGGCACGGGGATAAGTGCGGGAGAGCCTGTGGACGGACTCGTGCTATCAGGCAACAGAAGTATCGTGCTATCAGGCAACGAACTATCGTGCTATCAGGCAACAAAATCGGCCGCAAACCCGCGCCAGCACTGGGTTTGCGCGCCCTCTAACTTCCCTAACTTAATTTCTCTAACTTTTAGTAGGGAAACGCCGCTGCGGTGGATAACCGCCACGCGGCCATCAACGCAGCAGCAACAGCCGGGCTTTCCAACATGGAGGGCCAAGCCATGATCGTCGCGCTACTCAACCAGAAAGGCGGCGTGGGCAAGACCACGCTCGCCACCCACATCGCTGGCGAACTGGCAATGCGCGGCCAGCACGTCGTGCTGCTGGACGCCGACCCGCAGGGTTCATCACTGGACTGGACGCAACGCAGAAGCCAGCAAGGCTTGCCACGGCTGTTCAGCGCCGTGGGCCTCGCACGCGAGACGCTGCATCAGGAAGCGCCAGAGCTGGCACGCCGCGCCGATCACGTCGTCATCGACGGCCCGCCGCGCATCGCCGCCTTGGCGCGCTCCGCGCTGCTGGCGGCCGAGCGCGTGCTGATCCCGGTGCAACCCAGCCCCTACGACTTGTGGGCCAGCGCCGAGATGGTGGCGCTGATCCGCGAGGCGCAAGTCTTTCGGCCTGCGCTGCGCGCGGCCTTCGTCATCAACCGGCGTGTCAGTACCACCGTGATCGGGCGCGAAGCACGCCAGGCGCTCGCCGACCAGCCGCTTCCTGCGCTGCGCGCGGAAGTGCATCAGCGCATCGTGTTCGCCGACAGCGTGGCCGCTGGCCGGCTTGCACGCGAGACGGCACCGGACAGCGCCGCCGCCCGTGAAATCACCGTCCTGGTGGACGAACTGCTGCGGTGGACGACATGACAGCGAAGCCACCACCGAACGGCAAGCGCGCAGCAAAGCGCGTCGGCATAGGCGCGCGTCCGCCCGCGAATCCGCACGCTGAAGCGTGGATTCGGCAAGGCGACGCCGATGCGCTGGGCAAGGGCGACCTCTACACCGCCCGCCTCACGCTCGACATCACGCCCGCCATGCGGGCGCGCATCAAGGTATCGGCCTTCACGCAAGGCGTGACCGTGGCCGACCTGCTGCGCGGCCTGCTGGAGCGGGAGTTTTCCGAGAACCGCAGGGAGAACACACCATGACCGCATCCACTGCACCTGCTGCCGCGCCTGCCGCTGGCGCGGCCACGGCTGCGCCACAGCCATCATTCAGCGCGCCTTCCGGCCAGCCCGCCAGCGCGCCGCTGACGCGCGTGGCGCTGGCCTACATCGAGGCCCGTTTCAAGCTCTACCTGCGCTTCGGCGAACCCGCGCGCACGCACCAGCTCGACCGCTGGCGGCGTAGCGCGGTGTTCCTGCCGGGTGCGGTGTTCTGCCGCGTGCGCTGGCAGTCCAACGATTTCGGCACCGTGCGCTGGCAGCTCATGGTGATGCAGGCTTGCACGCCGCTGGACGGCGCGCAGCGCATCCCCGGCGTGCAGCCGGGCGCGCGCCTGCTGCTGCACGCCGAGGGCGACGGGCAAGTGCGCGCCGTGCTGGAGCGCATCGACGCCATCGAGGCGCTGGGCATCGCAGCCATCGCCGTCTCGCCCGCGTACTGGCGCACGCTCGCCAACCGGCTTGCTGCGCGCCTGCCGCTGCCCGAATACACCACCGAGCGGCACGCCGCCTGGCTGACCGGGAGGGCGCTGCCATGACCGCCGTTTCCACTGGCGGCACTGCGCCGCGTCCTCGCTCGCACACCCGCTCACGCTTGCGCGCTCGCATCGTGCTCGCGGGCCTCGCCGCCTGCGGCCTCGCTGCGCTGGCCTGGGCGTCCTTCGTTCATCCGCTGCCGCGCCTGATCTACAACCCGTCCGACAGCGTGGCGGTCGGCTGGTATCGCATCGACCCGTTCGACCCACGCACCGCCTCGCTGCCACGTCCCTTGTCCGTGGACAGCATCGTGCTGGTGCCGCTGCCGACCACGGCCGCCGCACTCGCTGCGCAGCGCGGCTATCTGCCGGTGCGCGTGCCGCTGCTCAAACGTGTAGGCGCAGTCGCGCCGCAGCACGTTTGCGTTTTCGATGCGCTGGTGTGGATCGACGGCGTGCCGGTGGCTGCCGTTCGGCCCGCCGACCGGCTGGGCCGCCCGCTGCCATCCTGGCCGCAGTGCCGGCAGCTTCGGCCTGGCGAACTGTTCCTTCTCAGTGTGACCAATCCGGCGTCGTTCGACAGCCGGTATTTCGGGCCGGTCAGCGCATCTGCCGTGATCGGCGTCGCGCGCCCGATCTGGCTGGAGGCCCACCCATGATGGCCGCCGACTCACTGCACGTTGCCGTGCATCTTGTCGTGCCATCGGGCGTGCCGATCCCGTGGCTTTCCTCATGTCGTCGCGCGTGCCGTGCGAGCGCCGATCCTACGTATCGGGCGCCGCACTTCGCGCTGCCTTCCCATGTGCAGGCGTCTTGCCTCGAATGCGCCCGGCCTTTGGCCGTCGCTGCGTTCGCCGGCGCGCTGGCTGCTCGCGCAGCAACGCCGCCGGGCCGCCGCTGCCCGGAGCGTCAGCGAGGGGCAAAGGCGGAAGGCAAGACAAAAGTACGCGGCACCGGGCCGCGTCGAAAGCCAGTCTGCACGTGGGGTTGGCACGGCACGGAGCGGCTTCGCCGCCGTGCCGCGTGTGGTGCGAGGCCCACGCCAAGACAGGGCGGCCCGCGTGCTTCGCACGCCGGGGCACGCCCCAGCTTTCATGGAACGCAGCCATGAGCGACCGCCGCGATGACGATTTCCGCGTGCGCCCCAGCGCCCCGAAGAACCGGGGCAAGGGACAGGGGCAGAGCTTCGTTTCCAAGGTGCTCAAGCAGACCGGCAAGGCCAGCGGCGGGAAGTCCTCGGTGCGCCGTCCTGGCGCGACGGGTGGCACCGGCCAGCGGCCCGGCTCGCGCCTGGGGCGCGGCCATACGGCGGCGCGCTTCGCGGACGCGAAGCTGACGCCCATGTCCCGGCGCGTGACCATCAAGACGCTGCTGGTGAATCACCAGCGGGCCAGCCCGCAGTCGCTCGCCAAGCACCTGCGCTACATCGAGCGCGACGGTGTGGGACGCGACGGTGAACCGGGTCAAGCCTACGGAGCGCAGACAGACGTGGCCGACCTCGACGCCTTCAAGGAACGCTGCGCCGACGACCGGCACCATTTCCGCTTCATCCTCTCGCCCGAGGATGGCGCGGAGCTGGAAGACCTGCGCACCTACACGAGGCACCTCATGGGCCGCATGGAGGCCGACCTGGGCACGGGCCTCGATTGGGTGGCCGTGAACCACTTGAACACCGACAACCCGCACACGCACATCGTCGTGCGCGGGCGCGACGACACCGGCAAAGACCTCATCATCGCGGGCGACTACATCGCCGACGGCTTCCGCCACCGCGCCGCCGAACTGGCGACCGAGTGGCTGGGGCCGCGCACTGAGCTGGAGATCCAGCAGACCTTGCAGCGCGAGGTGGAGCAAGAGCGGTGGACGAGTCTGGATCGCACCTTGAAGCGCGAGGCCGGCGACGATGGCCTGGTGCATGTCGAACGGCTCAACGAACCTCGCTTGCAGCGCCAACGCCTGTTGCTGATCGGCCGCCTGCAACGCTTGCAGCGCCTGGGCCTGGCCGACGAGACGCAGCCCGGCTCCTGGGCCATCCATGCCGATGCCGAGAAGACCTTGCGCGCCTTGGGCGAGCGCGGCGACATTATCCGCACCATGCAGCGGGCCATGAGCGGCCAGCCGCGCGAGCTGGCGGTGTTCGAGCCGGGCGAGGATGGCCGCACCATCGTCGGCCGCGTGGCCGCGAAGGGGCTGGCCGACGAACTGCACGACCGGGGCTATCTGGTCATCGACGGCGTGGACGGCAAGGCCCACTACGTCGCGCTCAACGCCCGCGACGAGTTGGCGAACTATCCGACCGGGGCCGTGGTGGAGGTGAAGGGATCGGCCGACGTGCGCGCGGCCGACAGGAACATTGCCGCGCTGGCGAGCGATGGCCTGTACCGCACCGACCACCACCTGGCCGTGACACAGGGCCAGGCCGTCCCCGGACGCGATCCGCAGGAAGTTGTGGCGGCCCATGTCCGCAGGCTGGAAGCCCTACGCCGGGCGGGCATCGTGGAGCGCGTAGCCGAGGGGCTATGGAAGGTGCCGGGCGACCTGCCCGAGCAGGGCCGCCGCTACGACGCGCAGCGCCTGGGCGGCGTGGCCGTGGAGCTGAAATCGCACCTGCCCATCGAGCGGCAGGCGCGCGTGATCGGGGCCACCTGGCTTGACCAACAGTTGATCGGCGGCGGCACTGGCCTGGGCGACCTGGGGTTTGGCGGCGAGGCCAAGCAGGCGATGCAGCAGCGCGCCGACTTCCTCGCCGAACAAGGGCTGGCCGAGCGGCGCGGGCAGCGCGTGATCCTGGCGCGCAACCTGCTGGGCACGCTGCGCAACCGGGAACTGGCACAGGCCGCGAAGGCCATTGCTGCTGATACCGGCCTGGAGCATCGCCCGGTCGCCGACGGGCAGCGCGTGGCCGGAATCTACCGGCGCTCCGTCATGCTCGCCAGCGGGCGCTACGCGATGCTCGATGACGGCATGGGATTCAGTCTGGTGCCGTGGAAGCCGGTGATCGAACAACGCTTGGGGCAGCAGCTTGCCGCCACGGTGCGCGGCGGTAGGGTGTCGTGGGAGATTGGGCGGCAGCGAGGATTCGGGCGATAACCAACCCCCAATTTCAGCTCTGCTACAGGACAGTTAAGGTTCAATGCGTACCTCTTGCCATCCCCAGCAGACCGGAATCACCATTGTCAGAATCAGTGCCATGCCACGTGCGTGTTTTGGCAAGGCTTCATTGAGGCGACTTGGGCCCATGCCATGTAGCAGTGCTGGCAGCAGTGCGTCACCTGCACGCCAATGCACCCATAGTTGGCCCAACATCTGCAAAACGACGGCCAGCACCAAGACGGAGGCCAGTCCTTGGTGCCACGTGCGGGAGAACATGGCGGAAAAGGCCATTCCTAGCGCAAGCAATAGCACCAGTGCTCTGATGGCTAATCCTTGATGACCTGGGCCGAGCATTCTTAATGACCAAGGCGCCAGGGAACTGTGCCAATTCCAGCTTGCGCCCAACTGCGCTCGCACGGCTGCACCGCGCGGCCCGAACAGTGGCCATAGCACATGAAACAGGGCAAGCCAAGGCAACGCTACATCCAGGCTACGGTGAAACGTCTGCCACCGAAGCATGTCCACCGTCAGCCATGAGCCGAACGCCCCTACCAGAAGTAGCAACGGAGCGAGTCTTGTTTGTGCGTCCCAAAGATAGACGGTATGAAAAGGCCATTCGGCAGGCGAGTCGGCGGGTTGTACGGAATCTGTCTGGCAACGCATGTCGGCCCATGTCGGTTCTATGTTGGTCGGTCTTCACACCGACTCCGTACATGACAGATCGGCGAGGGCCTGCGGAATCGCAGGATCTGATGGTTAGATGCCCTTTAGGCTGTTCCATCCATCTTCTCGTAGCTCGACATCCTCGCTAGATCGACATCTGCGAGGAAGTCACACTTTCATGTTGCCGACAATGAGCTACGAGGTTCACGCCCTCAAGACAGGGGGTGAGGCGTACTCGGCTATTCGTGGTCAACCTGGCGACTGCCGACAAGCACACGATGTGCGCTCAGGGCGGAGTCACAGGGAAGAAGTAGCCGCAAGGAAGTGGCCGACCAACCAAGGCAGGCTGATGCTTCCAAGACATACGACCGCAATGGGACATGACCCATTCTAGTGCTGGCATTGAACATGAGTCGCAGAACTCGGACATCGCCGAGCGGTCGCTAAGAAAGAGACCTTAGAAGCTACCAAGCGTCTGGGCAATCATCGGGAACGGCAGCAACCTAGCAAGAGACGCGCTGCCGGGACTTGCTGCGGTGCGCAAAAGCAGTTACAATCCCCGCACTACCCATCAGCACACAGCCACCTATTTGGAGCTCTTACCAGTGTAACTATCAGTCTCGCAGCGAGCCGCTTTTCTAATTTCAAACTTCGCTCGCACGAGGCTGTACGTTCGACTGGCTGTGTTTTGCCAGCCCTTACTTTTTGGGCTGTTCTCTATTCCGGGTTCGGAAAGAGGCATTCGCGCCTAGATCCGTTCCAGCCTGCGGCCGAGCCTGCCCCCGGAATAGATCAATGATGAAATCCCTGCGCCAGGACTGGTTCTCCAACGTCCGGCACGACCTATTGGCTGGCGTCGTCGTAGCGCTCGCCCTCATCCCCGAAGCCATCGCCTTCTCGATCATCGCAGGCGTCGATCCCAAGGTCGGCCTGTATGCCTCATTCTGCATCGCCGCAGTGACTGCTTTCACAGGCGGCCGACCGGGCATGATTTCGGGGGCCACCGGCGCGATGGCGCTGCTGATGGTCACGCTGGTCAAAGAACACGGACTGCAATACCTGCTGGCCGCCACGGTGCTGACGGGTGTACTTCAGATCATCGCTGGCTGGCTAAAGCTCGGCGCGTTGATGCGCTTCGTCTCGCGCTCGGTCATCACCGGCTTCGTCAACGCGCTGGCGATCCTGATCTTCATGGCCCAGTTGCCCGAGCTGACGAACGTGACCTGGCACGTCTATGCCATGACGGCGGCGGGCCTGGCCATCATCTATCTCTTCCCCCGTATCACCAAGGCCGTGCCGTCCCCCCTGGTGGCCATCGTGGTGCTGACCGCCGTGGCGATCGTCCTTGGCCTCGACATCCGCACCGTGGGTGACATGGGCCAGTTGCCCGACAGCCTGCCGGTGTTCCTACTGCCCGATGTGCCGTTGAATCTGGAGACGCTCAAGATCATCTTCCCGGTGTCGGCCACCTTGGCCGTGGTGGGCCTGTTGGAATCCATGATGACGGCTTCCATCGTCGATGACCTGACCGACACGAACAGCAACAAAAACCGTGAATGCGTAGGCCAAGGCGTGGCGAACATTGCCAGCGGTTTTCTCGGCGGCATGGCGGGTTGCGCCATGATCGGCCAGTCGGTCATCAACGTGAAGTCGGGTGGCCGGGGCCGGCTGTCCACGCTTGCAGCCGGTGTATTCCTGCTGCTGATGGTGGTGTTCATCGGAGATTGGGTGGCGCGCATTCCAATGGCTGCACTGGTTGCAGTGATGATCATGGTGGCCATCGGTACCTTTAGCTGGACATCGTTTCGCAACCTGCGCGCGCACCCCAAGAGTTCCAGCGTGGTGATGCTCGCGACTGTCGCCATGACGGTAGGTACCCATGACCTAGCCAAGGGCGTGCTGGTTGGTGTGCTGCTCTCGGGCTTTTTCTTCGCCCACAAGGTCGGCCGGATCTTCCATGCGTCCTCCCTCACGGAGGACGAAGGCCGCATACGCACCTACACCATCACCGGCCAGGTGTTCTTCGCATCGGCCGAACGCTTCGTCAATGCCTTCGACTACAAGGAAGTCATCGACAAAGTACGCATCGACGTCAGCCGCACCCACTTCTGGGACATCACCGCGGTGAGCGCCTTGGACAAGGTGGTCATCAAGTTCCGGCGCGAAGGCACGGAAGTGGAAGTGATCGGCCTGAACGAGGCCAGCACCACGATGGTGGACAAGTTCGGCGTCCACGACAAGGACGGCGCTGCCGACATGCTCGCGGGCCACTAACAAGGAGAACGGATCATGAAAAACGAGAATAAGGTGCTGGCTTGCGTCGATCAATCACGATACGCGGTTCATGTGGCCCACTGCGCGGCCTGGGCGGCCCACCGCATGGATGCACCGCTGGAGTTCCTACACGTGATCGACAGCCATCCCGAGCGGGGACCGGGCGACGACCACAGCGGTGCCATCGGCGTCGACGCTCAGGAAAGCCTGTTGGCACAACTGTCAGCCGAGGACGAAGCACGCGCCAAGAGCGCGAGAGAGCAAGGCCGGCTGTTCCTGAACCAACTGCGCGAACGCGCATTGGCGGCGGGTGCGGCGCGCGTCGATGTGCGGCAGCGTCACGGCGCACTGGAAGACACAGTGGTGGAACAGGCGCAAGGCGTGCGTCTGTTAGTGCTGGGCCGACGAGGTGCAGGGGCCGAAGTGGCGCGACGTGAGCTGGGCCATCATGTCGAGCATCTGGTTCGCGCTCTGAATCGCCCCATCCTGACCGTGACCGAAGACTTCAAGGCGCCCCAACGGGTGATGATCGCCTTCGATGGCGGCACCGTCACACGGCGCGGCGTTGAAATGGTGGCGGGCAGCCCGCTGTTTCGCGGATTGCCCATCCTATTGCTGATGTCCGGCAAGCAAAGCAGAGACGCACCCAAATCGCTTGATTGGGCCAGGGACACCCTGAAAGCAGCAGGCTTCGAGGTGACGGTTTCACTGGTTCCCGGAGATGCCGAAACAGTGATTGCAACGGCAGTGAAAGAACAGTCCATTGACATGCTCATCATGGGCGCATTTGGTCATTCACCACTGCGCGGCCTGCTATTTGGAAGCAAGACGACGGACTTATTGCGCTCGTCACGCATTCCAACGCTCTTACTGCGGTAGCAAGAGGCGATCGCCACAAGGCAGTCGTCTGTTTTGGAACGAGGCCCCATTGCCGCCTGATGGGGTAGTCAATCTGCATCGTGAGGGCCTAAAGATAAGTTGGTCGGCAACACGAACATTTGAGTTTTTCAGTTACGACAACTCGGTCTGATTACACGCTCTGCTAGCGCGTTGACAGTTTCAGAGCGACAAGGCTGTAGATATGCATGCGCGTGGAGAAGGCGGCACACGCCTATATATAGGGAAGTTCTCATGGAGTTGCGCCATCTACGCTATTTCTGGGCCGTAGCCGAAGAACTCCACTTCGGCCGCGCCGCGGAGAAGCTGCACATCGAGCAATCACCGTTGTCGCGTGCTATCAAAGAGTTGGAAGAAGAACTGGGCGTTGTGCTGTTTGCTCGAACCACTCGCAGCACTCAACTCACCCGCGCCGGGAAACTGTTTCTGGAGCACGTGCGCCGCGTCTTCGCCGCCTTGGAACAAGCACGGGACAGTGTGAGGGCAGCGGCCAATGGATTTCATGGACAGTTGCGCGTGGCGCTGTCCGACGGCATCACCCCGTCACGCCTATCTGCTTTGCTCGCCGTCTGCCGACAAGAAGAACCAGAGGTCGAAATCCGATTCTTCGAGGTGCCACTGTCACAACAGATCAAGGGACTACATGACGATCTGTACGACGTAGGATTCGCGCAGTCCAGGGAGGCAGGCGATGGCATCGTCGCTTTACCGGCTTGGAGCGATCCGCTTATGGTGGCGGTGCCGGCGAGGCATCCGCTATTGGCCCACAAACGCATCCCTCTGGATGAGTTGCTGCGCTACCCGCTTGTCTTGTGCGACCCGCAAGTGTGCGAAGGCCATGCCAAACACGTTGATCGAGTGCTGCGTCGGGCGGACATGGAGCCGCTAATTGCGGAGCGGGTCGCTTCCTGCGACCTGATGATGGCGCTCGTATCGGCAGGCTTCGCACTTGGCCTGGCGGGTGCAGCGCACATTGTCGCAAGCCGTGAACCGGGCGTGGTAGCGCGACCACTGGCGTCCCGTGTACCGCCGCTGACGACGTACCTGCTCCGCCCAGAGAATTTCCCCTCCGATGTGCTGACACGCTTCATTAAACGTGTGCAGGCTATCGAATCACCGGAATCTCCCCGGCCCATCACGGGCCATACTCTTGACCTACCGGAGGTACCTACGCCGTGAAGAAGACCATTCCTTTCTTGCTGGCGGCCGCATTGACCGCCTGCGGCCAATCCGAGGCGCCGCAGAAAGCCGCCGATTCGGAGGCAAATATCCCGACGGTGGAAGAACTGGCAGCCAACCCCGAACGGCTCAAGGAGCTGCGCCAGCAATGCAAAACCGACCGTGCCAAGCTGGGCGACGTGCTGTGTAATCGGGTCGCCGAAGCCACGCGCAAGCGGTTCTATGGCGACGGAGAAACCCCGTACACGCCACCGAAGGAATCGCCCAAGTTCTGATTGTTGTCGGTTCGCCGCATTACCTTCATTTTTCCGCCCAACACGCCGCAATGCGCCCGCGCTTGCGGCGTTTTTCTTTGGCTCGCCAGTGCGCTAATTCTTTCTTTTTGTTCGACCTTTCTGTCCTAAACGGTCTTTGACCGGCACTGGCCCGGCACCGATCCTGACGCCTGCGGCACGTCCGTGTGCCGCTTTTTCCATGAGGAATCAGCGCAGGAGAAATCGGAGGCGAGGTCATGCAAGGGACGAACGTGCTATTCGGTCAGATCGCCGTGGTATTCGGCATCGTGATCGCCGGAGTGTGGGGCGCCACACAATGGACAGCAGCAGCCCTTGGCTATCAAGTACGCCTTGGCTCGCCTTGGTTCGATCTTCTTGGCACGCCGATCTATCACCCGTGGAAGCTGTTTGAGTGGTGGTTTTCTTACGGCGCCTATACCCCGGAAACCTTCGACACCGGCGGAGCCATCGCGGGCAGCAGTGGCATGGTCGCCGTGGCCGTCGCCATTGCCATGTCGGTCTGGCGCTCGCGGCAGGCACGCCTGGTCACGACCTACGGGTCGGCCCGCTGGGCGAACGCGCAGGACATTCGCAAGGCGGGCCTCACGCAGCCAGCGGGCGTGTTCCTCGGCCAGCACGACCGCCAGTACCTGCGCCATGAAGGGCCAGAGCACGTCCTGACCTTCGCGCCCACGCGCAGCGGCAAGGGTGTCGGCCTGGTGGTGCCCACCTTGTTGAGCTGGCCGGCTTCAGCGGTCATCCACGACATCAAGGGCGAGAACTGGCAGATCACCGCCGGCTGGCGCAGCCGTTTCAGCCATTGCCTGCTGTTCAACCCGACCGATGCGAAGTCGGCGGCCTACAACCCGCTGCTGGAGGTACGGCGCGGCGCGCATGAAGTGCGCGACGTGCAGAACATCGCGGACATTCTGGTCGATCCCGAAGGCGCGCTGGAGAAGCGCAACCATTGGGAAAAGACCTCTCACGCGCTGCTGGTCGGGGCCATCCTGCATGTGCTCTACGCGAGCGAAGACAAGACGCTGCGCGGCGTCGCCAACTTCCTCAGTGACCCGGCCAGCCCCTTCGAGCTGACCTTGCACCGGATGATGACCACGCCGCATCTCGGCGATGGCCCGCATCCCGTCGTCGCTTCGGCGGCGCGCGAAGTGCTCAACAAGTCGGACAACGAGCGTTCCGGCGTGTTGAGCACCGCCATGTCGTTCTTGGGCCTCTATCGTGATCCCACGGTGGCCGAAGTCACGTCGCGCTGCGACTGGCGCATCGCCGATCTCATCTCCGCCGAGCACCCGGTGTCGCTGTACCTGGTGGTGCCGCCTTCGGACATCAGCCGCACAAAGCCGCTCATCCGCCTGATCCTCAACCAGATCGGCCGGCGCCTGACCGAATCGCTGGACGGCTCGGACGGCATAGCGCGCAGGCACAAGCTGCTGCTGATGCTCGACGAGTTCCCGGCCTTGGGCCGGCTCGACTTCTTCGAGACGGCCTTGGCCTTCATGGCGGGCTACGGCATCCGCAGCTTCCTCATCGCGCAGTCGCTCAACCAGATCGACAAGGCGTATGGGCAGAACCACTCCATCCTCGACAACTGCCATGTGCGCGTGACGTTCGCCACGAACGACGAACGCACAGCGAAGCGCATCTCCGAGACGCTGGGCACCGCGACCGAGCTGCGCGCCCAGCGCAACTACGCAGGCCACCGGCTCGCGCCGTGGCTGGGCCACCTCATGGTGTCGCGTCAAGAGACGGCCCGCCCGCTGCTGACGCCGGGTGAAGTCATGCAGCTTCCGCCCGATGAGGCCGTGGTGATGGTGTCCAGCGTGGCCCCCATCAAGGCCACGAAGCTGCGCTACTACGCCGACACCAATTTCAAGCAGCGTGTCATGCCGCCGCCTGCGCTGGCGGACGGGCAGTACGCGGACGCGCCGCCTGCGCGCGCTGACGACTGGAGCGGCTTGGCGATCCCCGCCGTGCTGACTCCGCCTGCCGCCGGAGAAGCCGAGGGCTTCCCGGCCAGCACTGACGACGGCGGCCCGCGCCGTCAGCCAGAGCTTTCCGAAACCGTCGCCTACGACCCCGAGCTGGCCGCGCCCGCGGCCGACCTGGCGCTGCTCGATGACGACGACGACCTGCCGCTTCCCCTTCCTCGCCAGCTTGATCCGCCCATGCAGCGCGTGGCCCGGCTGGCGTCCCTCGACCCCAACGACGGAATCGAGCTATGAGCTACCGCCTGAACCTCTTTATTCAGCCCGAGCACGCCCAGCGGCTCGATGAACTGGCCGCCAAGAAAGGCGTGTCCAAGTCATCCATCGTCGCGGCGGCGCTCGCATCGTGGCTGTCGCCCGATGCCGCCGACCAGCGCGAGGCCGCTATCGCCAAGCGCCTTGATCGGCTGTCGCGCCAGGCCGAGCGCATGGAGCGCGACCAGAACATCGCCATCGAGACGCTGGCGCTTTTCATCCGCTACTACCTGACCGTCAGCACGCCGGTTCCCGAAGCGCACCAAGACGCGGCCCGTGCTCAGGGCAAGGCGCGCTTCGAGCAGTTCACCGAGCAGCTTGGCCGCCACCTGATGCGCGGACGCAGCCTGGTGCGCGACGTGGTGGAGGAACTGCACCCCGACCCGATGCGGATGGAGGACGCCGCCGCAGCGGCTCAGGCGCGGGAGCGTGCGTCATGAGTGCCGTTCCCCAATCCATGAGTGCCACGTCGCTCGACCGGCGCATCCAGATGCTGCGCACGGCAATGGGGCCGCTAATCGCCACCGCGCTCGAAGACCCCGACGTGGTGGAAATCATGCTCAACCCCGACCGCACCCTTTGGGTGGATCGCCTGTCGTCGGGCCGCGCGCCTATGGGCGTGGAGCTGCCCGAAGCCGATGGCGAGCGAATCATCCGCCTGGTCGCGACCCACGTCGGCGCGGAGGTGCATCGCGGCCAGCCGCTGCTGTCCGCCGAACTGCCCGAAACCGGCGAACGCTTCGAGGGCATCTTGCCGCCCGCCGCGCCGGGGCCGGCCTTCGCGCTGCGCAAGCGCGCCATCGGCGTGATCCCGCTGGAGCGGTACGTCGTGGACGGAATGATGACCGCCGCCCAGGCAGGCTTTCTGGTGCGCGCCGTGCGCGAGCGCCAGAACGTCTTGATCGCCGGGGCCACCAGCAGCGGCAAGACGACCTTGGCGAACGCGCTGTTGGCCGAGATAGCCGCCACCGGCGACCGCGTACTGGTGCTCGAAGACACCGTGGAACTGCAATGCGTCGCCCGCGACCACGTGCCGCTACGCACGCGCTCCGGCGTGGTGTCCATGACCGAGCTGGTGCGCTCATCCATGCGCCTGCGGCCTGATCGCGTCGTCGTCGGCGAGGTGCGCGGAGCCGAGGCACTAGATCTCATCAAGGTGTGGGGCACAGGCCATCCCGGCGGCATCGCCACGATCCACGCCGGTTCCGCGCTGGGCGCGCTGCTGCGCATGGAGCAACTGATTCTCGAAGTGGCGGTGAACCCGCCGCGTGCGCTGATCGCCGAGGCGGTCAACGTGGTGATCCACATCGCCGGGCGCGGACGGAAGCGCCGCATCGAGAGCATCGCCCGCGTCGTCGGCTTCGACGGCGTTGGCTACCAACTGGCGGATGCGATGGACACGCCGTTTCCCGAGCTGTCGCCAGTTCCCGATGCCGCATCCGCTGCGGCGACTTCCTCATCCCCGTCCCTCAATCCCTCTGGAGAACTGCCATGACGCACGCCCATGCCTTCCGTGTTTCCGTAAATCCGCCTTCGCACCTGTCCATCCTCGCGCGGCTGCGCTGCCTGGGCCGCCCTGCGGGGCAAGGGCTGCTGCTGGCCGCGCTGCTGCTGTTCCTGGCCGGAACCGCGCAGGCCGCCGGTTCCTCGATGCCGTGGGAAGGCCCGCTGCAATCCATCCTCGAATCCATCCAGGGGCCGGTGGCACGCATCGTGGCCGTCATCATCATCATCGCCACGGGCCTCGCGCTGGCCTTCGGCGACACGTCGGGCGGTTTCCGCAAGCTGATCCAGATCGTGTTCGGCCTGTCCATCGCGTTCGCGGCTTCGAGCTTCTTCCTATCGTTCTTTTCGTTCTCGGGCGGGGCTGTCGTATGAGCGCCCCGGATAGCTTCGCAGCCGGGTTCGAGGTGCCGCTGCATCGCTCGCTCACCGAGCCGATCTTGCTGGGCGGCGCACCGCGCACCGTGGCGATTGCCAACGGGACGCTGGCCGCCGCCGTCGGGCTGGGCCTGCAACTGTGGATTCCGGGCGTCGTGCTTTGGATCGTCGGCCATTCGCTGGCGGTATGGGGTGCGCGCGTCGATCCGCAGTTCATGGCCGTGTTCGCCCGGCACATCAAACACCGCCCGCTGCTGGACGTGTGAGGGGGCCGCCATGCTGAACCTCGCCGAATACCGCCAGCGGCCCGCGCTGCTCGCCGACTGGCTGCCCTGGGCCGGACTGGTCGCGCCGGGTGTCGTCTTGAACAAGGACGGCAGTTTCCAGCGCACGGCCCGGTTTCGCGGGCCTGACCTCGACAGTGCAACGCAAGGCGAGCTGATCGCCACGTCGGCGCGCTTGAACAACGCGCTGCGCCGGCTGGGTTCGGGCTGGGCGCTGTTCATCGAGGCCGAGCGCCGCGCCGCCGCCGACTACCCGCACTCGGACTTTTCCGAGCCGCTTTCGTGGCTGGTGGACGAAGAACGCCGCTCGGCCTTCGAGGATACCGGCCACCACTTCGAGAGCGGCTATCACCTGACGCTGGTGTACCTGCCGCCCGAGGAATCGCGCGCCCGAGCCGCCAAGATGCTCTACGAGAACACGCCGACGAGTGGCGTGGACTGGCGCGAGCGGCTGCAAGCCTTCGTCGCGGAAACGGATCGCGTCTTCGACCTGCTCGATGGCGTGATGCCGGAAATCGCCTGGCTGGACGACGCGCAGACTCTGACCTATTTGCATTCGACTATCTCGACGCGGCGCTTTCGCGTCGGCGTGCCCGAGGTGCCTTTCCACATCGACGCGCTGCTGACCGACTCGCCGCTGGTCGGTGGCTTGGCGCCCATGCTGGGCGACCGGCACCTGCGTGTGGTGTCGGTGCGGGGCTTCCCGACCTCGACCTGGCCGGGGATTCTGGACGACCTCAACCGCCTGGGATTTGGGTATCGCTGGAGTACGCGCTTTCTGTGCCTGGATAAATCCGAGGCGGAAAAAGAACTCGCCCGCCTGCGCCGTCAGTGGTTTGCCAAGCGCAAGAACGTCATTGCGCTGCTGCGCGAAACGATCTTCCAGCAGGAAAGCCCGCTGGTCGATACCGACGCGAACAACAAGGCCGCCGACGCTGATGCCGCCTTGCAGGAGCTGGGCAGCGATCAAGTCGCCTTCGGCTACCTGACGGCGACCGTCACCGTCACGGACGAGGACGCCGGCGCAGCCGACGAGAAGCTGCGCATGGTGGAGCGCGTCATCCAGGGCCGGGGCTTTGTCACCATCCCCGAAACGCTCAATGCCGTGGATGCGTGGCTGTCCTCGCTCCCCGGCAACGCCTACGCCAACGTGCGCCAGCCCATCGTCTCGACGCTGAACCTGGCGCACATGATGCCGGTGTCGGCGGTATGGGCCGGGCCGGAGAAGAACGACCACCTGGGCGGCCCGCCGCTGATCGTCACACGCACCGATGGCGCGACGCCGTTCCGGCTGGTGACGCACATCGGCGACGTGGGCCACACGCTGGTCGCCGGCCCGACCGGCATGGGCAAGTCGGTCTTGCTCGCCACGCTGGCGATGCAGTTCCGCCGCTATCGCGGCTCGCGCATCTTCGCCTTCGACATGGGGCGCTCGATGCGCGCCACCATCCTCGGGCTGGGCGGCGAGCACTACGACCTGAGCATGGATGGCGAAATCGCCTTCCAGCCGCTCGCCCGCATCGACCGCGAGGGCTACCGCACCTGGGCCGCCGAATGGATCGAGGGGCGCTTGCTGCACGAAGGCGTGGCGGTCGGCCCGGACGAGAAGGCGGCCATCTGGTCGGCACTCGGCAGCCTTGCCGGTGCGCCGGTGGAGCAGCGCACGATGACCGGGCTGTCCGTGCTGTTGCAGAGCAATGCGCTGCGCCAGGCGCTCGCGCCGTATGTGCTCGGCGGCGCGCACGGCAAGCTGCTGGATGCCGATCACGACCGGCTGGGCATGGCCGACGTGCAGGGTTTCGAGATGGAGGAGCTGATGCACAGCAAGGCCGCCGTCATGGCCGTGCTGCATTACCTCTTTGCGCGTTTCGATGAACGCTTTGACGGTGCGCCCACGCTGCTGATCCTCGATGAAGCGTGGCTGTTCCTCGATGACCCCGTGTTTGCCGCGCGCATCCGGCAGTGGCTCAAGACGCTTCGCAAGAAGAACGTCAGCGTCATCTTCGCCACACAGTCGCTTGCGGACATCAAGGATTCGAGCATCGCGCCCGCGATCATCGAAAGCTGTGCAAGCCGCATCTTCCTGCCGAACCCGCAGGCGACCGAGCCGCAGATTCGCACGATCTACGAAGGCTTCGGCCTAAATTCGCGGCAGATCGAGATCGTCGCCACCGCGCAGCCCAAGCGCGACTACTACTACCAATCCCGCCTCGGCAACCGCCTATTCGACCTCGACCTGGGGCCGGCAGCGTTGGCGTTTGCGGGCGCTTCCACGCCGCAAGACCAGCGCGACATAGACCGCGTGCTGCTGGACGCCGGCACGCCTGGCTTCGCGGGCGCCTGGCTGCGCCATCGCGGCCTCGATTGGGCGGCTGACCTGCTGCCCTCGTTCCCCGGCCTCGCGCCGGGTTCCTTCGCTGACCACCCACAGGAGATCCTGCCATGAAGAAGCGCCTTGTCGCCGCTGCCATCGCGGCCATGCTTTGCACCGCCACTGCCCATGCGCAATGGGTCGTGATCGACCCCACCAACCTCGTGCAGAACACGATGACCGCGATCCGCACGCTGGAGCAGATCAACAACCAGATTCGCCAGCTCCAGAACGAAGCGCAAATGCTGATGAACCAGGCGCGCAACCTCGCCAGCCTGCCGTCCAGCGTGGTCGGCCAGTTGCGCGCCAACCTGGCGACGACCGAGCGGCTGATCGCCCAGGCCCGAGGCTTGGCCTACGACGTGACGAATCTGGATCGGGAGTTTGCCCGCCTGTACCCGGAGCAGTACGCCGCCACCGTCAGCGGCGACCAGATGTACCGCGATGCCCAGGAGCGGTGGAAGAACACGCTCAACGGCTTGCAGACCACCATGCAGATGCAGGCGCAGGTGTCGCAGAACCTGGGCGAAGACGAAAGCGTGCTGGCCGATCTGGTTGGCAAGAGCCAGTCGGCGCAAGGCGCGTTGCAGGCGATGCAGGCCACGAACCAGTTGCTCGCCTTGCAGGCCAAGCAGTCGATCCAGTCGCAGCGGCTCCAGATCACGCAAGACCGGGCCGCCTCGCTGGAACTGGCGCGGCAGGCGGCGGCGACCGAGCGCGCCCGCGAAGTGCGGCGGCGCTTCCTCGGGGAAGGCACGCCGTACACGCCGCAGTCCGTCAACTTCTACCGCGACTGACGGGGGCCGACATGCGATGCGTCCTCGTCCTTGGTGCCGTGCTGCTGGCCGCTTGCGGCGAGCAGCCGGCCGACAACCTCGCCGATGCCCTGGCTGCCGACCCCGCGCGGCTCAAGGCGTTGCGCGCGCAATGCGCGGCCGACCGGGAGGCCACGGGCGAGGACGCTTGCCGCGCCGCCGCCGAAGCCTTCCGGCGGCGCTTCTTTTCCGGCGAGGCCGGGCCGGATGAATACCGGACGCTGGCCGACATGCCGCCGATCCCGCCCAGCTTCGAGGAACCGGCCGATGGCACCGCGCCGGCCTTGCCCGCCGCCCCGGAGGGCACGCCATGAATGACGTGACCATCATCGACCAGTTCCTCAACACCTTCGCCACCTACATCGACTCGGGTTTCGGGCTGCTGCGCGGCGAAGTGGCGTTCCTCACGGCCACGCTGATCGTCATCGACATGACGATCGCCGGGCTGTATTGGGCCATGAGCCACGCTACCGGCCAGGGCGATGACGTGATCGCCAAGCTGCTGCGCAAGGTGCTTTACGTCGGTGCCTTCGCCTACATCCTCAACAACTTCAACTGGCTGGCCAGCATCGTGTTCCGCTCGTTCGCTGGGCTGGGCATCACCGCCACCGGCTCGTCCATCACGATGGAGAACTTCTTGCAGCCGGGCCGGCTCGCGAAGACCGGCATCGACGCCGGGGCGCCGATTCTGGAGCAGATCGGCGAGATGGCCGGCTTCCCCGAGGTGTTCGTGAACCTCGACCCCATCGTGGTGATGTTCCTCGCGTGGCTGGTCGTGGTGCTGTGCTTCTTCGTGCTGGCGATCCAGCTTTTCATCACGCTGATCGAGTTCAAGCTGACCACGCTCGCCGGGTTCGTGCTGGTGCCGTTCGCGCTGTGGAACAAGACCAGCTTTCTCGCCGAGAAGGTGCTGGGCAATGTCGTGGCCGCCGGTATCAAGGTCCTGGTGCTGGCCGTGATCGTCGGCATCGGCTCGGGCCTGTTCTCGCAGTTCCAAGTCCATCCCGCCGAACCGAACATCGACCACGCGCTGGTCATCATGCTGGCCTCGCTCACCTTGCTGGCGCTCGGGATCTTCGGCCCTGGCATCGCCACGGGCCTCGTGTCCGGTGCGCCCCAACTCGGCGCAGGCGCGATGGCCGGCGCCGCCGTCGGTGCAGCCGGAACCGCAGTGGCTGTCGGTGCCGCCGCGACGGGCGTGGGCGGTGCGGTGGCCGCTGGTGCTCGCATGGCACCGGCCGCCGCCAAGCTGGCCGGCAGCGGCGCGCGTGCCGCCACGTCGGCGGCTGGCAGCGCGAAGTCGGCGTTCCAGGCGGGTTCCGCAGCAGCAGGCGGCGGTGCCAAAGGCGCGATGGCGGGCTTGGGCAACGTCGCCAAGACCGGCGCGCAGTCTGCCGGACGCGCAGCCGCATCCCGCGCTTCCGCTGCCGGGCAGCGCATGGCCGCGCCGTTCCGCGCGGGCTGGAATGGCGACGCCGGCGCGTCAGCCGGCCAGGCCGCCACCAGCGAAGCCCCCGCAGGCGCTGCCGCTGCACAGCCCTCCGAGCAGCCCGCCTGGGCCAAGCGGCTGCAACGCCGCCAGCAACTCACCCAGGCCGCGACCACCACCGCCCACACGCTCCGCGGTGGCGATGGCGGCGGCTCCGGCCAGGGGCCGAGCCTGCGCGATTCCGATTCATAAGGAGAACTGACCATGCGATTCAAGAAACCGCAGGTGCGCTACGCCGACACGCCGCAGCCTGCCACGCCGTACCAAGCTGCCGGCCAGGTGTGGGACGACCGTATCGGCTCGCCGCGCGTGCAGGCGAAGAACTGGCGCCTGATGGCCTTCGGCTGCCTGACGCTCGCGCTGCTGATGGCCGGCGGCCTGGTGTGGCGCTCGGCGCAGTCCATCGTCACGCCCTACGTCGTGGAGGTGGACAACGCGGGCCAGGTGCGCGCAGTGGGTGAAGCCGCCACGCCGTACCGGCCGGGCGATGCGCAGACGGCGCACCACATCGCGCGCTTCGTGACGCTGGTGCGCTCGCTGTCCATCGACCCCATCGTCGTCCGCCAGAACTGGCTCGACGCCTACGACTACACGACCGACAAGGGCGCAGCCGTGCTCAACGATTACGCGCGGGTCAACGACCCGTTCGCGCGCATCGGAAAGGAGTCGGTGACGGTGCAGATCACCAGCGTCGTGCGCGCCAGCGACACGTCTTTCAACGTGCGCTGGACGGAACGGCGCTACGTCAACGGCGCCGCGGCGGGCCTGGAGCGGTGGACGGCGGTGGTGTCCA
Source organism: Achromobacter ruhlandii (assembly GCF_902859695.1). GTDB lineage: Bacteria > Pseudomonadota > Gammaproteobacteria > Burkholderiales > Burkholderiaceae_B > Achromobacter > Achromobacter ruhlandii. The sequence goes on from NZ_CADIJL010000001.1 coordinate 255,485, forward strand.
TCGTGCTCCAGCCGCCGCGCACCGAAGAACGCCTGCGCAAGAACCCGCTAGGCATCTACGTCAACGGCCTGTCGTGGAGCCGTGAACTGGATTCTTCCGAAGGAGCAAAACCATGAATGATCTTTTCCGTAAATCCGCCTTGTCGTTGATCGTGCTGGCCCTCGCGGGCTGCGCCACGCAGGGCAAGCCGCCGCCGACCATCTCACTCGATGAGCCGGTGCAGGCCCAGCCGCTGCCCGAGCCGCCCGCGCCGGTGGAGGTGGTGGCCGTGCCCGAGGTGCTGCCGATGCCGGCGCAGTTGATGCCGGCTCCCGAAGCCGAGGACGCCAAGCCCGCGCCTGAACCTGCCGACGAGAAGGTGCGCGTCTCGCGGGCCAATACCGAGGCGCGCGTCGCGCCCACGCGCGAGGGCTATGTCAACGCGATTCAGGTGTGGCCCTTCACCGATGGCGCGCTCTATCAGGTCTATGCGGCCGTGGGCCGCGTGACCGTGGTTTCGCTCCAGCCGGGCGAGGAACTGGTGACGGTGGCCGCCGGCGATACGGTGCGCTGGATCGTGGGCGACACATCCAGCGGCAGCGGTGCCGACTTGCGCGTCAACGTGCTGGTGAAGCCCATTCGGTCGGGCCTGAAAACCAATCTGGTCATCACCACCAGCCGCAGGACGTACCTGCTGGAGCTGACTTCCACGGAAAAGACGTGGATGGCGTCGGTTTCCTGGGAGTACCCGCGCGACCGGATGCTGGCCTTGCAGCGCCAGGCGCAGGCGGCCAGCGCCGCCGCGCCGGTCGATAGCGGCCTGTCGCTGGAGAACCTGCGCTTCCGCTACGCGATCAGCGGCAGCAATCCGCCGTGGAAGCCGCTGCGCGCCTTCGACGACGGGCAGAAGGTCTATATCCAGTTTCCCGCAGGCATCGCGCAGGGCGATCTTCCGCCGCTGTTCGTGATCGGGGCCGAAGGCGACGGCCAACTGGTGAACTACCGCTTCCGCTCGCCGTACTACATCGTGGATCGCCTGTTTGGCGCGGCCGAGCTGCGCCTGGGCGGCGACAAGAGCGACGTGGTGCGGATCGAGCGCACGGACGGCGTGGCACGGAGGAACTGACCATGAGCCAGGACGACACTCCCGACCTCGCCACGCCGCAAGCGGGCAAGGTCGCGCCCGAGGCGGTGGCACTGCGCGCCCAGCCGCGTGCTGTGACCCGGTTGAACCGGCGCACGCTGGCCGTCCTCGTCGGCGGCCTGTCGGTCGCCGTGCTCGGGGCCACGATCTGGTCGCTGCAACCGCAGCGGCGTGGTGCCAACGAGCAGACCGAGCTTTACAACGTCGATCGCGTCTCGAAGTCTGAAGGGCTGGATGGCCTGCCGGCCGACTACTCGAAGCTGCCGCCGAAGGCGCCCGAGTTGGGGCCGCCGCTGCCGGGCGACCTCGGCCCGGCCATCGTGAACTCGCAGCAGCCAGCCGTGGCCGCTTACGCGGCCCCCGGCCACGATCCGAACGATGCCTTGCGCAAGGAGGCCGAAGCCGCAGCGGCTTCGTCGGTGTTCTTCCGCTCGGGCGGTCAGGGCCAGGCCGTCGCCACCGCCACCGCCACGATGGCGCAGACGGCGCCGGGTGTGCCTAGTGCTGCCAATGCGCTCGCGGCCTTCGACCCGCTCGCTGCCGGGCCGGCCTCGGTGGCGGCCCAGGTTGCCGCCCCAGCCGCTGCGCGGAGTCGGCAAGACCAGAACGAAGCATTCCTGCAAAGCGGTTCTACGGAAACCCGCAATTCCGGCAATCTGGCGCTGCCCGCGTCGCCTTATCAGGTCATGGCCGGAACGGTGATCGCGGGCGCGCTGGTGACGGGCATCAAGTCCGATCTTCCGGGCGACGTGATCGCCACGGTGACGGAGCCAGTCTATGACTCGGCCACAGGCAAGTTCCTGCTGATTCCGCAGGGATCGCGGATCCTCGGGCGCTACAACAGCCGAGTCAGCCACGGGCAGAGCCGCGTGCAGGTGGTTTGGAATCGGGTCATCCTGCCCGACACGTCCTCGCTGACGCTCGACAACCTCATCGGCACCGACCCGGCCGGTTACTCCGGCCTGGAGGATGACGTGGACTGGCACTGGGATCGCATCGTTGCAGGCGCGGTGCTGACGACACTGCTAGGGGTCGGTGCCGAGCTGGCCTCGCCGGAGAATCGCCAGGACGGCAACCGCATCATCATCGCCGGGCGCGATGGTGCCCAGGACAGCATCAACCAAGTCGGCCAGGAGATTACCCGGCGCAACATGGACATCCAGCCGACGCTGACCATCAGGCCGGGCCTGCCGGTTCGCGTCATCGTGAACCGGGATCTGGTGCTGCGGCCGTACCAGCCGCTGTTCTTCAACCGGGGGGCTTCGCAATGAGCACGAAGAAGCTGCGGCTCGGGCCGCTGCCCAAGACCGAGAGCGTCAAGCTAACCTTTGCCTGCCCGGCCAGCTTGAAAGCCGACCTCGACCGCTACGCCGCGCTGCACGCGCAGACCTACGGCGAGGCGGTCGATGCCGAGAAGTTGATCCCGCACATGCTGGAGGCGTTCATGGCGGGGGATCGGGGGTTCAAGAAGGGCACCGCGACGCGGAGCGCGCCACCGAAGCCGACATGATGGCCTGGCCCATCATCCAGCGGCAGCCATTGAACGCGCAGCCCAAGGCTGCGCGTTCTTCATTCTGGACGCCGCCAAGAGCCGCTTGGGCTATGATGCTGCGACAGGCCCGCCGTTCCTCGGCAATCCAGCACGACACAGTGCGATGCGGCTTTCTCTCCCGACGCTCTTATGTGGCTCCTAGCCCACGCGGCCAAACTTCTGCAAAGTGGCCTGGAAAAGAGCTAACCTACTGTCCCATATACGGTTTCAAGCCTTGCGTGATTGGCACGAAAGACTTGACACCGGCACTTTTTTGGTCGTCCCCCGCGTGGCGTCGCGGCGCTCCCTGGCCACGGGGAAGGAGCGCGGGCCCCGCGGGGGAAGGACACGTCAGGCCCATGTTGACCGGCAGTCGGCGCCGGGCCTGCGTCAACCCGCGGTCAGCAGCAGGCCGGCGAGCAGGCCGCCAACTTCCTCGCAACGCGCCAGCTCGGCCGGCGCCACCGTCTTGGAGGCGAGGATCTGGTCGGGCGTCTGCGCGCCCAGGTTGACAATCAGGGCTGGCGCCACGGGCCGCAGGCGCCAGCCGGTGCAGATGCGCTCCATCTGGCGCGCCGCGCCGGCGCCGTCGCTGCCGGCGCTGACCAGGCAGGCGTAGGGACGGCCGGCGATGCGGTCCAGCACGCCGTAATAACAGCGGTCGAAGAATTCCTTCATTTCACCGCTCAGGCTGGCCAGGTTCTCCGGCGCGCAGAACAGCAGGCCATCGCTGGCCAGCACCTCGTCCATCCCGGCGTCCGCGGCGCGGCGCAGGGTCACCGCCAGATCGTCCGGCTGTTCCAGCAGCGCCGCCGCCGCGGCCGCGCCCCGGGCGGCGGCCTCGGCCATCTGGCGGGCCGCGCCGGTGCGGGAATGCCACACGATCAGCAGCCGTTTCATGCGTAGCGCGCCAGGGGATCCTGGCGGTAATAGGCCCGCAGCAGGGCGAACCATTCCGGCAGTGCCTCGGCCATCGGGTGGGGATCGACGAAGAAGTGCTCGGAGCTGACGGCGAAGAACTCGGCTTCGTCGGTGGCGGCGTAAGGGTCGAGTGGCAAGCGCCCGTACCAGGCGTCGGCCTCGGCGCTTTCCGGATCGACGTCATGCGGAATGGCGGCCTCCACCGCGTCGACCGCGGCGATGAAGCGGTCCAGGCTATCGTCCAGGATGCGGCGCCATTCGCGCGGCTTGATATCGCCGTGCGCCGCCAGCGATGGCATGCCATCGGCAAAGCCCGATTGCAGGTCGAGCTTGTGCGCGAACTCGTGGATCACCACGTTGAAGCCGCCTTCGGACAACTGCGTGTCCTCCCAGGACAGCACCAGCGGGCCCCCGTCCCAGGCCTCGCCGGCAGCGTCTTCCAGGTATTCGTGCATCACGCCGTCCTCGTCCATCTGCTTGCGCGGGATGCGAAAGCCCGCGGGGTACACGATGATCTCCTCCCAGCCCTCGTACAGCGCGGGCGTCAGGTTCAGGATCGGCAGGCTGGCCTGGGCCGCGATCGACAGCCGCATGAAGTCGGTCACTTCCAGCCCCCGCGCGCCATTGATCGTCTTGCTGGCCAGCAGCCAGGCCGAGCGCGCCAGCAACTGCGCGGATTCGTCGGCGTCCAGCGCCGCCAGGAAAGGGTGGGCGTCCAGCACCTGCCGCCAGAGGTCGGGTGCGATCCGGGCCTGCATCTGCGCCACCTCGGCGGCGCGCGCGCCCCGGCCCTTGAGCCAGCGCAACATAAGCTTGGGTTCCTTGAATATGTGCCCGGCGTTGGCCGGGGTTTTCAGCATTGATTCCTAGTGTAGAGTGTCGGAATCCTCGATTACCGTAACCGCAATACGCCCGCGATGTCCGCCCCGCCCGTTCCTGATGCGCCTTCGACTTTCGACGCTTCCTGGCGACAGGAGGCGGGGGCGGGCCTCGACGCCGACGGCCTTGCGCTTATCGACCAGGCGGTGGCCTGGTCGGTTCCCCGTTTCGAGGGCCAGCAGGCCCTGACGGGCGAGCCGCTGGCCTCGCACGGCGCGGGCGTGGTGCGGATCCTGGCGGGCCTGCATACCGACGCCGCCACGCGCGCCGCGGCCCTGCTGGCCGCCTTGCCGACCGACCTGACCGCGCCGGCCCCGGCGCTGCGCAACGACCCGGTCGCCGCTGCCTTCGGCGCCGAAGTCGCCCGCCTGGTGCAGGGCACGCGCGCCCTGCTGCGGCTGGGCGTGGTGGCGCGCCAGGCCAGCGACGCCGAGGCGGAAACCGGCTCGCAGAAGGAAATGCAGCGCAAGATGCTGCTGGCCATGGCCGCCGACCTGCGCATCGTGCTGATGCGCCTGGCCTCGCGCCTGCGCACCCTGCGCTGGCACGCCGAAAGCAAGACGCCCTGTTCGATCGCCTTCGCCCGTGAAACCCTGGACCTGTACGCGCCCCTGGCCAACCGCCTGGGCATCTGGCAGATCAAGTGGGAAATGGAAGACCTGGCGTTTCGCTTCCTGGAGCCCGACCGCTACAAGCAGATCGCCCGCCTGCTCGAGGAAAAGCGGGTCGAGCGCGAGGCCTTCATCGCCGGCGCCATCGAGCGCCTGCAGACGGCGCTGGCCAAACATGGCATCGAAGCCGAGGTCAGCGGCCGGCCCAAGCACATCTACAGCATCTGGAACAAGATGCGGGTCAAGCGCCTGGATTTCTCGCAGATGTACGATCTGCGCGCGCTGCGCATCATCGTCGACGACGTGCGCGCCTGTTACATGGCGCTGGGCATGGTGCACGAGATGTGGACGCCGCTGTCCGACGAGTTCGACGACTACATTTCGCGGCCCAAGCCCAACGGCTACCGTTCGCTGCACACGGTGGTGGCCGACGATGACGGCCGCCCGTTCGAAGTGCAGATACGCACCCGCGAGATGCACCAGTTCGCCGAGTACGGCATGGCCGCGCATTGGCGCTACAAGGAAGCGGGCGCCAAGGGCGGGCAGGTGGCCGCCTCCAGCGAATACGACCGGCAACTGGCCTGGATGCGGCAACTGCTGGCCTGGAATACGGATGTCGAGGCGGGCGAGGCGCCCGCCGCCGACAAGCAGGATGCGGCCAGACCGGCCGGCAAATCCGGCCCGGGCAAGAGCCGCCATGCCGCCGTCACGCCTGCGCCCACGGACGAACGCATCTACGTGCTGACGCCGCAGGCCCGCGTGATCGAGTTGCCGGCCGGCGCCACGCCGGTCGACTTCGCCTATCACCTGCACACCGACCTGGGCCACCGCTGCCGCGGGGCGCGGGTCGACGGCCAGATGGTGCCTCTGCAGACGCGTCTGGCCACCGGCCAGACGGTCGAGATCATCTCGGCCAAGTCCGGCGGCCCGTCGCGCGACTGGCTCAACCCGCAGCTCGGTTTCCTGGCCAGCCCGCGGGCCCGCGCCAAGGTGCGCATGTGGTTCAACGCCATCGAACTGCAGCAGCGCATCACGCAAGGCCAGGCGCTGGTCGAAAAGGAACTGCAGCGGCTCGGCAAGACCGCGGTCAACCTGGAACAGCTGGCGCAGAACCTCGGTTTCGCCCGCGCCGACGACCTGTACGTGGCCGCCGCCAAGGAAGAGTTCAGCCTGCGCCAGATCGACGCCGTGTTCCAGCAGCCGGCGCCCGCCGCCGAGCCGCAACCGGCCGCCCTGCGCCACGCCAGCGCCGGCAGCGCCGAGAAAAGCGGCAAGAGCGGGGTGTTGGTGGTGGGCGTGGGCTCGCTGCTGACGCAGCTGGCGCGCTGCTGCCGGCCCGCGCCGCCCGATGCCATCGCCGGCTTCGTGACACGCGGGCGCGGCGTGTCGATCCACCGCTGCGACTGCCACAGCTACCTGGCGCTGGCCGCGCGCGAACCCGAGCGGGTGATCGAGGTGGCCTGGGGCGAGACCCCGGCGGACACGTTCTACCCGGTCGACATCAGCGTGCGCGCGCACGACCGCTCCGGCCTGCTGCGCGACCTGTCCGAAGTGTTCGCGCGCCTGCGTTTGAACGTAGTGGGCGTGAACACCCAGAGCCGGCAGTCGCTGGCCCATATGGTGTTCACGGTGGAAGTGCGCGGCGGCGAATCGCTGGCGCGCGCGCTGGATGCGCTGGCCGAGGTGCCGGGCGTGTCGTCGGCGGTGCGCCGCTAGCCCGGCGCGGCATCCTGGAGGGAGAGGTCCCAAGGCAGGCCATCCGGGATGGAGCCCGGATGCAGGCCGCGCGGGACAGAATGCGGACGCGGCTGCCCGGGCCATCGCGGCCCGGGCGCATTCCGGCGAAGTTCAGTGGTCCAGGTTCTCGTGAGCGCGTTCGCGCATGAAGAACGACGCCACCAGCCCCAACGCCACGCCGAACATCACGTAGTAGGCCGGCGCCATCGGCGAACCGGTGGTCTTGATCAGCCAGGTCACGATGAACTGGGCGAAGCCGCCAAAGATCATCACCGCCACGTTATAGGCCAGCGACAGGCCCACCGAGCGCACCCGCGCCGGGAACAGTTCCGCCATGACGGTGCTGAACACGCCGAAGAAGGCCGACACGAAGAAGCACACCACGATCTGCACGGTCAGCAGGCGGCCGATCGACGGCGCGTCCGACAGCCAGTAGTACAGCGGGTACAACACCACCAGGTAGCCGATCAGCGAGCCGATCACGATGGGGCGGCGGCCGGCACGGTCGGACCAGGCGCCCATGAACGGCGTCAGCAGCACCATCAGCGCCGCGCCCGCCATCTGCACCAGGAAGGTCTGGTTCAGCGGCAGCTTCAGGATCTGGGTCGAGTAGGTCACCAGGTAGGTGAAGGTGATGTAGATGGACACCGTTGCCGTCACCACCAGGCCCACGCCGATCAGCGTCTCGCGGGTGTGGGTGCGGACCATCTCGGCCAGGCTCAGCCGCTGCACCTCGCCGCGCGCGGCGGCCTGGCGCTCGTCTTCCTTCATCTGCTTGAAGGCGTCGGTTTCGTCGATGTTGCGGCGGATATAGATGGCGATCGGCACGATCACCAGGCCAAACGCGAACGGCAGGCGCCAGGCCCAGGCCGCGATCTGCTCCTGCGTGAAGAACTCGGTGATCAGCGTGCCGCAGGCTGCGCCGATCAGCAGCGCCAGCATCTGCCCGGCCATCTGCCATGAGCCGTAGAAGCCGCGCTTGCCATTGGGCGCCATCTCGATCAGCAGGGCGGTCGAGGTGCCGAACTCGCCGCCGGCCGAGAAGCCCTGCAGCAGCCGCGCGATCAGGATGAAGATAGGCGCCAGGATGCCGGCCGCGTGATACGTCGGCGCCACGGTGATCAGGGCGATGGACACCGCCATCAGCGACGTGACCAGCACCATGGCCGCCTTGCGGCCCTTCTTGTCGCCATACAGGCCCAGGATGATGCCGCCCACGGGGCGCATGAAGAAACCGACGCCGAAAATCGCCGTGGTCATCAGGATCGCGTTCAGCTCGCTGCCGGGAACGCTGGGATCGGTCGGAAAGAACAGTTTCGAGATGATCGGTGTCATGAACGCGAACACCAGGAAGTCATACCATTCGAGGGCGTTGCCGATGACTGCCGCCACGATATTGCGCGTGGGAACTGCTTTGTGCTGCACGGTTTCTCCTTGGGGGCTTTGCTGCTTGAAGGGCGTCATTCTAGGCCCAGGCACGGCCTGCGTCCGGCCCGGGGCGCGGGACGCGGACGCGTCCTGGCTTTACACTGCTGCTTTTACCCAAGAGAGTTGCTACATGAACGCGCGCACCTGGCTGGAGACGCTGGTCGGTTTCGACACCACCAGCCGCAATTCCAATCTTGCCCTCATCGAGACCGTCCGTGATTGGCTCAAGGGCCAGGGCGTCGATGCATGGCTGGCGCACAATCCCGAACGCACCAAGGCCAACCTGTTCGCCACCCTGCCGGCGCAGGACGGCAACCAGCAGGGCGGCATCGTCCTGTCGGGCCACACCGACGTGGTGCCGGTCGATGGCCAGGACTGGAGCACCGACCCGTTCCAGCTGATCGAGAAAGACGGCCTGCTGTACGGCCGCGGCAGTTGCGACATGAAGGGTTTCATCGCCGGTTCGCTGGCGCTGGTGCCGGAATTCCTGGCGATGCCGCGCAAGAAGCCGATCCACCTGGCGTTCTCCTACGACGAGGAAGTCGGCTGCGCCGGCGCGCCGTACATGCTGGCCGACCTGCACGAGCGCGGCATCCGCCCCGAAGGCTGCGTGGTGGGCGAACCCACCGGCATGCAGGTGGTGGTGGCGCACAAGGGCATCAACCTTTTCCGCTGCAAAGTGCACGGCAAGGCGGCGCACTCGTCGCTGACCCCGCGCGGCTGCAACGCCATCGAATACGCCGCCCGCCTGATCTGCCGCATCCGCGACCTGGCCGACAGCTTCAAGGCCAACGGCCCGTACGACCAGTTCTACGACGTGCCGTTCTCCACCATGACCACCAATCAGATCCGCGGCGGCATCGCGGTCAACACCATTCCCGAATTGTGCGAATTCACCTATGAATTCCGCAACCTGCCGGGCATGCAACCCGACCAGATCCAGGCGGAAGTCGAAAAATACGTGCGCGATGAGCTTCTGCCGCGCATGAAGGCCGAATTCGACGGCGCCAGCATCGAAATCGAGACCGGCGCCGCCGCGCCCGCCCTGGAGGCCTCCGAAGAGGCCGCCATCACCCAGCTGGTGCGCGCCCTGACCGAAGACCGCGCCACCCGCAAGGTAGCCTATGGCACCGAAGCCGGCCTGTTCCAGGGTATCGGCATTCCCACGGTGGTCTGCGGCCCCGGCCACATCGAGCAGGCGCACAAGCCCAACGAGTTCGTCGCGCTCGACCAGCTCGCCGCCTGCGAGACCTTCCTGCGCCGCATGGGGCAGTCGCTCTGACGCGTCTGGCCGGGTAGGCCCGGCTCGGCAACGCCGGTGCGGGAGCAGGGGGCGTTGCCCCCGTCCGCGACCGGCGTCAGGTAAAATGACGGGTTGCAAACCGGATTTGCGGGCGGCAGACGTTGGCCGTGATACCGGGGGAGATGCTTGGTGAAACCTTACGATTTTCCGGATGCCCAGGGCCATTTCGGCCCTTATGGCGGTGTTTTCGTGGCGGAAACGCTGATGCACGCGCTCGACGAGCTGCGTGCCGCCTATGACCGCTACCGTGTCGATCCCGCCTTCCTGGAAGAGTTCAACTACGAACTCAAGCATTTCGTCGGCCGTCCCAGCCCGGTCTATCACGCCCGCCGCTGGTCCGACCTGGTGGGCGGCGCCCAGATCTGGTTCAAGCGCGAAGACCTGAACCACACCGGCGCACACAAGGTCAACAACTGCATCGGCCAGGCGCTTCTGGCCAAGCGCATGGGCAAGCCGCGTGTCATCGCCGAAACCGGCGCCGGCCAGCACGGCGTGGCCACGGCCACGGTGGCGGCCCGGTACGGCATGGAATGCGTGGTCTACATGGGCAGCGAAGACGTCCGCCGCCAGGCCTCCAACGTCTACCGCATGAAGCTGCTGGGCGCCACGGTGGTGCCGGTCACCTCCGGCTCGCGCACCCTGAAGGACGCGCTCAACGAAGCCATGCGCGACTGGGTCACCAACATCGAGAACACCTTCTACATCATCGGCACGGTGGCGGGCCCCGATCCCTACCCCCGCATGGTGCGCGATTTCCAGACCGTCATCGGCAATGAATGCCTGACGCAGATGCCCGAGGCCATCGGCCGCCAGCCCGACTACGTCGTGGCCGCGGTCGGCGGCGGCTCCAACGCCATGGGCATCTTCCATCCCTACATTCCCTACGAGAACGTGCGCCTGATCGGCGTCGAAGCCGCCGGCGAAGGCATGGACAGCGGCAAGCACGCCGCGTCGCTGGCCGCCGGCCAGGTGGGCGTGCTGCACGGCAACCGCACCTACGTCATGCAGGACGCCGACGGCCAGGTCCAGGAAACGCATTCTGTCTCGGCCGGGCTGGACTACCCCGGCGTGGGTCCCGAGCATGCCTGGCTCAAGGACTCCGGCCGCGCTGAATACGTCGGCATCACCGACGATGAAGCGCTCAAGGCCTTCCACGATTGCTGCCGCATCGAAGGCATCATGCCGGCGCTGGAGTCCTCGCACGCCATCGCCCAGGCCGTGAAGATGGCGGCCACGCTGCCGCGCGACGCCGTCATCCTGGTCAATCTGTCGGGCCGCGGCGACAAGGACATGCATACCGTCGCCGAACGTGCCGGTATCGAGCTCTAACATGACGACAACCCGTTCCGATCGCATTGCCGCCGCCTTCGCGCGCACCGCCGAATCCGGCCGCGCCGCGGCGCTCATCCCCTACATCGCGGCCGGCGATCCGTCGCCCGCCGCCACCGTTCCCCTGATGCACGCGCTGGTCGAGGCCGGCGCCGACGTCATCGAACTGGGCGTGCCGTTCTCCGATCCCATGGCCGACGGCCCGGTGATCCAGCGCGCCGCCGAGCGCGCCATCGCGCAGGGCGTGGGCCTGGGCCGCGTGCTCGACCTTGTGGCCGAGTTCCGCCAGCGCGATACCGCCACCCCCGTGGTGCTGATGGGCTATGCCAACCCCATCGAACGCATGGGCCAGGCTGAATTCGCCCGTCGCGCCGAGGCCGCGGGCGTGGATGGCGTCCTGGTGGTCGACTATCCGCCCGAGGAAGTGATCGAATTCGCCAGCACGCTCGGCCGCCATGGCATCGCCCCGATCTTTCTCCTGGCCCCCACCTCGACCGACGCGCGTATCCAGGCCGTGGCCGCCGTGGCGCGCGGTTACGTCTACTATGTGTCGCTCAAGGGCGTGACGGGAGCCGGTTCGCTCAATACCGACGACGTGGCCGAGCGCGTGGCGGTGATCCGCCGCCATGTGCGCGAGATCCCGGTCGGCGTGGGCTTCGGCATCCGCGACGCCGACAGCGCGCAGCGCGTGGCGCGCGTGGCCGACGCGGTCGTCATCGGCAGCAAACTGATTGAAACCATGGAGCAGGCGGTGGCCAACGCCCCCGCTGCCCAGCAAACCGACGCCGCAGTCGCCGCCGCCAGCGGCTGGCTGCGCACCATCCGGCAGGCGCTGGATCAAGTAAAACGACCGAGCGCGTCGGCCTGAGCGGCCTGGCGCGACTTCCTTACGGGATGAACAAACAATGAGCTGGATCGAAAAACTCCTGCCGCCTCGCATCAACAAAACCAGCGACAGCGGCGCCCGCCGCGTGCCCGAAGGCCTGTGGGTGAAATGCCCGTCGTGCGAAACGGTGCTGTACAGCGAAGACCTGGCGGCCAACCTGCACGTCTGCCCCAAGTGCGATCACCACATGCGCATCGGCGCCCGCGCCCGCATCGACTCGCTGCTCGACATGGAAGGCCGCGTCGAGATCGGCCAGAGCACGCGCTCGGTCGATTCGCTGAAATTCAAGGACACCCGCAAGTATCCCGAGCGCCTGGCCGAAGCCGTCAAGCAGACCGGCGAGACCGATGCGCTGGTGGTGGTCAGCGGCTCGATTCGTGGCGTGCCGGCGACGCTGGCCTGCTTTGAATTCGAGTTCATGGGCGGCTCCATGGGCTCGGTGGTCGGCGAGCGCTTCGCGCGCGGCGCCCAGGCCGCGCTGGACAACAAGACGCCCTTCATCTGTGTCGCCGCTTCGGGCGGCGCGCGCATGCAGGAAAGCCTGCTGTCGCTCATGCAGATGGCCAAGACCAACGCCATGCTGACGCGCCTGTCGGCCGCGGGCCTGCCGTTCATCAGTGTGCTGACCGATCCCACCATGGGCGGCGTGTCCGCCAGCTTCGCCTTCATGGGCGACGTGGTCATCGCCGAGCCCAAGGCCCTGATCGGCTTTGCCGGCCCGCGCGTGATCGAACAGACCGTCCGCGAAAAACTGCCGGAGGGCTTCCAGCGCGCCGAGTTCCTGCTGCAGAAGGGCGCCATCGACATGGTGGTCGACCGCCGTCAGTTGCGCGAGGAAATCGCTCGCCTGCTGGCCTTGCTGACCAACCAGCCGGCCGACGTCGTCACCGCGGCCTGATCGCGTTTCCCCGGCTCCTTCGGACTGGGGGCTAAGATGAAAAAGCCGCCGCGCATCCGTGCCGGCGGTTTTTTCATGGCTGTTTGTTCAGCCCTCTGACAGCGTCATTTTTCGTGCGTCGGGCGGAACAGTGTTTTCCATGATTTTTGTTGCCTTATTGCGACATATTGCGAGCCTTCTGGCCCGGTTTTTGCTATGTTCTGTAGTACTGGATAACACTCGTGAATTGCGCCGAGATGTCATCCCAACAAAATACGGAGTTGCTCCCAATGCAGTCGACGAAGAAGAAAATGCTTGTCCGCCTTGTCGGTTTGGCCCTCGCCGGCGCCGCGACCCTCGCCAGCGCCCAGTCGTCCGAGGGTACGCAGGGCGGCGTGAGCCTGCACTATGGCGTGGGCGACCACTATCAGCGCTTCACCCTGAACTACGAAACGCCGTCGGTGTGGACCTATCAGTTCGGCGGCAATTGGGGCCGCCTGGATCTGACGCCCGAACTCGGCGTGTCTTACTGGTGGGCCGACGGCGACCGCTCGCCGAGCAATGTGTGGCAATTGAACGCCATCCCGATGTTCCGCTGGTGGGCGGGTGAGCGCTTCTACCTCGAAGCCGGTATCGGCGCCACCGTGTTCTCGCGCACCCGCTTCGCCAACGAGAACATCAGCACCGCCTTCCAGTTCGGCGACCACGTCGGCCTGGGTTTCCTGCTGACGCCGAACAACCGCATCGGCGTGCGCTATTCGCACTTCTCCAATGCCAGCATCAAGCGCCCGAATCCCGGCCTGGATACGGTGCAGCTGACCTACACGTACCAGTTCTGATCGCGGCGCGATCCGGCCTGACGAAAGAACCCTCGGTGACGAGGGTTTTTTTTCGGCCATGTTCGCGCCCTATCCCGGCGCCATGTTCCGCCGGCGTGTTCCGGCGCCATACCCGGGCGGCGTGGTCGACTGGCAAATAAAAAAGCCCCCATCATTCGATGGGGGCTTTGCTTGCGCGGCTTGCCTTTAGTGGCGGGTTTCGACCTGAACCAGGGGTTCGTTCGAAACCGGGGCCACCGGCTTGCGCTCGCGGCCCAGGCGGGCCGGCGTGTGCGCGGCGGCGATGCGCAGTTGCGTCTGCGCGTGGCGCTCGGGGTCGGTTTCCACCCACTGCAGGCCGGCGGCGTTGACCACTTCGTGCAGGGCCTGCGCCTTGGCCGAGGGGGCCGTCGCCGGCACCACGATGGGCTGGGCGCTGGCGGGCGCTGCTGCCACAGGCGCGGCGGCCACGGGGGCCGGCGCCGGCGCGGCTTCCGGTTCGACCGGCGCGGCAGGCTCCACCACCGGTTCGACCGCGGCGGCTTCCACCGGGGCCGCGACAGGCGCGACCGGCTCGGAAACCTGGCTGGCGGGTTCGACGGTCACCGGGGCGATTGCCTCGGGGGCCACGGCCGGTACGGGCTGCTGGGCCTGCGGCTCCTGCGCGGCGGCGGGCGCCTGTTCGACCTGGGCCGGTGCCGGCGCGGTCTCAGCCTGGACGGCTTCGGCCTGCCGTACCGGCGCCTCGGCTTGCGGGGCGGGGGCGGGGACTTCGGCCGGAACGGCGGTCACCGGGGCGGCGACTGGCGCGGGCGCGGCGGTCACGTTCTCGGCCGGCTCGCCGGCGTCTTCCTCGGCGCCGTCTTCCAGTTGCTCGTCGCTGCCTGCCACGCCTGCCTCGTCCGGGCTGCGGCGGCCGCGGCGACTGCGGCGGCGGCGGCGCTTGCGTTCCGGGTCTGCGCCGGCTTCGGCGCCTTCGACGGCGGGCACGCCATCGGCGGTCTGCTCGACGGCTTCGGCCGCTTCGGCCTGGGCGTCGGCGGGCTGCTTGGCTTCAGGCAGCGCGGTGGCGACCGACTGGGCCAGCGCGGCGACCATGCTTTCCTGCTCGCTCATCGGCGCGTCGGCCTGGCCTTCCTCGCGGCGGTTGCGGCCACGGCCGCGACGGCGGTTGCGACCGGCGCCGGCATCATCGCCAGCGGCTTCCGGCGCGATGTCGGGGCGGTTCGAGGCTTGCGCGGCTTGCACGGCCTGATCGCGATCGCCGCGCTCGTTGCGGTTGTGGCGCTCGCCGCGTTCCTGGCGCTCGCCGCGTTCGCCTTCGGGGCGACGGTTGCCACGGATATGCGGACGGCCGCCTTCGCTGCCCTCGGCGCCTTCGGCGCGGGACTCACCGCGACGGTTGCGGTTGCGGTCGGAACCGTGGCGTTCGCCGCGGCGTTCCTGGCCATCGTGGCCGCTGCGGCCCTTGCCGCGGGCCGGCGACGCAGCGCGCTTGGCGCTGGTCTCTTCCTGGGCGGCGGGCGCGGCCTTGGCGGGCTCGCTGTTGCCGGTCAGCCAGCCGAACAGGCGCTTGAGCAGGCTGGGGCCGCCCGATTGCGCCGGCGCGGCCGCGGGGGCGGGCGCCGGGGCAGGGGTCGACATGGGAGCCGGCTGCGAAGGCGTGATGCCCTTGACCAGCGCCTCCGGACGGGCCTTGATCTCGCTTTCGCGCGGCTGCCAGGGGGCGTCGGTGGCGGGAGCCTCGACCAGCTCGAAGCTGGTCTTCACTTCTTCCAGGCGCGGATCGTCGTGGCGCAGGCGCTCGATGTGGTGGTGCGGCGTTTCCAGGTGCTTGTTGGGGATCAGCACCAGGTTGACCTTCAGGCGGGCTTCCATCTTGGTGATGTCGGCGCGCTTTTCGTTCAGCAGGTAGGTCGCCACGTCGACCGGCACCTGGGCGTGGACCGCCGCGGTGTTTTCCTTCATGGCTTCTTCCTGCAGCAGGCGCAGGACGTGCAGGGCGCTCGATTCGGCGTCGCGGATCACACCGGTGCCGTTGCAGCGCGGGCAGGTGATGTGCGAGCCTTCGTTCAGGGCCGGACGCAGGCGCTGGCGCGACAGTTCCATCAGGCCGAAGCGCGAGATCTTGCCCATCTGGACGCGGGCGCGGTCGAAATGGAGGGCGTCACGCAGGCGCTGTTCGACGGCGCGCTGGTTCTTGCTGTCTTCCATGTCGATGAAGTCGATGACGATCAGGCCGCCCAGGTCGCGCAAGCGCAGCTGGCGGGCCACTTCGTCGGCGGCTTCCGAGTTGGTCCGCAGGGCGGTTTCCTCGATGTCGGCGCCGCGGGTCGAGCGGGCCGAGTTGACGTCCACGGACACCAGCGCTTCGGTGTGGTCGATGACGATGGCGCCGCCCGAGGGCAGCGTGACCGTGCGCGAGTAGGCCGTTTCGATCTGGTGTTCGATCTGGAAGCGCGAGAACAGCGGGATGTCGTCGCGGTAGCGCTTCACGCGCTGGACGTTGTCCGGCATCACCACGCTCATGAACGCGGTGGCCTGGTCGGCGATTTCGTCCGTGTCGATCAGGATCTCGCCGATCTCGGGCGAGAAGTAATCGCGGATGGCGCGAATGACCAGGCTCGATTCCAGGTAGATCAGGATGGGCGCGGAGTTGTCACGCGCGGCGCCGTCGATGGCGGTCCAGAGCTGCAACAGGTACGACAAGTCCCATTGCAGTTCCTCGACGTTGCGGCCGATGCCGGCGGTGCGGGCAATGATGCTCATGCCCTGGGGCAGCTCGAGCTGCTCCATCGTGTCGCGCAGTTCCTGGCGGTCCTCGCCCTCGACGCGGCGCGAAACGCCACCGCCACGGGGGTTGTTGGGCATCAGGACCAGGTAGCGGCCGGCCAGCGAGATGAACGTGGTCAGGGCGGCGCCCTTGTTGCCGCGCTCTTCCTTTTCAACCTGGACGATCAGTTCCTGGCCTTCGCGCAGGGCGTCCTGGATGCGGGCGGTGCGGACGTCGACGCCTTCCTTGAAGAAGCTGCGAGCCACTTCCTTGAAGGGAAGAAAGCCGTGGCGGTCTTCGCCGTAGTTGACGAAGCAAGCTTCGAGGCCGGGTTCGATCCGGGTGATGACACCTTTGTAGATGTTGCCTTTGCGTTGTTCGCGGCCGGCAGTCTCGATGTCGAGGTCGATGAGTTTTTGCCCATCGACGATAGCGACGCGTAATTCTTCCTGGTGCGTCGCATTGAACAGCATGCGCTTCATGAGAGGGTTTCTCCGTTGTCATGACGCGCCGATATCGGCGCGTGACCTCGGGCCACTCGGGCTGCGGCTGAAGCGGGCAAGAAGATGCGGACCGTACCTGGGCGGCGCCCAGGCGTATCCGCCGCGGGTCAGGCGGGCACGTCGTGCCGTGGGGCACGGGGTTCTTTCAGCAGGAGGGTCAGCTTCACTGAATGTGGTTTGACGGAAATGTGCTGTGAACGGCAGTTGCGGCCGGATTGGTTGCCGACGCGCAGCTGGTGCTTTAAATATGCGACGATTCTTGCAGTGCTTCAAGCCGCTTGCGGCAGGCAACGGACCTGCTGGGACAGCGGGCAAGATGAATGCCACACCACTATCCGGCAGGGCGCGGTTGCGCCGGCGACCAAATGACCCAGGGGTTGAATGAGCAGGCAGTACAATGGCGGCCCACGCGCTCGACGGAGTTGCGTACTTGAGTTGCATCTCTACGCCAGCGGCTGATTCAGCCCCTTAAGGCTGTCCCGATTATATGTCGCTTTCCGCAATGCGCAAAGAAACTTCCTCCCCTATGGCCACCCCCTCCGTCCGCATGGTGGAAGTGGGGGCCGAGCACGCCGGCCAGCGCCTGGATAATTACCTGATGCGCCTGTGCAAGGGTGTCCCCAAAACCCACATCTACAAGGCCATCCGCGGCGGCGAGGTCCGGGTAAACAAGGGACGTATCTCGGTCGACTATCGGGTCGCGGAAGGCGATATGGTCCGTATTCCGCCGCTGCGCCTGCCCGACCCGGGCAAGCCCAAGCCGGTGCCGGCCGCCGAGTTTCCGGTGGTGTTCGAGGACGACGCCATGCTGGTGGTGGACAAACCGGCTGGCGTGGCCGTCCACGGCGGCAGCGGCGTGTCCTTCGGCGTCATCGAGCAACTGCGCGCCGCGCGTCCCGAGGCCAAGTTTCTGGAACTGGTGCACCGGCTCGACCGCGAGACCTCCGGTCTGCTGATGGTGGCCAAGAAGCGCAGCGCGCTGCTGGCCCTGCACGCCATGCTGCGCGAGGGGCGCAGCGACAAGCACTATTACGCGCTGGTCGAGGGCGACTGGGTCAACGACCGCCAGCACATCAAGCTGTCGTTGTCCAAGTGGACCACCCAGTCCGGCGAACGCCGCGTCAAGGTCGATCCCGACGGGCAGACCGCCCACACCATCATCACGCTCAAGCAGCGCTTCGGCCGCTACAGCCTGGTGGACGCCGAGTTGCGCACCGGGCGTACCCACCAGATCCGCGTGCACCTGGCGGCGAGCGGCTTTCCCATCGTCGGCGACGACAAATACGGCCACGATGAAGTGCGCGCCGAGTTCTCCCGCATGGGCTTCGGCCGCATGTTCCTTCACGCGCACCAATTGACCCTGAACCATCCGCTGACGGGCGAACCGATGACGCTGACGGCCGAATTGCCGCCTGCTTGCCGGAAAATACTGAAACAACTGGAGTCGGTCTGATATGTCGTATTCGCTGGTCGTTTTTGACTGGGATGGAACCCTCATGGATTCCACGCACAGCATCGTGGCCGCCATCCAGGGTGCCTGTCGCGACCTGGAGCTGCCGGTGCCATCGGCCTCCGACGCCAGCTGGGTGATCGGGCTGTCGCTGGAAAGCGCGCTGCGGCGCGCCGTGCCGCAACTGACCCAGGCGATGCTGCCGCGTTTCCTGGAGCGCTACCGAACCCATTACCTGCTGCGCGATCCAGAACTGCGTCTGTTCGAGGGCATTCCCGAGCTGTTGACGGCGCTGGCCGAGCGCGACGTGCGCCTGGCCGTGGCCACGGGCAAGAGCCGGGTCGGCCTGACCCGCGCCCTGGCGGCGACCGGCCTGGGGCCGATGTTCGACGCCACCCGCACCGCCGACGAGACCTTCAGCAAGCCGCATCCGGCCATGCTGCACGAGCTGATGACCGAACTGGACGTCGATCCGGCCCGGGTGGTGATGGTGGGCGACACCTCCCATGATCTGCAGATGGCCGCCAATGCCGGCGTGCATGGCCTGGGCGTCACCTACGGTGCGCACACCCTGAAGGAACTCGAAGGTTGTGGCCCGCAGGCCATCCTGGACAGCGTGCCGCGGGTGCGCGAATGGCTGCTTGGCCGCACGCTGGCGGCGGCCGCCTGAGCCGTCCCCGGCGTCCGGGCGGGGCAATCGGGCGGGAACGCCGGCAGCCCGATTGGGTCTATCGCTGATCTGCGCCGCCGCTGTCGGCGGAATATCATGGGGGCGCGCAACGTCCACACGCTGTGCAAGGTGGTCGAAAGCCGTCCCCACGCGCCGGCCCTTCCAGGAGAATCCCATGCTGATACGCAAGCCCGACGACATCATTCCGTCCGATATCACTAGCGAGGCGGTCTGGCGGTCACGCCGCGACCTGATTCTGCGCGCGGGCGTCGCGGCTGCGGGGTTGGGGTTGCCGGGCTGGGCAGCGCGCGGCGCCTTTGCCCAGGGGGCCGCTGCCGGCACCCTGGCGGGCCAGCCCAATGCGGCCTTCAGCGTCATGGACAAGCAGACTTCCTTCGCTGATATCACGTCCTACAACAACTACTACGAATTCGGTGTCGACAAGGGCGAGCCCGCGTCCAACGCAGGCAAGCTGCGAACCCGTCCGTGGACGGTCAGCGTCGAAGGCGAAGTCGGCAAGCCGCGCACCTTCGACATCGACGAGCTGCTCAAGCTGGCGCCTATGGAAGAGCGCGTGTACCGGCTGCGCTGCGTCGAGGGGTGGTCCATGGTGATCCCCTGGGTCGGCTATTCGCTATCGGCGCTGCTCAAGCAGGTCGAGCCCACGGGCAATGCCAAGTACGTGGAATTCGTCACGGCGGTGCAGCGCGAGAACATGCCGGGCGTGCGCGCCGCCATCCTCGATTGGCCCTATGTCGAGGGCCTGCGCATCGACGAGGCCATGCACCCGCTGGCGATGTTGGTGTTCGGCGTCTACGGCAAGGTGCTGCCCAACCAGAATGGCGCGCCGTTGCGGCTGGCCGTGCCCTGGAAGTACGGCTTCAAGTCGGGCAAGTCGCTGGTCAAGATCCGCCTGGTGGAAAAGCAGCCGGTGTCCTCGTGGATCAAGGCCGCGCCGCAGGAATACGGCTTCTATGCCAACGTCAATCCCACGGTGCCGCACCCGCGCTGGAGCCAGGCCACCGAGCGCCGCATCGGCGAGGACGGCCTGTTCACGCCTAAGCGCAAGACCCTGATGTTCAACGGTTATGCCGATCAGGTCGCGTCGCTCTACCAGGGCATGGACCTGAAGGCCAACTATTGAAGCCGCCCGTGGCCGAAAGGACCGGCGCGGCCGTGGCGCGCAAGCCGCAGTGGTCGGCGCGGGCCGTCGGGCGCGCCAAGCCCTGGCTGTTCCTGCTGGGCCTGGCGCCGTTCGCGCGCTGGATCTGGCTGGGATTCAATAACGGCCTGACCGCCAATCCGGTGGAATTCCTGACGCGCTCGTCGGGCACCTGGACGCTGGTGTGCCTGCTCGTGACCCTGGCGATCACGCCCTTGCGGCGCCTGACCGGGCAGCCGGCGCTGGTGCGACTGCGCCGCATGTGCGGCCTGTTCGCGTTCTTCTATGGCGCCATGCATTTCATGGCCTGGGTCTGGTGGGACCGGGGCCTTGATCCGGCGGCCATGCTGCAGGACATCGGCGAGCGGCCCTTCATCACGGTGGGATTCGCCGCCTTCGTGCTGATGACGGCGCTGGCGGCCACCTCCACGCAGTGGGCCATGCGCAAGTTGGGCCGGCGCTGGCAGCAACTGCACCGTGCCATCTATCTGATCGGCCTGCTGGCGATACTGCACTACTGGTGGCATAAGGCCGGCAAGAACGACCTGTCGCAGCCAATCCTGTATGCCGTGGTGCTGGCGTTGCTGCTGGGCTGGCGGCTGGCCGTCTGGTGGCGCCGCCGCCCGGGGTGAGTGGCGCGCCGTCCGGCTAAGGCATGGCCAGCATAATCGCCGCGGTCTCGGCGTCGGGCTGGCCGTCGTGCAGGGCGGGGCGGTAGTGCATCTGGAACGCCGCCAGCACATTGAGGGTAGCCCGATCCAGCGTGCCGTTCTGCGGGACGGTGTAGCCCAGTCGTTGCAACTGCTGCTGGAACCAGGCGACGTCGGGCGTGCCCTGGGCCTGCAGGCGCGCCAGATGCGAGGCGGCGCCGGCTTCGTCGTACCAGCGGCCGATGCCGGCCGCCGCCAGTTGCTTCCACGGGAACAGCGGGCCGGGGTCGACCTTGCGCTGGGGCGCGATGTCGCTGTGGCCCACCACGTTCTCGGGGGCGATGCCGTTGCGCTGGATGATGTCGCGCAGCAGGATGGTCAGTGTGCGGATCTGGCGGTCGCCATAGGCGTGCCACTGCGGCTTGCCATCATTGCCGTCGGTCCAGCCCGGGTTGACGATCTCGATGCCGATCGAAGTGCTGTTCATGGCGTTCAGGCCGTACCAGGCGCTTTCGCCGGCATGCCAGGCGGCGCGGGTCTCATCCACCAGGCGGTAGGCGCGTCCCGGGGTGTCAATCAGGTAGTGGGCGCTGACCTTGCCCTGCGACAGCAATCTCATCGACAGCGCGTCGTCAGTCGAGGTGTAGTGCAGGACCACGAAGCGCACCCGGCTGCTCTGGCTGACGGCGGTGATGGAGGTGTCCAGGTTCAGGTCGGCGGGACCGCGCTGGGCGCACCCGGCCAGCGCCGCGAGGGCCAGGAGTACTGCGGCAAATCGGATCATGGTCAGCGCGCCAGGTACAGGAACAGGGTGGGCATCTTGTCCAGCTGCGGGGCGGGCTGCTTTTTCCAGTCGGCAATGGTGCGGGTGGCGATCCATTCGTCGGCGGTGGTCAGCGCGCGGGCCACGCACAACCTGGTGTCGCCTTTCAGGCTGGCCAGCAGCGTCGCGAACATGGCGGCGTTGCGGTAGGGGGTTTCGATCAGCAGTTGCGTCTGGTTGTGCCGGGCGGAGTGCTGTTCCCAGGCCTTGAGCTGCTTGGCGCGCTCGCCGGCGTCCACCGGCGCGTAGCCGTGGAAGGCGAAGCGCTGGCCGTCCAGGCCGCTGGCCATCAAGCCCAGCAGGATGGAGGAGGGGCCGACCCAGGGTTTGACGGTGATGCCCAGCCGGTGGGCGGCGTCCACCACCTTGGCGCCAGGGTCGGCGACCGCCGGGCAGCCGGCTTCGGACACCAGGCCGATGTCGGCGCCGCGGCGCACCGGCTCGAGCCAGGCGCCGATCTCGGCGGCGTCGGTCTTGTCGCTGAGCGTGTGGATGGTGATTTCCTGCAGTGGCCGGGTCGTGCCGATCAGCTTGAGGAAGGCGCGCGCCGTCTTGGCGTTTTCGGCGATGTAGGTATCCAGGCGGCCGGCCAGCGCGCGCGCGTCGGCGGGCAGCCAGCTGTCGGGGCCGGCTTCGCCCAAGCCGACCGGGATCAGGTGCAGCGCGCCGCTCATGCGGGCGCTCCCGGGGCGTCCAGGGGGGGCAGCCCGAATCCGGCCAGCATGCCGGTCAGGGCGATCAGCGGCAGGCCGATGATGGCGGTCGGGTCGTCGCTCTGGATGCTTTCCATCAGGGCGATGCCCAGGCTTTCCGCCTTGGCGCTGCCTGCGGTATCGTAGGGTTCCTCGGCGCGCAGGTAGGCGTCGATCGCGCGGTCGGACAGGCGTCGGAAGCGGCAGCGCGTGACGATGTCGGCTTTTTCCACCCGTTGACCGTCCGTGACCGCCAACGCGCTGTGAAATTCCACCATCTGTCCGGAAAGTGCCCGCAATTGCGCCTGGGCGCGCGAAAAGTCGCCAGGCTTGCCGATGGGCTGGCCGTCCACGGTCGCCACCTGATCCGAGCCGATCACGATGCTGCCCGGGTGCGCGGAAGCCACCACCATGGCCTTGGCGACCGACAGGCGCAGCGCCAGCGCTTCGGGGGATTCGCCCGGTTGTGGCGTTTCGTCCACATCCGGCGAAATGGCGGTAAAGGGCAGGCGCAGGCGGCTGAGCAGTTCTTTGCGGTAGCGCGAGCTGGAAGCGAGGATCAGGCTGGGTTGTGAGGGCATTCGATATTTGACGCTGGGACGTAAGTCACAGTATTATCTAACGTTTTGCGGCATTTTTGCAGGGCAGCAAACCCCTTTTGCGGTTCGGGGAGGGTGCAAGCTAGCCAGGCGCGGGCCGCGAAATTGCAAGGACAGATCATCAAGCCCATCGACGCATTCGCATTCGCCCATTCGGGCAAGGAAGCGCAAGGCACCATTCCTCTTGTGCGGTTGACGCGCGCGGTTGACGGGCTTCCCGAGCAACCGGCGGGTGAGGCCGGCCTCGTGACGTGGTCCGTGCGCGGCGAGATGGGCAAGGCCGGGCTGCTGCAAGGTCAGCCGCTCCTGCACATTCATGTGCGGGCGAATCCGGTCGTGGTGTGCCAGCGGTGCAATGAGCCGTTCGCCTATCCGGTGGACAGCGAGGTCCTGCTGCAACTGGTCAAGTCCGAAGCCGACCTCGACGACGGCTTTGCCTTCGGCGGTCACGCCGCGGGTTTCGACGACGAGGATGGGGACGGCGAGGAAGCAGGAAACGCAGGAAAAGGTTTTGTGTCCAACCAGCCTGAAAAGGTGGTGGGTTCGCATCACTTCGATCTGTTGGCCCAGATCGAGGATGAGCTCATTCTGAGCGTTCCGTATGTGCCCAAGCATGATGTATGCCCGGGCGCGCAGGCCAAGGATAGCGAGGCTTCCCAAGAGCCCGTTGTCAAGCGTCCGTCGCCGTTTGCGGTGCTGGAACAACTGAAGCACAAAGATTGAGATCAACATCGGGCCGCATCGCGTACAATGCGCCCCGTTTCTAGGAGTCATCATGGCCGTTCAACAAAACAAGAAGTCCCCGTCCAAGCGCGGTATGCACCGCTCGCACGATTTTCTGGTGAATCCGTCGACCGCGATCGAACCCACCACGGGCGAAACGCACCTGCGTCACCACATCAGCCCCAACGGCTTCTACCGTGGCCGCAAGGTCCTGAAGACCAAGGCCGACGAATAAGGCCCCCGGGCCGAACTCGTACTCGGACCAATTCGGCTGAGCGCTGATACCTGGCACCCGTGATACGCATCGCCATAGACTGTATGGGCGGAGACTTCGGTCTGCCCGTCACGATTCCGGCTGCGATCGAGTTCGCCCGGCAATTCCCGGATACCCGGCTATTGCTGGTCGGGCTTCCCGACGCCATCGAAGCGGCGCTCTCCGAGCATCGCGGCGTCGAGCGTGATCGTTTCGAGATCGTGGCGGCTTCCGAAGTCGTCACCATGGACGACCCGGTCGAGGTCGCCCTGCGCCGCAAAAAAGACTCCTCCATGCGCCTGGCCGCCCAGTCCGTCAAGGACGGGCGCGCCGACGCCTGCGTTTCCGCGGGCAACACCGGCGCCTGGATGGCCATTTCACGCTATGTGCTTAAGACGCTGGATGGTATCGACCGCCCGGCGATCGCCACGTCCATTCCGAACCAGACGGGCCGCGCCACCACGGTGCTGGACCTGGGCGCGAATGTGGACTGTTCGGCCGAGCACCTTCTGCAATTCGCCATCATGGGCGCCGCGCTGTCGCAGGCGGTGGACCATCGCGACAGTCCCACGGTGGGGCTGCTCAACATTGGCGAAGAGGTCATCAAGGGCAATGAGGTCGTCAAGGAAGCCGCCGAGCTCCTGCGCGCCAGTCCCCTGAACTTCTACGGCAACGTCGAAGGCAATGACATTTTCAAGGGCACGGTCGATGTCGTCGTCTGCGACGGGTTCGTCGGCAATGTCGTGCTCAAATCCGTGGAAGGCCTGGCCAAGATGTTGTCCAGCGTCATCCGCGAAGAATTCAAACGCAACCTGATCACGCTGCTGGTGGGCGCACTGGCCAAGCCGGTGCTCAACCGGCTGCGCAACCGCGTCGACAATCGCCGCTACAACGGCGCGGCGCTGCTGGGCCTGCGCGGCGTGGTAATCAAGAGCCACGGCTCGGCCGATGCCTATGCCTTCGGTTTCGCCCTGCAGCGGGCGCGCGAGGCCGTCGTGAGTAAACTGCTGGAGCGCACCGCACAGACGGTGGCGCAGATCAACCAGCGCGTGCAGTCGGCCTCGGGTGCTTCGGCGCTTGAATCGGGCGCGGCTGGGGACACCGCTTGATGGATACCGCAATGAAATATTCCGTGATCGCGGGCACCGGCAGCTTCCTGCCGGAACGCGTGGTTTCGAATGACGCCCTGGCGGCGGAACTGGCGACGCGCGACATCGCCACGTCCGACGAATGGATCGTCGAGCGCACGGGCATCCGCCAGCGCCACCTGGCCGAACGCGGCGTGACCACCAGCCAGCTGGCCACCGAGGCCGCGCGCCGCGCGCTGGCCGACGCCGGGGTCGATGCCTCCGAGATCGACCTGATCGTGCTGGCCACGTCCACGCCCGATTTCGTTTTTCCCAGCACCGCCTGCCTGGTGCAGGCCAACCTGGGCGCCAAGGGCTCCGCCGCCTTCGACGTGCAGGCCGTGTGCAGTGGTTTCGTCTACGCGCTGAGCACCGCGGACAGCTTCATCCGCGCTGGCCGCGCCCGTTGCGCGCTGGTGATCGGCGCGGAAGTGTTCTCGCGCATCCTCGACTGGAATGACCGCAGCACTTGCGTGCTGTTCGGCGACGGCGCTGGCGCGGTGGTGCTGAAGGCTTCCGACAAGCCCGGTATCCTGGCCGCGCAGCTGCATGCCGATGGCAGCCAGATGAAGATCCTCAGCGCCGCCGGCAACGTGGCCTACGGCGACGTCACGGGCGACCCGTTCCTGCGCATGGATGGCCAGGCGGTGTTCAAGCAGGCTGTTACGGTGCTGGACCGCTCCGCCCGCGACACCTGCGCGGAAGCTGGCGTCGAGATCGGCGACGTCGACTGGCTGATTCCGCACCAGGCCAACGTCCGCATCCTGAATTTCCTGGCGCGCAAGCTTGCCGTGCCGGTCGAGAAGGTCGTCATTACCGTCGACAGCCATGCCAATACCTCGGCCGCCAGTGTGCCGCTGGCGCTGGATGCGGCGCGTCGCGATGGCCGCGTCAAGCCCGGCCAGCTGGTGCTGATGCAGGGCGTGGGCGGTGGGTTCACCTGGGGTTCGGTGCTGGCCCGCATGTAAGGACGGGATCGGCCGGGGCGCGTCACGGCGCGCCCGCCTGGCTGGCAAGTCCGACATTCCACAGACTCAGAATCAATCCACACGGTCAAACATGAAAATCGCTTTTGTCTTTCCCGGCCAGGGTTCCCAGGCGGTCGGCATGCTGGATGCCTGGTCCGATGTCGCCGCCGTTACCGATACCGTGGCGCGCGCCTCCCAGGCGCTGGGCCAGGATCTCGGCGCCCTGATCGCGCAAGGTCCCACCGAACAGCTCAACCTGACCACCAACACGCAGCCCGCCATGCTGACGGCCGGTGCCGCGTTCTTCGCGGCCTGGCGCGCGGCGGGCGGCCGCAATCCCGACGTCGTCGCGGGCCACAGCCTGGGCGAATACGCCGCGCTGACGGCCGCCGGCTCGCTGGCGCTCGAAGACGCCGTGCGCCTGGTGCGCGTGCGCGCCGATGCCATGCAAGCCGCGGTGCCCGTCGGCACCGGCGCCATGGCCGCCATCCTCGGCCTGGATGATGACGCCGTGCGCGCCGCCTGCGCCTCGGCGGCTCAGGGCGAAGTGGTCGAGGCCGTGAATTTCAACGCGCCGGCCCAGGTCGTGATCGCCGGCCACAAGGGCGCCGTCGAGCGTGCCTGCGAACTGGCCAAGGCCGCTGGCGCCAAGCGCGCGCTGCTGCTTCCGGTGTCCGCGCCGTTCCATTCGAGTCTGCTCAAGCCCGCCGCCGATGTGCTGGCCGGCGCCTTGTCGGCGGTGACGGTGTCGGCGCCGCAGGTGCCGGTCATCAACAACGTCGACGTCGCCGCCCCGACCGAGCCCGGGGCAATCCGGGATGCGCTGGTGCGTCAGGCATGGCATCCTGTGCGCTGGGTGGAAACGCTGCGCGCGATGAAGGCGCAGGGCGTGACCCACGTCATCGAATGCGGTCCCGGCAAGGTGCTGACCGGCCTGACCAAGCGTATCGACTCCGAACTCACCGGCCTGGCCATCACGGATCCGGCTTCCCTCGAAGCCGCGCTGGCCGCGGTCAACGGAAACTAAGACCATGGAAAACACCTCGATCGAATTGCAGGGCAAGATTGCCCTGGTGACGGGCGCGACGCGTGGCATCGGCCGTGCCATCGCGCAGGAACTGGCCGCGCGCGGCGCGGTGGTGGTGGGCACCGCCACGTCCGAGTCGGGCGCCGCCGCCATCACCGAGGCGCTGGCGCCGTTTGGCGGTCGCGGCGTGGTGCTGGACGTGACCAACGCCGAAGCCTGTGACGCCTTGATCGATGCGCTCGGCAAGGAGGGCGGAGGTCCGCACATCCTCGTCAATAATGCAGGCATCACCCGCGATACGCTGGCAATGCGCATGAAAGACGACGACTGGTCGGCGGTCATCGACACCAATCTGGCTTCGGTCTTCCGTCTGTCGCGCGCAGTGCTGCGCAACATGATGAAGGCTCGCTGGGGACGCATCATCAACGTCACCTCCGTGGTGGGGTCGAGCGGCAATCCCGGCCAGGCCAACTACGCCGCCGCCAAGGCCGGCGTTGCCGGCATGTCGCGGGCGCTGGCGCGCGAACTGGGCAGCCGCAACATCACCGTCAATTGCGTGGCCCCGGGCTTCATCGATACCGACATGACGCGCGCCCTGGGCGAGAACCAGACCGCGGCGCTGCTGCAGCAGATTCCGCTGGGCCGCCTGGGTTCCCCGGCGGATATCGCCCATGCGGTGGCCTTTTTGTCCGGGCCGCAGGCGGGTTACATTACCGGCACCACCCTGCACGTCAACGGCGGGATGTACATGCAATAAGTCACGAATCGCGTGGGCGGCCCAGGCCGCCGCGCCGCCGCCGGGCAACCGGCGCGGCACCGCGCGGTTCATCCGGAAACGCCGCATATCGGCACTCCTGCGCCCCGATGGCGACAGATCAAGGTGTGCGGTGTTATTTTTGTCACGGCCTGGCGTTTGCAGTACTCTGCGCTTGGCTATAATTCGCGGGATTTTTCCCATTTGGAGATCTGCATGGAAAGCATCGAACAGCGCGTCAAGAAGATCGTCGCTGAACAACTTGGCGTGAACGAAGCCGAGATCAAGAACGAATCCTCCTTCCTTGACGACCTCGGTGCCGATTCGCTCGACATGGTCGAACTGGTCATGGCGCTCGAAGACGAATTCGAGACCGAGATCCCCGACGAAGAGGCCGAAAAGATCACGACCGTGCAACAAGCGATTGATTACATCAATTCGAACGGTAAGCAGTAAGCTCAGCCTATATCCTTCCGGTTGCCCCGAACTCGATTTCGGCGCCAACCGGGAACCGGGGCGGTTTCAGGAATTTGCCGTGTGGTCCACGCGCGGGAAGGGCATTGATGCCCGTCCCGCTGTTGCGTGTGCCGCACGCGCAGTGCATCCCGAAAGCCGCCTTTCTTTTGTCTGTTTGAGGAGTCATCCGTGAAGCGACGAGTCGTCATCACTGGCCTTGGTATCGTGTCGCCTGTCGGCAACGACCTGACCACCGCTTGGGACAATATCGTCAACGGACGTTCTGGCATCAGCCGCATCACCCGTTTCGATCCCTCGGCCATCACCACGCACATCGCCGGCGAAGTCAAGGACTTCGACATCAGCGCCTATATCTCGGCCAAGGAAGCCCGCCAGATGGATACCTTCATCCATTACGGCCTGGCTGCCGGGATGCAGGCCTGGCGCGACAGCGGCCTGGAAGTCACCGAAGCCAACGCCGAACGCATCGGCGTGATCGTCGGCTCGGGCATCGGCGGCCTGCCGCGCATCGAGGAAACCCAGGTCGAATACATGGCCAAGGGTCCGCGACGCATCTCGCCGTTCTTCGTGCCGGGTTCGCTGATCAACCTGATCTCCGGTCACCTGTCCATCGCCTACGGCATGAAGGGTCCCAGCTACGCCGTCGTGTCGGCCTGCACCACGGGCCTGCACTGCATCGGCGACGCGGCCCGCCTGATCGAGTACGGCGATGCCGACGTCATGGTGGCCGGTGGCGCCGAATCGACCGTGTCGCCGCTGGGCATCGGCGGCTTCGCCGCGATGCGCGCGCTGTCGACCCGCAACGATGATCCTCAAACGGCTTCGCGTCCCTGGGACCGCGACCGCGACGGTTTCGTGCTGGGCGAGGGCGCCGGCGTGCTGGTGCTGGAAGAATACGAACACGCCAAGAAGCGCGGCGCGCGCATCTATGGCGAGTTCGCCGGCTACGGCATGAGCTCCGATGCGCATCACATCACCGCGCCGGACAAGGACGGCCCGCGTCGCGGCGTCCTGAACGCGCTGCGCAACGGCGGGCTGAACCTGGAAGACGTCCAGTACGTCAACGCGCACGGCACCTCGACGCCGCTGGGCGACAAGAACGAGACCGACGCGCTCAAGCTGGCTTTCGGCGACCACGCCAAGAAGCTGGTGGTGAACTCGACCAAGTCCATGACCGGCCACCTGCTGGGCGCCGCCGGCGGCATCGAGGCCGTGTTCACGACCCTGGCGGTCTACAACCAGGTCTCGCCTCCGACCATCAACATCTTCAACCAGGATCCGGAATGCGACCTGGACTACTGCGCCAACGAGGCGCGGCAGATGAAGATCGATGTCGGCCTGTCCAACTCGTTCGGTTTCGGCGGCACCAACGGCTCGATGGCCGTTCGCCGGATCTGATTTGGAAGGCCCGGGCAAGGGGCGCTGGACGTTTCGCGTGCCTGTCCTGCGGCCGCGCGGCGTCGCGGCGCTGTCCGCCCTTGGACTGGCCGCGGCCGCGGCCAGTGCCGTGATCGTGGCCGCCTGGCTCGGCTCGGCCTGGGCCGCGCTGGCCGCGGCGGTTGCGCTCCCCGTGGCTGCGGGGCTGTTACACTTGAGCCGCCACAGCCTGTCCCCGGTATCGGCATTGCGCACGGCGGCGGGCGCCGGCCACTGGCAGGTGCGCCTGCCGGGCGGCTGGCGGGACGCGGCGCTGCTTGACCAGCGACGCGGCCCGGCGTGGCTCACGCTTACCCTGCAGCCCTTGTCCTCCGGGAGTACGGCCTTTAACGACCACCATGTAACTTTCACCGTCTGGCAACGGACGTTGCGACCCGACTGCTGGCGGCGCCTGTGCCTGCTGGCTGGCGCGGCGCGGCGCGTGTCCAAGGCGGTCGGCCCGCGGGAGGCCACATGAGCGAGCGCGAAGTCGACGCCGAGCTTGTCGCGCGCGTCCAGCGGGGCGACAAGAAGGCGTTCGATCTGCTGGTGCTCAAGTATCAGCGCAAGATCCTGCGTCTGCTGGCGCGCATGATCCGCGACCCCGCCGAGATCGAGGACGTGGCCCAGGAAGCGTTCATCAAGGCCTACCGGGCCTTGCCCCAGTTCCGGGGAGAGAGCGCGTTCTATACCTGGTTGTATCGTATCGCCATCAATACGGCCCGAAATTGGCTCGCCTCCCAGGGCAGGCGGCCGAGCGCGCCCAATGCGATAGAAACGGAAGACGGTGAAACTTTTAACGAAACCGACAACCTAACCGATATAAGCACGCCGGAATCCATGGTCGCCAGCCGCGAAATCGCCGAGACGGTGAACGCGGCCATCGAGGAATTGCCCGAGGAATTGCGCACCGCAATCGTCCTGCGTGAAATCGAAGGTATGAGTTACGAAGACATCGCCCAGAGCATGGACTGCCCCATTGGTACGGTGCGCTCCCGCATTTTCCGTGCGCGGGAAGCCATTGCGACCAAGTTGCGCCCATTGCTTGGCACCGATGCCGAGCGTCGCTGGTAAGGAGTGGCAGTCATGCAGACTACAGCAGCCAAGTCCGTCGTTGCTTCCGAAGCCGCCTGGGAGGAATCCGTTTCCGCCTGGATGGACGGGGAAGAAACCGACGATATTCTCCCTGGCCTGTTGACCCGCGAAGGGCGACAGACCTGGGATACCTATCATCTGATCGGCGATGCCCTGCGCAACTCCGATCTGGCGCTGACGCCCAGCGCCAACTTCCATGCCCGCCTGTCGCGCGCGCTGGATGCCGAACTGCCGATCGTGGCCGCGCCCCGGCGTCGCTCCCCGCTGCGCCTGGGCCTGTCGGGCCTGGCGGTGGCGGCCGCGGTCGCCACGGTGGCCTGGGTGGCCCAGCCGTACCTGGCGGGCGGCTCGCCCGGCACCGAGACCCGCGTGCTGGCCGACGCCAGCGTCAGCGGCGGCGCCGACACGTCGGGCCTGAGCGACTACCTGGAGGCCCATCGCCAGATGGCGGGTCCCAGCGCGGTGCGTCAGGTGTCCTTCGACGTCGGGGCGGGGCGCTGATGGCCCTGGTGCTTCCGACCCGTTGGCCGGTACTGGGACGGGCTGCCGCATGGCAGGCCCACCGCGCCGGCTGGTTCGCCGCTACGCTCCTGACCGCATTCCTGGCCGCGCACGATCCCGCGCGCGCCGCAGATACCGCGCCCGCCCAGCAGGGCGATGACGTGGTCCAGTTGCTCTCGCGCATCCAACAAGCGGCGCGCAAGCAGGACTACGCCGGCGTCTTCATGTACCAGCAGGGCGAGATGATCCAGTCGTCGCGCCTGGTGCACGTCCTGGATGGCACCGGCGAGCGCGAGCGCCTCGAGATCCTCGACGGCCAGCCGCGCGAATACCTGCGCCACAATGAAGACGTGCAGTGCCTGATCCCCGAGCGCAAGACCGTGCTGCTCGAACGCCGGCGCGGCGATCGCTTCCCCGGTCTGTTGCTGGGCGATCCGGCCAACCTGACCGAACACTACAAGATTCGCACCGAGTCGGCCCTGCACCGCGTCGCCGGGCGCGAGTGCCGGCTGATCACTATCGAACCGCTGGACAAGTTGCGTTATGGCTATCGGCTCTGTGCTGATGTCGAGACCAATCTGCTGCTGAAGGCCCAGACCCTCAACGCCGCCCGCGGGGTGGTCGAACAGGTGTCGTTCACGTCGTTGCGCCTGGGGGCCGAGGTCGATCCGCAGTCGCTGACGTCGCGCTGGAACACGCGCGACTGGAAGGTGCTCGAACCCTCCATGAAGCCGGTCGACCTGGGGGCGCTCGGTTGGCGCATTCCGGCGCCCAAGGGCTTTTCCGTGGTGATGCAGGTGGCGCGCTCGATGGGGCGCGGCGCGACGGTCAACCAGATGGTGCTGTCCGACGGCCTGGCGGCCATCTCGGTCTTCATCGAGCCGTACGACAGCCAGCGCGGTCATCATCCGCCCCCTGGCGCGGCACAGCGCGGATCGATTACTGTCTATGGCACGCGCATCGCCGATTTCTGGCTGACTGCCGTGGGCGAAGTGCCCGTGGCGACGCTGGAACAATTGGCGCAATCGACTGAATACGTACCCGTGGCGAACGCTCCGGCGGCCGGCGCCAAGTGACGAGCGGCCTCTGCGGCAAGAAGTGATTTCGGAGCAATCTATGAAAGCAATGATGGTGTCGAACCCCAGCCTGCGCCGCTTCCTGGCGGCCGCGACGGCGGGGCTCATGATGTCGGCCGCGTTCGCGCCCGTCTCGCAGGCGCAGACCCCCGCGGCCGCTACGCCGACCCCGACGGTGGCGTTGCCTGACTTCACCAGCATCATCGAAAAGGCCGACCCGGCGGTCGTCAACATCCGCACCACCGCCACCGTGCCGATCCGCGGCGTGGGCCCGGGTGGCAACGATCCGGCGGAACTGTTCCGCTGGTTCTTCGGTCCGGACTTCCAGCCGCCGGGCCAGCAGTCGCCCAATCCGCGCCAGCGTCCGCAGCCGCAGCAGCCCGAGGAGCGCACCGTGCCGCGCGGCGTGGGCTCGGGCTTCTTCATTTCCGATGACGGCTACATCATGACCAACAACCATGTGGTCAGCGATGCAACCGACATCTACGTCACCCTGACCGACGGCCGCGAATTCAAGGCCAAGGTCATCGGCACCGACGAGCGCACGGACGTGGCGCTGATCAAGATCGAGGCCAAGGACATGACGCCGCTGGTGATCGGCGATCCCAAGAAGCTGAAGAAAGGCCAGTGGGTGCTGGCGATCGGTTCGCCGTTCGGCCTGGATTCCACCGTGACCTCGGGCATCGTCAGCGCCATCGGCCGCGATACCGGCGAATACCTGCCTTTCATCCAGACGGACGTGGCGGTCAACCCGGGCAACTCGGGCGGCCCGCTGATCAACCTGGCGGGCGAGGTGGTGGGCATCAACTCCCAGATCATCTCGCGCAGCGGCGGCTTCATGGGCATCTCGCTGGCCATCCCGATCGACGAAGCGATGCGGGTGGTTGACCAGCTGCGCGCCACCGGCAAGGTCACGCGCGGACGCGTCGGCGTGCAGATCGGCGAAGTCGGCAAGGACGTGGCCGAGGCCATCGGCCTGCCCAAGGCCGAGGGCGCGCTGGTCAGCAGCGTCGAGGCCGACGGTCCCGCCGAGCAGGCAGGCGTGCAGCCGGGCGACGTGATCCTGACCTTCAACAAGGAACCGATCAAGCGCTGGTCCGACCTGCCGCGCATCGTCGGCGAGACCAAGCCGGGCACGCGCGCCGACATGGAAGTGTGGCGCAAGGGCAAGAAGATGACCCTGTCGGTCAAGGTCGGCGAGATTCCGGTCGACAAGGCCGCTCCGGGCAAGAAGGGCGCGCCGCCGGCGCCGGAAGTCACCAACGCGCTGGGCCTGGGCGTGATCGACGTGCCCGCCGACGTGCAGAAGAAGCTGCGCATCAAGGGCGGCGTGCAGGTCAAGGTCGCCGAAGGCGCCGCGGCCAAGGCCGGCCTGCAGGAAGGCGACATTGTGTTGGCCCTGAACGACACCGACGTCACCGGCGCCAAGCAGTTCGCCGAGCTGGTCGGCAAGCTGGACAAGGGCCGCGCGGTCGGCCTGCTGGTGCGCCGCGGCGAGCAGACCCAGTGGGTGGCGGTGCCGGCAAGCAAATAAGGCGCAAGACCGGCTAAAATGGCTGGTTGCCGCAAGAGGGGGCGCCTGGCGCCCCCTCGTTTTTGCCCGGCCCTTCCGCCAGATACCGTCCGCAGCCCGCCGCAAGCGTGGCTCGGCGGCGGGCGTGCCGGCCGAGTGGCCCCAACCCGTCAGCCGTGCCTACCCTGGTGGCGGCGTCTTCCGGCAGTTTGCCGAATGTTCCGTCCCTTTTAAATTCAAGCATGCAGCATATTCGCAACTTCTCCATCATTGCCCACATCGATCACGGCAAATCGACCCTGGCCGATCGCCTGATCCAGCGCTGCGGCGGATTGGCGGATCGCGAAATGTCGGCGCAGGTGCTCGACTCCATGGAGATCGAGCGCGAGCGCGGCATTACCATCAAGGCCCAGACGGCGGCCCTGCACTACAAGGCGCAGGACGGCAAGATCTACAACCTGAACCTGATCGACACCCCGGGGCACGTCGACTTCTCGTATGAAGTCAGCCGCTCGCTGTCGGCCTGCGAAGGCGCGCTGCTGGTGGTCGACGCCTCGCAGGGCGTCGAAGCGCAGACCGTGGCCAACTGCTACACCGCCATCGAGCTGGGCGTGGAAGTGCTGCCGGTGCTGAACAAGATGGACCTGCCGCAGGCCGATCCGGACAGCGCGCGCCAGGAAGTCGAGGACGTGATCGGCATCGACGCCTCGCAGGCGGTGCTGGCCAGCGCCAAGACCGGCATGGGCATCGACGAGATCCTCGAATCCATCGTCGCGCGGGTGCCGCAGCCCAAGGGCGATCCCGATGCGCCGCTGCAGGCGCTGATCATCGACTCGTGGTTCGACAACTACGTTGGCGTGGTGATGCTGGTTCGCATCGTCAACGGCATGCTCAAGCCCAAGGACAAGATCCTGCTGATGGCTTCCGGCGCCACCCACCTGTGCGAGCAGACCGGCGTGTTCACGCCCAAGTCGCAGCAGCGTCCGCACCTGTCGGCGGGCGAGGTGGGCTTCATCATCGCCGGCATCAAGCAGCTCGAGGACGCCAAGGTCGGCGACACGGTCACGCTGGCGAGCAAGCCGGCCGCCGAGCCGCTGCCCGGCTTCAAGGAAGTCAAGCCGCAGGTGTTCGCCGGCCTGTACCCGGTCGAAAGCTCCGAGTACGACCAGTTGCGCGATTCGCTCGAGAAGCTCAAGCTGAACGACGCGGCGCTGATGTTCGAACCCGAAGTGTCGCAGGCGCTGGGCTTTGGCTTTCGCTGCGGCTTCCTCGGCCTGCTGCACATGGAAATCGTGCAGGAGCGCCTGGAGCGCGAGTTCGACATGGACATCATCACCACCGCGCCGTCGGTGGTGTACGAAGTCGAGCAGCGCGATGGCTCGGTGATCACCGTCGAAAGCCCGTCGCGCATGCCCGAGATCGGCAAGATCGCCGACATCCGCGAGCCGATCGTGAAGGTCACGCTGTTCATGCCGCAGGACTACGTCGGTCCGGTGATGACGCTGTGCAACAACAAGCGCGGCGTGCAGATCAACATGAGCTATCACGGCCGCCAGGTGCACCTGGTGTACGAGATCCCGCTGGCCGAGATCGTGCTGGACTTCTTCGACAAGCTCAAGTCGGTGTCGCGCGGCTACGCCTCGATGGACTACGAGTTCCTCGAATACCGCTCGGCCGACGTGGTGCGCGTGGACCTGCTGATCAACAACGATCGCGTCGACGCGCTGGCCGTGATCGTCCACCGCAGCAACGCCCGCCATCGCGCCCGCGACGTGGTGACGCGCATGCGCGGCCTGATTCCGCGCCAGATGTTCGACGTGGTGATCCAGGCGGCCATCGGCGCCGAAATCATCGCCCGCGAGAACGTCAAGGCGCTGCGCAAGAACGTGCTGGCCAAGTGCTATGGCGGCGACATCTCGCGCAAGAAGAAGCTGCTGGAAAAGCAGAAGGCCGGCAAGAAGCGCATGAAGCAGGTCGGCACGGTGGAAATTCCGCAAGAGGCCTTCCTGGCCATCCTGCAAGTGGAAGACAAATAGAACCCGAGAAGGCGGTTAGCTGATGAGTTGGAACTTTGCCCTGATCCTGTTTGTTCTGCTGGTGCTGACCGGCATTATCTGGGCGCTCGATCTGGCCGTATTGCGGCGCGGCCGCGAGCGCCGGGCGCAAGAGGCGATGGCGCAGTACGACGCGGCGCTGATCGGCGATTCGCAAGAGGCCGAGCGTTTGCGGCGCGAGGCCGGCGACAAGGCCCGCCGCGTGCCGTGGTGGATCGAATACGCGGTCAGTTTTTTTCCCGTGATCCTGTTCGTGTTCGTGCTGCGTTCGTTCGTGGTGGAGCCGTTCCGCATTCCCTCGGGTTCGATGCTGCCGACGCTGCAATCGGGCGACCTGATCCTGGTGAACAAGTTCAGCTACGGCCTGCGGCTGCCCGTGATCGACAAGAAGGTCATCGACATCGGCAAGCCGCAGCGCGGCGACGTGTTCGTGTTCCGCTACCCGGTCGATCCGGACGTCGATTACATCAAGCGGGTGGTCGGCCTGCCCGGCGACGAAATCGCCTACCTCGACAAAAAACTGTATGTGAACGGCCAATTGGTGCCGCATACGCGCGACGGTGACTATTTTGAGCCTGATCGTGTCTCCTATATCGCACAATATAAGGAGAAATTGGGCGAAGTTAGCCACAATATCCTGTTGGATGAAAGCAGGCCGCAGGAATATCGCCCGCAGTACCAATTTCCCAACCTCGGGAACTGCCAATATTCGCGCGATGGGGTACGCTGCAAAGTACCCGAGGGGCAATACTTCGCCATGGGCGATAATCGGGATAACAGCGCCGACAGCCGATACTGGGGTTTCGTGCCGGAATCCAATATCGTCGGGAAGGCGTTCTTCATCTGGATGAATTTCAGCGATCTCAGCCGCATCGGCCGGTTCAACTGATTATGTCGCTAGCCACGCTAGAAAACCGGCTGGATCATCACTTCGGTGATCCAGCACTGCTTGAACAGGCGCTGACCCACCGCAGCCATGGTGCGCGCCACAACGAGCGCCTGGAGTTCCTCGGGGATTCCGTGCTCAACTTCGTCGTCGCGGCGATGCTGTTCGAGCGTTACGCGAAAATCGACGAGGGCGATCTGTCACGCCTGCGCGCCAACCTGGTCAAGCAGGCTTCGCTGGCGGACATCGCCCAGCGCCTGGAGCTGTCCCAATACCTGCGCCTGGGCGAAGGCGAACTGAAGAGCGGCGGTTTCCGCCGGCCGTCGATCCTGGCCGATACGGTCGAAGCCCTGTTCGGCGCGGTGTTCCTGGACGCTGGTTTCGACGCTGCCCGCCGCGTGATCGTGCGCCAGTACCAGCCGGTGCTGGCCTCGGTCGACCCCAAGACCCTGGGCAAGGACGCCAAGACCTTGCTGCAGGAATTCCTGCAAGGCCGCAAGCTGGCCTTGCCCGTGTACACCGTGGTGGCCACGCACGGCGCCGCCCACAGCCAGCAGTTCGAGGTCGAATGCGCCATTCCGGCGCTCGAGATCAAGGTGAACGCGCCCGGCGCCAGCCGCCGCGCGGCCGAGCAGTCGGCCGCCAAGCTGGCGCTGGAGGCGGCGCAGGCCATCAGCCCGGCGTCCAAGGCCGCCCGCAAGTCGGGCAAGGCGCGCAAGACCGCGCAGTTGTCGCTGCCCGTGGCAGTGTCCCAAGAGACTAAATGAGCGATACCCCTTTCCGTACCGGTTTCGTGGCCATCGTCGGCCGCCCCAATGTGGGCAAGTCCACGCTGACGAACGCGCTGATCGGTTCCAAGATCTCCATCGTGTCGCGCAAGGCGCAGACCACGCGCCACCGCATCCACGGGGTGCTGACGCGCGACCACGAACAGTTTGTGTTCGTCGATACGCCGGGCTTCCAGACGCGCCACGGCGGCGCCATGAACCGCATGATGAACCGCGTCGTGACGCAGGCGCTGGCCGACGTCGACGTGGTGGTGCACGTGGTCGAGGCCGGCAAGTGGTCGGAAGGCGACGCCAAGCTGCTGCCGCTGCTGCCGGCGCCGGAACGCACCATCCTGGTCGTCAGCAAGATCGACGCGCTGAAGAACCGCGACGAGTTGTTCGCGTTCGTCTCAAAGATCATGGCGCTGCATCCGTTCGGCGCCGTGGTGCCGGTCAGCGCCACCAAGAACCAGCAGCTCGACCAGCTGCTGCAGGAAATCGCGGCGCGGCTGCCGGAAGGCGAGCCGATGTTCGAGGAAGACACCCTGACCGACCGGCCGATGCGCTTCATCGCCGCGGAACTGGTGCGCGAGAAGATCTTCCGCCTGGTCGGCGACGAACTGCCCTACGGCTGTACGGTCGTGATCGAGCAGTGGGAAGAGACCGACAAGGGCGCGCGCATCGCCGCCTGCGTCGTGGTGGAGCGCGACAGCCACAAGCCGATCCTGCTGGGCACCGGCGGCATGCACATGAAGCGCATCGCCTCCGAGGCGCGGCAGGACATCGCCAAGCTGCTGGACAAGCCGGTGCACCTGGAGATCTACATCAAGGTGCGCAAGGGCTGGTCCGACCGCGAGAGTGCGCTGCGCGACCTGGGCTATGAGTAGACGGGCGCCTCGCGTCCAGGATCGCCCGGGATACATGCTCCACGCCACCGCGTGGCGCGAGACGTCCCTCATCGTTCAGACTTTCTCGCGCGACCACGGCTGTGTGGCCATGGTCGCCAAGGGCGCCAAGCGCCCGTATTCCGTGCTGCGTCCGGTGTTGTCGGCGTTCCAGCCGCTGCTGCTGTCGTGGACCGGCAACGGCGAGGTCAAGACCCTGACCCGCGCCGAGATCATGGGCGTGCGCGCCCTGAGCGGCACCGCGCTGATGTCGGCGTGGTACATGAATGAACTGCTGCTGCGGCTGCTGCCGCGCGAGGATGCCCATCCGCTGCTGTTCGACGCCTACGACATGGCGCTGCAGCAGCTGTCGGGCGGCACGCGCGCGGCGGGCGCCTTGCGCCGCTTCGAATGGACGCTGCTGCGCGAGACCGGCTACGGCGTCGATGAGGCCGAACCCGATTTCGACGACCCTGTCATCGAGCCGGCGCTACGCCGCGACCTGCGCGAACGCCTGGCCGAGAACCTGGCCGGCCGGCCCCTGGCCACGCGCCGGGTGCTGATGGACCTGCAGCGTATCTGAACCCGCGGGGCGCCGGCCATGACCTTCACGCTCAAGCAGGTCGAGACGTTCCGCACCGTCTATGAAACGGAAAGCGTGACCGCCGCGGCCCGGCGGCTCGATGTGTCGCCGGCCACGGTCAGCGCCACGCTGGCCGCGCTCGAGGCCAGCATCGAATTGCGGCTGTTCGAGCGCGTGCGCCAGCGCATGCAGCGCACGCCCGAGGCCACGCTGCTGTACGAGGAAATCCGCCGTTTGAACGTCGGCCTGGAAAGCCTGGGCCGCAAGATCCGCGCGATCCGCGGCGCGGCCCAGCCGCGCCTGCGCATCGGCTGCATCCATGCCTACAGCGGGGCGATCGTCAACGCTACCATCGCGCGCTTTCGCGAGCGTTATCCGGACACGCCCCTGTATCTGCAGATCCGCGATTCGAACACGCTGCGCGACATGGTGGTGTCGGGCGAACTCGATCTGGCTGCCGTGGCCGATGAGTCGGAACTGGAGGGCCTGCGCGGCCACCGCCTGGCCAGCCTGCGGGCCGTGACGGTGTTCCCGGGCGGTCATCCGCTGGCGCGCCTGGAGCAGGTCAGCCTGGCGCAACTGGCCGAGGTGGACGTGATCGCCCTGAATGCCGAGGATGCCTCGCGCCAGCGGCTGGACGCGCTGGTGCTGCAGGCCGGCCTCGGCCTGCGCGTCGCGATCGAGACGCCGTACTCGAGCACGGTGTGCCAGCTGGCGCTGGCCGGCCATGGCGTCGGCATCGCCAACCCCGCCACCGCGGTGGGGCTGGAAGCCGCGGGCTTGTGCCACCGGCCGCTGGCGGCGCCGGTGCATTTCGAATGCCACATGATCCTGCATGGCAGCCGGCCGCTGTCGGAGGCTGGCAAGTACTGGGCGACCTGCCTGCGCGCGGCGTTGGCGCCGTTGGTGGAACGCTACGGCGTCAAGCGCGGCTGACGGGCGCGCGGCCCGCGCAGCCGTTGCCGCCGCCTAGCCGCGGCGGCCGTCCGCCGTCAGGATCAGCACCACCGACGATTCCGCATCCAGCTGGCCGGCGCGGCGCAACCGCGTGACCGCCGCCAGCGCGGCGGCCGACGACAGCTCCGTAGCCAGTCCAAGGCGCTCCAGCCGCTGCTGCGCCTGGGCGGCGGCGGCATCGGAGACCTCGACCGGCGAGCCGCCTGAGCGCGTCAGCGCCTCCAGCGATTGCAGCGTGACCGTGCCGCCGGCGATCGAGTACTGGTCGGTGGCCCCTTCCCACAGGCCGCGCGCATCGCCCGCGGCGCGCGCCCGCGACAGGCGGGCGTACGGCTCGACCGCATGCAGCCGTGGCAGCCGGGGGATGCGGCCGGCGCGCAGCAATTGCTGCCAGCCCAGCAGAATGCCCCACAGCAGGTCGCCGCGCGCGGTCGGCACGACGATGTCGGTGGGCAGGCCGCAGCGGTCGAACAATTCCTGTGCGATTGGCTTGTAGCCTTCGACGCCGTAGGGGTGTGTACCGACCGGCGGGTTGAGATAGTTGGTGCCAGCGAAAGCGCCCTGGTTGCGGCACAGGTCGGCGACATGGGGCCAGCGGCCCAGGCTGTCGTCGAACGCGGTCAGACGGGCGCCGAAGCGCTGCATGGCCTCGCGCTGCAGCGGCGGGCAGTTGCGGGTGATGGCGATGTCGGCCTGCAAACCGGCGGCGGCGCAATAGGCCGCCAGCGAGACGCCGGCGTTGCCGCTGGAAGCCGCGGCCACACGCGTGGCGCCGGCCAGCCGGGCGCGCGACACCAGTTGCGCGGCCATGCGGTCCTTGTGGCTGCCGGTGGGGTTGGCGCTCTCGCATTTGAGCCAGAGCCGGCCCACGCCCTCGGCCTGCGCCAGCGCGGGCGCGTCCAGGCAGGGCGTGGCGCCTTCACCCAGCGTGACGGGGTCCAGCACCGGCAGGTCGATTGCGTCGCCAGAGCCTGCGGCGTACTGGCATTCCAGCGACGCGGGATGGCCGGCCTCCAGGCAATGCGGGCAGCCTTCCGGGTAGTCGGCGGGCGGCAGGTGGCTGTCGCAGCGGATGCAGCGCAGGCCGGACAAGCGGGGGTTCATCAGCATGGGTCAGTACAACGAGGCAAGGGAGTCCAGGGGAAGGGCGGGTGCGACCTGCAGCAGGCAGTCGCCGTCGTCGCTGCGGGCGATGGCGCGCAGGCAGACGACGGTGCCGGCCTGCGGGCTGGCCAGGGCGCGCGCGGGCAGATCGGGGCGGGCGGGTTCTATGAGCTGGCCGATGGTCTGGCCGGCGGTCACGGTCTGGCCCAGATCGACGGCGGGGATGAACACGCCCGGTTCGCGGCTGAGCAGGGTGGCGGCCGGCGCGTCCAGGTCGTGCAGCAACGGGGCCGGCTGGCGTGGCGTGGCGGCGGCCAGCAGGCCCAGTTCGGCCAGGCAGCCGAGCAGGCCGTCGCGGCAGCGTTCCACCAGCGCGCGGGTGGTTTCGCCGCCGCCGCCGATTTCCGCGCTCAGGCGCAGCACGCCCAGGCGGCTGGCGGCGGCCGGCATCGAACCGGATTCGCCGCCGCGAAAGAAGACGCAATGCGGCATGCCGAAGGCGCGGGCCAGGGCCGGCAGGCGTTCATCATAGGGATCATCACCATAGCGCGTGACAACCGAAGACGGCAGATAGCGCAGCGACGCGCCGCCGCTGTGGACGTCCACCAGCGCCTGGATGCGCGGCAGCAGCCGCGCCTCCAGGGCGGCGGCCACGCTCTCGGTATAGCCGCGCGCCGGCGCGCCGAGGAAGGCGCGGTTCAGGTTGCCGCCGTCGGAGGGCGACAGGCGCGTGCCCGCCAGCGAGGCCTCGGCATTGGCGGCGGGCAGCAGGTAGACCGTGCCACGCTGCAGGACGCCCGGCAGCAGTTGCCAGAGCTGCAGGATGGCCGCCTGGCCTTCCCATTCGTCGCCATGCACGCCGGCCATCAGCGCCACGGCCGGCCCGGGGCCGGCCTCGATCTTCAGCACCGGGATGGTCACGCGCCGGTAGGCCGAGGCGTTGGTGGCGGCGGCGCAGCTGAAGTCTTCGCGGCTTACCTTGATCATGGCGTGGCTTCCGGTCGCGGGCGAGGGTGAATCAATCCAGCGTGGTGCCGGCGGCCTTGATGAGATTTTCCCATTTGGGCAGTTCCTTCTGGATCTGGGTCTGGACGTCGGCGGGCGCGCCGCCGAGCGGCTCCTGCGAGCGGCTGCGCAGTTCACGCGCGACGGGTTCCGCCCGCAACGCGGCGTTCATCGCCGCGTTCAGCCGCGCGATGACGGCGGGCGGCGTGCCGGCCGGCGCCACCAGCGCGCTCCAGGCCGATTGCTCGTAGTCGGGATAGCCTTGCTCGGCCACTGTCGGCACATCCGGGTTGGATGTCGCGCGGGCCTTGGTGGTGACTGCCAGCGCGCGCAGGCGGCCATCCTTCAGGTTGCCGATCAGGGGCGGCAGGTTCTCCATCATCGAATCGACGTGGCCGCCCAGCAGGTCGGCCAGTTGCGCGGCCGTGGCCTTGTAGGGAATCTGCCGCACCGCCGCGCCGGTCTGGGCGATGAACAGCTTGACGCCGACTTCGCTGGTGGTGCCGGGATCGGCCGACGTCATGGTCAGGCGGTCGGGCTGGGCGCGGCTGGCGTCGATGAAGCTCTTGAGATCGCGGTAGGGCGAGGCGGCGTTGACGACGATGACGTTGGGGGTTTCGGCCACCAGCCCGATCGGCGTGATGTCGCGGTCCAGGTCATAGAGCTGCTGCTTGAAGAGATAGCGATGCAGCACCAGCGTGCCGACGTGGGCGTAGCCGATGGTATAGCCGTCGGCCGCGGCGCGCACCAGCGCCTGGGTGCCGATGCGGCCGCCCGCGCCCACGCGGTTCTCGATGACTACCGGCTGGCCCAGCACGCGGCTCATTTCCTGGCCGACCAGGCGGGCGGTGATGTCGGCGTTGCCGCCGGCGGCGGCCGGCACGATCATCGTGATGGGCCGTTCCGGGTATTCGGCCAGCGCGGGCTGCGCGGTCAGGCAAAGCAACAGGGCGGCAAGGCTGGCGGAGCGTTTCATGACGGTTCCCGGGACGTTGAGGGCTGCGCTATTGTGCGGCGGCCGCGTCGGGATTCCGTTTGGTTTTATCAGATGGGTGTTTGGAAGAATCTAAGGTTGCGGCGGCTGGCGGTCGGCCTTGCGCCCCAGTCCGTAGCCGAGCGCCGCCGCAGCCAGCGCGCACAGCGCGCCCAGGAGGGCGATCAGCGCCACGCCGTGGCCCAGCGCGTCGACCCCGGCCTTGACCCAGCCGCTG
Source organism: Achromobacter ruhlandii (assembly GCF_902859695.1). GTDB lineage: Bacteria > Pseudomonadota > Gammaproteobacteria > Burkholderiales > Burkholderiaceae_B > Achromobacter > Achromobacter ruhlandii. The sequence continues at coordinate 298,631 of NZ_CADIJL010000001.1, forward strand.
GCCGCGTCGCCAGCGCGGTAGACCACGGTGTCGATGACGTTCTTGGTCTTGTATTTGTCCTCGGGCGAGACCGCGGTGAAAAGCATCTCGCGTCCCGGCTTGACCAGGGCGTATTCGCCGGCGCGTCGCAGGATCATGGCCACGGCCAGCACCGCGAACACCGGGTAGGCCGCCAGCGCCAGGAACGCCAGCGCCATGGCCAGCGGCACCGCCGCCATCAGGAATCGCACGCCCAGCCAGGCGGCGACGCGGCCGGTGAGGAATAGCTGCGACAGCAGCGCCAGGGCCTGCACGATGAAGTCCAGCGTGGCGAAGACGCGGATACGCTGCGCTCTGTCCGGGAAGGTCTCGGCCACCAGCCGCGCCTGCTCCATGTACAGGAAGGTGCTGAGCGTGGCCAGCAGCAGCACCAGCACGGCGATGCCCAGCAGGTAGGGCGACTGGAACACCCGCGACAGTCCGGCCAGCATGGCGCCCGGGATCGGGCGCGCCAGTTCGGCGGTCTCGGCCTCGGGGCGGGTCGCGGCGCGCCAGCGCAGCAGCCAGCGCTTGAGCGGCAGCGTCGCCGTCAGCAGCAGCGCCGACAACAGCAGCAGGCCCGCCGCGCCGAGCGTGCCCGCCAGCAGGCCGCCCAACAGGGGGCCACACAGTCCCCCGGCGCTGGCGCCGGCGGCGATGAAGGCGAACAGGCGCTTGGCCGACGCCATGCGGAAGACGTCGGCCATCAGGCTCCAGCCGAGCGAGACCACGAACAGGTTGAAGACCGACAACCACACGTAGAAGCTGCGCGCGGCCCAGACGCCATCGGGTTGCCAGTGGAACAGCGCCGCGTAGCCGGCCATGGTGGCGGCGAACACCGCGTAGGCCCAGGTCACCAGCGTGGCGCGCGGCACCCGGCCCGACAGCCAGCCGAACAGCGGCACCACCGCCAGCATGGCCAGGAAGGTGGCCGTGAACAGCCATTGCAACTGGTCGACGCCGGCCTGGATGCCCAGCGTCTCGCGGATCGGCCGCAGCATGAAATAGCCGCAGAACAGGAAAAAGAAGAAGGCGAAGCCGCAGGCGCCCGCCGCCACCTCGCCGGGTTGGATCCCCAGCGCTTGCGCCGCCCGCTGGCGCCAGGAGCCGGGGGCGCGCATGGCTTCAGCCCAGCAGGGCGGCGATGCGTTCGCGCAGCGCCGCGTCCGGTTGCGGACCGAAGCCGGCCCGCGCGTTGTCCACCATGTTGGCCGGCTTGGAGGTGGCGGGGATGACGGCGGTCACGGCGGGATGGCCGATGATGAATTTCAGGAACAACTGCGCCCATGAGGTGCACTCGATTTCACCGGCCAGGGCCGGCAGCGGCCTGTCCCGGACCTGGCGGAACAGCGCGCCGTCCTGGAATGGGCGGTTGATCAGCACCGCGACGCCGTTGGCCTGGCAGGCCGGCAGCAGGCGCTTTTCGGCATTGCGCGCGCCCACCGACAGATTGATCTGCAGGAAGTCGGGCTTTTCCTTCTCGACCAGCTCGGTCAGTTCGTCATGGGCGGCGTTGGTGTAGTGCGTGATGCCGAGGTAGCGCGTCACGCCCTGCTGCTTGAGGTCGCGCAGCAGCGCCAGCTGGTTGCGGGTGTCGATCAGGTTGTGGACCTGGATCAGATCGAGCTTCTGCGTGCGCAGCGCGCGCAGCGAGTTCTCGATCTGGCGCCGGGCCGCCTCGTGGCCCTGGGTGCTGATCTTGGTGGCCAGGAACACCAGCGCACGCCGGTCCGGCTCGCGCGCCAGCAGCGCGCCGGTGACGGCCTCGGCCTGTCCGTAGCTGGGGGCGGTGTCGATGAGCGAACCGCGCGCCTCCAGCAAGGCGTCCACGACCTGCGCCAGCGGCGCCATGGCGGCCGCGTCCGAGGGCGACACATTGAAGGTGTCGGCGGTGCCCAGGCCGATCACCGGCAGCATGTCGCCGGCGGCCCCGATCGGGCGGGTCAGCATCGGCCGCTGGAGGCTCAGGGCGCTTGCCGTCCAGGACTGGGCCAGCAGCGGCGCGCAGGCGGCGGCCTGCAGGAATCGACGGCGATCAGGCATGGCTCGCTCCAATGAAAAAGGGCCTGCATGGTTCATGCAGGCCCTTGCGACTGTGACAGCGGCGCGCTTACTCGCGGTTGCCGCCGAAGATGCCCAGCAGCATCAGCAGGTTCGAGAAGACGTTGTAGACGTCCAGGTAGATGGCCAGCGTGGCGGACACGTAGTTGGTTTCGCCGCCGTTCACGACGCGCTGCAGGTCGACCAGCATGAACGCCGAGAAGATCACGATGGCCAGCACCGAGATGGTCAGCATCAGCGCGGGCAGTTGCAGGAAGATGTTGGCCAGGGCCGCCACCAGGATCACGACGGCGCCGATGAACAGGAATTTCTGCAGGCCGGACAGGTCGCGCTTGATGGTGGTGGCCAGCGTGGCCATCGTGCCGAACACGATCGCCGTGCCGCCGAAGGCCGTCATCACCAGCTGCGAGCCGTTGCTGAAGCCCATCACGAAGCCGAGCAGGCGCGACAGCATTACGCCCATGAAGAACGTGAAGGCGAGCAGCAACACCACGCCCAGCGAGTTGTTCTTGTTCTTCTCGATGGCGAACATCATGCCGAAGGCGCCCACCAGGAACACGATGGCGGACAGGCCCGGGCTGGCGCCCATGACACGATTGATGCCGGTGTACAGGCCGACGGCCGCGCCCAATACGGTCGGGATCAGCGAGAGCGCCAGGAGCCAATAGGTGTTGCGCAGCACTTTGTTGCGCACGACCTCGCCCGGCGCGCCGGCGAGGGTGCCGGAACGGTTAAAGGGGGACGGACGGTATTCGTTCATGGAGGACTCCTGTGTACGGCAGAAATTGATTTGCCTAGAAGGCTTAGATGCCAAGGATACCTTACAGTTCCCTGAAGAATCCAGTTTTCGGAAGCATTAGCGCGCAGGGCGGGCAGGCATGACCCTGTTATGGGGATGGTCAAGCCGGTTTCAACCGGGCCTGACGTCCTGCATCACCCGCGCCACGATACGCGGCAGTTCCTCGTCCATGCGTGCCTGGATCTGTTCAATGGCGTCGGCCAGGGCCTGGCGCATGACCTGTTCGACTTCCGCCTGCAGGCGGGCGGCCAGCACCGAGGCCTGCGGCGATGCGGCGGCCGGGGCGGCTGGCGCGACCACCGCGGCGGGCGACGGCAGGGCGGGCGTATCGGTCGCTTCAGCCGGACGCGGCGCGTCGGCGCCGTGCCGGGCGACATCGGTCAGCAGCGGGAAGGCATCGTCATCCCGGGCGGCGTCGGTCAGCAACGGGAAGGCGTCGTCATCCCGGGCGGCGTCGGTCAGCAACGGGAAGGCATCGTCATCCCGGGCGACGTCGGTCAGCTGCGGGAAGGCGTCGTCATCCCGGGCGACGTCGGTCAGCAGCGGGAAGGCGTCGTCATCCCGGGCGACGTCCGTCAGCAACGGAAAGGCGTCGTCACGTCGAGCTATGTCGGTCAGCAGGGGGAAGGCGTCGCTGTCATGGGCGGATTCGCGCCCGCGCGCCACATCGGTCAGCGGCGCGATGTCCGGCGGCGTGGACGGCGACAGCGTCGGCTCGGCCCGCTGGGTCAAGGTGGGGATACCGGGGTCGGAAGGGCGGTGGGGCATGGGGGCTCCCGAGGGTCGAGATGGCGCCGCCGGGGGCGGCGCGGGAGGCGGAGAGGGCGGTCAGGCGCCCGGCTGCCGTTGGCTCAGGTCGTGGCTTTGCGGCGTGTGGCCGGCGCCCTGATAGACGCGCCAGCGCTGGCGCGCGGCCTGCTTGTCATCGGGATCGTCCGAGACGATCTCGAGCAGCCGCTCGAAGGTCTCGAAGCCCGGCGGGCAGTTGTCGTCGAGATTGAGCAGCCAGGGCGAAGGGCCGTCGCCGGCGGCCTGCGCCGCCTGCTGCGGATCGCCGGCGGTCAGGACGACGGGCGTCTCGGCCGCCAGCGGGTCATTGGCCAGCACATGCGGCACGAACGAGGTGTCGTCGAAGGCCCACAACATGCGATCGAAGGCCGCCAGGCGCGAGCCTTCTTTACAGTACACCACCAAGCGTTGCCCCGCCAGGTAGCGCTTGCGCACCACCTGGCAGGCCATGCGCAGGCGGTCGGGCGCGCCGAAGGCGAAGTCGATGCGCGTCATGCCGGTTTCCGTGCGTGCGGGGTCAAGCCTGGTCCAGCAGGAACTGCATCAGCAGCGGCACGGGACGGCCGGTGGCGCCCTTGTCCTTGCCGCTCTTCCAGGCGGTGCCGGCGATGTCCAGGTGGGCCCAGCGGTAGGCCTTGGTGAAACGCGACAGGAAGCAGGCGGCCGTGACGGCGCCGGCCGGGGGGCCGCCGATGTTGGCCAGGTCGGCGAAGTTGGACTTGAGCTGGTCCTGGTAGGCGTCATCCATCGGCATGCGCCAGGCGGTGTCCAGCGCCTGGCGACCGGCGGCCGACAGGGCCTCGGCCAGCGCGTCGTCCTTGGTGAACAGGCCTGTGTTGACGTGGCCCAGGGCCACCACGCAGGCGCCGGTCAGGGTGGCGATGTCGATCACGGTGGACGGCTTGAAGCGCTCGGCGTAGGTCAGCGCGTCGCACAGCACCAGGCGGCCTTCGGCGTCGGTGTTGAGGATCTCGATGGTCAGGCCGGCCATGCTGGTGACCACGTCGCCCGGCTTGTTGGCCTTGCCGCTCGGCAGGTTTTCGCAGGCCGGGATCAGGCCGATCACGTCCAGCGGCAGTTCCAGCTCGGCCAGGGCGCGGAACGAACCGAGCACGCTGGCGGCGCCGCACATGTCGTACTTCATTTCGTCCATGGTGGCGGCGGGCTTGAGCGAGATGCCGCCAGCGTCGAAGGTGATGCCCTTGCCGACCAGCACGATCGGGCCCTCGGATGCCTTGGCGCCCTTCTTGGCGGGCTTGCCGGCATGGCGCAGGACGATGAAGCGCAGCGCTTCCTCGGAGCCGCGCGCCACCGACAGGAACGAGCCCATGCCGAGCGCCTCGACCTGCTTGCGGTCCATGACCTCGACCTTGAGCGACTTGTATTCGCGCGCCAGGCGCTTGGCGGTGTCACCCAGGTAGGTGGGGGTGCAGATGTTGCCAGGCAGGTTGCCCAGTGTGCGGGTCAGTTCCATGCCGTTGGCGATGGCGGCGCCTTCGCGCAGGCCCTTCAGGACCTGGGCGGCGTCCGCGCGCTCGACGATCTGCACGATTTTCTTGAGCTTGGGACGGGCGTCGCGGTCGGGCTTGCCGAAGCTGGCGTCGTAGTGATAGGTGGCGCTGCCGGCGGCGATGGCGGCGCTGCGGGCGCGGGCAACCAGGGGCACGTCGGCGATCGGGTTGGCGACCAGCGTGGACACCCCTTCGGTCAGTTGGGCCGCGACGCAGGCGGCGGCGAAGGCCTGTTCGGCCGAGGCGTGGGCGCGGGCAGCGTATTCATCCTGCTTGCCCAGGCCCACCAGGACCACGCGCTGGGCCGCCACGCCCGGCAGGGAACGCAGCACCAGGGTGGAACCAGCGCGGCCGCGGAACTCGTTCTTGGCGACGGCGCGCACGGCGCCGTTGGAGGCGCGGTCGATCAGGTCGGCCGCGGGGCTCAACACGCCGTCGGCGTAGACCCCGACCGCCAGCGCGGCGGTTTTGATCTGGTGCAGGGAAGCGGTGGTCTGTGTGCTAAATTCCATGAGGGTTTCCCGTGTGCGTCTGTATGATGCGGTCGATTATCCCGCATATTCTCCCATGTCTCTATTCAAACGCTCTGTCGTCAGCGAGATCACCAGTCACGCTGGCGTTGTCTTTTCCACGTTGCTCATCGTATGGCTCAGCGTGCTGCTGGTGCGCCTGCTCGGTGAGGCGGCGGGCGGCAACATCGGGGCGGACGTCGTGCTCGTGCTGGCCGCGCTGTCCACCATCACGGCCCTGCCGACCATCCTGGCGGTGTCGGTCTTCATTGCGGTGCTGACCACGGTCACGCGCAATTACCGGGAATCCGAGATGGTGGTGTGGTTCGCCAGCGGCCTGTCGCTGGCGGACTGGCTCAAGCCGGTGCTGCGCGTCGCCATTCCCGTGGCCATCGCGGTGGCCGGGCTGACGCTGGTGGCCGCGCCCTGGGCCTATCGGCAGATCGGCGAATACCACGAACGCTTTGAACAGCGCTCCGATCTGTCCAAGGTCACGGCGGGCCAGTTCGCGGAATCGGCGGGCGGCAACCGCGTGTTCTTCGCCGAGGATCCGGCCAAGCCGACCGACGAACTGGGCAACGTGTTCGCGCGCGAGACCGGGCCGGAATGGCTCAGCGTCCTGACCGCCAGCAGCGCCCACAGCGAAACCCTGCCCAACGGCGACCGCTTCCTGGTGCTGGGCGAGGGCCATCGCTACGACCTGAAGCCAGGTACGCCCGAGATCCGCCTGGTGCACTTCGATAAATACGGGCTGCGTCTGGAAAGCAAGGGCGGCGACGACCCGGTCGCGTCCGCGCGCGCCGCCGCCGAACGCTCGGCCAAGGCGCGCACCACCCCGCAGCTGATGGCCGACAACACCACCAGCAGCTGGTCGCAGGTGATGTGGCGCATCTCGCTGCCGCTGGCTGCGCTGAACCTGGCGCTGCTGGCGATTCCGCTGGGCGCCGTCAACCCGCGCCTGGGACGTTCGGGCGACTTGCTGATCGCCGGTCTGGTGGGCCTGCTGTACATGAACCTGATCAACCTGTCGCGCGCCTGGATTTCCAACGGCAAGCTCAGTTTCGGCGTCGGCACCGTGGCGATCCACCTGGTGGTGGCCGCCTTCACGGCCTTCCTGTTGATGCGCCGCCTGCGCGTCAAGGCGCCCAAGAACAGCTAGCGGCTCGACCCGCGGCCCGCCCCAGGGACGCGGGGACATGCCGGACGGGCCGCCAGCCTCGGCGTCCCGCTGCCGGGCCTGGCCGTCGGCACGGCCTGACCCGCGCCGCCGCTGCCGGCTTCAGGGCAGGTATTTCATCGTGCCGCGCTTGCCGGCCAGCAGGTCGGCGTTCTTCAGCACCGACTTGCGGATGAACTCCCACAGCACCGTCACGCGCTTGAGCTTGCGCAGGTCTTCGTGGCAGTACATCCAGAACGAGCGGGTGATCTCCACTTCCTTTTCCAGCACCGGCTTGAGCCTGGGGTCCTGCGCCGCGATGAAGCAGGGCAGGATGGCCAGCGACTGGCCCTGCAGCGCCGCATGGTATTGCGCCACCACGCTGGTGCTGCGCAACACCACCCGGCTGGCCGGCAACAGGTCTTCCAGGTAGCGCAGGCGTTCGCTGAACAGCAATTCGTCGACATAGCCGATGAAGCTGTGGCCGGCCAGGTCGGCGCGGCCGCGGATCGGCGGATGGCGCGCCAGGTACTCGGGCGTGCCGTACAGGCGCAGCGTGTAGTCGCACAGCTTGCTGCACACGTAGGGCCCGCGCTGGGGCCGTTCGATTGTGATGGCCAGGTCGGCCTCGCGCTTGGACAGGCTGACGAAGCGCGGCACCGGCAGGATGTCCAGCGTGATGTGCGGATAGCGCCGCTGGAAATCGGCCGCCAGCGGCGTCAGCACGTAGCTGCCGAAACCTTCGGTGGCGCCGATGCGCAGGTGGCCGGACAGCGCCTGGCCGATCCCGGACAGCGTCTCGCGGGCGCTGTGCACCGTGCTCTCCATCTGCTCCGCGTGTACGAACAGGCGCTGGCCGTCCTCGGTCAGCACGAAGCCGGCGCTGCGCGATTTCTCGAACAGCAGCGTGTCCAGTTCGGCTTCCAGGGCGCGGATACGGCGCGAGACCGTGGTGTGTTCGACGCCCAGCTTGCGCGCCGCGGCGCTGACGCGCTGGGTTCGCGCGACCTCCAGGAAATACCGCAGGCTGTCCCAATCCAGCATGTTTTTCGTCCCCGCATTGATTGTGCATTGATGCACAAGGAATGTGCATTTCTGGTGTTGCTTGTTGATTTTCACACATCTACACTGGGTCGGCAGCCCTGGGGGTAATGCTCCGGGAGCCGCGGGTCGCGAAGACGGCCCCATAACGCATAAAACTCAGGAGACAAATCCATGGAATTGCACGCACGCGGGCTGGCCGCAGGCTTGTGTCTGGGCGCAGCGCTGTTGGGCCAGGCGTACGCGGCGGATAAACCGCCGGTGAAGATCGGCATCCTGACCGACATGTCGGGCACCTACGCCGGCATGGGCGGGCCCGGTTCGGTGGCGGCGGCGCAATTGGCTATCGACGATTGCCTGGCGGCCGAGTGCAAGGGCATGAAGATCGAGCTGGTATCGGCCGACAACCAGAACAAGGCCGATGTGGGCGCGGCCAAGGCGCGTGAATGGTTCGATCGCGACGGCGTCACCGCCATCGCCGACCTGACCAATTCGGCCGTGGCGCTGGCGGTGCAGGGCATCGCGCGCGAAAAGAACAAGGTCGTGATGTTCTCCGGCCCGGCCACCACGGCGCTGACCAACAAGGAATGCTCGCCGGTCGGATTCCACTGGATGTTCGACACCTATTCGCAGTCCGCCGGCGGCGCCAAGGCCACGGTCAGGGCGGGCGGCAAGTCCTGGTACTTCATCACCGTCGACTACGCCTTCGGCCATTCGCTCGAGGCCGACACGGCCAAGGCGGTCAAGGCGCTGGGCGGCACCGTCGCCGGCAGCGTGCGGCATCCGTTGAACGCGCCGGACTTCGCCTCCTATCTGCTGCAGGCGCAAAGCTCCAAGGCGCAGGTCGTGGCCTTGGCCAACGGCGGCCAGGATACCGTCAACGCGGTCAAGCAGGCGCGCGAGTTCGGCATCGTGGCCGGCGGCCAGCGCCTGGTGTCGCTGCTGATCTTCCTGTCGGACCTGCGCGCGCTGGGGCTGGAGAGCGCCCAGGGCCTGTCGTACGTGGACGGCTTCTACTGGGATTACGACGACGCCACGCGCCAGTGGTCGACCCGCTTCGAGAAGGCCTTCCGCGGCCTGAAGCCGACCATGACGCAGGCCGGCGTGTACTCCAGCGTGCTGCACTACCTGCGTTCGGTGGCGGCCTCGGGCAGCACCGACGGCAAGGTGGTGGCCGACAAGATGCGCGAACTGCCGATCAAGGACCCGATCATGCGCAACGCTTCGATCCGCCCCGACGGCCGCGTGATCCACGACATGTATCTGTACGAAGTGAAAAAGCCGTCCGAGTCCAAGGGCGGCTGGGACTATTCCAAGCTGGTGGCCACCATTCCGGCGGCCGAGGCCTTCCAGCCGCTGGCCGATTCGGCCTGCCCGCTGGTGCAGAAGTAAGGCGCGGCGCGCCGCCAGGGCTCGCCCGGCGGCGCGCGCGCGAGATCCAAGAACGCGGAATCCATCCGCATCGACTATGCAGTGTGAGGAGCATCAAATGAGTGAAGTCCCCCGCGTTCCGCTATTGATCGGCGGCAAGCTCGTGCAGTCCAAGACCACCGAATGGCGCGACGTGATCAACCCCGCCACCCAGGAAGTCGTGGCCAAGGTGCCGTTCGCCACGCGCGCGGAACTGGACGAGGCCATCGCCAATTCCAAGGAAGCCTTCAAGACCTGGCGCAACAGCGGCCAGGGCGCGCGCATGCGCGTCATGCTGAAGTTCCAGGAACTGCTGCGCGCCAACACCGCCAAGCTGGCCGAGATGATCACCCGCGAGCATGGCAAGACCCTGCCCGACGCCGAAGGCGAAGTCGGCCGCGGCCTGGAAGTGGTCGAGCACGCCTGCTCGATCGCCAATCTGCAACTGGGCGAGTACGCCGAGAACGCCGCTTCGGGCATCGACGTCTACACGCTGATCCAGCCGCTGGGCGTGTGCGCGGGCATCACCGCGTTCAACTTCCCGGTGATGCTGCCGTGCTTCATGTTCCCGATCGCGGTGGCCTGCGGCAATACCTTCGTGCTCAAGCCGTCCGAGCAGGACCCGAGCTCGTCGCTGTTCCTGGCGCAGCTGGCGCTGGAAGCCGGCCTGCCGCCGGGCGTGCTGAACGTGGTGCATGGTGGTCCGGAAACGGCCAACGGGCTGTGCGAGCATCCCGACATCAAGGCCGTGTCGTTCATTGGTTCGACCCGCGTCGGCACCGAGATCTACAACCGTGCTTCGGCGGCCGGCAAGCGTTGCCAGTCGATGATGGGCGCCAAGAACCACTGCGTGATCCTGCCGGACGCCGATCCGGAAGTGGCGCTGAACCAGTTGCTGGGCGCGGCATTCGGCGCGGCCGGCCAGCGCTGCATGGCCTCGTCGGTGGCCGTGCTGGTGGGCGAAGCCCGCAACTGGCTGCCCGATTTCGTTGAGCGCGCCAAGAAACTCAAGGTCAATTCGGGCATGGACCGCGCCGCCGACCTGGGCCCGCTGGTCTCGCCGAACGCCAAGAAGCGCGTCGAAAGCCTGATCCAGAAGGGCGTGGACGAAGGCGCCAAGCTGCTGCTGGACGGCCGCAACCTGAAGGTCTCCGGCTTCGAGCAGGGCAACTTCGTCGGCCCGACCGTGTTCGATGGCGTGACCGAGAACATGACCATCTACACCGAGGAAATCTTCGGTCCGGTGCTGTGCGTGGTCGGCGCGGAAACGCTGGAAGAGGCGGTGGAATTCATCAACCGCAACCCCAACGGCAACGGCGTTGCCCTGTTCACGCAGGACGGCGGCGCGGCGCGTTACTTCCAGAACAACATCGACGTCGGCCAGGTCGGCATCAACGTGCCGATCCCCGTGCCGGTGGCGTGGTTCAGTTTCACCGGTTCGCGCGGCTCCAAGCTGGGCGACCTGGGCCCCAACGGCAAGCAGGCGGTGCAGTTCTGGACCCAGACCAAGACCGTCACGGCGCGCTGGTCGGCCCATGCCAAGACCGTGAACACCACGATCTCGATGCGCTGAAAGAGGGACGCCTTGTCCTAAGCTTATATTAATAAGTTATATAACAAGGCGTCTTTATTACTTATAATTGGCCCGTCTATCAGGGGCCAATTCATGAACCTGCAGCAATTTCGTTTTGTGCGCGAAACCATCCGGCGCGACTTCAACCTGACCGAAGCCGCCCGGATGCTCTATACCTCACAGCCGGGCGTATCCAAGGCCATCATCGAATTCGAGGATGAGCTCGGGATCAAGATCTTCGAACGCCACGGCAAGCGCATCAAAGGGCTGACCAAGCCCGGCCTGGCCGTGTCGCAGGTGATCGACCGCATCATGCGCGAGGTCGACAATCTGAAGAAGGTCAGCGACGAATTCGCCCGCCGCGATGAAGGCGGCCTGGTGATCGCCTGCACCCACACCCAGGCGCGCTACCTGCTGCCGCGCGTGATCCCGGCGTTCCGCAAGCAGTTCCCCAAGGTACACCTGTCGCTGGCCGAAGGCAGCCCGGCGCAGTTGGCCGAGATGGTGCTGCACGAGCAGGCCGACCTGGCGCTGGCGACCGAGTCGCTGGCATTGACGCCCGGCCTGGCGACCCTGCCGGTCTATGCCTGGGAGCACACCGTGGTGGTGCGGCCGGACCATCCGTTGGCCGAATTGACTTCCAGCGCCGCCAAGCGCCTGTCGCTGGCGCAGCTGGCGGAATACCCCATCGTGACCTATGACCGCGCCTTTACCGGCCGCAGCACGATCGACGAGGTCTTCGCCAATCAGGGCATCCACCCGGACATCGTCCTCGAAGCCATCGACGCCGACGTGATCAAGACCTACGTGGACGTGGGCCTGGGCATCGGCATCATCGCCGGGGTGGCCTACGATCCGCGACGGGATTCGAGCCTGGTCGGGCTGCCCGTGGGGCATCTGTTCGGCACCCACACCACGCGCGTCGGCGTCAAGGCCGGCGTGTTCCTGCGCGACTACGTGTACACCTTCCTGGAAATGCTGGCCCCGTCCCTGACCCGCGCGGTCGTGACCGAGGCGGTGCAGGGCGTGCCGAAATAAGCGCGGCGGCGTGTCGAGCCAAGGCGGTTCTTCGTTCGGGAGACCGCCTTTTTTCTTGCCCGTTGTCCGCCCAGGGCGCGGGGAAGCGCGGAGAAAGGGGCCGCTCGCTATCCCTTTCCATGAGCTCATAAAAATAATTAAATAAGAACTGATCTCATTTGAGTTGACTAAAAAATAGGAATCATTATCATTACATCCAGTCTCAACGACCCAGTGAGGTTCAACATGACGGCAGGATTGAGTGCAGTGGTAGTGGGGGCCGACAGGCTCGGCAACATCCCGGATCTGCTCAAAGGACACAACATTTCGATCACGCACCACATCAGTGGCCGTGATCCCTCGCATCAGAAGAAGACGTTGCAGCTGCCCTCGGGCACCCAGCTGGTCATCCTGTTGACCGACTTCCTGGGGCATAACGTCATGAAGACCTTCCGCAACGCGGCGCAGCGCGGCGGTATCCGGGTCGTGGCTTGTCGCCGTTCGGTGTGCAGCATGCAGCAGGCCCTGCAGCAATGCGGCCTGTGCGCGGGCGCCGCCGGAGCCGCGGTCCACTGACATCGTGCCGAGCCGCCACCAACACTGAAAACTGGGGAGGCCGAACAGGCCTGCGGCCCCGCGCCGCGAAGAGGAATGAAAAACGCCGCCGGACTGGCAAGTCCGGCGGCGTTTTGCTGTCTGGATCAGGCCGCGCGGCGGCGTGCGCGGGTCGTGCCGTTCGGACGATGGCGCCGGCCAGGCCGGCCGGTCAGAATGGCAGGAATCAGTTGGCCGCGCGGGCCGTGGCCACCAGGCTGGTGTCGATGCGGCGGGCACCGTTGTAGCGCTTGGACCAGTACGCCATGGTCATGTTTTCGACGCGCACCACGCCGCCAGAGCTGGGAGAGTGCACGAAGCGGTCGTCGCCCAGATAGATGCCGACATGCGAATAGCGGCGGCCCATGGTGTTGAAGAAGACCAGATCGCCGGCCTTGAGCTCGTTCTTGTCGATGGACACGCCCTGTTGTGCGATTTCGGCGGCGTTGCGGGGCAGTTTCAGGCCCAGCGAGCGTTCGGCGGTGTAGGCCACCAGGCCGCTGCAATCGAAACCGGTATCGGGGGAGTTGCCGCCGAAGCGGTAGCGGATGCCCAGGTAGTTCAGGGCTTCGCTGACCATGGCGTTGTCGCTGTTGACACCGCTGTGGCTGCGCTGGCGTTCACGCTTGAATTTCTGCACCACCAGCATGCCGATGGGGTCATCGGCGGTGGCGACCCATTCCGTCTCGTACGGATCGATCTCGGACGTATAGGCGGTGGACTTTTGATTGGTGCTTGCACAACCCGCCAGACCCGCGACGCACGCCGCCAGCGCCAGCAAACGCAGACCGCGGTTTGCCTGGCCAGAGGATGAATTCAGTCGCGCGCTTTTGGAGTGTCGATGCATTCGCCTGGGGAAGGTTGCCGCCTGTTTCGCATTTTCCGGGTAATAAAGCGTCAAAAACGCTAAAAAACACCTGAATAGCGGGAATCAAGCAGCGAACCAACTGATATGTTGTCTACAACTTGCGGGGGATTCTACCAAACTTTTAAGACTGGTTCGTTACTGTAACCAGCCCGGCGCCCGTGCGGCGTAGACGCGTGGCAGAATTTTTTGACTTGCGGCAAGCCTGGTGCAAGGTTTGCCTACCAAAATGACCGAAGGATTCAAAAAGAAAGCAATCAGCCTTAAGGCGTATGCACAATAACAGGAGACAAAAATGCAAAAAACCCGGGATTTCCATTACCGCTCGGTACACGACCGGGAGGCCTTCTGGCGCGAGCAGGCCGACCGCGTGCATTGGGAGACGCCGTTCGAGTCGGTCCTGGATTTTTCCCGGCCGCCGTTCGCCAAGTGGTTCGTGGGCGGCAGGACCAACCTCTGTTACAACGCCGTCGACCGCTGGCTGCCGACCCAGGCGGACAAGCCGGCCCTGATCTGGGTCTCGACCGAGGTCGAGCGCGAACGTGTCTATACCCGCCAGGACGTCTATGAAGAGGTGAATGCGGCCGCGGCCATGCTGCAGGACCTGGGCGTGGGGCGCGGCGACCGCGTGCTGCTGTACATGCCGATGGTGCCCGAGGCGGTCTTCACCATGCTGGCCTGCGCGCGCATCGGCGCGGTGCACTCGGTGGTGTTCGGCGGCTTTGCCTCGGTCAACCTGGCGCAGCGCATCGATGATGCCGCGCCCAAGGTGGTGGTATGCACCGACGGCGGCTCGCGCGCGGGCAAGGTGGTGCCGTACAAACCCTTGTTGGACCGGGCGCTGGGGTTGTGCAAGACGCCGCCGGCTTCCGTGGTGGTGTTCGACCGCGGCCTGGCGCCGTTCGAGCCGGTGCCCGGGCGCGACCTGGACTACGCCACGCTGCGCGCCGCCCAGCGCGGCGCCCGCGTGCCGGTGGCCTGGCTGGAGTCGTCCGAACCCAGCTACATCCTGTACACGTCCGGCACCACCGGCAAACCCAAGGGCGTGCAGCGCGACACCGGCGGTTACGCGGTGGCGCTGGCTTCGTCGATGGAGTACCTGTTCGACGGCAAGGCCGGCGATACGTTCTTCTGCACCAGCGACATCGGCTGGGTGGTGGGGCACTCCTATATTGTGTATGGCCCGCTGATCGGCGGCCAGGCGACCGTGCTGTACGAAGGCACGCCGGTGCGGCCGGACGGGGCCATCCTGTGGAAGCTGGTGGAACAGTTCGGCGTCAACACATTGTTTTCGGCGCCGACGGCGGTGCGGGTGCTCAAGCGCCAGGATCCGGCCATGCTGCGCAAGCATGATCTGTCTTCGCTGCGGGCGGTGTACCTGGCCGGCGAACCGCTGGATGAACCCACCGCGCAGTGGATTTCCGAAGGGCTGGGCAAGCCCATCATCGACAACTATTGGCAGACCGAGTCCGGCTGGCCGATCCTGTCGGCACAGCCGGGCGTGGAAAAGGTGCCGACCCGTTTCGGCAGTCCGTCGTTCCCGGTCTATGGCTTCGATGCGCGCATCGTCAGCGAGTCCAGCGGCGAGGACCTGGGCCCCGACCAGAAGGGCGTGGTAGCCATCGTGCCGCCGCTGCCGCCGGGCGCCATGTCGACCATATGGGGCGACGACGCGCGCTTCGTGCAGACCTACTTCACGTCGATCCCGGGCCGCCAGGTGTATTCCACCTTCGATTGGGGCCTGGTCGACGCGGATGGGTACTGGTTCATCCTGGGCCGCACCGACGACGTGATCAACGTGGCCGGCCACCGCCTGGGCACGCGCGAGATCGAGGAGTCGGTCAACAGCCACAGCGGCATCGCCGAGTGCGCGGTGGTGGGCGTGGCCGATGCACTCAAGGGGCAGGTGGCGATGGCCTTCGCCGTGCTGAAGAATCCGGCCACGGCGGAGACGCCGGAGGGCGCAAAGCAGCTGGAAGCGGATATCATGCGGCTGGTGGAAGATCAGCTGGGCGCGGTGGCGCGACCGGCCCGGATCCGGTTCGTGGGCGCCTTGCCCAAGACCCGCTCGGGCAAGGTGTTGCGCCGCGCCATTGTCGCGGTATGCGAAGGCCGTGATCCCGGCGACCTGACCACCATCGAAGACCCCACCGCCCTGGAACAGATCAAGGAGTCGCTGCAATGAATACCAAACCCGTGCTGAGCGCCGAAGACGTCAAGAAAATCCTGGCCGCGGCCGAAGCACACGCCCTGCAGAACAAGTGGGCCGTCACCATCGCCGTGTCGGACGATGGCGGCCACCTGCTGGGCATGCTGCGGCTGGACGACGCCGCGCCCATTTCCTCGCACATCGCGCCGGCCAAGGCCAAGACCGCGGCCCTGGGGCGCCGCGAATCGCGCGTCTACGAAGAGATCATCAACAATGGCCGCTATTCCTTCCTGTCGGCGCCGCTGATCGAAGGCATGCTGGAAGGCGGCGTGCCGATCGTGGCCAACGGCCAGGTGGTGGGCGCGGTCGGCGTGTCGGGCGTGAAGTCCACCGAAGACGCCCAGATCGCCCAGGCTGGCATCGCCGCGCTGGGCCTGTGAGCCAGGAAACGCCGCGGCAGGCGCCCGATGGCGCCGCCGTCTCCGCCGGCGGGGCGGCGGACAGGAGTCCGCTGAACCCCGGCGTGGCCAAGCGCGAAGTCTGGGCCTGGGCCATGTACGACTTCGCCAATTCCGGCTACACCACCGTGATCCTCACGGCGGTGTTCAGCACCTATTTCGTCGGCGTGGTCGGCGGCCGCGCGCCGTGGGCCACGCTGGCCTGGACCGCGGCGCTGTCGCTGTCCTATCTGCTTATCATGCTGACGATGCCCACGCTGGGGGCGCGAGCCGACGCCCGCGCCGGCAAGCGGCGCCTGCTGTACAGCAGCACCATCGGCTGCGTGGCCGCCACGCTGGTGTTGACCCAGGCGGGGCCGGGCGACGTATGGCTGGCGCTGGCCGCCATCGTCATCTCTAATTACTGTTATTGCGTCGGCGAGTCCGTGGTGGCGGCGTTCCTGCCCGAGTTGGCCAAGCCCTCCGCGCTGGGCCGGGTATCGGGTTGGGGCTGGAGCTTCGGTTACTGCGGCGGCATGCTCACGCTGGGCCTGTCGCTGGTGGTGGTGAAGCTGGCCGAGGCCGACGGGCTCGACGCCGAGCATTTCGTGCCGCGTGTCATCCTGGTGACCTGTGCGGTGTTCGCGCTGGCGGCGCTGCCGTCGTTCTTCATATTGCGCGAGCGCGCGCGGCCTTCCGGCGAGCCGCAAGCGGCGCTGGCGATGCTCAAGCGCCTGGCCTATGCCTGGCGCGAGACCGGCCAGCATTTTCCCGAGTTCCGCCGCCTGCTGATGTGCATCGCCTGCTATCAGGCCGGCATTTCGGTGGTGATCACGCTTGCGGCGGTGTATGCCTCGGAGGTCATGGGTTTCACCACGCCGCAGATCATGCTGTTGGTGTTCACCGTCAACATCGGCGCCGCGGCCGGCGCGTTCTCGTTCGGCTATGTGCAGGACCGCATCGGCCACAAGCCGGCGCTGGCGATCACGCTGTGCGGCTGGATCCTGATGGTGCTGGTGGCCTACGCCGCGGTGACGGCGCCGGTGTTCTGGGTGGCCGCGACGCTGGCCGGCCTGTGCATGGGCACGACGCAGAGCGCGGGCCGCGCCATGACCGGCGCGCTGGCGCCGGCCGGACGCCTGGCCGAATTCTTTTCGCTGTGGACATTCGCGGTGCAACTGGCCGCGGTCATTGGCCCGCTGACCTACGGCCTGGTGACCTGGGCCACGCATGGCAACCACCGCCTGGCCATCCTGGTCACCGGGCTGTTCTTTGTCGGCGGCCTGATCCTGCTGTCGCGCGTGGACATGGCGCGCGGCCTGGCGCGCCGCGCCGCCTGACGGCGCGGGTGTTCGCCGCAACTGATATTCTTATGAAGTCCCGGACATCGCTGCGCTTGATGGCGGCGCGATGTCCGGCGGGTTGCGTATTGCGCTGTCAGTTGTCGATGCCGTTGCCGCCATGTTTGGCGCGCGTTCCCGCGGGATACGGGCTTATGGCCCGTATTTTGCGTAAGGTGCCCGTAAGAGCGCGGCGATACGGTTGCGAGTGGGCAGTCAGATAAAAGCGGCATCAACAACAGAATCACAGATTGGAGACAAGATCATGTCGAATGCTATTGAGTCCGTACTGGTGGAAACCCGCGTGTTCCCGCCGCCCGAGCGCGCGGCGCAGGGCGCCGCGATTCCCAGCATGGACGCGTACAACGCGCTGTGCGCGCAGGTCGAAAAGGATTTCGACGGCTTCTGGGCCGGCCAGGCCCGCGACAACCTGCAGTGGACCAAGCCGTTCACCGAGGTGCTGGACGAATCCAACGCGCCGTTCTATCGCTGGTTCGGCGACGGCGAACTGAACGTTTCGGCCAACTGCCTGGACGTGCACCTGACCAACGGCAACGCCGACAAGACCGCCATCATCTTCGAGACCGACGACGGCAAGGTCACCAAGGTCACCTACCGCGAACTGCTGGCGCGCGTGTGCCGCTTCGCCAACGGCATCGCCAAGCTGGGCTACAAGAAGGGCGACCGCGCCATCATCTACATGCCCATGTCGATCGAGGCCGTGGTGGCGATGCAGGCCTGCGCCCGCCTGGGTGTGACGCACTCGGTGGTGTTCGGCGGCTTCTCGGCCAAGAGCCTGCAGGAGCGCATCGTCGACGTGGGCGCCTCGCTGGTCATCACCGCCGACGAGCAGGTGCGCGGCGGCAAGACCATTCCGCTCAAGCCGGCGGTGGAAGACGCCATCGCCATGGGCGGCTGCGAAGCCGTCAAGCGCGTCATCGTCTATCGCCGCACCGGCGGCAAGGTGGCCTGGAACGAAGGCCGCGATCTCTGGATGCACGACGTCGAGGCCGGCCAGGCCGACACCTGCGAGCCGGTGCCGGTCAACGCCGAGCATCCGCTGTTCATCCTGTACACCTCCGGTTCGACCGGCAAGCCCAAGGGCGTGCAGCACTCGTCCGCCGGCTACCTGCTGTGGGCATTGCTGACCGTCAAGTGGACCTTCGACGCGCGCAAGGACGACGTCTACTGGTGCACGGCCGACGTGGGCTGGGTCACCGGCCATACCTATATCACCTACGGGCCGCTGGCCGCCGGCCTGACGCAGGTGGTGTTCGAGGGCGTGCCGACGTTCCCCAACGCCGGCCGCTTCTGGGACATGATCGCGCGCCACAAGGTCACGACCTTCTACACCGCGCCGACCGCGATCCGCTCGCTGATCAAGGCCGCCGAGGCCGCGCCCGAGACCCATCCGTCCAAATACGACCTGGACAGCCTGCGCATCATCGGCACGGTGGGCGAGCCCATCAACCCCGAAGCCTGGATGTGGTATCACAAGCACGTCGGCCGCGAGCGTTGCCCGATCGTGGACACCTGGTGGCAGACCGAGACCGGCGGCCACATGATCACGCCGCTGCCGGGCGCCACGCCGACCAAGCCGGGCTCGTGCACGCTGCCGCTGCCGGGCATCGCCGCCGCCATCGTCGATGAAACCGGCGGCGACGTCGACCAGGGCAACGGCGGCTTCCTGGTGATCAAGCGTCCGTGGCCGGCGATGATCCGCAACATCTGGGGCGACCCGGAGCGCTTCAAGAAGAGCTACTTCCCGTCGGAGCTGCGCGGTTATTACCTGGCCGGCGACGGCGCGCAGCGCGATGCGGACGGCTACTTCTGGATCATGGGCCGCATCGACGACGTGCTCAACGTGTCGGGCCACCGCCTGGGCACGATGGAAGTGGAATCGGCGCTGGTCGCGCACGAACTGGTGGCCGAGGCCGCCGTGGTCGGCCGTCCCGACGACACCACCGGCGAAGCCGTGGTGGCTTTCGTGGTGCTCAAGAGCGCCCGTCCCGAAGGCGCAGAGGCGCAGGCCATCGCCAAGACGCTGCGCGACTGGGTGGCCAAGGAAATCGGCCCGATCGCCAAGCCCAAGGACATCCGCTTCGGCGACAACCTGCCCAAGACCCGCTCCGGCAAGATCATGCGCCGCCTGTTGCGCGTGGTCGCCAAGGGCGAGGAAGTGACGCAGGACGTGTCCACGCTGGAAAACCCCGCCATCCTGGAACAACTGTCCAAGCCGCTGTGACGCGGCGCGCGCCGTCCGTCATGCGGACGGCGTGGACGGTTGCCCGCCCGACGGGAGCATAATGCGAGATGCCCATGCCGGTTTGCCGGCATGGGCATCGTCGTTTTTTCCTTCGCCACTTTCACTGGAGACGCCGCCGTGAGCCGCAGCAGTTTCGATCGCGCAGGGCTGGCCCTGATGTTCAGCACCATCCTCGTGTGGGCGGGCAGCTGGATCGCGATGAAGCTGATCGTGCCGTACATCGGTCCGTTCGATTTCGTGGCGCTGCGCTACGTGACCGGCGCGCTGGTGCTGTTCGCGCTGGCCGCCGCCACCCGGCGGCCGTTGGGCCTGCCGTCCTGGAAGCTGACCTTGCTGATCGGCCTGACCCAGACCGCCGGTTTCCAGGGCTTCGTGCAGACCGCGCTGGTATCCGGCGGCGTCGGCAAGGTGTCGTTGATGGCCTATACCATGCCGTTCTGGGTGGTGCTGTTCGCGTGGGGCCTGCTGGGCGAGCGGCCGACGGCCCGCCACGGCGTCGGCATCGGCCTGGCCGCGATCGGCCTGGTGCTGTTCATCGAACCCTGGCACGGCGTGGGCGAGATGCGGCCGGTGCTGCTGGGGTTGGGCAGCGGCCTGTGCTGGGGCGTGGGCACGGTGCTGTCCAAGCGCATGTTCGAGCGTCACGCGCCCGATGTGATGACCTTCACGGCCTGGCAGATGCTGTTCGGCGGACTGGTGATGACGCCGGTGGCGTGGCTGGTGCCGCAGATTCCGGCGCAGTGGGGCTGGCAGTTGTGGGCCGGCATGGTCTATATCGTCCTGATCGCCACGGCCGCCGGCTGGCTGTTGTGGCTGCAGGTGGTGCGGCGGGTGCCGGCTTCGATTGCCGGCCTGTCCAGCCTGGGCGTGCCGGTGGTGGCGATGCTGATGGCGTGGGCGGTGCTGTCCGAGCGTCCGTCGCCGGTCGAGCTGGGCGGCATGGCCTTGATTCTCGCCGGCATTTTTGTCGTGAGCCGCGCGGCGCCCGCCGCGCGCGCGGGCTGACCGGCCCGTGCATTAACGGATTCCATTTTCCTCCAAGGAAATTTCATGATCGATTTGCGCAGCGATACCGTCACCCGGCCGTCCCCGGCCATGTTGCAGGCCATGGTCAGCGCGCCGTTGGGCGATGATGTGATGGGGGATGACCCCACCGTCATCCAGCTGCAGCAAGCCGTCGCCGAACGTGCCGGCAAGGCCGCCGGGCTTTTCTTTCCGTCGGGCACACAGAGCAATCTGGCCGGCCTGATGGCGCACTGCGAGCGTGGCGATGAGTATCTTGTGGGCCAGCAGGCGCATACCTACAAGTACGAAGGCGGCGGCGCGGCGGTGCTGGGCAGCATCCAGCCTCAACCCATCGAACACGCCGAGGATGGCACGCTGCCGTTGGAAAAGCTGGCGGCGGCGCTGAAGCCCGAAGGGGATCCGCACTTCGCTCGCACCCGCCTGCTGGCGTTGGAAAACACGTTCCATGGCAAGCTGATCCCGGCCGACTACGTGCGCGCGGCGACCGACTGGGCCCGCGGCCATGGCCTGGCCACGCACCTGGATGGCGCGCGCGTGTTCAACGCCGCCGTGGCAAGTGGCAAGCCGCTGGCCGAACTGTGCGCGCCGTTCGATTCGGTGTCGATCTGCTTTTCCAAGGGCCTGGGCGCGCCGGTCGGTTCGGTGCTGGTGGGTAGCGAGGAACTGATCGCCCGCGCGCGCCGCTGGCGCAAGGTGCTGGGCGGCGGCCTGCGCCAATCCGGCGTGCTGGCGGCGGCCTGCCTGTATGCGCTGGAACATAACGTCGAGCGTCTGGCCGAAGACCACGCCAACGCGCGCCTGCTGGCCGACGGCCTGCGCGCCATCGCCGGCGTGCGGGTGTTGAGCCAGGACACCAACATGGTGTTCGCGGAGTTCGAGCCGGCACGGTGCGAGGCCCTGACCGCTGCGTTGGCGGCCGACGGCATCCTGATGCGCGCTGTCTATGGCGGCCCGACCCGCATGGTGACGCACCTGGACGTGTCGCGCGACGACGTGCGCCGGGTGGTCGAGGCCGTGGCGCGCCACCTGGCCTGATGGCGCGCGCGCGGCCGCGCCCGGGCGGCCACGATGTCCTGCGCGATCAGGCGCGCCAGGTCGACTTGCAGCGCAGTGGGGCGGGCGGGAGCGGCGGTGCTGCAATGGTAACGGGCAGACGCGGCGTCAGCCATGATGCGCGCGACTGTCGCCCGGCGCCTGGTCGCGGTCCCGCATGCCATAGTCGCGCAGCACTTGCGCGACGCGTAGGCGATAGTTGGCGAACACGCCGCCCCGTCCCGCCTCCTGGGCGCGGCGATGCGATTCCAGCGAGCGCCAGCGCCTGACCGCGTCCTCGTCGCGCCAGAACGACAGCGACAGCAGTTTGCCTGGGGTCGTCAGGCTCTGGAAACGTTCGACCGAAAGGAAGCCGTCAATGGTCTTCAGTTCATCGATCAGGCCCGCGGCGATCTGCAGATAGGGGGCCGGGTTGCCATCGGCGGGTTCGACTTCGAATATCACGGCGATCATGGCGTGGGCTCCTAGGTGAAATCAAATTGGGGAATGCGCGCGTTGGGCAGGGGGCGGTAGCGAAAGCGCGCCGCCAGTGCGGCGCCATCGATGCCGGCCTTCAGCAGGTGAACGAGCGCGCCCGCCGCATCGCGCCGTGCGGCGTCGCGGCCCGGGCAGGCATGGCCCTGTGCGCCGAAGGTCCAGTGCGCGTCGGGTTGCGCCATGGCGGCCGCGGCCAGCACCAGCAGCACGGTTTCGTCGGCCTCGATGCGCTGGCCGTCCAGTTCAATCGGGCCGGCCAGGAAGCGGCGGGTGTTGTGGATGGGCGGGTCGTGCCGCAGCGTCGCATCGACCATTTCCCAGGCCTGCGCCCGCGTCAGGTCCGCTCCGGCTCCCAGGCGCGCGGCGCGCAGCAGCGCATTGCCCAGCAGGCCGGCGCCGGCTTCGCAGGCCTGGAACAGCAGGCCCGCCAGGTTGGCGGCCAGCAGCACCGGATCCAGGCCGGCCTCTGTGCCCTGGATGCGCAATTCGCGCAAGGCCGGGCTGGCGGCGGGATCGTCCAAATGGGCGCGCAGGCGCGCCAGCAGGCGCTCGGCCGCCGCGTGTCCGGCCGCCGTCCGGTCCTCGGCGGCGGAGGGCGGCAGGGCTGCGAGGAACGCGCCGATATCGCGTGCGCATTCCGCGGCCACGGCGCCAGGCAGGCCGATGGCACAGGCTTGCGCAAAAACCGGGGCGGCGTGCAGGCAGCGGTCGATGCCCCTGGCCGAGCGTGCGTCCACGTCCAGCCTTTGCCAGTCGGGCGCGGGGGCCAGCGGCGCCTGTTGCGCCAGGAAGCCGCTGAACAATGTCTTGAGGCGGCGCTGCCGCGGACCATCGTTCATCCGCAGGAAGCGGCCGAACAGCAGGCCGGCGGGACCCGCGGCGATTCCCTTGGGCACTGGCTCGGCGAGGGGGCGCACACGGGCGGCGGGATGGCGCATGATGTCGCGGATCAGCCTTGGATCGCTGGCCACCCACAGGCCTAGCCGAGTGTCCCGGTAGAGGGGGCGGTCGCGGGCCAGCGCGGCGTAATAGGGGTAGGGATCGGCGTGCGTGACCGCCTGCAGCGGATCGGTAGGGAAGGGCGTGGACATGGGCGGCGCGGCTGGATCGGGGACAGCCAGTATCACCGCCTCGCGCCAGCGACGATTCGGCCCTGGTCGAACTATGCCTGCGCGGTGTCCGCCAGCAGCGCGGCATAGCCAGCGCGCGAGTCCGGCCATTGCAGCGCCAGGCCGCTGGCCCGCAGACGGGCGTTGCTGAGCTTCTTGCTGCCGACCCCCTTGGGCGCGGGGCCGTCGCCAGGCGCTGGCGCGCCGATCATCCGCGCCAGGTCGGCATAGAGTTCATGCAGCGGCAGGGGCGTGTCGTCGCAGCCGATGTAGACCGGCAACGCATCGGGCAGCAGCGCCACGTGCGCGATGGCGGCCGCGGCGTCGTCGATGTGGATGCGGTTGGCCCAGTGCGGCGGTTCAAGCGGCGCGCTGGCCTTGCCCGTCCGCAGCCGTTCGATCAGTTGCAAGCGGCCGGGGCCGTAGAGGCCGGCGAAGCGCAGGGTGGTGTGCGGGGTCGCGCGCGCGGCCAGCGCCGCTTCCGCCTCGAGCAGGATGCGGCCGTTGAAGCCTTGCGGCGCGGGCGGCGTGTCTTCATCGACCCAGTCGCCGCAATGTTCGCCATACACCGCGCTGGACGATACGAACACGATGCGCTCGACCTGGCGCGTGTCGAGCGCATCCAGCACGTGGTTCAGGCCGTCGACGAACACGGCGCGATAGGCGGCGGGATCGCGCGCGCCGGCGGTGGCGACGTGGATCACGCGGGTGATGCCAGCCGGCAGCGCCGGCAGGCTATCGGGTTGGCTGATGTCGCCCGCCAGCCAGCGGATGCCGCTGGCGTCGTCGGCCGGCGGGCGGCGGCGCAATGCGTAGACCGTGTCGCCGCGCGCCAGCAGGCGGCGCGCGGCGCGTTGGCCGAGATCGCCGCAGCCGATGAAAAGCACGCGTTCAGCCATGGCCGCCGATGCCTGCTACATGCCGCTGTAGACCGGGCCCTCGCCGCCTTGCGGCGCCACCCAGACGATGTTCTGGGTCGGGTCCTTGATGTCGCAGGTCTTGCAGTGCACGCAGTTCTGCGCGTTGATCTGCAGGCGGTCCTCGCCATGGTCGTCCTTGACGAACTCATAGACGCCGGCAGGGCAGTAGCGCGATTCCGGGCCGCCGTACTTGGCCAGGTTGACCTGCACCGGCACCGAGGGATCCTTCAGCGTCAGGTGGACGGGCTCGTTCTCGTCGTGGTTGGTGTTGGAGATGAACACCGAGCTGAGCTTGTCGAAGGTCAGCTTGCCGTCGGGCTTGGGGTAATCGATGCGGGCGCACTGCGAAGCGGGCTGCAGGCAGGCGTGGTCCGGCTTGCTGTGGCGCAGGGTCCAGGGCATCTTGCCCTTGAACACCAATTGCTCGATGCCGGTCATCAGCGTGGCCACGGTGCGGCCCTTCTTGAACCACTGCTTGAAGTTGCGGGCCTTGTTCAGCTCGGTGTGCAGCCACGAACTCTTGAAGGCCTCGGGATACGCGGCCAGTTCGTCGTGGCGGCGGTCGGCCACCAACGCGTCGAACGCGGCCTCGGCGGCCAGCTTGCCGGACTTGATGGCGGCATGGCTGCCCTTGATGCGCGAGGCGTTCAGGAAGCCGGCCTCACAGCCGACCAGCACGCCGCCGGGGAAGGTCAGCTTGGGCAGCGACAGCAGGCCGCCCGCCGTGATGGCGCGCGCGCCATAGGCGATGCGCTTGCCGCCTTCGAAGGTGCCGCGGATGGCCGGATGGGTTTTGTAGCGCTGGAATTCGTCGAACGGCGACAGCCAGGGGTTGGCGTAGTCCAGGCCGACGATCATGCCCACCGCCACCAGGTTGTTGTCCAGGTGGTAGAGGAACGAGCCGCCGTAGGTGTCGGAATCCAGCGGCCAGCCGGCGGTGTGGATGACCAGGCCGGGCTTGGACTGGGCCGGATCGACTTCCCACATTTCCTTGATGCCGATGCCGTAGGCCTGCGGGTCGCGGCCGTCGTCGAGCTTGTAGCGTTCGATCAACTGGCGGCCGAGCTGGCCGCGCGCGCCTTCGGCGAACACCGTGTAGCGCGCGTGCAGTTCCATGCCGGGCTGGTAGTGGGCGGTATGGCTGCCGTCGCGGGCCACGCCCATGTCGCCGGTGGCCACGCCGCGCACCGCGCCGTTCTCGTCGTACAGCACTTCGACCGCCGCGAAGCCGGGGAAAATCTCGACGCCCAGCGCCTCGGCCTGCTCGCCCAGCCACTTGACCACGTCGCCCAGGCGGACGATGTAGTTGCCTTCATTGTGGAAACAGGGCGGCAGCAGCCAATTGGGAGTGGCGCGCGCGCCGTTCTCGGACAGGAACAGGAATTTGTCCTGCGTCACGGGCACATTCAGCGGGGCGCCCTTGTCTTTCCAGTCGGGAATCAGTTCGGTCAGCGCCAGCGGATCCATCACCGCGCCGGAAAGGATGTGGGCGCCCAGTTCGGCGCCTTTTTCCAGGACGCAGACGCCGATTTCCTGATTCTTTTCAGCGGCCAGCTGCTTCAGACGGATAGCGGTGGCCAGGCCGGCGGGACCCCCGCCAACCACGACCACGTCATATTCCATCGACTCGCGTTCAGACATTGCAAAGCTCCCCGTATGTATTCCATATATGGCTGGAAGTATTATCGGCGATTGTATTGCAGGCGGAGACCTTGCACGTCTTCGCATTTCTTTCAGCCATCAGGAGTATTTGGTGAACCCGGACACACAGTCTGCGCGGATTCTGGCGGTGGGCGATACCCACCAGGTGGATTTGCCTTTGCGTTGGGGCGATTCCGACGCCTTGAACCATCTCAACAACACCCTGTATTTCCGCCTCATGGAAGAGGCGCGCATGCAGATCCTGTACGACGCGGGCTTTGAACTGCCGGCCGACGACGGCGCCATCCTGGCGCACGCATCCTGTGATTTCCTGCGCCCGTTGACCTATCCGGCGACGGTGCGGGTGACGCACAAGGTGACGCGCATTGGCCGTTCCAGCGCCGAATTCGAGCTGCTGCTCGAGAAAGTCGGCGATGACGGCGGCCCTTACGCCCGCGGGCGCAATGTGCTGGTGTGGATGGACTACGTGGCCAATACGTCCGCTCCGTGGCCGCCCGAAGTGCTGGCGAAAATGGCCACGCAGTTCAAGCCGGCCGCCTAGGCGCGGGGGTGGTGGCGGTCCGACTTCGATGCGGCGTTTGAAACGGCGCCCGCATTTGTCGGCCATGCCGTTAAAATCCCGCACAGAACACAATACGAATGACAGGGCGCGCCACCCTCGGCGCCGCGAACCAGCAGGCATCCGGCCAGGCCGCGATGCCGCCGGGCCGCGAGGCCGGCAGCCGCGTCCCAAGTACAAACAGGGTCCTCCCAGGATCGCCGGCCTCTCGCGAGGCATGCGCTCCGGCAGGCGGGCGGACTCTCTTCAGTTCGACCTTAACTAGGAGTTGGAGCGATGGACAAGGTTTTTGCAAGCGCCCAGGAGGCGCTGGCAGGCATCGTCAAGGACGGCCAGATGATCGCCGTGGGCGGTTTCGGCCTCTGCGGCATCCCGGAGGCCCTGATCGCCGCGCTGCGCGATTCGGGCGTCAAGGATCTCACGTGCATCAGCAATAACGCGGGTGTCGACGGCTTCGGCCTGGGCCAATTGCTGAACACCCGCCAGGTCCGCAAGATGATTGCCTCGTACGTGGGCGAGAACAAGGAATTCGAGCGCCAGTACCTGTCGGGCGAACTCGAGCTGGAGTTCACGCCCCAGGGCACGCTGGCCGAGAAGCTGCGCGCCGGCGGCGCGGGCATCCCGGCTTTCTTCACCCGCACCGGCGTGGGCACCATCGTCGCCGACGGCAAGGAAATCCGCGAATTCGACGGTCACCAATACGTGATGGAACGCTCGCTGGTGCCGGACGTGTCGCTGGTCAAGGCGCATATCGCCGACCGCAGCGGCAACCTGGTGTTCCGCAAGACCGCGCGCAACTTCAACCCGAACGTGGCCATGGCCGGCAAGTTCACGGTGGTCGAGGTCGAGCAGATCGTCGACACCGGCAGCCTGGACCCCGACCAGATCCACCTGCCCGGCATCTATGTGCACCGGATCGTGCTGAACGCCAATCCGGAAAAGCGCATCGAACAACGCACCACTCGCCCGGCCTAAGGAGAACACGACATGGCATGGTCCCGCGATGAAATGGCGGCGCGCGCCGCGCGCGAGCTGCAAGACGGTTTTTACGTGAACCTGGGTATCGGCCTGCCGACCCTGGTGGCCAACCACGTGCCCAAGGGCGTCGAAGTCTGGCTGCAATCCGAAAACGGCCTGCTGGGCATCGGCCCGTTCCCCACCGACGCCGAGGTCGACGCCGACCTGATCAACGCCGGCAAGCAGACCGTCACGACGCTGCCCGGCTCGTCGATCTTCTCGTCGGCCGACTCGTTCGCGATGATCCGCGGCGGCAAGATCAACCTGGCCATCCTGGGCGCGATGCAGGTCTCCGAGAAGGGCGACCTGGCCAACTGGATGATCCCGGGCAAGATGGTCAAGGGCATGGGCGGCGCGATGGACCTGGTGGCCGGTGTCGGCCGCGTGGTCGTGCTGATGGAACACGTGGCCAAGAAGAAGGACGGCACCGAGGACATCAAGCTGCTGCCCGAATGCAACCTGCCGCTGACCGGCGTGGGCGTGGTCGACCTGATCATCACCGACCTGGGCGTGATGGAAGTCACCGACAACGGCCTGAAGCTGCTGGAAACGGCCCCTGGCGTGACGGTGGACGAGATCCAGTCCAAGACGGCCGCCAAGATGGATGTGTCGGCGGTCAAGTAATCCGCCGCCAAGGCATCATGAATAACGCCCCGCAAGGGGCGTTTTTCATTGAGGGCCCGCCAGGCGTGGCGGGCAGGGCGCCCCGGGGCGCGGCGATCAGGCCGCTTCGCGCAGCAGCATGCCGACGTGCGGAATGCCGTCTTCGATGTATTCCTCGGTCACCGGCACGAAGCCGTGGCCGGCGTAATAGGCGCGTAGCCTGGCCTGCGCGCCCAGGTAGACCGGTTGGCCCGGCCACAGCCGCGCCACTTCGTCCTTGGCGCGGCGCATCAGCTCGTGCCCCAGGCCCGTGCCGCGCGCCGCCGGCGCCGTGATGACGCGGCCAATGACCGCCTGGCCGTCGTTCAGCGCGGGTTCGAGCAGGCGGCAATAGGCCAGCAGCGCGCCGTTTTCCCAGGCCATCAGGTGTTCCGTCTGTCCCTGCAGGTCCTTGCCGTCCATATCCAGGAAGACGCAGTCCTGTTCCACCACGAAGACTTCCGAGCGCAGGCGCAGGATGGCGTAGAGCTCGGCCAGGGTCAGCTCGGCGTGGGGCTTGCAGGTCCAGAGGGGCATGTGAAAAGTCCGAAATTCGAGGCAGAAAGGCGGGGATCAAGCGTACATCAAACCGGCCCCGTTTCTTTTGAAGCACTGTTACATAAATTCACGGGTATACCCTTAGTATGAAAATGAATTTTCTTATCTAAAATTTGTGTGTAAACAGATTTACACAAACCTCCGCTACGTTTTCCCCCCTGATTCTCGATGACCAAGGCCGCACTCACGATCGCTGATCGGATCGCCCGGGCCCAGCCCGCGCTGAGCCGCACGCAGCACAAGATGGCCGAGTACGTCCTGGCGCACCAGTTCCGCGTCGCCACGATGACCATCGACGAATTCGCGACGGCCGCGGGGGTGTCGGTCGCCACCGCCAACCGTTTCGCGCGCGCCCTGGACCTGCCGGGTTACCCGCAATTCCGCGCCGAACTGGCGCGCGGTTTCGAGGCGGCGCTGGAGCCGGTCGAAAAATTGCGCACCGAACTCGCGCATTCGGCCAGCGCGGTGCAGATATTCGCCGCGACGCTCGAAGAAGACATCCGCAACGCCCAGCGCAACCTGCAGAGCCTGGATGCCACCGCCTGTGAACAGGCGGTCGACGCCATCCTGGCCGCCGACCGCGTCTTCATCATCGGTTTCGGCGCCAGCGGTTTCCTGGCCGGCATGCTGCAGCGCGGCCTGTGCATGCACCTGCATTCGGTCGAATCGCTGGCGGGCCCCGGCGGCGTGTCGCACGCCGCCCGCCAGATGTCGCGCATGACCAGCAAGGATCTGGTCATCGCGATCGGCTTTCCGCGCTACCTGGCCGATACCGTCACCCTGGCCGGCGCCGCCAAGCAGGCCGGCGTGCCGGTGCTGGTGCTGACCGACAAGCCCACCTCGCCGCTGGCGCCGACCGCGTCGGTGGTGCTGTATGCCGTGTCCACGCGCCAGCTGATCCCCAATTCCGAAACCGCCGCGCTGGGCCTGATCGAAGCCCTTTCGGCGGCGGTGGCCTATCGGGCCAAGAATTCCGTCGCGGCCGCCGCTGGGGTGACCCAGTCCGTGATGCCGTGGCTCATCCATGGAGTAGGTAAACGATGATTCAACCCGTGATCGCGATTCACGGTGGCGCCGGCGCGATGTCCCGCGCGGCCATGTCGCCCGAGAAAGAGCAGGAATACCTGAGCGCCCTCGAGTCCATCCTGACCGCCGGGCAGGCCGTGCTGGCCCGTGGCGGTAGCGCGCTGGACGCCGTCACCGAAGCCGTGCGCCTCCTGGAAGATTGCCCGCTGTTCAACGCCGGCCATGGCGCCGTGTTCACCAGCGCCGGCACCCATGAACTGGACGCCGCCATCATGGACGGCGCCACGCTGCGTTCGGGCGCCATCGCCAATGTCAACTGCGTGCGCAACCCGGTGTTCGCCGCGCGCAAGGTCATGGAAACCAGCAAGCACGTGCTGTTCGTGGGCGAGGGCGCCGAAGCCTTCGCCAAGGAAGCCGGCCTGGAAATTGTCGACCCCTCGTATTTCTCCACCGAGGCGCGCCGCGAGCAATTGCTGCGCGTGCAGCGCGAAACGCCGGAAGCGGCGGTGCTGGACCACGACGGCCAGGCCATGGTCGCGCGCGGCCAGCCGGCGCCGGCCGATCCGCTGGATGCGGACAAGAAGTTCGGCACCGTGGGCGCCGTGGCCGTGGACGCGCAGGGCAACCTGGCCGCGGCCACCTCCACCGGCGGCATCACCAACAAGCAGGTCGGCCGCGTCGGCGACGCGCCGCTGATCGGCGCCGGCACCTATGCCAGCAACAAGACCTGCGCCGTGTCCACGACGGGCACGGGCGAGATGTTCATCCGCATGGTCGCCGCCTATGACGTGGCGGCCCAGATGGAATATTGCGGCGCCTCGCTGGAAACGGCGGCGGACCGCGTCGTGATGGAAAAACTGCCCACCATCGGCGGCAAGGGCGGCCTGGTGGCCGTTGACGCCCAGGGCAATGTGGCCTTGCCGTTCAACACGGAAGGCATGTACCGCGGTTACGCCCGCGTCGGCGAGAAGCCGGTCACCGCCATCTACCGCTGAGCGGCGGCGGGCTTCGTTTTTGTCAGTTTTGGGGATTACTAGAGATATGGTTGATCGCGCAAACAGCCTGGCGCTGCCGGATAACCGCGTGGTCCAGGTCGACGACCTGACGGTGCGCTTCGTGGGTTCGGAGCGCACGGTCGAAGCCGTGCGCAACCTGTCGTTCCATGTGGACCGGGGCGAGACCCTGGCCATCGTGGGCGAATCGGGGTCGGGCAAGTCGGTGACGTCGCTGGCGCTGATGCGCCTGGTGGAACATGGCGGCGGCCGCATCGCCCAGGGCAGCATGGCCCTGCGCCGGCGCAACGGTGCCGTGATCGACCTGGTCAACGCCAATCAACGCGCCATGCGCAATGTGCGCGGCGCCGACATGGCCATGATCTTCCAGGAGCCGATGACGTCCCTGAACCCGGTGTTCACGGCCGGCGACCAGATCGCCGAGTCGATCCGCGAGCACCAGGGCATGGACGCCGCGGCCGCGCGCGCCGAGGCCCTGCGCATGCTGGAACAGGTGCGCATTCCGGAAGCCAAGTCGGTGCTGGACCGCTACCCGCACCAGTTGTCGGGCGGCATGCGCCAGCGCGTCATGATCGCCATGGCGCTGGCCTGCAAGCCGGCGCTGCTGATCGCCGACGAGCCCACTACCGCGCTGGACGTCACGATCCAGGCGCAGATCCTGCAACTGATCCGCCAGTTGCAGGAAGAAATGCACATGGGCGTGGTGTTCATCACCCACGACATGGGCGTGGTGGCCGAAGTGGCCGACCGCGTGCTGGTCATGTATCGCGGCGACAAGGTCGAGGAAGGCCCGTCGGCGTCGGTATTCGCCACGCCCCAGCACGCCTACACCAAGGCGCTGCTGTCGGCCGTGCCGAAGCTGGGCGCGATGCAGGGCACCGACCTGCCGGCGCGTTTCCCGCTGCTGCAGGTGGACGGCAAGGCGCAGCCGGTGGCCGAACCCGGCGCGGCCAGCACCCAGGAAGTGCCGGCCGCGCGTCGCGAGCCGATCCTGAGCGTGCGCAACCTGGTGACGCGCTTCGACCTGCGCGGCGGCATCCTGAGCCGCGTGCAGCGCCGCGTGCACGCGGTCGAGAAGGTCAGCTTCGACCTGTATCCCGGCGAGACGCTGTCGCTGGTGGGCGAGTCCGGTTGCGGCAAGTCCACCACCGGCCGTTCGCTGCTGCGCCTGGTGGAAAGCCAGGGGGGCGAGATCCGCTTCGGCGGGCGCGACATCGTGCGCCTGAAGACGGGCGAACTGCAATCGCTGCGCCGCGACATCCAGTTCGTGTTCCAGGATCCCTTTGCTTCGCTCGATCCCCGCGTCACGGTCGGTTTCTCGATCATGGAGCCGCTGCTGGTGCACGGCGTGGCCAAGGGCAAAGAGGCCGAGCAGCGCGTGGCCGAACTGCTCGAGCGCGTCGGCCTGCCGCCCGAAATGGCGCAACGCTACCCGCACGAATTCTCCGGCGGCCAGCGCCAGCGCATCTGTATCGCGCGCGCCCTGGCCCTCAATCCCAAGGTCGTGATCGCGGACGAATCGGTGTCGGCGCTGGACGTGTCGATCCAGGCGCAGATCGTCAATCTGTTGATCGACCTGCAGCGCGACATGGGCATTTCTTTCCTGTTCATCTCGCACGACATGGCCGTGGTCGAGCGCGTCAGCCATCGCGTGGCCGTCATGTACCTGGGGCAGATTGTCGAGATCGGTCCGCGCCGGGCCATCTTCGAGAACCCGCAGCACCCCTATACCAAGAAGCTCATGGCCGCCGTGCCGATCGCCGATCCGGCGCGCCGTCACATGAAACGCACCTTGCTGTCCGATGAAATTCCCAGCCCGATCCGCAGGCTCGGCGACGAGCCGGTGGTGCAGCCGCTGGTGCAGGTAGGAACCGATCACTTCGTCGCCCGCCACGCGGTCGGCGGAGCGTATTGAGTCAGTTGTCGTACTTGTTTTTCTTCCACCAAACCCCCTAATTCCGCACAGGAACCAGGAGTTGCAATGATGAAAGTTCTGCGCCCCACCAAGCTGATGGCCGCCGCCGCGGTGGCCTTCGGCGTGCTCACCTCGCCGCTGGCGCATGCTGCCAAGGACGTGACGTTTGCCGTCTCCATCGCGCTGGAAACGCTCGACCCGTACAACACCAACAGCACGCTGAACCAGGCGGCCGGCAAGGCCTACTACGAAGGCCTGTTCGAGTTCGACAAGGACCTGAAGGTCCAGAAGGTCCTGGCCACCGACTACACCGTCAGCGAAGACGGCCTGGTGTATACCTTCAAGCTGCGCGATGGCGTCAAGTTCCATGACGGCACCCCGTTCAACGCCGAAGCCGTCAAGATCAACTTCGACCGTCCGGCCAACCCGGAAAACCGCCTGTCGCGCTACATCCAGTTCAGCGTCATCGACAAGACCGAAGTGGTCGATCCGCTGACCGTCAAGATCACCCTGAAGAAGCCGTTCTCGGCCTTCATCAACGCGCTGGCCCACCCGGCCGCCATGATGATCTCGCCCGCCGCCCTGGCCAAGTACGGCAAGGAAATCGGCTTCCACCCGGTCGGCACCGGCCCGTTCGAATTCGTCGAATGGAAGCCCGCTGAATACCTGAAGGTCAAGAAGTTCGACGGCTACTGGAAGAAGGGCTACCCGAAGGTCGACACCCTGACGTTCCGCACCGTCACCGACAACAACACCCGCGCCGCCGTGGTGCAGACGGGCGAAGCGCAGTTCGCTTTCCCGGTGCCGTTCGAGCAGGCCGCCGTGCTGGCCAAGAACGACAAGCTGGACGTGGTCGACCACAAGAACTCGATCATGGCCCGCTACCTGTCGATGAACACGCAGCAAAAGCCGTTCGACAACGTCAAGGTGCGTGAAGCCATCAACTACGCCATCAACAAGGACGCCCTGGCCAAGGTCGCTTTCTCGGGCTACGCCACCGTCGTCGACGGCGTCGTGCCGCAAGGCGTGGATTTTGCCCACAAGACCGGCCCGTGGCCGTACGACATCAAGAAGGCCAAGGCCCTGCTGGCCGAAGCCGGCTACCCCAACGGCTTCGAGAGCCAGCTCTGGTCCGCCTACAACGACGGCACCTCGGTGAAGGTGGTGCAGTTCCTGCAGCAGCAACTGGCGCAAGTCGGCATCAAGGTGTCGGTGGAAGTGCTGGAATCGGGCCAGCGCGTGCAGCGCGTGCAACAGGTGCAGAAGCCTGAAGACGCCAAGGTCCGCATGTACTACGCCGGCTGGTCGTCCTCGACCGGCGAAGCCGACTGGGGCCTGCGCCCGCTGCTGACCACCGCCGCGTTCCCGCCGGTGCTCAACAACGTGTCGTACTACTCGAACAAGTCGGTTGACGACGGCATCCAGCAAGCCCTGGCGACGACCGACCGCGCCAAGAAGACCGAGATCTACAAGACCGTTCAGGAAACCATCTGGAAGGACGCCCCGTGGGCCTTCCTGGTGACCCAGAACAACCTGTACGTCAAGTCGAAGAACCTGTCGGGCGTGTACGTGGAGCCGGACACCTCGTTCTGGTTCGGCGATATCGACCTGAAGCAGTAATCGCGCGGCGGTAACTCACGGGGCCGTTCGGCCCCTTGCAAGGCCACATACGGCGGGGACGCGGTGTCCCCGCCGATGTTGCAGGAATTTCAATGCTGACCTATATCGTCAAACGTCTTTTGGGCATGATCCCCACGCTGCTGCTGGTGGCCGTGGTCGTGTTCCTGTTTGTGCACATGCTTCCGGGCGACCCGGCGCGACTGGCCGCGGGCCAGGAGGCCGACCAGCAGACCGTCGAACTGGTGCGCAAGGAACTGGGCCTGGATCTGCCCCTGCCGCAGCAGTTCGTGCGCTACTTCAGCCACATGCTGCAAGGCGACCTGGGTACCTCGCTGCGTACCAAGCGTCCCGTCTCGACCGAAATCGCCGATCGCTTCATGCCCACCATGTGGCTGACGATCGCCAGTATGGCCTGGTCCGTCACCTTCGGCATGATCATCGGGATCGTGTCGGCCGTCTGGCGCAACCGCTGGCCCGATCGCCTGGGCATGACGCTGGCGGTGTCCGGTATCTCGTTCCCCGCGTTCGCGCTGGGCATGATGCTGATGCAGATCTTCTCCGTGAACCTGGGCTGGCTGCCGACCGTGGGCGCCTCCAGCTGGAAACACTACATACTTCCGTCCATCACGCTGGGCGCGGCGGTGGCCGCGGTGATGGCGCGCTTCACCCGCGCTTCCTTCGTCGAAGTGGTGCAGGAAGACTTCGTGCGCACCGCCCGCGCCAAGGGCCTGAGCGAGCGCCGCGTGGTCATCAAGCACGCGCTGCGCAACGCGCTGATTCCGGTCGTCACCATGATGGGCCTGCAGTTCGGCTTCCTCCTGGGCGGCTCGATCGTGGTCGAGACGGTGTTCAACTGGCCCGGCCTCGGCCGCCTGCTGGTCGATGCCGTGACCCAGCGCGACTACCCGGTGATCCAGGGCCTGGTGCTGCTGTTCTCGTTCGAATTCATCCTGATCAACCTGATTGTCGACGTGCTCTACGGCGTCATCAATCCCAGCATCCGTTACAAGTGAGGCGGCCATGAGCAATACGACACCCGCCGCAACCGTCGCCACCGCCGTGCCCAAGAACGACGTGCGCACGCCCGCCACCGAGTTCTGGCGCAAGTTCAAGAAGCAGAAGCTGGCCGTGGGCGCTGGCCTCTTTGTCCTGCTGCTGGTCGTGGTGGCGATCCTGGCCCCCTGGATCGTGCCGTTCGACCCGGAGAACTTCTTCGACTACGACGCGCTCAACGCCGGTCCGTCCTGGACGCACTGGCTGGGCGTGGATTCGCTGGGCCGCGACATCTTCAGCCGCATCATCATGGGCGCGCGCATCTCGCTGGCCGCCGGCTTCCTGTCCGTCGCCATGGGCGCCATCGTCGGCACCTTCATGGGCCTGATGGCGGGTTACTACGAAGGCTGGTGGGAGCGCATCACGATGCGCGTCTCCGACGTGCTGCTGGCGTTCCCCGGCATGCTGCTGGCCATCGGCGTGGTCGCGATCCTGGGCTCGAGCATGGTCAACGTGATCGTGGCCGTGGCCGTGTTCAGCGTGCCGGCGTTCGCCCGCCTGGTGCGCGGCAACACGCTGTCGATCAAGCAGATGACCTACGTCGAGGCCGTCAAGAGCGTGGGCGCATCCGACTGGACCATCATCATGCGCCACATCCTGCCCGGCACGATCTCGCCGATCGTGGTGTACGGCACGATGCGCATCGGCACCTCGATCATCACCGCGGCCAGCCTGTCGTTCCTGGGCATGGGCGCCTCGCCTCCCACGCCGGAGTGGGGCGCGATGCTGAACGAGGCGCGCGCCGACATGGTGATCGCCCCGCACGTGGCGATCTTCCCGGCGCTGGCGATCTTCCTGACCGTGCTGGCGTTCAACCTGCTGGGCGACGGCCTGCGCGACGCGCTCGATCCGAAGATCGATCGCAAGTAACCGCCAAGCGGACGATGGTTACCGCGTCGGTCGCCCCTCGGGGCTCGGCGCGTGTCATCGGTCCCCTTGCCGCCGCCCGCGTCCGGGCGCCCGCCTCGCGGCGTGCGCCACGGCTACGCAGGACGGCGGCATTTTGCATTCTGGAGCGTGGCGACACGCAGCGACAAGCATGGACAAACAAGCGTTGGACCAACCCCGCATCGGCAAGCTGGAGGCCGGCCCGCTCGATTCGATCTGCGACGTGGGCGACATCAGCGTCGGCCACTGCACGCTGGACGACGGCGCGCTGCAGACCGGCGTGACCGTGGTGCGGCCGCACGGCGGCAATCTGTTCCTGGACAAGGTGCCGGCCGCCGCCACGGTGCTGAACGGCTTCGGCAAGAGCACCGGGCTGGTCCAGGTGCAGGAACTGGGCGTGCTGGAAACGCCGATCGCGCTGACCAACACCTTCGGCGTGGGCACCGTGGCCAACGCCCAGATCCGCGCGGCGGTGGCGGCCACGCCCGAGATCGGCCGCGGCATGTCGACGGTCAATCCGCTGGTGTTCGAGTGCAATGACGGCTATCTGAATGACATCCAGGCCATGGCGGTGCAGGAATCGCACTACGCCCAGGCGCTGGCCGCCGCGGACAAGCGCATGGCGCAGGGCGCGGTCGGCGCGGGCCGTGGCATGTCGTGCTTTTCCTTCAAGGGCGGCATCGGCTCGGCCTCGCGCGTGGCCGCGATCCAGCCTGACCTGCGCTACACCGTCGGCGCGCTGGTGCTGGCCAATTTCGGTCGCCTGCCCAACCTGACCGTGGCCGGCCGGCCCTTCGGCCGGCGGCTGGCGTACCAATTGGACCGCGGCCTGGCGCAGGCGGGAGAGAACGCCGCCATCGTGCCGGAGAAGGGCTCCATCATCCTGCTGGTGGCCACCGACGCGCCGCTGGATGCGCGCCAGTTGCGCCGACTGTCGCTGCGCGCCGGCGCCGGCCTGGCCCGCACCGGCTCGGTGTTCGGCCATGGCAGCGGCGACATCGCGCTGGCGTTCTCCACCGCCTACACCGTGCCGCAACAGGCCGAGCGGCCGATGCCGGCGCTGGCCATGCTGCACGAAACCCGCATCGATCCGCTGTTCGAAGCGGCGGCCGAGGCCTGCGAGCAGGCCATCATCGCCGCGCTGTGGCGGGCCGAAGGCGTGCAGGGCCGCGACGGCCATCACCGCGCCGCCATCCGCGATGCCGCGCCCGACTGGCGCCAATGGCTGGCGGACACCGAATTCTGAATCCCACCAAGGCACTCCCCATGAAGATCCTGATTTCCACCGATATCGAAGGCGTTGCCGGCGTCTTCCACGCCGAACAAGTGCGCGCCGGCAACGGCGAATACGAACGCGCCCGCGCCTGGATGACCGCCGAGGCCAACGCGGCCGTGCAGGGCGCCATCGCTGGCGGCGCCGAAGAGATCCTGGTCAACGATTCGCACGGCGGTTTCCGCAACCTGCTGCCGGACGGCATCGACGAACGCGCCCGCCTGGTGCTGGGCAAGCCGCGCTACCTGGGCATGATGGGCGGCCTGGAAGAGGGCTGCGACGCCGTCTTCATGATCGGCTATCACTCGCGCTCGCAGGGCCGCGGCATCCTCGCGCACACCATCAACAGCTTCGCTTTCTCGCGCGTCTTCATCAATGGCATGGAGCTGGGCGAGGCCGGCCTGTACGGCGCGCTGGCCGGTGAAATGGGCGTGCCCGTCATCCTGGCCACCGGCGACGACGTGTTCATCGCCGAGACCACCGACCTGTTCCCCGGCGCGCAGTGGGTGCAGACCAAGGTGGCGCACGGCCAGGGCAGCGGCGTGACGCTGTCGCCGGCGGCCTCGCGTCGCGCGATCGCCACCGCCGCGGAGACCGCCGTGCGCAACTTGAAGGGAACGACCCCCACGCCGCGCCCGCAAGGCGGGCTTGCTGCCCCCCAGGGGGGCGCTTCCACCTCGGGGCGGCCCAGCGGTGGAAAGGCGGTTCCGTTCCGCATCCCCGCCCCTATAGAATGCCGGTTGCAGACCCAGAGCGCGGCGCTCGCCGACCTGTTCTGCATGTGGCCCACGCTGGAGCGCGTGGACGGCGTGACGCTGCGGTTCACCACCGACAGCATGCAGGCCGCCGTTCGCACCCTGAACAGCCTGGCCGCCATGTCCTTCATGTTGCGCTAAGGAAACCCATGTCCAGCACCGACACCCGTATCGCCCAACTGCGGCAGGCCATGCGCCGCCGCGGCCTGTCCGCCTATATCGTGCCGTCCTCGGATCCGCACCTGTCCGAATACCTGCCGGCGCGCTGGCAGGGCCGGCGCTGGCTGTCGGGCTTCACGGGGTCGGTGGGCACGCTGGTGGTGACCGCCGATTTCGCCGGCCTGTGGGTCGACAGCCGCTACTGGGTGCAGGCCGAGGCGCAACTGGCCGGCACCGGGGTGCAGCTGATGAAGATCGCCGTCGCCACCACGCCGGGCCATGTGGACTGGCTGGCCGCCAACACCCGCGCCGGTGATGTCATCGGCGTCGATGGGCAGGTGCTGGGCCTGGCCGCGTTCCGCGCGCTGTCGGTGGCCGCCGCCACGTCCGGCGCCACGCTGGAGATCCGCGCCGACCTGCTGGACGATATCTGGACCGACCGCGCCGGCCTGCCGCTGGCCGCGATCTACGAACACGTGGCGCCGCAGGCCTGCGTCACGCGCGCCGACAAGCTGGCCCAGGTGCGCGCCGCCATGCGCGCCCATGGCGCCGACGTGCATTTCATCAGCACGCTCGACGACATCGCCTGGCTCTTCAACCTGCGCGGCGCCGATGTCGACTACAACCCGGTGTTCGTCGGCCATGCGCTGCTCGGCCTGGACCACGCCACGCTGTTCGTGGCTGACGGCAAGATCGACGCCGCGCTGCGCGCCACCCTGGCCGCCGATGGCGTCGAAGTGGCCGATTACGCCCAGGCCGCCGACGCGCTGGCCTCGCTCGAACTGGACCAGAAGCTGCTGATCGACCCGGCCCGCGTCACCTGCGGCGTGTTCCACGCGATGGACCCGGCCGTGCCGCGCGTCGAGGCCATCAACCCGTCCACGCTGCTCAAGTCACGCAAGACCGACGCTGAACTGGCCAATGTGCGCCAGGCCATGGCGCAGGACGGGGCGGCGCTGTGCGAATTCTTCGCCTGGTTCGAGGGCGCGCTGGGCAACGAGCGCATCACCGAGCTGACTATCGACGAACAGATCACCGCCGCCCGCGCGCGCCGGCCGGACTACGTCTGCCCCAGCTTCGCCACCATCGCCGGCTTCAACGCCAACGGCGCCATGCCGCACTACCGCGCCACGGCCGAGTCGCACGCCACCATCGAAGGCGACGGCCTGCTGCTGATCGATTCCGGCGGCCAGTACCTGGGCGGCACCACCGACATCACCCGCGTGGTCGCGGTGGGCACGCCCAGCGCCGACCAGAAGGTCGACTTCACGCTGGTGCTCAAGGGCATGATCGCGCTGTCGCGCGCCTCGTTCCCGCGCGGCACGCCGTCGCCGATGCTGGACGCCATCGCGCGCGCCCCGATCTGGGAAGGCGGCGCCGAATACGGCCACGGCACCGGCCACGGCGTGGGCTACTTCCTGAACGTGCACGAAGGCCCGCAGGTCATCTCGTATCGCGCGGTTCCCGGTCCGCACACGGCCATGGAGCCGGGCATGATCACGTCCAACGAACCGGGCATCTATCGTCCCGGCCGCTGGGGCGTGCGCATCGAGAACCTGGTGGCCAACCGCGCCTGGCTGACGTCCGAGCTGGGCGAGTTCCTGTGTTTCGAGACGCTGACGCTGTGCCCGATCGACACGCGCTGCATCGAGCCGTCGCTGCTGCGCGCGGATGAAATCGCGTGGCTCAACGACTATCACAAGACCGTGTTCGAGCGCCTGTCGCCCTTGGTCGAGGGCGAAGCGCTGGCCTGGCTGGAACGCCGCACCGCGGCCATCTGACGGTCGCGTCCTGCAATGACAAAAGGCCCCAACGGGGCCTTTTGTCATTGCGCTTGCGGCGTCGCGCCTTCGCGCGGCGGCGCTTCAGGCCGGCGCGTTCGCCGGCGGCGTCTCGCGATGCCGGTAGAACAGCCGGGCGCCGGCATAGCATCCCAGCGCGATCAGCGCGCCATAGATCAGCAGCGACACCGCGGTCGTCATGTACGACTCGGCGGCGCGCATCAGCTGGTCCCAGGTCATGTTCCAGAGGATCAGGAAGGCCAGGCCGACGCCAAGCACCTGCGTCAGCCAGAACGCGAAGGTGCCGTGGGCGATGGCGCGGCCGAACCCGGCCGTGCCCAGCGTCCGTGGCAGGCTTTTGAGGCAGACCCACGCCGCCAGGCCCAGGATCAGGGCCGGCAGCACCCAGTAGCCAAGGGCGTACTCCAGCAGTTGCTCCGAACGCACATAGGTCATGAAGTAGCCGCCCAACACCAGTCCGACGTGCAATTGCCACAGCAGCAGCGTCAGCGCGGCGATCCATGCCGCGTGGCGGGGCGTGTGGGACGGCGCCGCCGGTCCGCCGGCCGGCCTGACGCTCCAGGCCGCGATGCGCACCGCCAGCCAGGCGCCCGCGATCACCAGCAGCAGGCCACACAGTTTGAGCGGCAGCGCCATCACCAGCACCCGGGCCGGGCCGTAGTAGCCGAAAACGTTGTCCACCCATTCCCGGTTCGCCAGGACGAACGAATAGAACGCATGCTGCAACAGCGCCTGGGCGGCGGAGATCAGCACGAACAACACCAGCGAGACCGTCAACAGCACGGCCGTCATCCGGCCCGGCCGGTCGACGCCGGCGGCGTCGTGCCGGCGTAGCCAGCGTTGCGTGGTGCACCAGGTGACCAGCGCCATGAGGACGGTGCCGGCGACGATTTGCACGACCGTGGTGGCCACCATCTCGGGGCGCGCGAACGTCTCGCGGATCCGCTCGGCCAACGGGGACGCCAGCAACAGATAGGCCTGCAGCAGCGCCGCGGCGAGCAATTGCAGGCAGACGACGGCGGTGACCAGGCGCCAGGCCAGGGCGTTCGGGCGTTCGGGCGGGGCGTTCATCGGCGGCGGGCTCCTCGGGATGTCGAAATCGGGGACGAACATAGCATGGTCCCCGCCCGCGAGGCATGTCGGGGCGCCGGCCGAGTGCAGCCAAATGTTACGCCTGGCCGCTAGGGGAAAACCCAGACAAGTTCCGCCTCCCGGCTATAATCCAAATTTCCCGCACGCGCCCGCTCGTCCCGGGCGCTTATTACGATGACCAAATACGTATTTGTCACCGGCGGAGTGGTGTCTTCCCTGGGCAAGGGCATCGCCGCTGCGTCGCTCGCCGCCATCCTCGAGTCGCGTGGTCTGCAGGTCACCATGCTCAAGCTCGACCCCTACATCAACGTCGATCCGGGCACCATGAGCCCGTTCCAGCACGGTGAAGTGTTCGTCACGGAAGACGGCGCCGAAACCGACCTGGACCTGGGCCACTACGAGCGTTTCGTCTCCGCCCGCATGCACAAGGTGAACAACTTCACCACCGGGCAGATCTACGAATCGGTGCTGCGCAAGGAGCGCCGGGGCGACTACCTGGGCAAGACCGTCCAGGTCATTCCGCACATCACCAACGAGATCCAGGACTTCATCGCCCGTGGCGCGGACGCCGCCTGGAACGGCAACACCGACGTCGCCATCGTCGAGATCGGCGGCACCGTGGGCGACATCGAATCGCTGCCCTTCCTGGAAGCCGCGCGCCAGATGAGCCTGCGCATGGGCCGCAACAATGCCGCCTTCGTGCACCTGACGCTGGTGCCGTTCATCGCGTCCGCCGGCGAACTCAAGACCAAGCCCACCCAGCACTCGGTGCAGAAGCTGCGCGAAATCGGCATCTACCCGAACGCGCTGCTGTGCCGCGCCGACCGTCCCATTCCGGACGACGAGCGCGCCAAGATCTCGATGTTCTCCAACGTCCCCCTGGATGCCGTCATCTCGGTGTGGGACGCCGACTCGATCTACAAGATCCCGGCCATGCTGCACAAGCAGGGCGTGGACAACATCGTCTGCGAAGCGCTGGGCCTGACCCCGCCGCCGGCCGACCTGTCCATGTGGGACAACCTGGTCGACGCGCTCGAACACCCCGAGCACCAGCTGACCATCGGCATGGTCGGCAAGTACGTCGACCTGACCGAGTCGTACAAGTCGCTGACCGAAGCCCTGGTGCACGCCGGCATCCATACGCGCTCCAAGATCAATATCGAGTACATCGATTCCGAAGACATCGAAACCCGCGGCACCGACCAGCTCAAGCACCTGGACGCCATCCTGGTGCCGGGCGGCTTCGGCAAGCGCGGCACCGAAGGCAAGATCGCCGCGATCCGCTACGCCCGTGAAAACGGCGTGCCGTACCTGGGCATCTGCCTGGGCATGCAGCTGGCCGTGATCGAATTCGCGCGCCACGTGGCCGGCCTGGGCGGCGCCAACAGCACCGAGTTCGATCCGTCGGCGCCGCATCCCGTGGTGGCCCTGATCACCGAATGGATGGACCGCGAAGGCAAGGTCGAAAAGCGCGACAACTCGTCCGACCTGGGCGGCACCATGCGCAAGGGCGCGCAGCGCGTGCCGATCAAGCCGGGCACCCGCGCCCAGTCGATCTACGGCGACGAAGTCAACGAACGCCATCGCCACCGCTACGAAGTCAACAACGTCTACGTGCCGCGCCTCGAAGAGGCCGGCATGGTGATCAGCGCGCGCACCCCGACCGAGAACCTGCCGGAAATCATGGAACTGCCCGACCACCCCTGGTTCGTCGGCGTCCAGTTCCACCCGGAGTTCACGTCCACCCCGCGTGACGGCCACCCGCTGTTCTCCAGCTACATCCGCGCCGCCATCGAGCAGAAGGCTCGCCGCGGCCAGGGGGCGTAATGGCGGTCGGCGGCCCCGAGCCGCGCATTTGCGCCGCCCGGGCCGCCGGCCTTATTCCCGCCGTCGCTCCTGGCGGACAACGCGCCGTGGCCTCGCGCCGCGGCGCTGCTTTCGGATACAACCACTTAGCATCGGACAGGCACGGCCCCGCCGTGTTGCGCGACACTGCCCGTGTCTCGCTGTCTGGCGCCGCGACCCCATCAATGCAACTGCCCTGAAGGAACCCCATGAGTGCCTATCTCATCGCCGACGTCACAGTGACCAAGCCCGCGCAGTACGAGGATTACAAGCGTCTGTCCACGCTCGCCATGCGCGCGTACGATGCCAAGATCCTGGTGCGCGGCGGCGAATCCCGGCACCTTGAGGGGCGTGAGCCCGGCCGCACCGTCGTCATGGAGTTTCCCTCCATGGCCGCGGCCCAGGCCTTCTACGACTCCTGGCAGTACCGACGCGCCCGCAATGCCCGTGAAGGCGCGGCCGTGATGAATATGTTTATCGTTCAGGGAATGTAAAGTCATGAGTGCAATCGTCGATATCATCGGCCGCGAGATTCTGGATTCGCGCGGCAACCCGACCGTCGAATGTGACGTGTTGCTGGAATCCGGCGCCATGGGCCGCGCGGCCGTGCCGTCGGGCGCGTCCACCGGCGCCCGCGAAGCCATCGAGCTGCGCGACGGCGACAAGGGCCGCTACCTCGGCAAGGGCGTGCTGCGCGCCGTCGAGAACCTCAATACCGAAATCTCGGAAGCGCTGATGGGCCTGGACGCCCAGGAGCAGACCTTCGTCGATCGCACCCTGATCGAGCTGGACGGCACCGAGTCCAAGGAACGCCTGGGCGCCAACGCCATCCTGGCCGCCTCGATGGCCGTGGCCCGCGCCGCCGCCGACGAGTCCGGCCTGTC
Organism: Achromobacter ruhlandii; assembly: GCF_902859695.1. Classification (GTDB taxonomy): domain Bacteria; phylum Pseudomonadota; class Gammaproteobacteria; order Burkholderiales; family Burkholderiaceae_B; genus Achromobacter; species Achromobacter ruhlandii. Next base: position 342,514 of record NZ_CADIJL010000001.1, read on the forward strand.
GCTGTACCGCTACTTCGGCGGCAGCGGCCCCATGAGCATGCCGGTGCCGATGATGAACGTCATCAACGGCGGCGCGCACGCCAACAACACCCTCGACCTGCAGGAACTGATGATCCTGCCGGTGGGAGCGGGCAGCTTCCGCGAGGCCCTGCGCTGGGGCGCCGAAGTCTTCCACATGCTCAAGAAGCTGATCCACGGCCAGGGCATGTCCACGGCGGTGGGCGACGAGGGCGGTTTCGCCCCCAACGTGGCCAGCCACGAAGCCGCCATCCAGTTGATCCTGAAGGCCATCACCGAAGCCGGCTACGAGCCGGGCACGCAGATCGCCCTGGGCCTGGACTGCGCCAGCTCCGAGTTCTACCGCGACGGCAAGTACACGCTGGCCGGCGAAGGCGGCATCTCGCTGTCCTCGCAGGAATTCACCAACCTGCTGGCGACCTGGTGCGACAAGTACCCGATCATCTCGATCGAAGACGGCATGGCCGAAAACGACTGGGAAGGCTGGAAGCTGCTGACCGACCAGCTCGGCAAGAAGGTGCAGCTGGTGGGCGACGACCTGTTCGTCACCAACACCAAGATCCTGCGCGAAGGCATCCAGAAGGGCGTCGCCAACTCGATCCTCATCAAGATCAACCAGATCGGCACCCTGACCGAAACCTTCGCCGCCATCGAAATGGCCAAGCGTGCCGGCTACACCGCCGTCGTCTCGCACCGTTCGGGCGAAACCGAGGATTCGACCATCGCCGACATCGCCGTGGCCACCAACGCCATGCAGATCAAGACCGGCTCGCTGTCGCGTTCGGATCGCATGGCCAAGTACAACCAGCTGCTGCGCATCGAGGAAGAACTGGCCGAAGTCGCGTCGTACCCCGGCCTGGAAGCCTTCTACAACTTGCGTTAATGTAAGCGGGCCGCGGCACGCGCCGCGGCCTTGTTAGCGCCACGACTGCTGAGGGTTCCCGCGTATGCGCCTGTTGTTCCTGGTGCTGTTCGTGCTGGTAGGGCTGATCCAATACCCGCTCTGGCTGGGTAAGGGCGGCTGGTTCAAGGTCTGGGACCTGCAACGCCAGGTGGCGGCGCAGCGCGAGACCAACGAAGGCCTGCGCGCGCGCAACGCCGCCCTCGAAGCGGAAGTCCGTGACCTGGACAACGGCTCCGGCGCCATCGAGGAACGGGCGCGGGGCGAACTGGGCATGATGCGCGAAGGCGAAGTCTTCGTGCACATCCTGCCCCAGAACACCCAGCCGCCCGCGGGCGGCGCCTCGTTGGCCACCGATGCGGCCAGTCGGCCCGCCACGCCCACGCGCGCCAGCGCCCCGGCCACCCCGGCCGCCCGGCCGGCCAATGCCCGTCCCGCCAGCGGCAATGCCGCCGGCAACGCCAACACCCGTCACTGACTTGCCGCCGGCGCGTCCGTGCGCGGGCAGCGCAGGCGACGGCAAGCGCCTTGCACCATGCCGGCCGGCGGCGGCCGCCCCCGGGCTTCATCCCGCGGTTCCGAGTGCATTTCCATGACGAGTTCCATGCCGATCGGCGCCAGTCCGTGGCGCCACGCCTGCCCGCCATAGCTGTCGTCGGCCGGGGCCAGGGCCGCCAGCAGCGTCCGTAGCGGCGCCAGCAAGGGCCGGTACAGGTAGGTCAGCCGCAGCTTGAGCGTGCCGCCTTGGGGGCGACCATCCGGCGCGCGGGCATGGCCATCGGAAGGGAGGGGCCGCAGGATTTCGATGCGCCACGGCGGCATGCCCATCAGGGCCGCGCCGCGTTCGAGATCGCGCGCCTGCCGGCGGCGGGCGCCGGCCGCCCCTCCGGGGCCGGCATGCAGGGGCAGCAACGCCCGCAGGAAGGCTGCCCGCATGAGGGCGGGGTCGGCGTGTCCGGTGCTGCCCGCGCGGGCGGCTTCCATCAGGGCCAACTGGGCGACCTGGCGGGTGAGCTGCCAGCGCGCGGCCTCCAGCGCCAGGAGCGCTAGCAGCAGCGCCATGGCCGCGGCCAGGGTGAACTCGAGGGCGGCGGCACCCCGTTGCGGCGGGTGCCTGCCGCGCCGGGATGGGGCGCAAAAAAAGGCGGTCATGGCCGGCCAGTGTGGCGCGGGCATGACCGCCTGTCGATGCGTACAAGCCGAGGGGGCAGCCCTCGGCGCGGGTTCAATGCACGGTGGGCGGCGTGTCGCCGTTGGCCGGCTGGCCGCCGGTGAACAGCGCGGCGCAATCGACCGCGTCGAAGACGTAAGGCTTGCCGCAGAAGTCGCAGGCCACGTCGACCTGGCCGCGCTCGGCCAGGATGTCGTCGACCTCGGCCTGTCCCAGCGAGCGCAGCATGTTGGCCACGCGTTCGCGGGTGCAGGGACAGTGCCAGCGCACCGGCTGCGGATCGAAGGCCACCAGAGTCTCTTCCCAGTACAGCCGGTGGATCAGGGTGTCGATATCCGTGGCCAGCAGTTCGTCGCGCTTGAGCGTGGCGGCCAGCGCCGCGGCGCGGTCCCAGGTCTCGGCGGCGGCCTGTTCGGTCAGGACGGGATTGTCCGAGCCGCCGTGGTAAGGCAGGCGCTGGATCAGCAGGCCGGCGGCATGGTCGGCATCGGCGGCCAGCCACAGGCGCGTGTCGAGCTGTTCCGAGGCTTTCATATAGTGCTGCAGCGCTTCGGCGACGGTCTCGCCTTCCAGGGGCACGATGCCCTGGTACGCCTGCTGGCCGGGCACCTTGTTCTGGGGATCCAGCACCACGATGAAGCGGCCGTTGCCGCCGGGGTTCAGCAGGCTCTGCATGTCGCCATCGGCCGGCACCGCGTGGCCTTCGCGCACCTTGACGGTGGCGCGCAGGCTGAGGTCAGCGCGGCATTCCACCACCAGTAGGGCGATCGGGCCGTCGCCCTGGATCTGCAGCACCAGCGAGCCGTCGAACTTGATATTCGCGGCCAGCAGGGTGGAGGCCGCCACCAGTTCGCCCAGCAGGTGGGTGATGGCGGGCGGGTAGTCGTGGTTGGCCTGGACGGCCTTCCAGGTATCCGTGAGGCGCACCGCTTGGACGCGGACGCTGCGGTCTTCGAGGAGGTATTTCTTGAGCTGATCGGTCATGGGAGAATGTTAGCCGATCGCGCGGCCGATTCCCCCTGTCGGCGGCAGGGACGTAGGGGGTCTTGCGGGGTGTTCCCGGCGGCGCGGTCAGGCCAGCCGTTTCAGGGCCGTCTTGTAGTGTTGGCCGCGCGCCACGTAATGGGCGGTGTTCTTGTGCAGATTGGCGATTTCCTCGTCCGACAGCTCGCGCACGATCTTGCCGATGCCGATGACCAGGGAGTTGTCCGGAATCACCCGGTCTTCCGGGATGATGGCGCCGGCGCCGATCAGGCAGTTGCGGCCGATCACGGCATTGTTCAGCACGATCGCCTGCATGCCCACCAGCGCGCCTTCGTGGATGGTGCAGCCATGCAGCATGGCCTGGTGGCCCACGGTGACGTTCGGGCCGATGGTCATGGGACAGCCGGTGTCCACGTGCAGCACGCTGCCCTCCTGGATATTGGTGCCCTGGCGGATCAGGATGGCATCGTTGTCGCCACGGATGGAGACATGCGACCAGATGCTGACGCCGGCTTCCAGCGTGACGTTGCCGATGATGTCGGCGCTATCGGCCACGTAGGCGGCGGGATCGATGCGGGGAATGAGGTCGTCGAGCTGGTAAATGGGCATGCCCTGTCTCCGGGTGCGGCGGCGGGTCTCTGGCGGACCCGCCCGCGTCATTGGGGCCTGGACGCCTGGGCGCGTTCTTCTTCGCGCTGGCGCAGGATGCGACGCTGGATTTTACCGGTGGTGGTCATGGGCAATTCTTCGACGAATTCGATTTCCTTGGGATACTCGTAGGGCGCCAGGCGCTCGCGCACGTGCTCCTGCAGGTTTTCGATGATGTCGCCGCGGTCGCGCTGGGCGAACTCGGGCGTCAGCACCACATAGGCCTTGACCACCGCGCCGCGCTCGGCGTCCGGCTTGGGCACCACCGCGGCATTGGCCACGGCCGGGTGCCCGATCAGGCAGCTTTCGATTTCGCCCGGGCCGATGCGGTAGCCGGACGACTTGAATACGTCATCGGCGCGGCCCGCGTACCAGAGGTAGCCGTCGGCGTCGATCCGCGCCAGGTCGCCCGTCAGGCACCAGTCGCCCTTGAACTTTGCCTGAGTGGCGGCCTCGTTGCGCCAGTAGCCCAGGAACAGCACCGGGTCGGGATAACCGTGGATATCGTAGCGATTGACGGCGATCTCGCCGGTTTCTCCCGGCGCCACCGGCTGGCCGGCGTCATCCAGCACCGCGACCCGATGGCCAGGGTAGGGCCGGCCCATGCTGCCGGGCTTGGCCGGCCAGCGCTTCTGGCTGTTGCCGACCACGTAGTTCATTTCGGTCTGGCCGAACATCTCGTTGGGCGTGACGCCCAGGGCGGACTGGCACCACTCGAACACGGTTTCGCCCACGCTTTCGCCCGCGCTCATGATCGAGCGCAGAGCCAGCTGATAGCGATTGCGCGGCTCGGGCACCGCCTTCATCATCATCTTCAGCGCCGTCGGGAACAGGAAAGTATTGGTGACCTGGTAGCGTTCCAGCAGCTCGAACGCGCGCTCGACCGAAAAGCGGCCCCGGGTGCCGACGATGGGGTGGCCGAAATACAGCGTGGGCAGCAGCGCGTCCATCATGCCGCCGGTCCAGGCCCAGTCGGCCGGCGACCAGAAAACGTCGGCGGGTCGAGGGAACCAATCCTGCGAGGCGACAAAGCCCGGCAGATTGCCGATCAGCGCGCTGTGCGGCAGCAAGGCCCCCTTGGGCGCGCCGGTGGTGCCGGAGGTGTAGAGCAGGATGGCCGGATCCGACGAACGCGTCGGCACCGGCTTGAATTCGCTCGGCTGGCGCGCCAACAGGCTGCGCCAGGGCAGGACGCGCTCGTCGGCGAAGCCGATGCCGATGATCTGTTGCAGGTTGGGGCAGTTGTCGCTGACGGCCAGCAGGTTGGCGCTGGAGGCGTGGTCGACGATGGCGACGCGGGTTTCCGAATCGCACAGGCGGCTTTGCAGGGCTTCGGGGCCGAACAGGGCCGACAGCGGCAGCACCACCGCGCCCACGCTGTAGATCGCCATGTGCGCAACCACGGTTTCAGGGCGTTGTCCCAAAACCACACCGACGCGGTCGCCGCGGCCCACGCCCATCTTCACCAGTCCATTGGCCAGTTGATTGGCGGCCTCGGCCAGCCGCGCATAGGTCCAGACCTCGCGGTTGCCGGCTTCATCTTCGTAGTAGATGGCGATGCGCCGCGCATCCGGACTACTGGATGCCCAGCGGTGGCAGCACGCTTCCGCGATGTTGAACTGGGTGGGAACCAGCCAGCGGAATGTTTGGTAGAGCACCTGATATTGGTCGTTCATGGCCCTATGTTGTGAGCATGTTGCAGCGTGAACGGGTCAGTTTTTGCCCGTTGCCCCAATTGCAAGCATGACCTAGAGGGCCGTGAACTGCAATATCCCCGTTGCGTAACGGGGACGTATAAGGGTTATCACGGGTGCTTGCCCTGGCGGCGCAGCGCCGACGGCAGCGCCGGCAAGGACAGCGAGCGCGGCTTGCGCTGCGCCGGGTCGGCCTGGCGCTCGGCCTGGATCGCGGCCCAGTCCAGCAGCTGCAGCTGGCCGTCGTGGGTCTCGGCCAGCGCCGACAGGCTTTCCACCCAGTCGCCGTCGTTGCAGTACAGGATGCCGCCCACGTCGCGCAGTTCGGCCTTGTGGATGTGGCCGCACACCACCCCGTCCAGGCCGCGGCGGCGGGCCTCGCCGGCCAGCGCTTCCTCGAAGTCGGTGATGAACGACACCGCGTTCTTGACCTTGTGCTTGAGGTACTGTGACAGCGACCAGTAATGCAGCCCCAGGCGGTGGCGCAGGCGGTTGAAATGATGGTTGATCCACAGCGCCAGCTGGTAGAGGCCGTCGCCCAGGTGCGCCAGCCAGCGGCTGTGCTGGATCACGCCGTCGAACTGGTCGCCGTGCAGCACCAGCAGCCGCAGGCCCTTGGCGGTGACGTGCACGTCCTCGTCCAGGATCTCGATGTCGCCGAAGGCGTAGCCGGCGAACTCGCGCGCGAACTCGTCATGATTGCCCGGGATGAACACCACCCGGGTGCCGTTGCGCGCCTTGCGCAGGATGCGCTGGATCACGTCGTTGTGGGCCCGCGGCCAGTGCCAGTGCTTGCGCAGCTGCCAGCCGTCGACGATGTCGCCGACCAGGTACAGGGTGTCGGAATCGTTGTGCTCGAGGAAATCCAGCAGGAACTCCGCCTTGCACCCGGCGGTGCCCAGGTGAATGTCGGAAATCCAGAGAGCGCGCCAGTGCGTGGGGCGGATTTCGTTCACGGTGCTATCCATGGGGGCTGTCGTCATGCCTGGGAATGAAACCATCCCGCGATGACCGTGACATGAAAAAAAAGTGACGCTGTTGTGACGGCCGCGCTCGTTCCGGCGGTGGCGGCCGTCAAACAGGGGAGCTTCAGCCGCGCAGGTGCCCCAGCATGTCGTGCACGTCGTGGGCCATGATCGCCAGCACGCAGACCAGGCCCAGGTAGGCGCAGGTGTAGGTCAGCTTGCTTTCCAGCGAGGTGCCGTAATAGGCCTGGTTTTCGGGCAGCGAGGGATCGTACTTGAAGGCCCGCAGCACGTTGGGCAAGGCCAGTACGGCCACCAGGATCAGGATCGGGCTGGGGCGCCAGAAGAACAGTGCCACCAGCACCGGCACGCCCACCAGCCAGATGCGCGGCGACAGCACCGCGGTGATGCGGCCGCCGTCGAAGGGCGACAGCGGGATCAGGTTGAACAGGTTGATGAAAAAGCCCGCGTAGGACAGCGCCAGCAGCAGGTCGCTGCCGGTGCTGCGCGCCGCGAAGTAGCAAGCCAGCGACGCCGCCGTGCCGGCCAGCGGCCCGCCCAGGCCCACATAGGCCTCGGTGTCGGCATCGTGCGGCATTTCCTTGAGCTGGATCCAGGCGCCGACGAACGGGATGAAGACGGGCGCGCCCACGTCCAGCCCGCGCTGGCGCGCCGCGATGTAGTGGCCCAGTTCATGCACCAGCAGCAACAGCACGAAGCCGGCCGCGTAGCGCCAGCCGAAGACGAAGGCGTAGACCGCCACCGACAGCAGCATGGTGCCGCCGGTGGCGAACAGCTTGCCGAACTTCAGGTATTTCAGCCCTGAGAACAGCAGTAGCAGCAGCTTCATCGCTCAGGGTTGTTGCTGTTCGGCCTTCTTGCCGCGAAAGCGCTTCCACAGCCCGCCGCCCAGCGCCGCGGCGGCCAGGATGCCGACCTTGGCGAACTTGGCCAGGAACGCCGCGATCACGGCGAACAGGCCCAGCTTCTTGGCGGCGACGCCCGCGACCAGTGCGGCCAGCCCGTATTCGGCGACCTTGTCGGTGGACGAGTTGAAGTCGGCGTAGCGCTTGCCTTCGACGTACTTCAGGTTGTCCAGCAGGGTCAGCACCGCGGTCTTGTCCTTCGGCACCAGGTTCTTCTGCGTGATCAGGTCCAGCGTGATGTAGCCGTCGCGGCCCAGCGCGTAGGTGTTGTAGTTGACCGTGGGGTTGTCGTTGGCCGCTTCGCCCTTGTGCTTGACGGCGACCGACCAGACCAGGCGCTGGGTGTTGCTGTCGTACTTGGGCGCCTCGACCCAACCGTCCATGACCAGCTCGGGAAAGCCGCGTTTCTTGCGTTCGACGTTGGATTCCTCGGTGCCGTCGCGCAGGCTGTCCAGCAGCTCGTTGACGTTCCAGTTCTTGGCGTCGTCGTCCTTGATGTAGCCGGCCTTGTCGAAGTTGACGGTGATGACCCAGTCGTCATCGTCGCTCTTGGGCATGACCACGCCCAAGAGCGAGGGGTCCTTGCCATTGCCGTAGGCGGCCATCAGGCGATCGGCCTGGAGGCGCGGCACGAAGAACATCGATTCGGGCAGGTGCACCACGGCCTGGTCGCCCAGCTTCACGTCGGCCGGGCCTTCCTGGGCGGCCGCCTAGGCGGCCTTCATCGCGGCTTCGATCTCCTGTTGCGCGGCGGCATTCTGGGCCGAGACGCCGAAGGGCAGGAACAACAAGGCACTGGCGGCGGCCAGCGACAGGCGGGAAAGGAATGCGCGCATGATGAGTTATTGGAGCGTCTATGAAAGGGGCCCCATTGTCTTTGCACGCGACTTTCAACTTTCTGAAAGCCTGCGCCTAATTCGCCGCACGATTTTGCTAGTTGTAAGCAGGTATGTTCAGCGCCCGTTCAGGCGTCCGATTCCTGTCGCTCAGCGGGTTTTCCTGCGCTGCGGCGCATTGCGCAGGCGCGTGCCGAGCAGGCGGTCGTGCAGGAACTGGCCGTCCGGATCGAACCAGGACCAGATGAAGATCGTGAACGGCGCGGCCACGATGAACATGTCCATCGAGGGCCAGCCGGTGGCGCTGGCGGCGGCCCACACCACGGCGGCGCCCGCCAGCACCAGCGGCCACGCCAGCACGTAGCGCAGGATCAGGCGGGCGGTGGACGGCGGGTTGCCATCGCGATCGACCAGGCGGATGTTCCAGGTCTTCATCGGCAGCGTCTGGCCGCGGCGGCGCCAGCACAGCACGAAGTAGGCGCCAATGGCCACGAACAGCCAGGCCTGGCGGGCGGGCCGCAGTTCCAGCGCGTTCTTGCTCTGGGTCAGGGTATCCATGAGGTATCCCGCCAGGAAAACCACGCCGAACAGCAGCACGGCTTCGTACATCATGCAGGCGAACCGGCGCAGCCGGTTGGGGGTCTGGTCGAGGGAGGCGTCGGTCATGGGCCGGTATTATCCGACAAAGCCGCCACCTGGTGGGTTGACGGTTTCCCGGCTTCGGCCATAAAAAAAACCCGCCGGTAAGGGCGGGTCTATAAAAGGGGCTATGCAGCCCCCAAGGGGAAATCGTTCAGGCCCGAAGGCCTGGGTCCTGCTCAGGCGGCGGAGTGCGCGTTCTTGGCGCTCGTCTTGCCAGCCAGGGCACGGACGCCGTGAGCCAGCTTACGCAGGCCCGCGGCCAACGCACGCATCGGGTGCGGGCGGAACTGTTCTTCAATGGCCTGGAGCATCAGTTGACGCTCGAGTTCGTCGGTCAGGCGGATGGTGTTGTTCGGGTTGATCACAATAGCCTCCACGGGCTTGCACTGTTGTTTAGCTACTAGGGATAACCCGAATTATAGGGTTAACCCTGAAACTGTGCAAGCACCTGGTGCGTACCGGCAACACCCTGGTGCTGATGATGCCCCAAATCGGCGCTGCGGGGCACCATAAGCAAAGATACGGGCACGATGTTGCGGCGCTTTTACAACGCGCCGGCAGCTGAAAAGGGGGCGAGCCCGGGGGCGCCCCCCCCCCGGGGCGTACCGAGGTCAGGCGTCGCGGTAGCCGGCGGCGACCAGTTCGAAGCCGAACAGGCGGCAGTCCAGCGCGCCATTGTGCAGCGGCACGCGGCGCTTGGGCTTGAGACGCATCTGGTTGGGCAGGGTCAGGTCGCTGGTGATGACGTGCAGTTGCCAGCCGGCGAAATTGCGCTTCAGGCACGTGGCCCAGTCGCGCCACAGGTCGGCGTCCTGCTCGGTGGCCATGCGCTCGCCATAGGGCGGGTTGGTGACGATCCAGCCATGATCCGCCGGCGCCTGTATTTCACGGGCGTCGCCTACCTCGAACCGGATGGTGTCGGCGGTGAGCCAGGCGCGCTCGGCGTTGTTGCGGGCAAATTCGACCGCCTGCGGATCGAGGTCGTAGCCCACCAGTGGCGCGTCCAACTGCGGCAGGATGCGCGAGCGGGCGTCGTCCTTCAGGTCGCGCCAGCGGTAGGCGTCGTGGCCGCGCAGGCGCTCGAAGCCGAACGGGCGCGAAATCCCGGGAGGCACGCCCAGCGCGATCCAGGCGGCCTCGATCAGGATGGTGCCCGAGCCGCAGAACGGATCCAGCAGCGGCGCGGCAGGGTCCCAGCCCGCCAGCGCCAGCATGCCGGCGGCAAGATTCTCGCGCAGCGGCGCATCGCCCTTGTCCAGGCGCCAGCCGCGCTTGAACAGCGATTCGCCCGAGGTATCCAGGTACAGGGTGGCGGTGTGGCCGGTCAGGAACAGGTGTACGCGCGCGTCGGGGCGGACGGTGTCGATGCTGGGGCGTTCACCTTCCAGCTCGCGCAGGCGGTCGCAGATGCCGTCCTTGGCGCGCAGGTTGCAGTACTGCAGGCTCTGCACCGGGCTCTTGATCGCCGAGGTGTCCACGCGCAAAGTCTGTTCGGCGCCGAACCAGCGCTCCCAGGGCGTGTCGCGGGCCAGGTCGAGAATATCGTCCTCGTGCGAAATTTCGGCGTGCGCGACCTGCACCAGGATGCGGGTCGCCAGGCGCGAATACAGGTTGGCGCGCTGCACGCCCGCCCAATCGGCCGTGAAGGAACAGCCAGCGCGGCCGGCTTCGGCATCTTCGTAACCCAGGGCCTGCATCTCGGCCGTCAGTGCTTCCTCCAGGCCTTGAGGGCAGGGGGCGAACACCTTGAAGCGCTCGGCCTGGCGCGGTTCGCGCGGACGGCGTTCGCGCACCTCGACGGTCGGGGCGCGACGATGTGGTGCGTCGGCGCCGTGCGCCGGGCCGGCGTCGACCGGCGCCTCGTCGTCGTAATCGGGTTCGGGCGCGAATTCGGGCGCGGGGCCGTCGTCCTCGAACGGATCGTAGAAGCGGCCGGCGGGCGTGGCGGGGGCGACGTACTGGTCATCCAGGCGCGGGGCGCGCTGGGGCGTGCGGCCCGACCGCGGCGCCGGCTCCGCATCGCGGCGCGGGCGGTCGTCGCGCGCGTCATCGCCACGGTGGGGCCGGTCGCCGCGTGCGCTGTCGTTACGGCGCGGGCTGTCATTGCGAGAGCCGTCACCGCGTCGGGGGCTGTCGCCGCGGGGGCCGCCAGCGCGTCGCGGATGGTCGCCGCGCGGGCCATCGCCGCCGCGCGGGCCGTCGCCGCGTTCACGATCGTCCGGCCGGCGCGCGGCGCGGGCGGCGGCCTGGCGCTGCTGGTAGCCCTCGGGATCCTTCTGGCGCTCGATGTTGTCCTTGGCGCGCTCGTTCTGGGCGACCAGGCGGGCGCGGGCGCCGGTGCGCACCCGCTTGGGGGCGGCTTCGGCGTGCGCGTCGCGCGCGGTTTTCTTGATCGTCAGCGTCTTGCGCGGGCGGTCCTGGTCATCAGCGGACATACGAATCCTGGCGAATGTGCAAAGGGTAGGGGGAATCAGAAGGGTTTGACGACGACCAGCGCCACCACCACCAAGAGCAGCAAGACGGGAACTTCGTTGAACCAGCGATAGAACTTGTGCGAACGGGTGTTCTTGCCCTGTTCGAATTTACGCAGCATGACGCCACAGGCGTGATGGTAGCCGATGACGAGCAGGACGAAAAAGAGCTTGGCGTGCATCCAGCCGTTGCCGGGGCCGACGCCGATGCCGTAACCCAGATACAGCCACATGCCCAGCGCGACGGCGACGACCGCCAGGATGGTGGTGAAGCGGTAGAGGCGGCGCGCCATGCCGAGCAGGGTGACCTGCACGGCCGAATCCGATTGCTGGGCCAGGTTCACGAAGATGCGGGGCAGGTAGAACAGGCCGGCGAACCAGGAGGCGATGAAGACGATGTGGAAGGTTTTTACCCAGAGCATGGACATGGTGGGGGGCGGTCTCTGTTTTCTTGGGGAAGGGGGATTGTAATTGCTGGGGGCTGGGGGTTCTTCGTAGGTCGCCCGTCGCGGCGGCGGTTTGGGGGGCGGGCGCCCACGATTGCGGTCCGGAGCGTTCGCTCCGGACTGCCCCTGCCTCAACCTCGTGGCCGCCGTTCGGCGGCTGCCTTCGGTTTCCGTCGGGCGCATCGAGGTTGCCCGCCCCCCCAAACCGCCGCCGCGACGGGCTACGGGTTTCGAGAAATGATGCGCTGCCAGGCCGGTGGGGGGCTGGAGAGGTTTGCGGGGCCCGTCAGGACCGGCCGCGCGGGCGGCCGGTCCTGACTTACGCGGTGGTTTGCGTCGGGACGGGGGCGCTGCGCGGTGGTGGGCAGGTGCTTGCTTGGCGCGCAGCCGCGAGGAAGGGAGAAGAGCGGCCCCGGACGGTTTTGCCGTGATGGGGCCGTGGGGCGTGCAGGTTGTCGCTTCAGATCTGCGCTTGTCGCTTCGGATCAGATCCGTGCTTGTCGCCTCAAATCACATACAGATCGACGTACTCGTGGACCGGCATCGCTTCCAGCTTTTTCTGGTCCAGCGAGGCTTCCAGGATGCGGGCCTGTTGGCGGGCGGGGAAGATGCGGGCGAGGTTGGTGCGGAACTTGGCTTCGAGCAGGGGGATGCCGTCGGCGCGGCGGCGCTTGTGGCCGATGGGGTATTCGCAGACGACCTCGTCGAGCTGAGTGCCGTCGGTGAACCGGACGGTGAGGGCGTTGGCAATGGAGCGCTTGTCGGGGTCGTGGTAGTCGCGAGTGTAGGCCGGGTCCTCCACGCAGGTGATCTTGTCGCGCAGGGCGTCGATGCGCGGGTCGGCGGCGACGTCGTCCTCGTAGTCGGCGGCGGTGAGGCGGCCGAACAGGAGCGGCACGGCGACCATGTACTGGATGCAGTGGTCGCGGTCGGCGGGATTGTTCAGCGGGCCCTTCTTGTCGATGATGCGGATGCACGCCTCGTGCGTGCGGATGGTGATGCTGGCGATGTCGTCGGTGGACTTGCCCAGGGACTTGAGGCGGTCGTGGATCTGCATGGCGCACTCGACCGCGGTCTGCGAGTGGAACTCGGCCGGGAACGAGATCTTGAACAGCACGTTTTCCATGACGTAGCTGCCGTAGGGGCGCTGGAACCGGAACGGCTGGCCCTTGAACAGCACGTCGTAGAAGCCCCAGGTCTTGGCGGACAGCACCGAGGGGTAGCCCATCTCGCCGGTGCGGGCGATCAGCGCCAGGCGCACGGCGCGGCTGGTGGCGTCGCCGGCGGCCCAGCTCTTGCGGCTACCGGTGTTGGGGGCGTGGCGATAGGTGCGCAGGCTCTGGCCGTCGACCCAGGCCAGCGAGACGGCGTTGATGACTTCGTCGCGGGTCAGGCCCAGCATCTGCGCCACCACGGCGGTGGACGCCACCTTGACCAGCACCACGTGGTCCAGGCCGACCTTGTTGAAGGAGTTTTCCAGCGCGATGCAGCCCTGGATTTCGTGCGCCTTGATCATGCCGGTCAGCACGGCGCGCATGGTCAGCGGCGGCTTGCCGGTGGCGACGGCGGTGCGCGACAGCCAGTCGGCGGTGGCCAGGATGCCGCCGAGGTTGTCGGACGGGTGGCCCCATTCGGCGGCCAGCCAGGTGTCGTTGAAATCGAGCCAGCGGATCATCGCGCCGATGTTGAACGCGGCCTGCACGGGGTCCAGCTGGAATTGGGTGCCGGGCACCTTGGCGCCGTGCGGGACGACGGTGCCAGGAACGACGGGGCCCAGCAGCTTGCGGCACGCCGGATATTCCAGCGCTTCCAGGCCGCAGCCGAGGGTGTCGATCAGGCAGTTGCGAGCGGTCTCGTAGGCCAGGCCGCTCTGGATTTCATAGTTGAGGACGTAGTCGGCGATATCGACCAGGACCTGGTCGGGCTCGGGACGGACGTTGGAGATCGGGGCAGACATTGGGTACCTCTCCTGAGTGAATACAGGCGGCACTGGGCCCGCGCGGCGCGGGGGAAGGCGTCGGCAGGCCCATGTCGTCGTCCTACTTGCGCTTGTCGAGCGGCACGAACTTCTGGTCTTCCGGTCCGACGTAGTTGGCGGTCGGGCGGATGATCTTGTTGTCCACACGCTGCTCGATGATGTGGGCCGACCAGCCCGCGGTGCGCGCGATCACGAACAGCGGGGTGAACATGGCGGTGGGCACGCCCATCATGTGGTAGCTGACGGCCGAGAACCAGTCCAGGTTGGGGAACATCTTCTTGATGTCCCACATGACCGTCTCGAGGCGTTCGGCGATGTCGAACATCTTGGTGCTGCCGGCCTTCTTGGACAGCTTCTTGGCCACTTCCTTGATGACCTTGTTGCGCGGGTCGGACACGGTGTAGACCGGGTGGCCGAAGCCGATGATGACTTCCTTGGCCTCGACGCGGCGGCGGATGTCGGCCTCGGCTTCGTCCGGCGTCTCGTAGCGCTTCTGCACGTCGAAGGCGACCTCGTTGGCGCCGCCGTGCTTGGGGCCGCGCAGCGCGCCGATGGCGCCGGTGATGGCCGAGTACATGTCCGAGCCGGTGCCGGCGATGACGCGGGCGGTGAAGGTGGAGGCGTTGAACTCGTGCTCGGCGTACAGGTTCAGCGAGATGTGCATCGCCTTGACCCACTCGTCGCTCGGCTTCTCGCCGTGCAGCAGGTGCAGGAAGTGGCCGCCGATGCTGTCATCGTCGGTCTGCACGTCGATCACGCGGCCATTGTGGCTGTAGTGGTACCAGTACAGCAGGGCCGAGCCCAGGTTGGCCATCAGGCGGTCGGCGATGTCGCGCGCGCCGGGCAGGTTGTGGTCGTCCTTCTCGGGCAGCACGCAGCCCAGCACCGAGACGGCCGTGCGCATCACGTCCATCGGGTGACTCGCGGCCGGCAAGGCCTCCAGCGCGTCCTGCAGTTGCACCGGCAGGCCGCGCAGCGAGCGCAGCTTCTGCTTATAGGCGGCCAGTTCGGCCTTGTTGGGCAGCTTGCCATGCACCAGCAGGTGGGCGATTTCCTCGAACTCGCTGGTGTGGGCGATGTCCAGGATGTCGTAGCCGCGGTAGTGCAGGTCGTTGCCGCTGCGGCCGACCGTGCACAGCGCGGTGTTGCCTGCGACCACGCCGGACAGCGCGACCGATTTCTTGGGCTTGAAGCCAGCCTTTTCTTCCGGCTTGGCGGCCGGGGTGGCGTCCGCGGTGGTATCCGTTTTGGCAGCTTGCTTCTTGGGAGCCGTGCTCATGTCTCTACTCCTTTCCTTTCGCGGTGGTCGATGCAATGGGGGAAGCGGGGCGCCGCGGGATCGCCGCGGCGCCGGATACGGTGGCGCGCGTCAGGCCTTGCCCTTCTGGAACAGGGCGTCCAGGCGCGATTCGAATTCGTGGTAGCCGATGCGGTCGTACAGTTCCTCGCGCGTCTGCATCAGGTCGACCACGTTCTTCTGGTGACCGTCGCGGCGGATGGCGGTGTAGACGGCCTCGGCGGCCTTGTTCATGGCGCGGAAGGCCGACAGCGGGTAGAGCACCATGCCCACGCCCACGCTCTTGAGCTCTTCCACCGAGAACAGCGGCGTCTTGCCGAATTCGGTGATGTTGGCCAGCACCGGCACCTTGACGGCCTTGACGAAGCGGTCGTAGGTCGGCAGGTCGTAGGCGGCTTCGGCGAAGATGGCGTCGGCGCCGGCTTCGACGCAGGCCAGGGCGCGCTCGATGGCGGCGTCCACGCCGTGCGAGGCGATGGCGTCGGTGCGCGCGATCAGGTAGAAGTCGCTGTCGGTGCGGGCGTCGGCCGCGGCCTTGACGCGGTCGGCCATTTCCTCGGTGCTGACGATTTCCTTGCCCGGGCGATGGCCGCAGCGCTTGGCGCCGACCTGGTCCTCGATGTGGCAGGCAGCGGCGCCGAACTTGATCAGGCTCTTGACGGTGCGGGCGATGTTGAATGCCGACGGGCCGAAGCCGGTGTCGATGTCCACCAGCAGCGGCACGTCGCAAACGTCGGTGATGCGGCGCACGTCCGTCAGTACGTCGTCCATCGTGTTGATGCCCAGGTCGGGCAGGCCCAGCGAGCCCGCCGCCACGCCGCCGCCCGAGAGATAGATGGCGCGGTAGCCGGCGCGCTTGGCCAGCAGCGCGTGGTTGGCGTTGATGGCGCCGATGATCTGCAGCGGGTTTTCTTCGGCGAGCGCGCGACGGAACAGGGCGCCGGCGGATTCGGGTCTGGACATGGGGAGTCTCCGTTATAGGGGCCGGGTGTCGTGACGTTGCCCCGGCTGGGATGTCAGGTCTTGCGGGTCCGCGGCGGGCCGGATCGGGGCGCGGCCCCTGGCCATGACCTTACCGCGGCCGCGGCACGTAAATCTGTCCCCTTCGCGACAATTCCTTGCGCGCTCGCAAAGGGACAGGTTTGCGTACCGCGGACGGGGCGTCCGTCGATGCCCCGTCCGCTTGCGAATTGGGCCCGCGTCAACGGGCCCAATTCTGCTTGCCGGCTGCTTACTTCAGCAGGTCCTTGACGCCGTCGCGCTCTTCCAGGAGCTCCTTCAGCGTGAAGTCCAGGCGCTCACGCGAGAAGGCGTCGATTTCCAGGCCTTCGACACGCTTGTATTCGCCGTTTTCGGTGGTGACCGGCACGCCGTAGATGATGCCTTCGGGGATGCCGTAGGAGCCATCGGACGGGATGCCCATGGTGACCCACTTGCCGTTGCTGCCCAGGACCCAGTCACGCACGTGGTCGATGGCGGCGTTGGCGGCCGAGGCGGCCGACGACAGGCCACGGGCCTCGATGATGGCGGCGCCACGCTTGCCCACGGTGGGGATGAAGGTGTCGCGGTTCCAGGCGTCGTCGTTGATCAGCTTGGCCAGCGATTCGCCGCCGACGGTGGCGAAGCGGTAATCGGGGTACATGGTGGGCGAGTGGTTGCCCCACACGACCAGCTTCTCGATGTCGGCCACGGCCTTGCCGGACTTGGCGGCCAGTTGCGACAGGGCGCGGTTGTGGTCCAGGCGCAGCATGGCGGTGAAGTTCTTGGCGGGCAGGTCCGGCGCCGACTTCATGGCGATGTAGGCGTTGGTGTTGGCCGGGTTGCCGACCACCAGCACCTTGACGTTGCGGCTGGCGACGTCGTTCAGGGCCTTGCCCTGGGCCGTGAAGATCTGGGCGTTGACCGACAGCAGATCCTTGCGTTCCATGCCGGGGCCGCGCGGGCGGGCGCCGACCAGCAGGGCCACGTCCGCGTCCTTGAATGCCGTGCGCGGATCGCTGTGGGCGGTGACTTCCTGCAGCAGCGGGAAGGCGCAGTCATCCAGTTCCATGATGACGCCCTTCAGGGCCTTTTGCGCTTTTTCGTCGGGAATTTCAAGCAGTTGCAGAATGACGGGCTGATCTTTGCCCAGCATTTCGCCGGAGGCGATGCGGAACAGCAGTGCGTAACCGATTTGGCCGGCGGCGCCGGTGACGGCGACACGCAAGGCAGGCTTAGACATGGACGTTCTCCGTAATGGTGTGGCGAGAAAATAATCTCACCAATCAGTGTAATCCGTTGAACGGCGAAGACGGCCCGCGCGCGAGGGGGCGGATGTGTCGCCGGACAGCCAGGAATCCTAGAACTAATTTACGGGTGCGTCAATTGATCTTATATCTTATATAAGACATAAGACGTTGGACAGCGCCACCCCCGATATGCCACAATAGAGCGTTTGTTCGAATGCGCCGCAGCACCGCCGGCTGCGCGCCTGTATCAGGCCAGAACACCGGCACCGCAGCAGCGCATGCGAATGGAAACCGCATCGTTTGCGCTGCCTTCCATTCTCCGGATGAACATGACACTTCCAAGACGATCCATGGCAGACCCCCGGCCCGAAACTCCCCTACGCACTCGCGCCGCCCGTCCGACGGGCGAGGGGGCCGCTTTCAGCCCGTTGTACCGCCAGATCAAGGACCTGCTCGTCCAGAGCCTGGATCGCGGCGAATGGAAGCCCGGCGAACTCATCCCCAGCGAAATCGATCTGGCCGCCCGCTTCCAGGTCAGCCAGGGCACGGTGCGCAAGGCGGTCGATGAACTTGCCGCCGAACACCTGCTGCTGCGCCGCCAGGGCAAGGGCACCTTCGTCGCCACCCACCATGAAGCCCGCGTGCGCTACCGCTTCCTGCGCCTGGCCCCCGATGAAGAGGGCGAGGCCGGCCGCGCCGAAAGCCGCATCCTCGAATGCCGGCGCCTGCGGGCGCCCGCCGAGATCGCGCGCGCGCTCGACCTGCGGGCCGGCGAAACCGTCGTCATGATCCGCCGCCTGCTGTCCATGGGGCAGACGCCCACCGTGCTGGACGACATCTGGCTGCCCGGATCCATCTTCCGCGGCCTCACCTTCGAGCTGTTGAGCGCCAACAAGGCGCCGCTCTACGGTCTGTTCGAATCCGAGTTCGGCGTCAGCATGGTGCGCGCGGACGAAAAGCTGCGCGCCGTGGCGGCGCCGCCCGAAGCCTGTACGCTGCTTAATGTTGCCGCCGGCACGCCGTTGTTGCAGGTGGATCGCGTGTCGTACACGTATGGTGACCGCCCCATGGAAATCCGGCGGGGCTTGTACTTGACCGATCGATATCACTACCGCAATAGTCTGAATTGATGAGCTTTTTACCTACGATTTGATACCAACCCGATCTCTGGGCGAAAATACCGTGTTTGCCCGCAAGGGCCACGGCGTTGCCGCCGTCACGATTCCCTAGTTCCGAAACACCGAGGCCGTCATGTCCGACACCGCTGCCAAGCCACGTCCGCAGTTTCGCAATATTGGGCTTGCCCAAGTTGCGTTCTCCTATCGCCTGCCCCTGGCCGGCAAGCTGTCCATCCTGCACCGCATCAGCGGCATATTGCTGTTCCTCTGTCTGCCCTTGGTCATTCTGCCGCTGTTCGCGGCCAGCGTGGCCTCGCCGCAGACCTTCGCGGCCGTCGCCGCGTATGCCGGCAATCCGATCGTCAAGCTCGTCCTCCTGGTCCTGATCTGGGGCTACCTGCATCACTTCTGTGCGGGCATCCGCTACCTGCTGCTGGACCTGCACCTGGGCATCGACAAGCTGTCGGCCAAGAAAAGCGCCGGCGTGGTTTTCGGTGTCAGCCTGGCGCTGACCCTGGTGTTCGCCCTCAAACTGTTCGGAGTGCTGTAAATGGCCGCCGCTAAAAACTACGGACCCAAGCGCCTGGTCGTCGGCGCCCACTATGGCGTCATGGATTTCATCATCCAGCGCATCACCGCCGTCATCATGGCCGTGTATACGCTGGTGCTGCTCATCGGCATCCTGTTGATGCCTGCCTTCACGTATGAATCGTGGCACGCGCTGTTCACGTTCTACGTGGGCGTTCTTCCGGTCGGCCAGATCCTGGCGACCCTTGCATTCATTGCGTTGGCCTGGCATGCCTGGATTGGCGTGCGCGACATCTGGATGGACTACGTCAAGTCGGTGGGCGTGCGCCTGCTGCTGCAAGTGCTGACGATCCTCTGGCTGATCGGTTCGGTCGTTTACTTCGCGCAAATCCTCTGGAGCATCTAAGCCGTGGTCTCTGTCATGAAATCCTTGCCGCGCCGCCAGTTTGATGTGGTGGTCGTTGGCGCCGGCGGAGCCGGCATGCGTTGTTCGCTGCAACTGTCCCAAGCGGGCCTGTCCGTTGCGGTGCTGTCCAAAGTGTTCCCCACGCGCTCGCACACCGTTGCCGCGCAGGGCGGCGTGAGCGCCTCGCTGGGCAACATGAGCGAAGACAACTGGTACTGGCACATGTACGACACCGTCAAGGGCTCGGACTGGCTGGGCGACCAGGACGCCATCGAGTTCATGTGCCGCGAAGCCCCCAACGCCGTGTATGAGCTCGAACACTTCGGCATGCCGTTCGACCGCAATCCCGACGGCACCATCTACCAGCGTCCGTTCGGCGGCCACACCGCCAACTTCGGTGAAAAGCCGGTCCAGCGCGCCTGTGCCGCTGCCGACCGTACCGGCCACGCGCTGCTGCACACCCTGTACCAGCGCAACGTCGCCGCCCGCACCCAGTTCTTCGTCGAATGGATGGCGCTGGACCTGCTGCGCAACGAAGCCGGCGACGTCGTGGGCGTGACCGCCCTCGAAATGGAAACCGGCGAGATCTACATCCTGGAAGCCAAGACCACGGTGCTGGCCACCGGCGGCGCCGGCCGTATCTGGGCCGCCTCCACCAACGCCTTCATCAACACCGGCGACGGCCTGGGCATGGCCGCCCGCGCGGGCATCCCGCTGCAGGACATGGAATTCTGGCAATTCCACCCGACCGGCGTGGCCGGCGCCGGCGTGCTGATCACCGAAGGCGTGCGCGGCGAAGGCGGCATCCTGCTGAACAAGGATGGCGAGCGCTTCATGGAGCGCTACGCGCCCACGCTGAAGGATCTGGCCCCGCGTGACTTCGTGTCGCGCTCGATGGACCAGGAAATCAAGGAAGGCCGTGGCTGCGGTCCGGACGGCAGCTACGTCGTGCTCAAGCTCGACCACCTCGGCGCCGACGTCATCAACAAGCGCCTGCCCTCGATCCGCGAAATCGCCATCAAGTTCGGCAACGTCGACCCGATCAAGGAACCGATCCCCGTCGTCCCGACCATCCACTACCAGATGGGCGGCATCCCGGCCAACTACCACGGCCAGGTGCTGACGCGCGAAAACGGCGAGAACAAGATCGTCAACGGCCTGTACGCCATCGGCGAATGCGCCGCGGTGTCGGTGCACGGCGCCAACCGCCTGGGCACCAACTCGCTGCTGGACCTGATCGTGTTCGGCCGCGCCACCGGCAACCACATCGTCAATTCGCATCCGGAACGCCAGCACGCGCACCAGCCCGTGCCGCAGCAGGCCGTCGAATTCTCGATGGACCGCGTCAACAAGCTGGAATCGCGCACCTCGGGCGAGAAGACCCAGGATATCGGCAATGCCATCCGCTTCTCGATGCAGCGCCACTGCGGCGTGTTCCGCACGCTGGAACTGCTGAACGAAGGCGTGACCCAGATCGAAGACCTGGCCAAGCAAGCCGACAACATCTACTTCAAGGACAAGTCCAAGGTGTTCAACACCGCGCGCGTCGAGGCGCTGGAACTGGCCAACATGACCGAAGTGGCCCGCGCCACCATCAAGTCGGCCGCCAACCGCACCGAGAGCCGCGGCGCCCACGCGCTGGACGATCACCCGACTCGCGACGACGAGAACTGGCTCAAGCACACGCTGTGGTACTCCGAAGGCAGCCGCCTGGATTACAAGCCTGTGCAGATGAAGCCGCTGACGGTCGAGTCCTTCCCGCCCAAGGCGCGTACCTTCTAAGTCCGGATAGAGCCTACTATGAGCACCAAGAGAATCGTCAAGTTCGAAATCTACCGCTACGATCCGGACAAGGACGAGCGCCCCTACATGCAGAAGCTGGAAGTCGAACTCCAGCCGACCGACAAGATGCTGCTCGATGCGCTGGTGCGCATCAAGAACGACGTCGACGACAGCCTGGCCCTGCGCCGCTCGTGCCGTGAAGGCGTGTGCGGTTCGGACGCCATGAACATCAACGGCAAGAACGGCCTGGCCTGCACGACCAACCTGCGCGAGCTGAAGGAACCGATCGTGCTGCGCCCGCTGCCGGGCCTGCCCGTGATCCGCGACCTGATCGTGGACATGACGCACTTCTTCAACCAGTACCACTCGATCCGCCCGTACCTCATCAACGACACGCCGCCGCCCGAGAAAGAGCGCCTGCAGTCGCCCGAGGCGCGCGAAGAGCTGGACGGCCTGTACGAGTGCATCCTGTGCGCGTGCTGTTCCACTTCCTGCCCGTCGTTCTGGTGGAATCCGGACAAGTTCGTCGGCCCGGCCGGCCTGCTGCAAGCCTACCGCTTCATCGCCGACAGCCGCGACGAAGCCACCGGCAGCCGTCTGGACAACCTGGAAGATCCGTACCGCCTGTTCCGTTGCCACACCATCATGAACTGCGTCGACGTCTGTCCCAAGGGGCTGAACCCGACCAAGGCCATTGGCAAGATCAAGGAACTGATGGTCCGTCGCACGGTCTAGTAGTTTGGTGTATTTAAGGTGTAATGATGAGCAGGCTTACTGAACTGGAACGGGCGCGGCTGCGTTGGCGGGCGCGCCGGGGCCTGCTCGAAAACGACTTGATCATCACCCGGTATCTCGACGCCTACGAGGCCGAGCTTACCGACGATGACGTGACGGCATTGACGCAGCTCTTCGAGTTGGGAGACAACGATCTTCTCGACCTGCTGCTGGCCCGCAAGGAACTCGAGGGCGCACTGGACACGCCCCGACTCCGCGGCATCATCGGCCAGATGCGGTCGCTCTGATTAATTGAGAGGAAAAAACATGAACCTGTCTGACAAAAAAGCCACTCTGTCCTTCTCGGACGGCAGCGCACCCATTGAGTTCCCTGTCTACAAGGGCACGGTCGGTCCGGATGTGATCGACATTCGCAAGCTGTACGGCCAGACGGGCATGTTCACGTTCGACCCCGGTTTCATGTCGACCGCGGCTTGCGAATCGGGCATCACCTACATCGACGGCGACAAGGGCGAGCTGCTGTACCGCGGCTACCCGATCGAACAGCTGGCCGTCAATTGCGACTTCATGGACATCTGCTACCTGATCCTGAATGGCGAACTGCCGAACCAGGAACAGAAGGCCGATTTCGATTCGCAAGTGACCCATCACACGATGGTCAACGAACAGCTGCACTTCTTCCTGCGCGGCTTCCGTCGCGACGCCCACCCGATGGCCGTCCTGACGGGCCTGGTGGGCGCGCTGTCGGCGTTCTACCACGACTCGACCGACATCACGAACCCGCAGCATCGTCACATCTCGGCCATCCGCCTGATCGCCAAGATGCCGACGCTGGTCGCGATGGCGTACAAGTACTCGCAAGGCCAACCGTTCATCTACCCGCAAAACGACCTGTCCTACACGGGTAACTTCCTGCGCATGATGTTTGCCACGCCGTGCGAAGAGTACAAGGTCAACGAAGTCGTCGAGCGCGCGCTCGACCGCATCTTCATCCTGCACGCCGACCACGAGCAGAACGCCTCGACCTCCACGGTCCGCCTGTGCGGTTCGTCGGGCACCAACCCGTTCGCCGCCATCTCGGCCGGCGTGGCTTGCCTGTGGGGCCCGGCGCACGGCGGCGCCAACGAAGCTTGCCTGCAGATGCTGGAAGAACTGCAAGCCAACGGCGGCATCGCCAAGGTCGGCGAGTTCATGGAGAAGGTCAAGGACAAGAACTCGGGCGTGCGCCTGATGGGCTTTGGCCACCGCGTCTACAAGAACTACGACCCGCGCGCCAAGCTGATGCAGGAAACGTGCAAGGAAGTGCTCTCGGCCCTGGGCCTGGAAAACGACCCGCTGTTCAAGCTGGCCATGGAACTGGAACGCATCGCCCTGGAAGATCCGTACTTCGTGCAGCGCAAGCTGTACCCGAACGTGGACTTCTACTCGGGTATCGTCCAGCGCGCCATCGGCATCCCGACCTCGCTGTTCACGGCCATCTTCGCGCTGGCCCGTACGGTGGGCTGGATCGCCCAGTGGAACGAAATGCTGTCGGATCCCGATTACAAGATCGGCCGTCCGCGCCAGCTGTTCACCGGTTCGGTCACGCGCGACGTGCCCCCGATGGACAAGCGTTGATACGCTGCCACTCTTGACCAGGAAACCGCCTTCGGGCGGTTTTTTGTTGGCCGCCGGCTCCTCGGCCGGTTCCGCCGATGGCCGCCCCGCCGTCGCGGTTTGGCGTTTATCATCCTTGCCATGATTCCGATAGCGCTGCCCTCAGCGGGCTTCTACATTCTCGTTTCCCTGGGTTTTCTTGCCGGCCTGGCGCTGCTTGGCTGGGCGCTGGTGCTGGTCGCCAGCGGCGGCGCGCGCCGCACGGTCCGCAAATACTGGAAGACCTCCGGACTGCTGTTCGTGGTGCTGCTGGTTCCCTTTGCCTTCTATGCCTGGGTCCAGACGGTCATCTGGCAGATCGAGCGCGAAGGCGCGCGCCGCGAGGCCGCCCGCAACGTCACCCTGGAAGCGCCGACGACGGTAGGCGGCACCGCCATGCCCGCGGGCACGCGCCTCAAGCTGCAGGACGAGGGCGAGCTGGAAACCTATGTCGAAGCGGAGTTTCCGCAGCCGGTGATCATGTACGGCGTGCAGGCGTCGCGCGCGCAACGCTATCTGGACGCCGAGTACGACAGCGACACCTACGCTCTGCGCGGGCGCCATCCGCGCAGCGTCCTGCTGCGCGGCGCTGGCAGCCAGACGGTGCTGGGCTGGCAATGCGACGCCACCCAGGACATTGAATTCGACGTGGCGAAGGATGGCGCGATGATGGCGCTGAACAAATGCGTGCTGGGGCCGGGCAACCGGGTCGACACGCTGGATCTTGCGCCTGGTTCGATCGTGTATGGATCGAGCGGCACCGTCTACACGGATGGCTCGCGCGATCCGGATCAATGGCGTATCGAGGTCAAGGATCCGGTGGCGGTCAAGGTGTTCGGGCTGCCGTTGAGCGAGCCCCGGCTTTACCTGGATGGCGAGCGGCGCCTGTTGCGCGTCAGCGATGCCGAGCTGGCCTGCCCGACGACGTTCGGCGGCGTCCGTTATGCCGTCGGCACCCAGGTGCAGTCGATGCGGCGCGGTCGTGGCGATGCCCGCGAGCCGTTTCCGGGTGTGCTGGTGCTGAGTCCCTGGAACGGCGACGTCGCCCGGCGCGATGGCCTGCCCGATGTGCCAGAGGGCATGTCGGTGAGGCAGACGCTGTCCGGCGAAGTGATCGACGTGGTCCGGAACGACGCCGTCGGCGTGTTCCACTTCGCCACTATCACCGTCGGCGACGACGCGCCACAGCCGACCCGCGCGCGCTGTCCCTGAGTCGGGCGAGCCGCGCGGATCGCGGCGCGCCCTACGCGCCGATGCCGCGCGCCATCAGCACGGCGAACAGGGGCAGCAAGATGAACAGGTGCGATTCGATCATTACCCAGCGGCGCGCGCGCTTGATCTGGGCGGCGTCCGGCACGAAGGCGGGCTGCTGGCGCGCCTGTTTGGCCCAGCGCAGGAAGGCCAGCGTGGGCGGGATCGAACAGAGGCCGATGATGACGAACAGCGAGATCTTGGCGTGGAACCATGGGTTGCCCATGTAGAACGCGGCCCCCTTGACCCCCAGTGTCAGGCGCAGCACGCCGGTGGCCAGCACCAGGATCGCGCTCAGCAGATACAGGCGGTCATAGACCACCAGGCGCTTGAGCGTGGCCGGTGTCAGGTCGGGGCGCAGCAGCACCGCTTCGGCGGTCAGCACCACCACCAGGACGAAGATGGCCAGGAAGTGAAACCAGGCCAGGAAGGCGTCGAGCAACATAGGGTCGGGCTCCGGTAGGGAAGGGTAGAAGGGAGTCGCTGCCCCGTTTTTACCATTCGCCCGTCGCGGCGCACTATCGCGGCATCAAGTGGCCCAAAAAAAAGGACGCCCCGTGGGGCGTCCCTTGCGTGCCGATCAGCGCAGTGCGATCAACGGCGCTTCTTGGCGGCTTCGGCGGCTTCCTGCTGCGCATCGACCACGGCCAGGGCGGTCATGTTGACGATGCGGCGCACGGTGGCGCTGGTCGTCAGGATGTGCACCGGACGCGCGGCGCCCAGCAGGATCGGGCCCATCGCGACGCCATTGCTGCCCGTCATCTTCAGCATGTTGTACGTGATGTTGCCGGTGTCCAGCGTCGGCATGACCAGCAGGTTGGCGCGACCCTTCAGGGTGCTGTCCGGGTAGGCCAGCACGCGGATCTTTTCCGACAGGGCGGCGTCGGCGTGCATTTCGCCGTCCACTTCCAGGTCGGGCGCGCGGTCCTGCACCAGCTGGCGCGCGGCGGCCATCTTGCGCGACGATTCCGTGACGCGGCTGCCGAAGTTCGAGTGCGACAGCAGGGCGATCTTGGGCACCACGCCGAAACGCAGCATCTCGTCGGCGGCCTGGATGGTGATGTTGGCGACTTCCTCGGCCGACGGGTTTTCGTTGACGTGGGTGTCGGTGACGAACAGCGTCTGGTCGGGCAGCATCAGCACATTCAGGGCGGCGTAGGTCTGGCCTTCCTTCCTGCCGATGATTTCGTCGATGTACTTGAGCTGGTTGTCGTACTTGCTGGCCACGCCGCACAGCAGCGCGTCGGCATCGCCGCGGCGCAGCAGCATCGCGCCGATGAGCGTGTTGTGCTTGCGGATCATCGCCTTGGCGATGGCCGGGGTCACGCCTTCGCGGCCCTTGAGCTGGTAGTACGCGTTCCAGGTTTCGTTGAAGCGGCTGTCGTCTTCGGGATCGACGATCTCGAAATGCTGGCCGGCGACCAGGCGCAGGCCGAACTTCTTGATGCGCATCTCGATCACGGACGGGCGGCCGATCAGGATCGGGAACGCCAGCTTTTCATCGGCCACGGTCTGCACCGCGCGCAGCACGCGCTCGTCTTCGCCGTCGGCGTAGATGACGCGCTTGGGCGCTTTCTTGGCCTGGGCGAACAGCGGGCGCATCAACTGGCCCGAGTGGTAGACGAAGCCCATCAGCTTCTGGCGGTAGGCCTCGATGTCCTCGATCGGACGGGCGGCCACGCCGGAGTCGGCGGCGGCCTGGGCCACGGCCGGGGCGATCTGGACGATCAGGCGCGGGTCGAACGGCTTCGGGATGATGTAGTCGGGACCGAACGACAGTTCCTGGCCGGCGTAGGCGCGGGCCACTTCATCGTTCTGCTCGGCCTGGGCCAGCTCGGCGATGGCCTTGACGCACGCCAGCTTCATTTCCTCGGTGATGCGCGAGGCACCGGCATCCATGGCGCCGCGGAAGATGAAGGGGAAGCACAGCACGTTGTTGACCTGGTTCGGGTAGTCCGAACGGCCGGTGGCGATGATGCAGTCGGGGCGGGCGGCCTTGGCGACTTCCGGGCGGATTTCCGGTTCCGGGTTGGCCAGCGCCAGGATCAGCGGACGGTCGGCCATGGTCTTGACCATGTCGGCGGTCAGCACGCCGGCGGTCGAGCAGCCCAGGAACACGTCGGCGCCGTTGACCACGTCGGCCAGCGTGCGCGCGTCGGTCTTCTGCGCGTAGCGCTTCTTGTTGGCTTCCATGTTTTCATCGCGGCCGTCCCAGATCACGCCGCGCGAGTCCACCACGTAGATGTTCTCGCGCTTGACGCCCAGGTGCACCAGCAGGTCCAGGCAGGCGATGGCGGCGGCGCCAGCGCCCGAGCAGGCCAGCTTGACCGTGCCGATGTCCTTGCCCACGACCTTCAGGCCGTTCAGGATGGCGGCCGACGAGATGATGGCGGTGCCGTGCTGGTCGTCGTGGAAGACGGGGATCTTCATGCGCTCGCGCAGCTTCTTCTCGATGTAGAAGCACTCGGGCGCCTTGATGTCTTCAAGGTTGACGCCGCCGAGCGTGGGCTCGAGCGCGGCGATGATGTCGACCAGCTTGTCGGGGTCGTTCTCGGCCAGTTCGATGTCGAACACGTCGATGCCGGCGAACTTCTTGAACAGGCAGCCCTTGCCTTCCATGACCGGCTTGGCGGCCAGCGGACCGATGTTGCCCAGGCCCAGCACGGCGGTGCCGTTGGTGATCACGCCCACCAGGTTGCCGCGCGAGGTGTACTTGGACGCGGCGTCGTCGCCCTGGTCGAAGATGGCCATGCACGCGGCGGCCACGCCGGGCGAGTACGCCAGCGACAGGTCGTCCTGGTTGGCGAGGGTCTTGGTCGGGGTGACCGAGATCTTTCCGGGGGTGGGATAGGCGTGGTAATCCAACGCCAGTTTGGTGAGGGTTTCGTCCATGGGATACAGCCTTTTCGGCGCTAACTGGAGATAAAAGCGAGAAGGTAAAACGGAAAGCAAAAAGCGGGCTCGCGGCCCGCCGTATTCTTTGGGAAATGCTTAGGGAACACCCGTATTTCAACAGAAAGCGGCGCGGATTGGTTGTTGCAGCGCAGCGATCGTCCGATTTTGATCAAACCGGCGCGCCTTGTGATGGCACCGATGAAAAAGGAGAAAAGCCCCAGGCTGGGGCTTTTCTCCTTTGCTTTCAGGGCGTTATTGCGCCCAGGGAGGCGTGGCGCGATCGGCTGCGCCGAGTTTGCGGCGCAATGCGCTGGCCTGGTCCTGCCGGCCCAGGCTGTCCAGCGCGTGCAGCACGATCCAGTCGGCGCTGACCTCGAAGAAGTCGCGCAGGCGGGCGCGGGTGTCGCTGCGGCCGAAGCCGTCGGTGCCCAGCGTGCGGTAGGGCGCGGGCACCCAGGCACGGATCTGTTCGGGCACGGCGCGCACGTAGTCGGTGGCGGCCACCACCGGCGCATCGCTGCCGCCCAGGCAGGCACGCACCCAGTCCGCGTCCGGCGCGGTGGCCAGGCCGAGGGCGCGCGCGCGTTCGGCCTCGCGGCCATCGCGCGCCAGTTCGGAGAAACTGGTCACGCTCCAGACCTCGGCATCCACGCCGTATTCCGCGTGCAGGCGCTCGGCGGCGATTTCCGCTTCGCGCAGCATGGGGCCGGCGCCCAACAGGCGCACCGCCGCCTGCTGGCGCGCCGGGCGCAGGCGGTACATGCCGCGCAGGATGCCCTCGGTAGCCGCCTCGTCCCGTGGCAGATCGGGCTGCGCCAGGTTCTCGTTGGTGACGGTCAGGTAGAAGAACTCGTCGCGCTGCTCGTCCAGCATGCGGCGCATGCCGTACTCGACGATCACCGCGACTTCGTAGGCGTAGGCGGGATCGTAGGCGCGGCAGTTGGGCACGGCCGCGGCCATGATGTGGCTGGAGCCGTCCTGGTGCTGCAGGCCTTCGCCGCCCAGCGTGGTGCGGCCGGACGTGGCGCCGATGAGGAAGCCGCGGGTGCGCTGGTCGGCCGCGGCCCAGATCAGGTCGCCGATGCGCTGGAAGCCGAACATCGAGTAGTAGATATAGAAGGGCAGCATCGGCAGGCCGTTGACCGAATAGCTGGTGCCGGCCGCCGTCCACGAGGATATCGCGCCGGCCTCGGTGATGCCTTCTTCCAGGATCTGGCCGTCGCGCGCTTCGCGGTAGTACAGCACCGAGCCGATGTCCTCGGGTTCGTACAGCTGGCCTTGCGCCGAGTAAATGCCGATCTGGCGGAACAGGTTGGCCATGCCGAAGGTGCGGGCCTCGTCGGCCACGATGGGTACGATGCGCGGACCGACCTGCGGGTCTTTCAGCAGCGCCGTCAGCATGCGCACGATGGCCATGGTGGACGACATCTCCTTGCCGTCGGCGCTGAGCGCGAAGCGCGCCCATTGGTCCACCGCCGGCGGCGCCAGGCGCGGCGCCTGGGTCTGGCGGCGCGGGATGTGGCCGCCCAGGGCGGCGCGGCGCGCCTGCAGGTGGCGCAATTCGGCGCTGTCTTCGGCCGGGCGATAGAACTTGAGCGCCAGGCAATCGGCATCGGAGATCGGCAGGGCGAAGCGGTCGCGGAACGCCAGCAGCGCCTCGTCGTCCAGCTTCTTCTGCTGGTGGGTGGTCATCTTGCCCTGGCCGGCCGTGCCCATGCCAAAGCCCTTCTTGGTCTGCGCCAGGATCACGGTGGGCTGGCCGCGATGGTGCGCGGCGCGGTGGTACGCGGCGTGGATCTTGACCATGTCGTGGCCGCCGCGGTGCAGGCGGTCGATGGCCTCGTCGGTCCAGTCTGCCACCAGCGCCGCCAGTTCGGGATTCTGGTTGAAGAAGTGCGCACGGTTGAAGGCGCCGTCGTTGGCGGCGAAGGTCTGGAACTGGCCGTCCACCGTGTTGGCGAAGGCGCGCGCCAGGGCGCCGTTGGTGTCACGACGCAGCAGGGCGTCCCAGTCGCTGCCCCAGACCAGCTTGATGACGTTCCAGCCGGCGCCGGCGTACAGGGTTTCGAGTTCGTCGATGATGCGGCCGTTGCCGCGCACCGGGCCGTCCAGGCGCTGCAGGTTGCAGTTGACCACGAACACCAGGTTGTCGAGCTTTTCGCGCGCGGCCAGGGTCAGCGCGGCGATCGACTCCGGTTCGTCCATCTCGCCGTCGCCGAAGATGCCCCAGACCTTGCGGTCGCTCGCGGGCACCAGCGAGCGGTGCTCCAGGTAGCGCATGAAGCGCGCCTGGTAGATCGCGTTGATGGGGCCGATGCCCATCGAACCGGTGGGGAACTGCCAGAAGTCCGGCATCAGCCAGGGATGCGGATACGACGACAGCCCGCGCAGGCCGCGCGCGGTGGCGGTGATTTCCTGGCGGAAGTGGGCCAGGTCGTCGTCGCTGAGAAAGCCTTCGAGGTAGGCGCGGGCGTAGACGCCGGGCGCCGAATGCGGCTGCATGTAGACCAGATCGCCGGGACCGTCGGCCGTGGCCGCGCGGAAGAAGTGGTTGAAGCCGACCTCGAACAGGTCGGCGGCCGAGGCGTAGCTGGCGATGTGGCCACCCAGCTCGCCATGGGCCTGGTTGGCGCGCACCACCATGGCCAGGGCGTTCCAGCGGTTGATGCGGGCAATGCGTTCCTCGACCGCGAGGTTGCCGGGAAAGGGCGGCTCCTGGTCGGCGGGAATGGTGTTCAGGTAGGCGGTGCGCGTCTGGCTGTTGGCGCGCAGGCCCAGCGTGGCGGCGTGTCCCAGCAGGTTGTCCAGCACATAGCCGGCCCGTTCGGCGCCCGACGCTTCGACCAGGGATTGCAGGCCGTCGCGCCATTCGGCGGTTTCGGCGGGATCGGCATCCTGCCGGGGGACTGTCCCGGCGGGGGAATGGCTGGCATCGCACATGATGGTTTTGTCTCCTTGTAAGCGCCATGCTAGTCCTGTCGCTGGGGCATGGGTGATCAAAATGCCGGGAGGAAATCCAGGTTTTCAGCATAATCGTTTGCCGATTAGGGTGGCGGCGGCAGGATCTGCCGCCTTGGGCCGCTTACCGGTGGTGACCACCTGTTGGACGCCAAGGCGCTAGAATCGCGCTTCACAAAAAACAAACCGGCAACCAGACAGGGCGGCAACGCCCTGATAGCCGGGGCCGTCCCGCCCCAGCGGCGGGCTCGCGTCCCGGCCAGTAAAGGGAGACTTCAATGACTCAACCTACCAGCGTCCCGGCAGAGGTCACGCTACCGGAACTGACATTCCGCGGCGTGCTGCTGGGCGCGGTCATCACCATTATCTTCACCGCCTCCAACGTGTTCCTGGGGCTCAAGGTCGGCCTGACCTTCTCGTCGGCGATCCCGGCGGCGGTCATTTCGATGTCGGTGTTGCGCCTGTTCAAGGACGCCAACATCCTCGAGAACAACATGGTGCAGACGCAGGCCTCGGCGGCCGGCACGCTGTCGGCCATCATCTTCATCCTGCCCGCCCTGGTCATGATGGGCCACTGGCAGGGCTTTCCGTTCTGGCAGACCCTGGGCATCTGCGCGGCCGGCGGCATGCTGGGCGTGATGTTCACGATTCCGCTGCGCCACGTGATGGTGGTGCAGAGCGACCTGCCGTACCCGGAGGGCGTGGCGGCCGCCGAGATCCTGCGGGTGGGCAGCGCCGAGCGCGCCCAGGACGCGGCCGAGGATTCCGCTGGGGCGCCGGCCAGGCCAGCGGCCACCGGCATGGGCGACATCGTCAGCGGCGGCGTGGTGGCGGCGGCAGTCAGCTTCGCGGCCAGCGGCCTGCGGGTGTTGGGCGACGGCGTCAGCGGCTGGTTTTCGCTGGGCGGCGCGGTGTTCCGGCTGCCGATGGGTTTTTCGCTGGCGCTGCTGGGCGCGGGTTACCTGATCGGCATCGTGGCGGGCCTGGCCATGCTGACGGGGCTGGTGATCTCGTGGGGCATCGCGGTGCCGATCCTGACTTCGATGGCCCAGATTCCCGCGGACATGTCGCTGGCGAAATTCGCCACCGGGCTGTGGTCGTCGCAGGTGCGGTTCATTGGAGCAGGCGTCATCGGCGTGGGCGCCATCTGGACGCTGGCGACGCTTTTCATGCCGATGGCGCGTGGCGTCAAGGCCTCGTTCTCGGCGTTGACGCGCACCGGCGCGGCGCGCGCGGGCAAGGC
Organism: Achromobacter ruhlandii; assembly: GCF_902859695.1. Classification (GTDB taxonomy): domain Bacteria; phylum Pseudomonadota; class Gammaproteobacteria; order Burkholderiales; family Burkholderiaceae_B; genus Achromobacter; species Achromobacter ruhlandii. The sequence continues at coordinate 374,270 of NZ_CADIJL010000001.1, forward strand.
GCCGCGCACCGAGCGCGACCTGTCGGCGGGCTGGATCTCGGTCGTCACGCTGGTGCTGGTGGCGGTGCTGGTGATCACGTTCCAGGTGTTCCTGGCGGACGCGCCGCTGACGGCCGCCGCGGTCTGGAAACTGGTGGCCTACGCTGTGCTGTTTGCTTTCGTCTTCGGTTTCCTGGTGGCGGCGGCCTGCGGTTACATGGCGGGTCTGGTGGGCACCTCGACCAGCCCGATCTCGGGCGTGGGCATCGTTGCCATCGTGCTGGTGTCGCTGTTGCTGCTGGCGCTGGGCGGCGACCTGCTGGCGGTGCAGAACGGCGTGCAGATGACCATCGCGCTGGCGATCTTCAGCACGTCGGCGGTGGTGGCGGTGGCCTCGATCTCCAATGACAATCTGCAGGATCTGAAGACCGGCTGGTTGGTCGGCGCGACCCCGTGGCGCCAGCAGGTGGCGCTATTGATCGGTTGCGTCCTTGGCGCGGCGGTGATCTCGCCGGTGCTGGACCTGCTGTACAACGCCTACGGCTTCGCCGATGCGATGCCGCGCGCAGGCATGGACCCGTCCCAGGCGTTGTCGGCGCCGCAGGCCACGCTGATGCTGGCGATCGCGCGCGGCATCTTCACGCATCAACTGAACTGGACCATGATCCTGATCGGCATGGCGGTGGGCGTGGGCCTGATCGTGGTGGACGAGATCCTCAAGCGCACCTGCAAGGTCGCCCGCATCCCGGTGCTGGCGGTGGGCATCGGCATCTACCTGCCGCCGACCGTGGCGGCGCCGATCGTGGTCGGCGCGCTGCTGGCCTGGCTGCTGGAGCGCGCGCTGCGTCGCCGCGCCGCGGCCGCCGGCAAGGACTATGAATCGTTCGCCGACGCCGCCAACCGGCGCGGCGTGCTGATCGCCTCGGGCCTGATCGTGGGCGAGAGCCTGGTGGGCGTGGTGATGGCCGCCATCATCGGCGCCGCCGGCACCGATGCGCCGCTGGCGATCGCGGGCGAGGAATTCGCGCGCACCGCCTCGTTCCTGGGGCTGGCGGTGTTCGCGCTGGTGGCGGTGCTGTTCTGGCGCCGCGTGACGCGGCTGGCGCAGCCATAGGCCAGGCGTTGCGCCACGCACGGATCGAAAGGGCATGACGCGCGTCATGCCCTTTTTTCATGCCGGCCGCAGCAGGTCGGCCAGGGTTCGGGCGATGACCTTGGTGGCCCGCCGCAGGTCTTCCAGCACCACGCGTTCGTCGTTGCGCTTGGCGTGCGACTCCAGCACGGTGCGCGGGCCGGCGCCGTAGATCACGCCGGGAATGCCGGCCTCGGCGTACAGGCGCACGTCGGTGTAGAGCGGCGTGCCCATGGCGGGGATCGGCTCGCCGAACAGGTCCTGGCCATGCTTGCGGATGGCGTCGACCAGCGGCTGGTTGCCGGGCAGCGGCCGCATGGCGTTGGCCAGCAGCAGGCGCTTGATCTCGACGCGCAGGCCGGGCGTGGCGGCCGCGCCTTCTTCGATGATGCGGCGGATGTCGGCCTCGACCTCGGCCGCGTTCTCTTCCGGGATCATGCGGCGATCCAGCTTGAACACCACCTTGCCGGGCACCACGTTGGTGTTGGTGCCGCCTTCGATGCGGCCGATGTTCAGGTAGGGATGGCTGATGCCCTCGACCCGCGAAGTGATCTCGCGATAGCGCGCGTTCTGCGCGTACAGCGCGTTCATGATCGCGACCGCGCCCTGCAGCGCATCCACGCCGGTGGCCGGAATGGCGGCGTGCGCCATCTTGCCGTGCACCGTGACCTCCATTTGCAGGCAGCCATTGTGGGCCGTCACGACTTCATAGCTGAAGCCGGCCGCGATCAGCAGGTCGGGTTTCGTCAGGCCCTGGCGCAGCAGCCAGCCGGGACCGAGCAGGCCGCCGAATTCCTCGTCGTAGGTGAAGTGCAGTTCGACCGCGCCATGGCTCGGACGCGCCACGGCTTCCAGCGCCCGCAATGCGAAGGTGAAGCTGGCGAAGTCGCTCTTGCTGACCGCGGCGGCGCGCCCGTAGAGGCAGCCGTCCACGATCTCGGCGCCATACGGATCGTGCTCCCAGCCGTCGCCCGGCGGCACCACGTCGCCGTGGGCGTTGAGGGCGATGCGCCGGCCGCCGGCGCCGTATTCGCGGCGCACGATCAGGTTGGTGATGGACTCCATGCCGTAGGCGCGCACTTCGTCGGCGGGCACGGGATGGGACTCGGCCGGCAGGCCGAAACCTTGCAGCAGTTCCGCGGTGCGGACGGCGTGCGGGGCGTTGTTGCCCGGCGGCGTGTCGGTCGGCACGCGCACCAGTTCCTGCAGGAAGCGCACTTCTTCATCGAAGTGGGCGTCCACCCAGGCGTCGAGTCGGGCGTAGTCGGTCATGGTTCAGCTCGTTGCTTCGTTGGCGAGATCGTCAAGCAGCCGCTGCATTGCCTGCGCGGCCAGCTGCATGTCGTGGTTGGTGGTGGATTCGAGCGGATTGTGGCTGATGCCGGCGTTCTGGCCGCGCACGAACAGCATGGCCTGCGGCATGATCTCGTGCAGCTTCATGGCATCGTGGCCGGCGCCGCTCGGCATGCAATGGACCGGCACGCCCAGGGCCTGCACGGCGCGTTCCCAGCGCTGCTGCCAGGCCGGCGCGCTGGGCGCGGCGGCGGCGCGCATGGTTTCCTCGAGCGTATAGCGCAGGCCGCGGCGCTGGCAGATCGCTTCCAATTCGGCCAGCACGTCGCTGGCCAGCGCATCGCGCTGCGGATCGCTGGGCGCGCGCAGGTCGAGGCTGAAGCGGCATTCGCCGGGCACCACGTTGATCGAGCCATTGGGCACTTCCAGCATGCCCACGGTGCCGACCGAGTCGCCGTCGCGCGCGGCGCGGCCTTCGACGAACACGATCAGCTCGGCCGTGGCCACGGCGGCGTCGCGGCGCCGGTCCATCGGCGTGGTGCCGGCATGGCAGGCCGTGCCGTGGATCCGCACGCGGTAGCGCACGCAGCCGTTGATTGACGTGACCACGCCGAGCGGCAGGCCCATTTCGTTCAGCACGGGGCCCTGTTCGATATGCACTTCGACAAAGCCCAGATAGCGGGCCGGGTCGCGCTTGAGCTTGGGAATGTCGTCCACGCACAGCCCCGCGTGCGCCATGGCGTCGCGCATGCTGATGCCGTCAGCGTCCCGCTGTTCGAGCCAGCGCGGCTGGAAGTCGCCGATCAGCGCGCCGGAACCGAGGAAGGTGGCCGGATAGCGCTGGCCTTCCTCTTCGGAAAAAGCGACGACTTCGATCGCGTAGGGCAGGCGCCGACCCTGGCGGTGCAGCGCGCGCACGCAGGCCATCGGCACGAAGATGCCGAGGCGACCATCGTACTTGCCGGCGTTGCGCACTGTGTCGTAATGGCTGCCGCTCATCAGGATAGGCGCGTCGGCGCGGTTGGCGTGATAGCGGCCGACCACGTTGCCGACCGCGTCAATGCCGACTTCGTCGAAGCCGCAATCGCGCATCCAGTGCGAGATGCGCTGGGCGCAGGCGCGGTGCGCGTCGGTCAGGTAGGTGACGGTGAGCTGGCCGTTCTCGGCGTAGCCCGGATCGCTGTGCGCGCTGAGTTTTTCCTGCCAGTCCCAGATGTCGTTGCCCAGGTCCGGTTCGACGCCGAAACGGTCGTAAAGCCGCACTTCGGCGTCACGGTGCAATTGGCGCAGGGCCTCGCGGCGTTCGTCGTCCGGCGCGTTGTGGCGGCGGCGTTCGAGCGCCTGGCGCCATTGCCCGTCTTGCGGGCCGGCGCCGCGCGGGCCGTATTGGGACAGGATGAAGGGAAAGCCGAAACGCGCGGCATAGTCGGCGGCCAGCGCGGCGGCGTCCGCCGCCGCGTCGAGCATGGCGACGGGCTGAGCGCGCAGCAGCGCCAATTGCGCGGCGGCGTCAGTGTCGTCCACCGCGCGCTGCAGGGCCAACTGCAACTGCGCCACGCTGTGCACCGGGCGCGCCCGCACCGCCTGTTCGGCGGCCCAGGGCGCGTGGGGATACAGGTCGGCCAGCATGGCGGCGGCGTCTTGCGGCGCGGCGTCGTTGAATCGGGCGAGGGTAGGGGCCATGGTTGCGCGGTTCAGGCAGCGGGTTGATAGGGATGGCGCGTCCGCCAGTGCCGGGCGATGTCCAGGCGGCGGCAGACCCACACGCGGTCATGGCGCGCGATGTGATCCAGGAAGCGTTGCAGGGCGACGATGCGGCCGGGCCGGCCCAGCAGGCGGCAATGCATGCCGATGCTGAGCATCTTGGGCGCCTCGTTGCCTTCCGCGTAGAGCGCGTCGAAGCTGTCTTTCAGGTACTGGAAGAACGGATCGGCGTGCGAATAGCCCTGCGGCAGCGCGAAGCGCATGTCGTTGCAGTCCAGCGTGTAGGGCACGATCAGTTGCGGCGCCACGCTGCCGTCGCTCTTTTGCACGCGCATCCAGAACGGCAGGTCGTCGCCGTAGTAGTCGCTGTCGTATTCGAAGCCGCCGTAGTCCGCCACCAGGCGGCGCGTGCGCGGGCTGTCGCGGCCGGTGTACCAGCCCAGCGGACGGGCGCCGGTCAGTTGCGTGATGGCCTCCATGCCCAGGCGCATGTGCTCGCGTTCGGTGGCTTCGTCCACGTTCTGGTAGTGCACCCAGCGCCAGCCGTGACAGGCGATCTCGTGGTCCAGCTCGACCAGCGCCGCGGCCAGCTCGGGGTGGCGCTGCAGCGCCATGCCGACGGCGAACACCGTCAGCGGCAGGCCGCGCTTTTCGAATTCACGCAGGATGCGCCAGACGCCCACGCGCGAGCCGTACTCGTAGATGCCTTCCATGCTCAGGTGGCGTTCCGGATAGCTGGCCGGATTGAACATCTCGGACAGGAACTGTTCGGACCCCGCGTCGCCATGCAGCACGCAGTTTTCGCCGCCTTCCTCGTAATTGAGCACGAACTGCACCGCGATGCGGGCGTTGCCGGGCCATTGCGCATGCGGCGGGTTGCGGCCGTAGCCGATCAGGTCACGCGGGTAGGGCTGGGTTGAGTCGTAGGTGCTCATGACAAGGCGGGCGTGGACATCGTGTTCGACACGATAAGGTAAACCGCATTGTCTGTATACAATTTATGTACATCATTAGTGATGACCCTAATACGCTAGGCAAGTCCGATCGCCATGAAGCGAACAACCCGCCGGCGTGCGCCGCCGGCGGGTTGTTCCTGGGTATCGGCAAGAGCGGTTCAGCGCAGGTCGCCGCAGGGCCACCCGCTGGCGCCATAGCCGCCGTCAGCCGTTGCGGTAGAGAAAGCTGTAGGCGTTGATCGCCGGCACCCCCCCAAGATGCGCATACAGCACCCGGGAACCGGCGGGGATTTCCCCGCGCCGCACGATGTCCATCATGCCCTGCATCGATTTGCCCTCGTAGACCGGGTCGGTCATCATCCCTTCGAGCCGCGCGCACAGGCGGATCGCCTCGTTGGTCTCGGCCGATGGCAGGCCATAGGCCGGGTAGGCATAGCGCGTATCCAGCACCACGTCGCCGTCCGTGATGGGGCGCTCCAGGCCCACCATGTCGGCGGTGCGGCGCGCGATGCGCAGGATCTGCGCGCGGGTCTGGTCCGGCGTGGCCGAGGCGTCGATGCCGATGACGCGGTCGGCGCGGCCGTCGGCGGCAAAGCCCACCACCATGCCGGCCTGCGTGCTGCCGGTGACGGCGCAGACCACGATGTAGTCGAACTTGAAGCCCAGCTCGGCCTCCTGCCGCCGCACTTCCTCGGCGAAGCCGACATAGCCCAGCCCGCCCAGCTCATGGTCGGAGGCGCCGGCCGGAATCGCGTACGGCTTGCCGCCGCGCTTGCGCACGTCCTCCAGCGCCTCTTCCCAACTACGGCGGAAGCCGATGTCGAAGCCCTGGTCCACCAGGCGCACGTCGGCGCCCATCAGCCGGCTCATCATGATGTTGCCGACCCGGTCATAGACCGCATCCGAGTAGTCCACCCAGTTTTCCTGCACCAGCACGCAGGCCAGGCCGAGCTTGGCGGCCACGGCCGCCACCATGCGGGTGTGGTTGGACTGGATGCCGCCGATGGTGACGAGCGTGTCGCAACCCTGTTCCAGCGCCTGGGGAATCAGGTATTCCAGCTTGCGCAGCTTGTTGCCGCCGAACGCCAGGCCGCTGTTGCAGTCCTCGCGCTTGGCGTAGATCTCGACCTTGCCGCCAAGGTGGGCGGACAGGCGCTCGAGCTTTTCGATGGGGGTGTCGCCGAAGGTCAGGCGGTGGCGGGGAAAGCGTTGCAGATCCATGCGGGCTCCTGGGGAAGGGATCCGGGCGGGCCGCCGCGGATGGAAAAATCATAGGAATCCGACGGATTGTTGGTCAATTGCGTATTTTTTTAATTTCTTCATTTTAAATTTTTAGGAAATACGATTTTTGGATCTAATATTTATGAATAAAAAATAAAAGCCAAATTAAATTTTATAGGGACGCATTAAATGGCCGCCATCGCCGGGCTGGACCGCATCGACCGCCAGATCCTGCGCCTGCTGCAGCAGGACGCCCAGATCACCAACCTCGATCTGAGCGCGCGCGTGCACCTCAGTCCCGCCGCCTGCCTGCGGCGGGTGGAAAAGCTCAAAGCCGAGGGCATCATCAGAAAGACGGTGGCGCTGCTCGAACCGGCCGAGGTCGAGATGGCCACGCTGGTGATCGTCGGCGTGGTGCTGGATCGCTCCACGCCGGAGTCCTTCACCGACTTCGAGCAGGCCGCGCGCGGCATCAGCGGCTGCCTCGAGTGCCACCTGGTGGCGGGCGAGTTCGACTACTTCCTGATGCTGCGCATCCGCGACCTGGAACGCTTCAACAAGCTGCACGCGGGCGAGATCATCAAGCTGCCCGGCGTGCGCCAGATCCGCACTTTTTTCGTGCTGAAAGAGATCCTGTCGACCACCGAACTGCCGCTCTGACGAGGCAATTGCGCAACACCTCGCGCACGGATCGAAAAAAATGCCGCAATGCGGCATTTTTCGTTCGCGGGATTTGCGGGCGCGTAGACGGCGTAATTGCAGGGGTTGCATGGACATTCCAACGCCGCATGAAACCATTCCTGGCGCGCTTTTGCGTCACGCAATCGCAAAAAGACGCCCGTAAACTCAAAGGGTTATACTTTCATGCATACGGCTTTCAAGGCTTGTACGCGCCTTCTGCCCCTGCTATCCGCTAAACGGGAAGCCCGTGTCGCGGAAGGTTTTCCTGCATCGTAATCGAGTGAAGCACTCGTAAAGGTGAAGCGATTATGTCTTCGGAAATAGAATCCCTATCCACGTCTTACTTGTTTGGGGGAAACGCCCCCTACGTTGAGGAGCTTTACGAAGCCTACCTCGACAACCCCGGTTCGGTACCTGACAACTGGCGCGAATACTTCGACCAGCTGCAGCACGCTCCCGCCACCGATGGCCAGGAATCCACCCGCGACCAGGCCCACGCTCCCATCGTCGAATCGTTCGCCCAGCGCGCCAAGGCCAATGCCTTCGTGCAACGCGCCGCCGAACCCGACCTGAGCGTCGCCTCCAAGCAAGTCTCGGTGCAATCGCTGATCGCCGCCTACCGCTCGCTCGGTTCGCGCTGGGCCGACCTGGATCCGCTCAAGCGCCAGGAACGTCCGCCGATCCCCGAACTCGATCCGGCCTTCTACGGCCTGACCGAAGCCGACCTGGACCAGACCTACTCGGCCACCAACACCTACTTCACGACCGCCAGCACCATGACGCTGCGCGACATCCTGAAGGCGCTGCGCGACACCTACTGCCGCAGCATCGGTGCCGAATTCACGCATATCTCCGACCCCGCCGCCAAGCGCTGGATCCAGGAACGCCTGGAAACCACGCTGGGCGCGCCGACCTACACGGCCGAAGAAAAGCGCCACATCCTGCAGCAGCTGACCGAGTCCGAAGGCCTCGAGCGTTTCCTGCACACCAAGTACGTCGGCCAAAAGCGCTTCTCGCTGGAAGGCGGCGAAAGCTTCATCGCCTCGATGGACGAAGTGGTGAACCACGCCGGTGAAAATGGCGTCCAGGAAATCGTGGTCGGCATGGCCCACCGCGGCCGCCTGAACCTGCTCGTGAACATCATGGGCAAGATGCCCGGCGACCTGTTCGCCGAGTTCGAAGGCAAGCACGCCGAAGGCCTGACCGACGGCGACGTGAAGTACCACAACGGCTTCTCGAGCGACCTGTCGACCCGTGGCGGTCCGGTGCACCTGTCGCTGGCGTTCAACCCGTCCCACCTGGAAATCGTCAACCCCGTGGTCGAAGGCAGCGCGCGCGCTCGCCAGGAACGCCGCGGCGACGCCGAAGGCAAGCAAGTGCTGCCGGTGCTGGTGCACGGCGACGCGGCCTTCGCCGGCCAGGGCGTGGTGATGGAAACCCTGAACCTGGCCCAGACCCGCGGCTATGGCACGGGCGGCACGCTGCACATCGTCATCAACAACCAGATCGGCTTCACCACGTCGGATCCGCGCGACTCGCGTTCCACGCTGTATTGCACCGACGTCGTCAAGATGATCGAAGCGCCGGTGTTCCACGTCAACGGCGACGATCCCGAAGCCGTCGTGTTCGTGACCAAGCTGGCCCTGGACTACCGCCTGCAATTCCGCCACGACGTCGTGGTCGACATCGTCTGCTTCCGCAAGCTGGGCCACAACGAGCAGGACACCCCGTCGCTGACGCAGCCGCTGATGTACAAGCGCATCGGCCATCACCCCGGCACGCGCAAGCTGTACGCCGACAAGCTGACCACGCAGGGCGTGCTGTCCGAAGGCGAAGCCGATCAACTGGTGAAGGACTACCGCCAGCTGATGGAAGACGGCCAGCGCACCATCGAACCGGTGCTGACCGACTACAAGAGCAAGTACGCGATCGACTGGTCGCCGTTCCTGGGCGCCAAGTGGACCGACCAGGCCGACACCGCCGTGCCGCTGGCCGAGCTCAAGCGCATCGGCGAGCGCATCACCACGGTGCCGGAAGGCTTCACGGTGCACCCGCTGGTCGCCAAACTGCTGAACGACCGCCGCACCATGGCCAAGGGCGAAATGAACCTGGACTGGGGCATGGGCGAACACCTGGCCTTTGCCACCCTGGTGTCGTCGGGCTACGCCATCCGCATCACCGGCCAGGACTCGGGCCGTGGCACGTTCACGCACCGCCATGCCGTGCTGCACGACCAGAACCGCGAGCGCTGGAACGACGGCACCTACATTCCGCTGCAGAACGTCTCGGAAGGCCAGGCCCCGTTCACCGTGATCGATTCGGTGCTGTCCGAAGAAGCCGTGCTGGGCTTCGAATACGGCTACTCGAGCGCCGAACCCAACACGCTGACCATCTGGGAAGGCCAGTTCGGTGACTTCGTCAACGGCGCCCAGGTCGTGATCGACCAGTTCATCAGCTCCGGCGAAGCCAAGTGGGGCCGCCAGTCGGGCCTGACCCTGATGCTGCCGCACGGCTACGAAGGCCAGGGCCCCGAGCACTCGTCGGGCCGCATCGAGCGCTTCCTGCAGCTGTGCGCCGACAACAACATGCAAGTGATCCAGCCGACCTCGGCCTCGCAGATCTTCCATGTGCTGCGCCGCCAGATGATCCGTCCGTTCCGCAAGCCGCTGGTGCTGTTCACGCCCAAGTCGCTGCTGCGCAACAAGGACGCCGGCTCGCCCCTGACCGAACTGGCCGGCGGCAGCTTCCGCCCGGTGATCGGCGAGGTCGACGAGGCCATCGACGCCGCCAAGGTCAAGCGCGTGCTGGCTTGCTCGGGCAAGGTCTACTACGATCTGGTCAATGCCCGCCGTGAACGTGGCGCCGACAACGTCGCCATCGTCCGCGTCGAGCAGTTGTACCCGTTCGCGCACAAGTCGTTCGAAGCCGAACTGCGCAAGTACCCGAAGGCCACCGAAGTGATCTGGGTCCAGGACGAGCCGCAGAACCAGGGCCCGTGGTTCTACGTTCAGCATCACGTGTACGAGAACATGGTCGAAGGCCAGAAGCTGGGCTACGCCGGTCGCGCCGCGTCGGCTTCGCCGGCCGTGGGCTACCTGGCCAAGCACCAGGAGCAGCAGAAGGCGCTGATCGAAGCGGCTTTCGCGCCCAAGTTCAAGGCCATGCTGACCAAGTAACCCAACCCGATGCACGCGCGGCGTGCGGCAAGTTGCAGAAATCCGATTTCGAACTTTGCCCGCGCCGCGCGGTCCAGAACACACACTCTACGGAATAAACAAAATGGCTATCACCGACGTCGTCGTCCCCCAACTCTCCGAATCCGTTTCCGAAGCGACCCTGCTGACCTGGAAGAAGCAGCCCGGCGCTGCCGTCGAAGCGGACGAAATCCTGATCGAAGTCGAGACCGACAAGGTCGTGCTGGAAGTGCCGGCCCCCGCCTCGGGCGTGCTGGCTGAAATCGTCAAGGGCGATGGCAGCACCGTGACCTCGGGCGAAGTCCTGGCCCGTATCGACACCGCCGGCAAGGCCGCCGCCACCCCGGCCACCGCCCCCGCCGCCGAAGCGCCCAAGGCCGCCGCGCAAGCCGCCGCCGCCCCGGCCGCTCCCGCCTCGACCGCCGCCGCCGGCGTGGCTTCGCCCGCCGCCGCCAAGATCCTCGCCGAAAAGGGCGTGGACGCCGCCAACGTGGCCGGCACCGGCCGTGACGGCCGCGTCACCAAGGGCGACGCCCTGAACGCCAGCGCCCCCGCCGCCAAGGCCGCCCCGGCCAAGGCCCCGGCCGCCCCCGCCCCGACCACGCTGTCGCTGGACGGCCGTCCGGAACAGCGCGTGCCGATGAGCCGCCTGCGCGCTCGCATCGCCGAGCGCCTGCTGCAATCGCAACAGGAAAACGCGATCCTGACCACGTTCAACGAAGTGAACATGCAAGCGGTCATCGATCTGCGCAACAAGTACAAGGACAAGTTCGAGAAAGAGCACGGCATCAAGCTGGGCTTCATGTCGTTCTTCGTCAAGGCCGCCGTTGCCGCGCTGAAGAAGTTCCCGCTGATCAACGCCTCGATCGACGGCAAGGACATCATCTACCACGGCTACTTCGACATCGGTATCGCTGTCGGCAGCCCGCGTGGCCTGGTGGTGCCGATCCTGCGCAACGCCGACCAGCTGTCCATCGCTGAAATCGAAAAGACCATCGCCGACTTCGGCCGCCGCGCCGCCGACGGCAAGCTGGGCATCGAAGAGATGACCGGCGGCACGTTCTCGATCTCCAACGGTGGCGTGTTCGGCTCGATGCTGTCGACCCCGATCATCAACCCGCCGCAATCGGCCATCCTGGGCGTGCACGCCACCAAGGATCGCGCCGTGGTGGAAAACGGCCAGATCGTCATCCGTCCGATGAACTACCTGGCCCTGTCCTACGACCACCGCATCATCGACGGCCGCGAAGCCGTGCTGGGCCTGGTCGCCATGAAGGACGCCCTGGAAGATCCGCAGCGCCTGTTGCTGGACCTGTAATCTCGGCGCCCTGAGCCCGGCGCCCGCGCGACCTGTGTGTCGGCGGCGCCCGGCCGGCCCCACGGGCCGGCTCGCGCGGGCCGGGGCGAGTTTCACTCCCTCCTCATTCGCGAGAACACTATGTCCAAACAATTCGACGTCGTCGTCATCGGCGCGGGCCCCGGCGGCTACATCGCCGCCATCCGCGCCGCGCAGCTCGGCATGTCGGTGGCTTGCATCGACGCCTGGCAGAATGGCCAAGGCGGCCCGGCTCCCGGCGGCACCTGCACCAACGTCGGCTGCATCCCGTCCAAGGCGCTGCTGCAATCGTCCGAACACTTCGAGCAGGCCAACCACCACTTCGCCGAGCACGGCATCGAAGTCAAGGGCGTCAGCCTGAAGCTCGACACGCTGATCGGCCGCAAGAACTCGGTGGTCAAGCAGAACAACGACGGCATCCTGTACCTGTTCAAGAAGAACAAGGTCACCTTCTTCCACGGCAAGGGCGCGTTCGCCGGCCAGGTCGAGGGCGGCTGGGCCATCAAGGTCACCGGCACCGCCGAGGAAGACCTGGTTGCCAAGCACGTGGTGGTCGCCACCGGTTCGTCGGCGCGCGAGCTGCCCGGCCTGCCGTTCGATGAAAAGGTCGTGCTGTCCAACGACGGCGCGCTGAACATCGGCGCCGTGCCGAAGACGCTGGGCGTGATCGGCGCCGGCGTGATCGGCCTGGAAATGGGTAGCGTGTGGCGCCGCCTGGGCGCCGAAGTCACCATCCTGGAAGCAATGCCGGAGTTCCTGGCCGCCGCCGACCAGCAAGTGGCCAAGGAAGCCCTGAAGGCCTTCACCAAGCAAGGCCTGAACATCCAGATGGGCGTCAAGATCGGCGAGATCAAGGCGACCGCCAAGTCGGTCACCGTGCCTTACGTCGACGCCAAGGGCGCCGAGCAGAAGCTGGTGGTGGACAAGCTGATCGTCTCGATCGGCCGCGTGCCCTACACCGGCGGCCTGAACGCCGATGCCGTGGGCCTGAAGCTCGACGAGCGCGGCTTCGTCGCCGTGGACGGCGACTGCAAGACCAACCTGCCCAACGTCTGGGCGGTGGGCGACGTGGTGCGCGGCCCGATGCTGGCGCACAAGGCCGAGGAAGAGGGCGTGGCGGTTGCCGAGCGCATCGCCGGCCAGCACGGCCACGTCAACTTCGACACCGTGCCGTGGGTGATCTACACCTCGCCGGAAATCGCGTGGGTCGGCAAGACCGAGCAGCAGCTCAAGGCCGAAGGCCGCGAGTACAAGGCCGGCAGCTTCCCGTTCCTGGCCAACGGCCGCGCCCGCGCGCTGGGCGACACCACCGGCTTTGCCAAGGTGATCGCCGACGCCAAGACCGACGAGGTCCTGGGCGTGCACATCGTCGGTCCGATGGCCTCGGAACTGATCTCGGAAGCCGTGACCATCATGGAATTCCGCGGCGCCGCCGAAGACATCGCCCGCATCTGCCACGCGCATCCGACGCTGTCGGAAGCCGTGAAGGAAGCCGCCCTGGCCGTTGACAAGCGCGCCTTGAACTTCTGATCCGCTACGCTGCGGCTCTGCCAAAGGGGGCGGGTTTTCGGACCCGCCCTTTTTCTTCTGCCTGTGTCATCTCCATGAACGTCCGCGAATACTACGAACACGCCCTGGCCGAACGCGGCTACAAGCCCGATGAAGCCCAGAAGAAGGCGATCGACCGGCTGCAGCGCTATTACGACGAGTGGGTCAAGTTCAAGGCGATGCGCTCGAACGCCCTGAAGAAGCTGCTGAACCGTCCCGATGTGCCGCGTGGCGTCTATCTGTGGGGCGGGGTGGGGCGCGGCAAGAGCTTCCTGATGGACGCCTTCTATGCCACCGTGCCGGTGGTGCGCAAGACGCGCCTGCACTTTCACGAATTCATGCGCGGCGTGCATCGCGAGCTGGAGGAAGTGAAGGGCATGCAGGATCCGCTGGACGAAGTGGCCAGGCGCGTGGCCAAGCGCTACCGCCTGATCTGTTTCGACGAGTTCCACGTGTCGGACGTGGCGGATGCGATGATCCTGCACCGCCTGTTGCTCAAGCTGTTCGAATACGGCACCTCGTTCGTGATGACCTCCAACTACGAGCCGTCGACGCTGTATCCCGACGGCCTGCACCGCGACCGCGTGCTGCCGGCGATCGAGTTGATCCAGGCGCGCATGGACGTGATGAACGTGGACGCCGGCGTCGATTACCGCCGCCGCTCGCTCGAGCAGGTGCAGTGCTATCACACGCCGCTGGACGAGCGCGCGCAACAGGCCTTGCAGCAGGCCTTCGACAGCCTGGCCGACACGCCGCCACAGGAGCCGCTGCTGCATATCGAGCATCGCGAGATCCGCGCGCTGGCGCTGGCCGGTTCGGTGGTGTGGTTCGACTTCGCCACGCTTTGCGGCGGCCCGCGTTCGCAGAACGATTACCTGGAGCTGGCCAACCGCTTCCATGCGGTGATCCTGTCCGGCGTGCCACGGATGGGGCCGCGCCAGGCTTCCGAGGCGCGCCGCTTCACCTGGCTGATCGACGTGTTCTACGACCATCGCGTCAAGCTGATCATGTCGGCCGAATGCGAGCCGGAAGAGATCTACACCGAAGGCGCGCTGGCCAATGAGTTCCATCGCACGGTGTCGCGCATCCTGGAAATGCAGTCGCGCGAATACCTCGAGTCGGAACGCCGCCTGACCGTAACGTTGTAGTTATGCCGCAAGCGTCCGCCCGCGGGGCGGACGTGGCGCAATTTGCGTCATTTGCATTGGTAATGCAAGTCATTATCAATTAACATCCGAAGACTTCTGGTCCCGCGCCGCAGTCTTCCCGTGTCTTCCCCCCTCCTTTCGTCTCCGGCCTCTTGCGCCGATGCGCCCGCCACGCAGGTCGATGGCCTGTACCGGGATCATCGGCCGTGGCTGTTCGGATGGCTGCGCCGCAAGCTCGGCTGTGCGCATCGCGCCGAAGACCTGGCGCAAGACGTGTTCGTGCGCGTGATCCAGGGCCGCAAGACGGTTCGCGCGACCGAGGCCCGGGCGTTGCTGACCACCATCGCCAAGGGGCTGGTGATCGACCACCAGCGCCACGCGGCGTTGGAGCATGCCTATCTGGCTTATCTGGCCGCCTTGCCCGAGGTCCATGCGCCGTCGCCCGAAACGCAGGCCGAGCAGATGCAGGCCCTGGTGCGGCTCGATCGCCTGCTCGACCGCCTGCCGGCCAAGGCGCGCTCGGCGTTCCTGCTGTCGCAGCTGGACGGCCTGACCTATCCCGAGATTGCCCAGCGGCTGGGCGTGTCGCTCAGTTCGGTGCAGCAGTACATGGTGCGCGCCATGTCGGCCTGCTATGCCGCGCTTTATGACTAGCGCCGCCACGCCGCCCGATGCCGTGGTGCGCCAGGCCATCGCCTGGTGGGCGCGCCTGCAGTCGGGCATAGCCGATGCCGGCGAGCGCGAGGCCTGTCAGGCCTGGCTGGCGCAGGATCCGGCGCATCGCAAGGCGTGGGAGCGGCTGGAAACGATCGGCCGCGATGCGCGCCGCGTGCCGGCGGCGCTGGCGCATACGGCGCTGGACGGCCCGGCGACGCCCGGCCGCCGCGTGGCCCTGCGCAATTTGCTGACGCTGGCTGGGGTGGGCGTGGCGGGTTGGGCTGGCTACCGGCATGCGCCGTGGCAGCGCCTGGCCGCCGATGTCAGCACCGGCATCGGCGAACGGCGCGCGGTGGCGGTGGCCGACGGCCTGCACGTCACCCTGAACAGCGACAGCGCGCTGCGGCTGCGGCGGGCAAGCGGCGCGCGCGGCGTCCTCCTGTTGCGCGGCGAGATCCTGGTCAGCGCGCAGGCGCGACCAGGCGCCGCCCCGGTGCGCGTGGACACCGGCCATGGTGTGCTGCTGGCGGACAACGCGCGTTTCGACGTGCGCCGCACGCCGGGTGGCGCACAGTTGGGTGTCTACGAGGGCAGTGTCGCCTTGCTGCGCGATGGCGCGTCGACGCAGGCCGCCGAAGCGGGCGAACGCCTGAGCTACGACGACCTGGGTGGGGTCGAGCGGCAGGCGGCCGATCCGGATCGCCTGGCCTGGGTCGACGGCCTGGTTGTGGCCAAGGACTGGCGCCTGGACCATTTCGCCGATTACCTGGCGCGCCAGCGAGTCGGCGTGATCCGGGTGGACCCGGCGGTGGCGGGCCTGCGGCTGTCGGGCGTGTTCCCGCTGGACGACGCCGAGCGCGCGCTCCGGGCGCTGGAGCCGGCGCTGCCCATCGTGGTGACGCGCCACACACAGTACTGGCTGCAGGTCGGGCCACGCGCGGCCTGAGCGTTACAAATTTCCTGATCAATGCATTGCAGGTTTTCCTTCCTGGTACGGAAAGGCAGACATAGAGACCTACGTACAAGGGAGTTTTTCGTGTCCGCTTCATCTTGCCCGCGCCTGGGCGCATCGTTGACCGCTGGCCGTCTGGCCGTGCTTGCCGCCACTTGCGCCGGCGCCTGGCTGGCCGCCGCGCCCGCCGCCTGGGCGCAAGCCTCGCCCGCCGCGGCCCAGGCGCCGCGCACTTATCAGATCGCCGCCGGTCCGTTGGGCGATGCGCTGACTCAATTCGCGCGCAGCGCGGGCGTGGTGCTGTCGTTCGATCCGGCGCAGGTGCGCGGCCTGCGGTCCGAAGGCCTGAACGGCGCCTATCCGGTGGGCGCCGGCTTCGCCCGCATCCTGGCTGGCAGTGGCCTGCAGGCGCGGGCCCAGGCGGGCAATTCCTGGACGCTGGTGGCGGCGCCCTCCGGCGACACGCTGACGCTGGCGCCGGTGACGGTGTCGGCCAATTCCCTGAGCGCCTTCGCGCCGACCGTGGGCTACGTGGCCGGCGCCAGCGTCAGCGCCACCAAGACCGACACCCCGCTGATCGAGACGCCGCAATCCGTGTCCGTGGTCACGCGCGAGCAGATCGCGGAGCAGGGCGCGCAGACGTTGAACCAGGTGTTGCGCTACACGCCCGGCGTGGCGACCGAAACGCGCGGCGCGACCGCCACGCGGCTGGACCAGTTCAGCGTGCGCGGCTTCTCCGCATCGACCTACCTGGACGGCCTGCGTGTGTTCGGCGGGCGCGATGCCTTGCCACAGGTGGACGCCTATCGTCTGGAGCGTGTCGATGTGCTGAAAGGGCCGGCCTCGGTGATGTACGGGCAGGGCGGCCCCGGCGGCGTGGTCAACCAGGTCAGCAAGCGGCCGCTGGAAGAAGCGCTGCATGAAGTCGAGCTTCAGGTTGGCAACTACGATTACCGGCGCGCCAACTTCGACTTCGGCGGCCCGCTGGACGCAGAGGGCAAGTACCTGTATCGCCTGGTGGGATCGGGCTACATGTCCGACGGCCAGATCGACCACACCAAGGAGCGCCGCTACTTCGTCTCGCCGGCCTTCACCTGGAAGCCCAACGGCGACACCTCGCTCACCGTGCTGACGAACTTCCAACGCGATCCCGACATGGGGTCGTATGGCGCCGCGCCGCCGATGCGCACGCTGCTGTCGGCGCCGGACGGCATCCGCCTGTCGCCACGCTACTACGACGGCGACGCCAATTTCGAGAAGAGCGACCGCAAGAGCTATTCGCTCGGCTACGTGCTGGACCACCGTTTCAGCGATGCCCTGAAGGCGACGCAGAGCCTGCGCTGGACCCATTCCGACGCCAAGTACCGCAGCATCTATGGCGCGTCCAGCCGCTTCTATGGCTACACCGACAGCCGTTACCTGTACCAGCAGCGTGCCGCGATCGCCACCGATGTCGAGGTCGGCGCCCTGACTATCGACAACAACCTGCAGGCGCGTTTCAACACCGGCGCCTTTGGCCACACCGTGCTGCTGGGCCTGGACTACCAGCATGTCAAGACCGACACGCTGTCCGGCTTCGGCAGCGCGCCCGCGCTGAATGTGATGAACCCCGACAACCACCAGGACATCCCGGTGCCGGCGTTTTCCACCGATGCCACCACCACGCAATATCAGACCGGTCTGTACTTACAGGACCAGATCAAGATCGACCGCCTGTCGGTATTGCTGGGAGGGCGCTACGACTGGTCGCGCAACGTCGGCGAAAGCACCGCCATCGCCACCGGCCGCACCACGCCCTCGTCGTTGCGCGCGCAGGCCTTCACCGGCCGTTTCGGCGTGATCTACAACTTCGACAACGGCGTGGCGCCGTACTTCAGCTACTCCGAATCGTTCGAGCCGCAGTCGGGCACGGGCTGGAACAACGCGCTGTTCAAGCCGATCGAGGGCAACCAGTACGAGGTCGGCATCAAGTACCAGCCACCGGGCAGCGCGACCCTGCTGTCGGTGGCCGCCTTCGACATCCGCCGCGAGAACATGCTGACCACCGACCCGGATCCGACGCACCTGTGCGGCACGTCGAACGCGCGCTGCCAGATCCAGTCGGGCGAATTGCGCACGCAGGGCATCGAGCTCGAAGCCAAGACCGAACCGCTGCGCGGGCTGACGCTGATGGCGGGCTATTCACTGCTGGACAACGCCTATTCCAAGTCCAACCCCGGCACCACGGGGCTGAACCTCAAGGGCAAGGCGCCGGTGGGCGTGCCATCGCAGCAGGCTTCGGCCTGGGCCCGCTACCAGTTGCAGGGCGGTCCGCTGGCCGGCCTGGGCGTGGGCGGCGGCGTGCGCTACATCGGTTCGTCGTACGGGGATGAAGCCAACACCATGAAGGTGCCGTCGGTGACGCTGTTCGACCTGATGCTGGACTACGACATGGGCCGCGTGTCGCCGTCGCTCAAGGGCATGCAGGTGGCGCTAAACGTGCAGAACCTGTTCGACAAGGAATATATCGCGTCGTGCTCGGGCGATTCGTGGTGCTGGTACGGCTACCAGCGCTCGATCAAGGCCAGCCTGCGTTATCGCTGGTAGACAGGACGGCCCGTCCGCGGCGCAACCGTGGACGGGCAGGCACGCAAAGCCTCACGTCGTAGTGAGAATGGTTATAATTCAGACCCTTGCCGAGAGAGAGCCGTCGCGGGGCGGTTCCAGAGCGGCATTCACAACAGGAAAATCGACAATGAAATTCGCAAGGACTTTGGCAGCCATGGCGCTGCTGGGCAGCGCCGGCGCGGCGCAGGCGCACTTCGTCTGGCTCGAGCGGGCCGACCAGGGCCCGGCAAAGGCGTACTTCGGCGAATGGGCGGACGACCTGCGTGAAAAGCGCGACGGCCTGCTGGGCAAGGTCCTGGTGGCGCCGGTGGTGACCGGCGCCGACGGCAAGGCGCTCAAGGCGTCGGCCGAGGGCGCGGATTTCGTCGAGTTCGCCGCCAGCGGCAAGGGCGACGTGCGTCTGTCGCAGCCGATCCAGTTCAAGGACACGCTGATGCAGTACGGCGCCAAGGCCGGCCGCGAAGACACCCAGGGCAAGCTCGACCTGGAACTGGTGCCGGCCGCCGCGGGCAGCAACACCTTCGTGCTGCAGTTCAAGGGCAAGCCGCTCGCCAAGACCGAAGTCACCGTGTTCGGCCCGCCCAAGTGGGAAAAGCGTTTCCGTAGCGACGAGAACGGCCGCATCGAGATCACCACGCCGTGGCCGGGCCAGTACGTGCTGGAAGCCGCCCACGTCGAGGACAAGGCCGGCGAGGCCGATGGCAAGGCCTACGCCAAGGTCCGCTACGTTTCCACCCTGACCTTCAACGTGACCAAGTGAAAGCTCCCGCAGCCGGCGCAGGCATGATGCGCTACCGTCTGGCCGTGGCCTCGCGGGCCCTGGCCGCCATCCTCGGCGGCTACGGCCTGGCCTCGGCGGCCGCGGCCTGCCTGGCCGTCTGGCTGCCCATGCAGCGCGCCGACGCCGTCGTCACGGCGCAGATGTCGGCCTTCGTGGTCTACACCTGTGGCGTCATCTGGGTGTTCGCCACCCGCAACGCCTGGCGCGCCTGGGCCGGCATCCTGTTGCCGGCGGCGCTATTCGGCGGCCTGTTCCTGATCGGCCGCATGGTGGGGGCGGCATGAAACCTGCCAAAGGAAAAGCGCAAGGCGAAGAAGGCCTGCGCCAATCCATGTCGTGGCTGCACACCTGGTCGGGCTTGATCTTCGGCTGGGTGCTGTTCGCGATGTTCCTGACCGGCACGCTGTCGTTCTTCCGTCCCGAGATCACCCGCTGGATGCAGCCCGAGATCCAGGCGCAGGCCGCGCCCACGCTCGAATCCGTGGCCATGGCCCAGCGCTACCTGACCGAGCACGCGCCCGACGCCAAGCGCTGGTTCATCACGCCGCCAACCGATCGCGAACCGCTGATCCAGCTGCTGTACCAGGCGCCCAAGCCCAAGCCGGGCGAGCGCGGCTTCGTGCGCGTCAAGCTCGACCCGCGGACCGGCCAGGCCGTCGCCGGGCGCGAGACGCGCGGCGGCGATTTCTTCTACCGCTTCCATTTCGAACTCGAAACGGCCTTTCCGTGGGGGCGCTGGCTCGCCAGCATCGCCGGCATGTTCATGCTGGTGGCCATCATCAGCGGCATCATCACGCACAAGAAGATCTTCGCCGACTTCTTCACCTTCCGCCCGAAGAAGGGCGGCCAGCGGGCCTGGATGGACGGCCACAACGCGCTGTCGGTGCTGGGATTGCCGTTTCACCTGATGATCACCTTCAGCGGGCTGGTGCTGTTCATGGCCATGCTGATGCCCGCCGGCATCATGGCGGTCTATGAAAACCCGCGACAGTATTCCGACGACGTGTTCGCGGCCTTCAAGGTCACGCCGCCGCGCAACGAGGCCGCGCCCCTCGTCGCGCTTGCGCCGCTGGTGGATCAGGTGCAGCAGCGCTGGCATGGCCGCGTGGGCCGCGTGACCGTCAACAACCCGGGCGATGCCGGCGCCACCGTCACCTTGACGCGCGATGCGGCGGACGGCGTGTCGTACGGCCGGCTCGCGCCCTATGCGCGCTTTGATGGCGTCACCGGCGCCTTCCTGGAAGGGCAGGACGAACTGAGCCCCACCGTGCGCACCGCCGGCGTGGTCGTCGGCCTGCACCTGGGCCTGTTCGCCGAGCCGCTGCTGCGCTGGTTCTATTTCCTGGTCAGCCTGGCGGGCACTGGCATGGTCGGTTCCGGCCTGGTGCTGTGGATCGCCAAGCGCCGCCAGAAGGCGCGTCCCGGCGCGCGCGAGGCTTTCTCGCTGCGCCTGGTGGACGGCCTGAACGCCGGCACCATCGCCGGCCTGTTCATCGCGGTGGCCGCGTTCTTCTGGGCCAACCGGTTGGTGCCGGCCGACCTGCCGGGCCGCCAGCTGTGGGAAGTGCGTGCGTTCTTCGCCGCCTGGGGCCTGTCGTTGGTGTATGCGTTCCTGTTCCACAGGCGCAAGTGGGTTGATCTGCTCACGATTGCCGCCGCCTCGCTGGCGCTGGTGCCGGTGGTCAATGCCCTGACCACCTCGCGTCACCTCGGCGTGTCGCTGCCGGCGGGCGATTGGGTCATGGCCGGGTTCGACCTGACCTGCCTGGCTGGCGCGCTGTTGCTGGGCTGGATGGCACGCCGGGCGGCCCGGGCGCGCAAGGCGCCGGCCAAGGGCGCCACCAAGACGCCGGCCCGGGCGCGGGCCGCGACGCCCGCCGCCGTGCCCGTACCGGCCCAGGCCCAGGCCCAGGCCCAGGCGCGCCGCCGCGCCGCCACCGCGCTGGAGCCGCCGCCTTCTCCTTCCGATGCCGCTTATGAACCAAGGTGATATGCCATGACGCTAGCCGCCTTCTGCCTGGCCTATGCGGGGTTTTCCGCCCTCTGCCTGGGCATGGATCGTCACTACGAAGACTTGTTCGACCGCGCGCTGCCACGCCGTCATCGCGTGCCGTTGCGGGCCTTCGGCTGGCTGGCGCTCGCCCTCTCTCTGTGCGCCTCGGCCGCGGTCTGGGGCTGGAGCTATGGCACCGTTGAATGGATCGGCATTCTCAGCATCGCCGGCCTGTTGCTGATCTGGTTCCTGACTTTCCGGCCCCGTGCCGCGCTGACGGCGGGCGGGCTGTGCGCGGTGGCCGCGCCGCTGCTGGCCGTGCTGTAGGCGCACCGTGGGCAGGGCGCCCGCGCCGCGGGCCGGCCGGGCGCGCTTGCGCCAGGTCCGGGCGCTGCCCGCGCCATCCGGGTGTCGCGCGCGGCACGTTACACTGGGCGTTTCTCCAAGCAAACGGCTTCATCGTCCATGAACACCCGCGTCCTCACTGGCATCACCACCTCCGGAACCCCTCACCTCGGCAACTACGCTGGCGCGATCCGCCCGGCGGTCCAAGCCAGCACGCAACCGGGTGTCGACGCGTTTTTCTTCCTGGCCGACTACCACGCCCTGATCAAGTGCGATGATCCGGCCCGCGTGGCCCGCTCGCGCCTCGAAATCGCCGCCACCTGGCTGGCGGTGGGGCTGGACCCCGAACGCGTGACCTTCTACCGTCAGTCGGATATCCCCGAGATCCCCGAATTGAGCTGGCTGCTGACCTGCGTCACGGCCAAGGGCCTGATGAACCGCGCGCACGCCTACAAGGCTTCGGTCGACCAGAATACGGCCAAGGGCGTGGACCCGGACGACGGCGTGACCATGGGCCTGTTCTCGTACCCCATCCTGATGGCCGCGGACATCGTCATGTTCAACGCCAACAAGGTGCCGGTGGGCCGCGACCAGATCCAGCATCTGGAGATGGCGCGCGACATCGCCCAGCGCTTCAATCACCTGTACGGCCGCGACTACTTCACGCTGCCCGAAGTCGCCATCGAAGAGGACGTGGCCACCTTGCCGGGCCTGGATGGCCGCAAGATGTCCAAGAGCTACAACAACACCATCCCGCTGTTCGAGGGCGGCGCCAAGGCGCTGCGCGCCTCGATCATGCGCATCGTCACCGATTCGCGCGAACCGGGCGAGCCCAAGGACGCCGAAGGCTCGCACCTGTACACCATCTACCGCGCCTTCGCCACGCATGAACAGGCCGCGGCGTTCCGCAAGCAGCTCGAGGACGGCCTGGGCTGGGGCGAGGCCAAGCAGGCGCTCTACGACCACCTGGAGAACCTGCTGGCGCCGATGCGTGAACGCTACTTCGACCTGATGGCCAACCCCGGCCGGATCGAAGACGTGCTGCAGGCTGGCGCCGCCAAGGCGCGCAAGCTGGCCGTGCCGATGATGCGCGAGCTGCGCGAGGCCGTCGGCCTGCGCAATCTGAATGCGCAGGCGCCGGGCAAGCAGGCGCAGGCCAAGAAGGAAAAGGGCAAGGGCGCGCGCTTTGTCAGCTTCCGCGACGAAGACGGCGGTTTCCGTTTCCGCCTGCTGGCGGCCGATGGCGAGGAACTGCTGCTGTCGCAGCGCTTTGCCGATCCCAAGGAAGCCGGGGCCCTGATGCGCCGCCTGCAATCGGAAGCGCCCGAGGCCCTGCTGCAGGCCACCGCGCAGGGCGTGGCGGCGGTGCTCGATGGGGTAGCCGTGGCGACGGCGCCCGCTGGCGCCCAGGGCGACGCGCAGGCGCAGTTGGCCAAGGCGAGCGAAGCGCTGGCCTCGATGTCGCAGGAGTAGCGCGACGCGGGCGGCGCGCGCGCCGCCTCTCTTGCGTGATGGAATCGCCCGGCCACTGTGCCGGGCATGCTTTTTTCAGCGACGCGCGCTCGATACGATGCGGCCGTCCTGCACCTGGAAGCGCTGGGCGCTGCCCTGGCCGGCGATCTCGAGCAGGTCGCCTTCCGAATAACCGGTGACGGTCGGACAATCCAGCCATTCGGGGTTGATGAACGGGAAGTACTTGAGCGCGCCGCTGCCCTGGCTGACGAAATCGAAGGTGGTGTTGGCGACCACTTCCGGATCCCACTGGCTGGCGTCGAAGGTCAGTGCGCAGCCGGCCCCGATACGGTAGACGATGCTGGCGCCCATGCTGGCAAAGCCAAGCGCGCCGACGTGCAATTGCGCGCCGTTGGTCAGTTCGATGACGCGGCTGCCCAGGCGTTCCAGAGTGATGTGCTTGAAGGTGACTTCGGCGCCATCCACGGTCAGGTGAGCGTATTGACCCAGGGTGACTTCGTTGTAGGCGCCGCTCAGGCTGGCTTCTTTTTCGGTAATGGTTGCCGTTTCGTTGGCGGCAAGCGTAATCGTATTGCGCATGGCGGACGGATCTCCGGTCTCTCAGGGGATGGCGCTGTTTTTCTAGTGCTTCTACCCGATAGACGCTTGCGCCGCAGCTCGCCTGATCATGGGTTTGCCTTCGCCGTGCGTGCCCGACTTCGCCGGCTTTTATTATTTGGACACAATTCGATATTTTCCCTTGTTTTTGTTGCGTCCGGCTTGCGGCATCGCAAGGAAAACGGGCAATTGCGGGAAAGTCCCTAGTTGAATGACAACCGGCGCCTGAGGCGCCGGTCGGGGACTTGCAAGAGGCGCCTGGCCGGCTCCGGAGGAAGCGGCCAGGGCGGCGCTCAACGTTTGAGCTTGGCGAAGGCGTCGGCCATGGCGCTGTTCATCGCGCCACCGCCGCCGCCATTGCCGCGGCCGCTGTCGCCCTGCGGACGACGGCCCGGGCGGTCGCCGCCCTTGGGCGCGTCGGCGCCGCGGCGGGCTGGCACGGCGGCGTCGTTCATGCGCATGGTCAGCGCCACGCGCTTGCGCGCCACATCCACTTCCAGCACCTTCACGCTGACGGTCTGGCCCACGCGCACCACGTCGCGCGGATCCTTCACGAACTTCTCGGCCAGCGCGGAAATGTGGACCAGGCCGTCCTGGTGCACGCCGATGTCGACGAACGCGCCGAAGTTGGCGACGTTGGTCACCACGCCTTCGAGCACCATGCCGGGGTACAGGTCGTTGAGCGTCTCGACGCCTTCCTTGAACTGCGCCGTCTTGAACTCGGGACGCGGATCGCGGCCGGGCTTTTCCAGTTCGGCGAAGATGTCGCGCACCGTCGGCAGGCCGAAGCGTTCGTCCGTGAAATCAGACGGCGACACGCCCTTGAGCGCGTCGCGCTGGCCGATGATCTGCTTCACCTCGGCCTTGATCTTGGCGACGATGCGCTCGACCACCGGATAGGCTTCGGGGTGCACCGACGAGGCATCCAGCGGGTTGTCGCCGTTGGGAATGCGCAGGAAGCCGGCGGCCTGCTCGAAAGCCTTGTCGCCGAAGCGCGGCACCTTGCGCAGTTGCTCGCGGGTGGGGAAGGCGCCGTTCTCGTCGCGCCAGGCCACGATGTTCTTGGCCAGCAGCGAGTTCAGGCCCGACACGCGCGCCAGCAGCGCGGCGGAGGCGGTGTTGACGTCCACGCCGACCGCGTTCACGCAGTCCTCGACCACCGCGTCCAGCGAACGCGCCAGCTCGCGCTGGTTGACGTCGTGCTGGTACTGGCCCACGCCGATGGCCTTGGGATCGATCTTGACCAGCTCGGCCAGCGGATCCTGCAGGCGGCGCGCGATCGACACGGCGCCGCGCAGCGTCACGTCGAGGTCGGGGAATTCCTGCGCGGCGGTCTCGGAGGCCGAATACACCGACGCGCCGGCCTCGGACACCACCACGCGGGTCACCTTCAGGTCGGGGAAGCGTTCCTGCATGTCGCCCACCAGCTTCTCGCTTTCGCGCGAGGCGGTGCCGTTGCCGATGGCGATCAGGTCGACCTTGTGGCGCGCCACCAGCGCGGCCAGGGTGTTGATGGTGCCGTCGCGGTCGCGGCGCGGCTCGAACGGGTAGACGGTGGTGGTGTCGACGACCTTGCCGGTGCGGTCGATCACGGCCACCTTGCAGCCCGTGCGGATGCCAGGGTCCAGGCCCAGCACGGCCTTGGGGCCGGCCGGCGCGGCCAGCAGCAGGTCTTTCAGGTTGGCGGCGAACACGCGGATGGCCTCGGCCTCGGCGGTTTCGCGCAGGCGGCCGATCAGTTCGCTCTCGAAGGCCGTCACCAGCTTGACGCGCCAGGTCCAGCGGCACACTTCGCCCAGCCAGCGCGCGCGCGGCGAGGCATCCAGCGCGAACAGGCCGTTGCCCAGCTTGAGGAAGCTGGCGATGCGCGCGACGCAGGGGTGCGGGGTCTGCGCCTCCAGTTCGGCTTCCAGGCCCAGGCGGATTTCCAGCACGCCTTGCTGGCGGCCGCGCAGCAGCGCCAGGATGCGGTGCGACGGCAGCGTGCGCAGCGGTTCGTTGAAGTCGAACCAGTCGCGGAAGTTGGCGCCTTCGGTCTCCTTGCCGTCGACCATCTTGGAATACAGATAGCCGGTGGACCAGAGGTGCTCGCGCATGTCGGCCAGCAGGTCGGCGTTCTCGGCGTAGCGCTCGGCCAGGATGTCGCGGGCGCCGTCCAGCGCCGCCTTGGCGTCGTTGATCGAGGCTTCGGGATTCAGGTACTGCGCGGCCAGCGCGGCCGGGTCGCAGGCGGCGTCGGCCAGGATGGCGTCGGCCAGCGGCTCCAGGCCCGCCTCGCGGGCGATCTGGGCGCGCGTGCGGCGCTTCGGTTTGTAGGGCGCGTACAGGTCTTCCAGGCGCTGCTTGGTGTCGGCGGTGGCGATTTCCTGCTGCAGTTCGGGCGTCAGCTTGCCTTGCTGCGAGATCGATTCGAGGATCGCGCCGCGGCGTTCTTCGAGTTCGCGCAGGTAACCCAGGCGCACTTCCAGGTTGCGCAGGACGGTGTCGTCCAGGCCGCCGGTGGCTTCCTTGCGGTAGCGCGCAATGAACGGCACGGTGGCGCCATCATCGAGCAGTTCCACCGCCGAGGCGATCTGGGAGGCGCGGGCGCCAAGCTCGGTGGCGAGCTGGGCCACGATACGGGCATTGTCGACGCCGGCGGCGACGTTCGTGATAACGGAAGTTTCAGACATCTCGATACGACGGCAAAAAGGAAAAACAAGGGGCGGATTGTGCCATAAGCCGCTGTTACAAAAAGTGCCAACCGGGATGCATCCGTCCCCATCGACTGTGCCGTTTGCGACGCGTTCGCCGTAAAAGGGCAGCGCCAGCGGGTATCATTTGATCCTTTCCCACCCTATCAGGGCCTGGCGCCCCCGCCGTCGACCCGCGCGGTCGATCGCGACGCCCGGCTGTTTCCATGCTGGACCTGGACATCTCCGAATTCTTCGCCGAGGACGGCCCGCTCGCGTCGGCCTTGCCCGGCTACAAGCCGCGCCCTTCCCAAGTGGAACTGGCCCAGGCCATCGGCCAGGCCATCCAGGACCGCGCCACGCTGGTGGCCGAGGCCGGCACCGGCATCGGCAAGACCTGGGCCTATCTTGTACCCGCCTTCATCCAGGGCGGCAAGGTGCTGATCTCCACCGGTACCCGCACCCTGCAGGACCAGTTGTTCACGCGCGACCTGCCGCGCGTGCGGGCGGCGCTGGCCGCGCCGGTGACGGCCGCCTTGCTCAAGGGCCGCGGCAACTACGTCTGCCATTACCACCTGGAACGCCTGCAGGGCGACGAACGCGCCTTGAAGTCGCGCACCGAGATCCAGCAGTTGCGCCAGATCCAGGTGTTCGCCGGCATTTCCAAGACCGGCGACCGTGGCGATCTGGCGCAGGTGCCCGAAGACGCCGACATCTGGCAGCGCGTCACCTCGACCCGCGAAAACTGCCTGGGCCAGGAATGCCCCCGCATTCGCGACTGCTTCGTGGTCAAGGCCCGCCGCCAGGCCCAGGAGGCCGACGTGGTGGTGGTCAACCACGCCCTGTTCATGGCCGACCTGGTGCTGCGCGAAGAAGGCGTCACCGACCTGCTGCCCGAGGCCGACACCGTCATCTTCGACGAAGCCCATCAGTTGCCCGACACCGCCACCCGCTTCCTGGGCAGCAGCGTGTCGACCCACCAATTGCTGGACTTCGGCCGGGCGCTGGAGGCCGCCGGCCTGGCCTATGCGCGCGAAGCGACCAAATGGAGCGACGTGGCGCGTCACCTGGAAACGGCGGCGCGCGAATTGCGCCTGGTCTGTGCGCCGCTGGACCGCATGCCGGGCCGCAAGGCCACCTTCGAGGCCATTCCCAATCCCGAGGAATTCGATGCCGCGCTGGCGGTGCTGCGCGAAGCGATCGACGTCGCCACCAACGCGCTAGGCTCGGTAGCCGAACGCCATCCCGACCTGGTGGCCGCCGCGCGCAGCGGCGCCGAAATCGCCGTGCGCCTGAAGCGCTGGGCCACGCCGGCGCGCGATGCATCGGGTGTCGACGATGAAGGCTGGGGCCGCGACGACCAGGCGCCCGGGCTGCCCGCGGCGCTGGGCGATGGCCTGTCGACGCCGGTCGCGATCCTTGAAGGCGCGGCGGCGGCGGGCGAATGGACCGGCCCGGCCGTGCGTTGGGTCGAACACGGCCAGCACCACGTGCGCCTGCACTCCGCGCCGCTGTCGGTGGCGCAGGCCTTCTCCAAGTACCGCAAGCCGGGCCAGGCCTGGATCATGACCTCGGCCACCCTGTCGGTGAATGGCGAATTCACCCACTTCACCGGCCAGTTGGGCCTGGATCAGGCCCGCACCGGCAAGTGGGAGTCGCCGTTCGATTATCCCGAGCAGGCGCTGCTGTTCGTGCCGCGCGGCATGCCCGAACCGCAATCGCCGCAGTTCCTGGACCGCTTCGTGCAGACGCTGCTGCCGCTGCTGGAGGCCAGTCCGGGCGGCACGCTGGTGCTGTGTACGACGCTGCGCGCCGTGGACAAGGTCGCCAACCTGCTGGCCGACGCGTTCGATGACGCCGGCCACGACTGGCCGCTGCTCAAGCAGGGCGAAGGCACGCGCCGCGACCTGCTGGACCGCTTCTGCAAGTTGACCCATCCGGTGCTGGTGGGCAGCGCCAGTTTCTGGGAGGGCATCGACCTGCCCGGCGACGTGCTGACGCTGGTGGCGATCGACAAGCTGCCGTTCGCGCCGCCGGACGATCCGGTGATCGAGGCTCGCCTGCGGGCCTGTCGCGCCCAGGGCGGCAATCCGTTCTCGGAATACCAGCTGCCCGAGGCCGCCATTTCGCTCAAGCAGGGCGCCGGCCGCCTGATCCGCACGGAATCGGACTGGGGCGTGCTGATGGTGGGCGATGCGCGCCTGGTCGAAAAGCCCTACGGCAAGCGCCTGTGGCGCGGCCTGCCGCCGTTCGCGCGCACGCGCGAACTGGAGGAAGTGCTGGCGTTCTACCGTCGCAAGCAGGCATAGCGCCGCCAGTCGCCACCACGACCGCCAGCCAACAAAAAGCCCCTCGATTGCTCGAGGGGCTTTTTCCCATGCGGTGGCCGGTCAGGTCAGTTGAACGGATTCCACCAGCTCTTGTCGGCCTTCAGGCCCTTGTTCTTGAACGTGCTGTTGGGGAAGTTCTTGTCGAGCACGCGTTCCGAGTCGTTCTTCAGCTCGGTCATGCCGAGCTTGTCGTACGAGGCGACCATCAGGTACAGCGCTTCCTCGGTGGCGGGCGCGCCTTCGAAGTCGGTGATGACCGTCTGCGCCCGGTTGGCCGCGGCCACGTAGGCGCCGCGCTCGAAGTAGTAGCGGGCCACGTGCACTTCGTTCATGGCGATGGTGTTGACCAGCCAGGCCACGCGCTTTTCGGCGTCCGGGGTGTACTTGCTGTCCGGGTAGCGCTTGATCAGCTCGTTGAAGGCGTCGTACGACGCGCGCAGGCCCTTGGGATCGCGCTCGGCGGGATCCTGGCCGGTGATGCTGCTCATGAAGGCGCTGGCCGGCGTGAAATTGATCAGGCCCTTCAGGTACAGCGCGTAGTCGGTTCCCGGATGGTTGGGATAGAGCTGCTGGAAGCGGTCGATCGCGGCCAGCGCCTGTTCGTTTTCGCCGTCCTTCCAGTTGACGTAGGCCAGTTCGAGCAGGGCTTGCTGGGCGTAGACGCCGAACGGATAGCGGCTTTCGATGGCGGTCAGGCGCTCGCGGGCTTCCTTCCAGCCCCCCGAGGAGATTTCGGCCTTGGCGTCGGCGTAGAGCTGTTCGGCGCTCCAGTTGGCGGTCTTGTCGTATTTGCTGTTGGTCGAACCGCAACCGGCGATCGCGATGACGGCAAATAGCGCGATAACCACGCGCAAGACCGACCCGCTTCGGGAGGCGGGGTTCGTGGGAGCTGCGGGGTGGTGAATCACGAGAATCGTATCCTTGGTGGTAGCATGGCAGGCTGATTATATGATTTGTCTCCATGTCCGCTACAGCCTTCAGCGCAGATCTCGTTTCCGACGATGAACTCCTGGACCTTTCCGATGGTGATTCCGGCGAAAACCCAGGTGGAAAATCGCGCGGCGGGTCGCTTGAAAACGCGCAACTTGTAACGGTGCCCGTGGGCACCCGGGCCGACCGGCTCGACAAGGTGCTGGCCGGCCTATTGCCAGACCACTCCCGCAGCCGTCTGCAGGGCTGGATCGAAGCCGGCAACGTCCATGTCAACGGCGCGCCCGGCAAGGTGCGCCAGACGGTCGGCCCGGGCGACGAGATCGCCGTCTGGCCCCAGCCCGCGCCGGAATCGCTGGCATTCGCGCCCGAACCCATCGACTTTCCGGTGGTGGACGAAAGCCCCGACTGGATCGTGGTGAACAAACCCGCCGGCCTGGTGGTGCATCCGGGCGCCGGCAACTGGCGCGGCACGCTGCTCAACGGCCTGTTGCACCGCTACCCGGAATTGGCCCAGGTGGCGCGCGCCGGCATCGTTCACCGGCTGGACAAGGACACCTCCGGCCTGATGGTGGTGGCGCGCAACGAAATCGCGCAGACCCACCTGGTGCGCCAGTTGCAGGCCCGCAGCATGGGCCGCGAATACGTGGCGCTGGCGCACGGCTGGCTGCCCGCCGCCGGCCGGGTCGACCGCGCCATCGGCCGCGATCCGCGCGTGCCGGTGCGCATGAGCGTCGAGCGTCCCGTGGCGCCCAAGCCGGCCGTCACCCACTACGCTCCCGCGCGGCGCGGCCAGGTCGACCCCGGCGGCCGCGTCAGCGAGGTGGTCTGTCGCCTGGAAACCGGCCGCACCCACCAGATCCGGGTGCACCTGGCCAGCCTGGGGCACCCACTGCTGGCCGACACCCTCTATGGCGGCAAGAACATCGCGGGCGCGCAGCGGCAGATGCTGCACGCCCGCGCCCTGCATTTCGACGATCCGGGCGGGCGTGGCGAGGTCCAGTTCGCCGCGCCGGTGCCGGCCGACATGACCCTGGTCCAGGAAGCGATCGCATGGAACGCGTGACGCAAGGCTTGCCCGTGGTGACCGGTCCCGCGTGGCCGGGCGTCAACTATTTCTGCACCACCCGCGCCGGTGGCGTGGGCGTGGCCCCGCACGACACGCTGAATCTCGGCCGCCGCGCCGGCGATAATCCCGACGCCGTGGCAGAGAACCGCCGCCGCCTGCGCGCGGCGCTGCCGGCCGAACCGCTGTGGCTGCGCCAGGTGCACGGCAGCGAGGTGGTCGACGCCGATGCCGCCGACCTGCCGGACGAGCCCGCGCTGGACGCCAGTGTCACCGCGCGTCCCGGCCGGGTGCTGGCGGTGATGGTGGCCGACTGCCTGCCGGTGGTCATTGCCGACGCCGACGGCCGGGTCCTGGGCGCCGCGCACGCCGGCTGGCGCGGCCTGTCCGGCGGCGTGCTGGAACACACCCTGGCGGCGATGCGCGCCAAGGCGCCGCAGGCCACCGCCTGGCGCGCCTGGGTCGGTCCCGGCATCGGGCCGGACGCCTTCGAGGTCGGGCGCGACGTGCTGGACGCCTTCCTGGGCGACGATCCCGCCGCCGAACGTTATTTCCGGCCGCGGCCCGGCGTGCCCGGAAAATGGCTGGCCGACCTGGCCGGCCTGGCCGAATTCCGCCTGCGCCGCGCCGGGGTGGAGGACGTCACCCTGAGTCGCCTGTGCACGGTCACGGACGCGGCGCGCTTCTTTTCCTACCGCCGCGACGGTGAAACCGGGCGGATGGCATTGCTGGCCTGGCTGGATCCGGCTTGATCCCGCGCAAGGCGGCCGCAAATGCCTTGCGCCCCTCATTGAATACCCGCATTGACAGCCCTTAACCCGACATGCAACATCAATCGGGAAGTCTCGATAACAAGGTGTCGAAGTGAATGCCAATCTCTCCGCTTCAGGGCCCCATCCGGTGAGCGTGGCTCCGGACGTCCTGGCCGATATCCAGGCTGAATTCTCGCGCGAATGGCAACGGCTGTGCGACGACGCCCGCCGTGGCGCGCTGGCTCCGCCGGCCGACCGCCGCTTCGCCGGCGCGGCCTGGGCCGCCAATGGCCAGCATCTGCTGATGGCGCACACCTACCTGCTGTCGGCCCGCGCCATGTCGCGCATGGTCGACGCGGCGCAGGTCAGCGAGCCGATGCGCGACCGCCTGCGGTTCTCGATCATGCAATGGGTCGACGCGCTGTCGCCGTCGAACTTCCTGGCGCTCAACCCCGATGCCCAGCAATCCATCGTCGAAAGCGCCGGCCGCGCCCTGAACGAAGGGCTGGCCAATCTGCTGGGCGACGTCAAGAAAGGCCGCATCACCCAGACCGACGAGACCCAGTTCGAGATCGGCCGCAACGTGGCGGTGACGCCCGGCGACGTGGTGTTCGAAAATGCGCTGTTCCAGCTGATCCAGTACAAGCCCGCCACCGCCACGGTGCACGAGCGGCCGCTGGTGATCGTGCCGCCGAACATCAACAAGTTCTATATCCTCGACCTGCAACCCGACAACTCGTTCGTGCGCCACGCGGTCGAGCAGGGCTTCACGGTGTTCCTGATCTCCTGGCGCAACCCGCTGGCCAGCGATACCGACGGCATCGATCGCGCGACCTGGTCCGACTACCTCGACGACGCGGTGCTGCAGGCCCTGCGCGTGGCCAGCGACATCTCCGGCCAGCCGCAGGTCAACGCGCTCGGCTTCTGTGTCGGCGGCACCATGCTGGCCTCGGCGCTGGCGCTGGCCGAAGCGCGCGGCGAGCATCCGGTGGCGGCGCTGACGCTGCTGACCTCGCTGCTCGATTTCCACGATACCGGCATCCTCAACGTCTTCGTCGACGAGGCCCACGCGCTGCTGCGCGACCATCAACTGGGCAACGGCGGCCTGATGCCCGGACGCGACCTTGCCACCACTTTCTCGTTCCTGCGGCCTAATGAACTGGTCTGGAACTACGTCGTCGGCAACTACCTGAAAGGCCAGAAGCCGCCAGCCTTCGACCTGCTGTTCTGGAACGGCGACAGCACCAATCTGCCGGGCCCGTTCTTTTCCTGGTACTTCCGCAACACGTATCTCGAAAACAACCTGAAGGTGCCCGGCCGCGCCCAGGCCGCCGGCCTGCCGCTGGACCTGACGCGCCTGTCGATGCCGGCGTATATTTTCGGTTCACGCGAAGACCATATCGTGCCGTGGGTGTCGGCCTATGCTTCCACCCAGGTGCTGCGCGGTCCGCAGCGCTTCGTGCTGGGCGCCTCGGGCCATATCGCCGGCGTGGTGAATCCGCCCGCCAAGAAGCGCCGCAGCTACTGGGTGGCGGACAATCTGGGCGGCGCCGGCCAGCCGCTGCCGGGCGACCCCAACGCCTGGCTGGAGCAGGCGCAGGAAATACCGGGCAGCTGGTGGCCCGATTGGGCCGCCTGGCTGGCGGGGCATTCCGGCAAGCAGGTCAAGGCGCGTGCAAAATCAGGTAACGCCCGGTATCGGCCGATAGAGCCGGCGCCGGGCAGGTATGTGAAGGTCAGGGCTGCCTGAAGCCGCGCACGCGGTGGGCCCAGGCCAATAAGAAGTCAATCAACGAGGCGTCCGTCGCACACAGGAGGAAGTCCAATGAGCGGAAAACTGGCTTACGTTACAGGCGGGATGGGCGGGATCGGCACCTCTATTTGCCAACGCCTGGCCAAAGAAGGCTTTCGCGTCGTGGCAGGCTGCGGCCCGAGCCGCAATTACCAGCAATGGCTGGATGAGCAGGCGGCGCAGGGATATACCTTCCATGCTTCCGTCGGCAATGTGTCCGACTGGGATTCCACCGTGGCCGCGTTCGAGCGCGTCACGGCGGAACTCGGCCCGGTCGACGTGCTGGTCAATAATGCGGGCATCACCCGCGACGGGCTGTTCCGCAAGATGACCGCCGACGATTGGCGCGCGGTCATCGACACCAACCTGAACAGCCTGTTCAACGTAACCAAGCAGGTCATCGACGGCATGGTCGAGCGCCAGTGGGGGCGCATCATCAACATCAGCTCGGTGAACGGGCAGAAAGGCCAGTTCGGCCAGACCAACTACTCCACCGCCAAGGCCGGCATCCACGGCTTCACCATGGCGCTGGCGCAGGAAGTCGCCAGCAAGGGCGTCACCGTCAACACCATCTCGCCCGGCTACATCGGGACCGACATGGTGCGCGCCATCCGTCCGGACGTGCTGGAAAAGATCGTCGCCACCATCCCGGTGCGCCGCCTGGGCACGCCCGAGGAAATCGCGTCGATGACGGCGTGGCTGGCTTCGGATGAATCCGGTTTTTCCACCGGGGCGGATTTCTCGCTCAACGGCGGCCTGCACATGGGCTGACGCCTCGCGGGCCGCCCGGCGGGCGGCCCTTCCGCGCCGCGGTGCCTCGGGGAGACGGCGTCGCGGCATTACACTTCACCCTATTCGAAGTCTTAGAGATCGCCCGATCCGGGGACAACCATGACGCAAGCACAAACCGGCGCCAGCCTGCGCCTGATTAAAAAGTACCCCAACCGTCGTCTGTACGACACCCGGACCAGCACCTACATCACCCTGGCGGATGTCAAGCAACTGGTTCTGGCCAACGAAGAATTCCAGGTGGTCGACGCCAAGAGCGCCGAAGACCTCACGCGCAGCATCCTGCTGCAGATCATTCTTGAAGAAGAAAGCGGCGGCATGCCCATGTTTTCGTCGAACATGCTGTCGCAGATCATCCGTTTCTACGGCCACGCGATGCAGGGCATCATGGGCTCGTACCTGGAAAAGAACATCCAGGCCTTCATGGAGATCCAGCAGCGCATGGCCGAGCAGTCCAAGGGCCTGTATGGCAGCCAGTTCGGTCCCGAAGCCTGGGCCCAGTTCATGAACGTGCAGACGCCGATGCTGCAGAACATGATGAACAACTACATCGACCAGAGCAAAAACCTGTTCGTGCAGATGCAGGACCAGATGCAGGACCAGACGCGCGCCATGTTCTCGAACTTCCCCTTCAACCCCGGGGGCGTGCAAGGCGGCGGACGCAAGTCGTAAAAAGGGAAGCGCGGCATTGCCGCGGATCCCACCTTAGTCAGCCGGCGTGGCATTGCCCGCCGGCTTTTGTTTGGCTTGATGGGACGCAAAAAACAGAGAATTTCAGACTGATGTGATTCAGGGAGATGTCAGATTTTTTCGTTACATTAATGCAAACGGTTCTTGTTTATGTTTTTAGAATCCGTCGTTTCAATCGAGCTTCGAGGATACCCAATGATGAAGAAAGCCTTGGCCCTGGCCATTGTCGCTTTGAGCGTGTCCGCCGCCCAAGCGGCTGAATACCCCATCGGCAAGCCGGTGGAAAAGGGCGGCATGGAGATCGGCGCGGTCTACCTGCAGCCGATCGAAATGGACCCGCCGGGCATGATGCGTCCCGCCAAGGATTCCGACATCCACCTCGAAGCCGACATCCACGCCACGGCCGGCAATCCCACCGGTTTTCCCGAAGGCGAGTGGATGCCCTACCTGGTCGTGAAATACGAAATCCAGAAGGTCGGCAGCCAGAACGTGCAGAAGGGCACCTTCATGCCCATGGTCGCCAATGATGGCCCGCATTATGGCGAGAACATCAAGCTCGAAGGCCCGGGCAAGTACAAGCTGAAGTACACCATCCTGCCGCCGACCGCCGACAAGATGAGCCACTTCGGTCGTCACATCGACAAAGAAACCGGCGTGGGCGACTGGTTCCAGCCGTTCGACCTCGAATATGAATTCGTCTATGCCGGCACCGGCAAGAAGGGCGGCTACTGATCGTGCATAGCATGCGTCCCCTGCGCCGCCTCTGCGTAGCGCTGCTGATCGGCCTGGCGGGCATGGCCGGCGCGCCCGCGCAGGCGGACGAACTGCCCACGTTCACGCTGACGTTCAAGCCCAATGGCACGTTTGAACCGGCCACGCTGGAAGTCCCGGCTGGCCGCTTCAAGATCGAACTGATCAACGAAAGCAACGAGCCGGTCGAATTCGAAAGCATTCCGCTGCGCAAGGAAAAAGTCCTGGGCCCCGGGGTCAAGTCGTTCGTGGTCATCACCATCTCGCGTCCGGGCGAGTATCCCTTCTTCGATGACTTTCACCAATCGGTGAAAGGCACGCTGATCGTCAAGCCCAAGGAATAGGCAGCCGCATTTCATGGAACAGGTTCTTTTCATCGTCTGGCGCGAAAGCGTCGAAGCCATGCTGGTGGTGGGCATTCTGTACACCTGGCTGCGCTCGACGCCGGAAGGCAAACGCGGACTGAAGTATCTGTGGGGTGGGGTGGGCGCCGGCCTGGCGCTGGCGATCGCGCTGGCGCTGGTGCTGCTGGGCGTGTCCACCTGGCTCAGCGACGAGGGCCAGGAATGGTTCCAGGCCATCATGTCGCTGGCGGCGTGCGCGCTGGTGGTGCAGATGGTCGTGTGGATGAAAAAGCACGGCCGCACGCTCAAGGGCGAGCTTGAAAGCGGCGCCCGCTCGTCGGTGGCCAACGACAACTGGTGGGGCCTGTTCTTGCTGGTGGCCATCGCGGTGGCCCGCGAAGGCAGCGAAACCGTGGTGTTCCTGTACGGCACAGTGGCGGCGGGCGAAGGCGGCAGCAACATGCTGATGCTGGCGCTGGCCGGCGTGGCGGGTTTCGTGGTGGCCCTGCTGACCTTCTGGCTGCTGCAGCTGGGCGGAAAGCTCATCACCTGGCGCCGTTTTTTCCGCGTCACCGAAATCCTGCTGCTGCTGCTGGCCGGTTCGCTGCTGGTGGGCGGGCTGGATCACCTGATCTCGCTGGACGTGCTGCCGACCATCATCGATCCGGTCTGGGACAGCTCGTGGCTGCTGAGCGACAGCACGGGCGTGGGCAAGATTCTGGCTGATTTCGCTGGCTATCGCGCCCTGCCGGCCCTGATCTCGGTACTGTTGTGGGTTGCTTACTGGATCGTGGTGTGGGCGATGCTGCGCTGGGTGGGCGGCAAGCCCGCTCCGGCGGCGGCGCGCGCCACGTCCTGATCGCGAAAACCGACGCATTCATCGGATTGAATTAATGAAGGTTTGACCATGGCAGCTGCACTCGGGAGGGCAACCTCCCGTATCGCCGACTTTCTCCGAGACCATGCCCCGCTGTTGCGCAAGCTGCAGTGGGGCATTGTTGCGATATACGCTTTCCTCCTGATCGTGCCGGCCATCATGCCGCTGCCGGACAATTCGGCCTCGGTATTCAACAACCTGACCATCGTGGCGCAGTTCGCGTTCTGGGGCGTGTGGTGGCCGTTCGTGCTGGTCTCCATGCCCATTCTGGGACGGGCATGGTGCGGTTGGTTCTGTCCGGAGGGCATGCTCACCGAGTGGGCCAGCGAACGCGGTCAGGGGCATGCCATTCCCAAATGGATGCGCTGGGGCGGCTGGCCCTTCGTGGCCTTCGCGCTGACTACCATCTATGGCCAGTTGGTCAGCGTCTACCAGTATCCGTTGGCGGTGCTCGCCGTGCTGGGCGGCTCCACGGTGGCGGCCATGATCGTCGGCTGGCGCTACGGCCGCAGCAAGCGGGTCTGGTGCAAGTACCTGTGTCCGGTCAATGGCGTGTTCAACCTGCTGGCCAAGCTGGCGCCCTGGCACTTCAAAGTGGACGAGGAAAAGTGGCGTCACCCGGTCATCCGCATCGAACCCATCAACTGTGCGCCGCTGGTGCCCTTGCGACACATGAAGGGCGCCGGCGACTGTCACGTATGCGGCCGTTGCAGCGGCTATCGCGGTGCCATTGCCTTGACGCCGCGCTCGCCCGAGGAAGAAGTCGTCAGCGTCACCGACGGCGAACCGTGGCAGACCGTGCTGCTGTGCTTTGGCCTGATGGGCATCGCCATGGGGGCCTTCCTGTGGAGCGCCAGTCCGTGGTACGTGACCGCCAAGCAATGGGCGGCGACCTGGCTGGTCGAGCACGACATCATGTGGCCGCTGCTGGACAATGCGCCGTGGTTCATCCTGACGCATTATCCGGAAGTGAACGACAGCTTCTCGTGGCTGGATGGCGCGGGCATCCTGATGTTCGTGGTCGGCGCCACCGTGTGCGTGGGCGGTGCCACTTTCCTGTCCTTGTGGATCGCCGACCGGCTGGCGCCGGCGGCCCCGGTGGACGGGCAGCCTGCGGGCGGTTGGTTCCGTCCAGGCCTGCACAAGCTGGCCCAGGGGCTGATTCCTTCGGCCGGCATCGGCGTATTCCTGGGCCTGTCCGCCACCACCATCAACCTGCTCAAGCACGAAGGCGTGCGCGCCGCGTGGGCCACGCCAGTGCGTTTCACGCTGCTGACGCTGGCGGTGCTGTGGACCCTGCGCCTGTTCGCGCGCCTGTTGAACCAGCGTCCGGTCGGCATGGTCAGGAAGACCACCGCATGGCTGGTGCTGGCGGCCGGCCTGGTGCCTTTCTGTTGGTCCTGGGTGCTGTTCTTCGCCATCTGGTAACGCCCGCGAGATAACAAGATCGCAGGCGAAAGCTACGTCCACACGGGTGATGGCGCACGAGCAGCATCTGACGCGTGGTGGTCCTGGCATCTAGAGGCGAGGCCTCTTTCCCGAGGGATCAGGCCGCCATCAAGCTGCTATGGCTGGCGCGACTCAACGTGCTGGCCAAGTCCGCCAGAGCGACCTTCGACTGGAAAGTCGCCATGAACCAGTTTGCTATTCTGTTCGGCGAACGATTTACCGCGGCGCGGAAATAACAACTTTTAGAATGCCTCATCCACAAAAATGCGGACAGGCTCGATGCGTTGGGTAGAAACGTTGGGTAGAAACAGACGATAGACCGTGCAGCACTGGGAGCGCCTCTTGCCCCGCCCATTGCGATAAAGTAATGGCCTTCCTCCCCACGGCAACTCCCCCCCCAGCCCATGGCCACCTACGCATTCCGTCTTCTCAACGTCTTCGCCTCCAGCACCTTCACCGGCAACCCCCTCTGTGTATTCGAAGACGCGCGTGGCATGGACGACGCCACCATGCGCGAGCTGGCGGCGCAGTTCAATCTTTCCGAAACCACTTTCATCCTGCCGTCCGACGTGGCCGATGCGCGGGTGCGCATTTTCACGCCTGGCTTCGAGATGGGTTTCGCGGGCCATCCGACCATCGGCACGTCGCAGGTGGTGCGCGACCTGCTCAAGCGCGGCGATGCGTTGACGCTGGAATTCAAGGCCGGCGTCGTGCCGGTCACCGCGCAGGGTGACGCCTGGACTTTCACCGCGCCTTGCCCGAATGGCGTGCGCACGGCGGCGCCGACGCTGCCGGCCACTGATATTGCCGCACTGATGGGGCTGGACCTGGATGACCTGGCGGATGATCCCCTCTGGGTGGATACGGGCGCGGACCAGCTACTGGTGCCGCTCAAGAATGTCGACGCGTTGCGGCGCGCGAATCCGGATGCCTCGCGGCTGGATCGCTGGCAGGCCAACAGCCTGGGGCGCAAGGTCTGCTATCTGTTCGCCTTCGACCCGAACCGCCGGCAGGACGGGCGCGATGTCGTGGTGACGCGTTATTTCTACGCCAAGCCCGGCGGCGGGGTGCAGGAAGATGCCGGCACCGGATCGGCCTGCGCCAACCTGGGCGGCTGGCTGCGGCATCGGCAGCATGCGCTGCCCGCCAGTTTCCTGGTGGAGCAGGGCGACCAGATGGGCCGTCCTTGCCGGTTGCTGCTGGATGTGCAGGCCGATGGCCGCATCCAGGTGGGCGGCCGCGCGCTGGAGATCGGGCGCGGCACGGTGGACGTCTGAGTGTGCGCGCGGGTCCGGCATGACCGGGCTGTGCCTGTCACGCGGGCCGCGGCGCCGCTGGCGGCAGAGCGGTCCGGTGCGGACTCTGGGCTGTCGGCTTCCCGCGCGCAATGAAAAACGGCGCCTGTGTGTGAGCACAGGCGCCGTTTTTCATTGCATGGCCATCAAGGCCCGGCGGGTTACTTCTTGTTCTTGGCCGGGTCGACCTTGATGTTGTTCATCACCTGCTTCACGCCCTCGACGCCGCGGGCGACGGTGGCGGCGTGGTCGGCTTCGGCGGCGGTGCCGACGGTGCCGGTCAGCTTGGCCACGCCATCGGTGGTTTCAACGGCGATGTCCAGCGCGCTCAGTTGCTTGTCGGCCACAAAGGCGGCCTTGACCTTGGTGGTCACGGTCGCGTCGGAGGCGTATTCGCCCACGGATTGCTTGGGCTTGCCGTCATTGGCGGCAAAGGCCATGGAAGTGAAGACAGCGCCCGTACCCAGTGCGGCGGCGGCGATCAGCTTGCGAAATTCCATAGTTGTGCTCCTTATGTATGTGGTTTTCAGCGCGTTCAGGACGCAACGGCTAAGCGAAAGTTCTTTGGGTGCGATGTTCTTCTTCTATTTCTTGCGGAATGCGCCGCCCAGAATGGACAGCAGCGCCAGAACCAGGAAGACGAAGAACAGGATCTTGGCGATGCCCGCGGCGCCGGCGGCGATGCCGCCGAAGCCCAGGACCGCCGCGATGATCGCAATGACGAAGAAAACTACGGCGTAGTGCAACATGTCGGCTTCTCCTGGTGGCTCGGGATCAGGGGTTGCGATCGAAGAAATCGCGCACTTCCTTTTCCGCCTGTTCCTTGGTCTTGCCGTAGCGCTCCTGGATCAGGCCAGCGAGGCGTTCGGCGTTGCCTTCGGTACGGGTCAATTCGTCGTCGGTGAGTTCACCCCAGGCCGCCTTGGCCTTACCGGTCAGTTGCTTCCACTTGCCAGCGATGATGTCGTTATTCATGGTGACCTCTCTTCTGTGGGGCGAATGCCGGGGCTTATGGCCGATAAGCTTGTGCATTCGCGGTTGAGTTGGACACTGATCAGCTTGGGTTCAAGGTACAGGGCGGCCGCGAGCCCTGTCAAAGGACGCTGTGGGTAAATGTAACTGCCGGGGACGGGGCAAATCGCGCGTCCTTCGACGAGGGGTAGCGCAGGCGTACCAAGAGCGGGAGTTACATCTGAGCAACGTATTGAGGCGTTTTGAGCGGGGCTGGTAACGGGACCTATACGCGTTTGGCGAGGCGGATCGTGAAGCCGTGCCGCGCATCGCGCCGCTGGTTGCGTGGCGGGCGCAACGGTATAGTCGAGGCACGTGCCGGCCATGGTCTCGTGGCCCGCGCGGCCAGGCGATTTCACTCAAAGGACAGGCATGACGCAACGATTCCTCGGCACGATCCTGCTGGCGCTGGCGTTGGTGGCCGCGCAGGGATGCACGCACGTGACGGACCGCTACCAGGCAGCCGCGCCGGACGCCCCGGCCCACGGCTAGGCGTTATCGGCGGGCAGAAAAAAACGGGGAGCTTGCGCGCCCCGTTTTCACATTCGAGCCGCTGACGGACTCAGGCTTCGCGGATGCGTTGGGCGATGTGTTCCAGCGCCTCTTCCACCTGGTCGACCAGGATCAGGCAGAGATCGCCCGCATTCAGGCGCGCCAATGCCTTGTCGATCGCCAGGAATTCGCCGTGGATCTCTTCGATGTGGCGGGCGCGGCTGGCGTTGACCAGGCCTTGCTGCAGCAGCGCCAGCACTTCGCCGTCGGCGCGGCCGCGCTGGCATTGGTCCTGGTACAGCAGCACGTCGTCGAAGGCCTCGCCGAGGATCTCGGTCTGCATGCGGATGTCTTCATCGCGCCGGTCGCCGGCGCCGCTGATGACCACCGAGCGGCGCTTGGCGGGCATGGCATCGACCGCGCGCACCAGGGCCTGGATGGCATCGGGGTTGTGGCCGTAGTCCGCGATCACGGTGGCGCCGCGGTAGTCGAACACGTTGAAGCGGCCGGGCGCGGTCTGGGCGTCGTTGACGAAAGTCGCCAGGGCCCGGCGGACGATGCTCCAGTCCAGGTTCAGCGCCCAGGCCGCGGCGATCGAGGCCATGGCGTTTTCGACCTGGAAGACGATGGTGCCATTGCGCGTGAGCGGAATCTCGGCCAGCGGGAACCGGGTTTCCTCGCTGCCCTGGGCCGCGACGATGGCGTCGCCATCACGATAGACCACGCGCAGCCCCTGGGCCCGGTGCGTCGCCATGATCGGATGGTTGCGATCCTCGGCGAAGTAGGTGACTGAACCGGGGCAGCTGGAGGCCATCTCCGCCACGATGGGGTCGGCGGCGTTGAGCACGGCGGTGCCGCTCGGATGCACGTGTTGCACGATGACGCGCTTGACCACGGCCAGGTCCTCGACGGTGCTGATGTAGCCCAGGCCGAGGTGGTCGCCCATGCCGATGTTGGTGACGATGGCGACGTTGCAGCGATCGAAGGCGAGGCCTTCGCGCAGGATGCCGCCCCGCGCGGTTTCGAACACCGCCGCATCGACGTCCGGATGCATCAGCACGCTGCGGGCGCTGCGCGGGCCGCTGCAGTCGCCGGTGTCGATGCGCAGGTTGTCGACGTAGACGCCGTCGGAGTTGGTCATGCCGACGCGGTTGCCGGCCACGCCGAGGATATGGGCGGTCAGGCGCACGGTGGTGGTCTTGCCGTTGGTGCCGGCCACCGCCACCAGCGGAATGCGGCCGTCCTCGCCGTCGGCGAACATGTTGGCGATGATGGCTTCGCCCACGGCGCGGCCCTTGCCGAACGAGGGGTTCAGGTGCATGCGCAGGCCGGGCGCGGCGTTGACTTCGACCACGCCGCCGTTCTGCTCTTCGAGCGGGTAGTGCACGCTTTCGGCCACCACGTCTACGCCGCAGATGTCCAGGCCGATCATGCGCGCGGCCGAAACGGCGCGCGCCGCCATCTCCGGATGGACCTCGTCCGTGACGTCCGTTGCCGATCCGCCCGTGCTGAGGTTGGCGTTGTTGCGCAGGAAGATCAGGGTGCCCGGCGCGGGCACGGACTCGGCATCGAAGCCTTGTTTTTTCAGCGTCGCGAGCGCGATGTCGTCGAAGCGGATCTTGGTCAGCGAGGTGGCGTGGCCATCGCCCCGCAGCGGGTCGGCGTTGACCTGCTCGACCAGCTGGCGGATGGTGTGCACGCCGTCGCCGGTGACCTGCGGCGGATCGCGGCGCGAGGCCGCGACCAGCGCGCCGCCTACCACCAGCAGGCGGAAGTCGTGGCCGGGAATGTAGCGCTCGACGATGACTTCGGAACTGATTTCCTCGGCCACTTCAAAAGCCTGGATCACGCGTTCACGCGTCTCGATATTGACCGCCACCCCGCGGCCCTGGCTGCCATCGCGCGGCTTGACCACGACCGGGCCGCCCAGTTCCTGGGCCGCGGCCCAGGCGTCTTCTGCGGTGGTGACCGAGCGGCCCAGCGGCACCGGCACGCCGGCGGCGTCCAGCAGCATCTTGGTCAGGTCCTTGTCCTGCGCGATCGATTCGGAGATGGCGCTGGTCAGGTCGGTCTCGGCGGCCTGGATGCGGCGCTGCTTGCTGCCCCAGCCGAACTGCACCATGCTGCCTTGTGTCAGGCGGCGGTACGGGATGTTGCGGGCGGTGGCGGCGTTGACGATGGCGCCGGTGCTGGGGCCCAG
Source organism: Achromobacter ruhlandii (assembly GCF_902859695.1). GTDB lineage: Bacteria > Pseudomonadota > Gammaproteobacteria > Burkholderiales > Burkholderiaceae_B > Achromobacter > Achromobacter ruhlandii. The sequence goes on from NZ_CADIJL010000001.1 coordinate 417,306, forward strand.
GCGCACGTCTTCGTCCAGTTCGCGCAGGCGCTTGAGGGCGTCGGCCAGGTCGAACGGCGTGTCGTCCAGCGCGGCCTGCACCAGCTGCTGCGCCAGATCCATGGCGAGACGGCCGACTTCTTCTTCGCTGTATTCCACCACCACCTGGAACACGCCGGGTTCGATGGTGGACGAGGCGCGGCCGAAGGTGACGGGGCAGCCGGCGTAGGCCTGCAGCGTCAACGCGACGATCTGCAGCACGTGCGCGATGGACACCGCGCCCTGGTGGCCCTCGGGGCGCAGCAGGCCGGTCTGGGGCAGGCGCGCGCGCAGGCGGGCTTCAAAGTCGGGCAGGTTGTCGATCGAGCATTCGGCGTCGGCGCACGACACGATGGCTTCGATCGCGGTGTTCTTGCTCCACAGATTGGGGCCGCGCAGCGCTCGGATACGGGAAACTTCCATGGCAGGTATTCCTGTCTAGCTTAGGCGCGCCGCGGCGATGAGCGCGGCGCGCGGTGATGTCAGTGTTGCTGGATCCAGCGGCGGACGAGATCGATGGTGGGGCCGGAAAATGCTTCGTCGGATTGCAGCAGCACGAAGTCGCCCGCGGCGATGCCGGACAGCTGGCTCTCGATGGCCTTGCCGTGGTCTGGCTCGTCGATGATCTGCTTGACGCGGCTGCCTTGCTCCAGCCCCCGGCGCAGCAGCGCGCGCGCCTGGCCGGCGGGACGCTTGCTGGTGACGGTGGTGTCGTCGTACAGCACGACGCGGTCGAAGGCGTCGCCCAGCAGCTTGCCCTGTTCGATCAGGTCCACGTCGCGGCGGTCGGCGCCGGCCGAATAGACGGCGGCGCTGGTGGTCGACGGGAACTGGTCGATGGCGGTGATCAGCGGACGCAGCGCGGAGGCGTTGTGGACGTCGTCCACCACCACGGTACTGCCGTTGCGTTCGAACAGCGTGAACTGCCAGGGCGCGTCGGCCTGGTCGATGTCGAAGGTCTCGATGCCGGCGCGGATCAGCTCGACGGGGATGTCGAGCGCCCAGGCGGCGCCGACCGCGGCCAGCACGTTCTCGACCTGGAAGGCGACGCGGCCGCCATGCGTCAGCGGGATCGCGGCGACGTCGGCCAGGCGTTCTTCGTGCGCGCCCCGCGCCAGCACGATGGCGCCGTCGCGCACGAACACCGCGCGGCCCTCCTGTTGCAGGTGGGCGGTGATGGCGGGCAGGGCGGGATCGATGCCGAAGAAGATCACGGCGCCGTCGGACAGCTCGGCCATTTCGACCACGCGCGGGTCGCGCGCATTGAGCACGGCGGCGCCGGTCGGCAGCACCACGTCGACCTGGGTGCGGAACACATTGAACATGCGCTCCGTTTCGTTGATGTCGAAATCGCCGAGGTGGTCGGCGTCGTCGATGTTGGTGACCACGCCGACCTGGCAGCGGTCGTAGGCCAGGCCCTGGCCGAGGATGACGCCGCTGTCGTTCTCGATGACGGCGGCGTCGACGTTGCGGTTCATCAGCACGCGAGTGCCGGACGCGAAATCGGCGCGGTCGCCCTTCTGCACCAGGCGGCGGTCGAGGTACAGGCCTTCGCTGCAGGCCAGGCCGGTGCGCTTGCCGGACAGGTGCAGCAGGCGCGCCACCAGGCGCGCGACCACGGTCTTGCCGTTGGTGCCGGTGACGCCGACGATCGGGATGCGGCCGGCATCGCCTTCGGGGAACAGGTGGTCGACAATGGCGCGGCCGACCGGGCGCGGGGTGCCGTCGGCAGGCTTGAGGTGCATCAGCAGGCCGGGGCCGGCATTGACCTCGACAATGGCGCCGCGCTGTTCGTCCAGCGGTCGCGAAATGTCCTCGGCCACCAGGTCGACACCGGCGATGTCCAGGCCGACCACGCGGGCCGCCAGGGTCACGGTAGCGGCGACGCTGGGGTGCACGCGGTCGGTGACGTCGAAGGCGACGTTGCCGCTGCGCTGCACCAGCACGCGCTGGCCGTCGGCCGGCACGCTGTCTTCCGACAGGCCCTGGCGGGCGATCTCGAGGCGCGCGGCCGAATCCAGCCGCACCGGATTGAGCGGATGGTTTTCGGTGCGGCCGCGGCGCGGGTCGGTGTTGATCTGGCTGTCGATCAGTTCGGTGATGGTGGACTTGCCGTCGCCCGTGACCCAGGCCGGCTCGCCGGCGGCGGCGGCCACCATGCGGTTGCCGACCACCAGCAGGCGGTGTTCGTTGCCGAGCACGAAGCGCTCGACGATGACGCCGCTGCCTTCGTCGACCGCGACGCGGTAGGCGGAAACCACTTCCTCGCGCGTGGTCAGGTTGGTGAATACGCCGCGGCCGTGGTTGCCGTCATACGGCTTGACCACCACCGGCAGGCCGATGTCCTCGGCGGCCGACCAGGCGTCGTCCTCGCTGTCGACCAGACGGCCTTCCGGCACCGGCACGCCGCAGGTCGAGAGCAGTTCCTTGGTCAGGTCCTTGTCGCGCGAAATGCCTTCGGCGATGGCGCTGGTGCGGTCGGTCTCGGCCGTCCAGATGCGGCGCTGGCGCGAGCCGTAGCCGAACTGCACCAGGTTGCCTTCGAACAGGCGGATGTAGGGGATGTCGCGGTCATCGGCGGCATCGACGATGCAGGCGGTGCTGGGGCCCAGGCAGTGCTTGTCGACCAGCCGGCGCAGGCGCGCCACGGCGGCGTCGACGTCGAACGGACGGTCTTCGATCGCGGCCATCACCAGGTCGCGGCCTTCGTTCAGGGCGGTGCGGGTGACCTGTTCCTGCCAGGCGCGCACGACGACTTTATACACGCCGCGGGTGGAGGTTTCACGGGCCTTGCCGAAGCCGCCGCGCAGGCCGGCCAGGTTCTGCAGCTCAAGGGTGACATGTTCGAGAATGTGGCCGGGCCAGGTGCCTTCCTTGACGCGGGACAGGAAGCCGCCGCGCACGCCCGGGCTGCAGCGGTGCTCGATCAGGGTCGGCAGCCAGGCAGTCAGCCGTTCGTAGAAGCCGGGGATCGTGTTGGAGGGGTAGTCCTCCAGCTCGCCGATATCCACCCACGCCTCAAGTACCGGACGGTACGTCCAAATGTTCGGGCCGCGCAAAGCCACGACATCGAGGAATTCAATGTCTTTCTTTTTCATGTTTTAATTTACTTGAGAAGCAGGTTGGCACGCGCGGACGCCCCTATGCAAGACCGCGAATTTATTGGGGTTGCGCCTTAAGAATAATGCCAACGAGTGGGGGATCCCAGATATTCCTAATTAGAAAAATCGGCTGATACTATACGACGCCTTCAAAGGCGTGAACTCGTTGTGTTGTAAGGAAGGGACACGTTGCCGGCCTCGGGCCGGCAGCCCGTCGCCGCCTTGTAGGGCAGAGTCCTGGCCCGGTATGCGTTCTAATGAAAAAACCACACCTGCTTTCCGGCCTAGCCGAAGCCTTTCCCGCCCGCTGGCGGGATGACATCCGCGCGGAACTCGCGCAGGATGAGACTCTGCTGGCCTGGCTCGAAATAGACCTGGACCAGCGGCTGAAGTTCCAGCCCGGGTTGGTCGCGGTCACCGACCGCCGCCTGATCGCCCGCAATCCGGCCGATACCGGCTGGGAATCCTGGGCCTACGGTCCCCAACTGTCCCTGAATCTTTCCGACCACGCTGGCGCCGCCGTGCTGGAATTGCACGACGACAGCGCGCGCCTGGGCATCTGGCGCTTCACGCTGGCCTGCAACCCGGCGGCGCTGCGGCTGCTGGGTCAGTTCGAGGCCCAGCAGGCGATCCGCCTGTCCGGCCAGCCGCAAGCCGAGGCGGGCGAGCGCCAGTGCACCATTTGCAACAACGCCATTCCCGCGGGCCAGGACGAATGCCCCACCTGCAACCAGGAACAGGCGGCGCCGTCCACCACCTGGGCGCTGCTGCGCCTGTGGCGTTTCGCGCGGCCCTACCGCCTGCCGTTGCTGGCCGGTTTCCTGCTGACCCTGATGGGGACGGCGGCGGCCCTGGTGCCGCCGTACCTGACCATGCCGCTGATGGACGACGTGCTGATCCCGTTCCAGAACGGCGCGCCCATCGACTACAGCAAGGTTCGCCTGTACCTGGGCGGGCTGCTCGGTTCGGCCTTCCTGGCCTGGGGACTGGGCTGGGCCCGCACCTACATCCTGGCCTGGGTCAGCGAGCGCATCGGCGCCGACCTGCGCACCACCACGTATGAACACCTGCAGCAGCTGTCGCTGGAGTATTTCGGCGGCAAGCGCACTGGCGACCTGATTTCCCGCATCGGCAGCGAGACCGATCGCATCTGCGTGTTCCTGTCGCTGCACCTGCTGGACTTCGCCAACGACATCCTGATGATCGCCATGACCGCCGCGATCCTGGTGTCGATCAATCCGTGGCTGGCGCTGGTCACGCTGGTGCCGCTGCCGTTCATCATCTGGATGATCCACGCGGTGCGCGACCGCCTGCGCCATGGCTTCGAGAAGGTCGACCGGATCTGGTCGGAGATCACCAACGTGCTGGCCGATACCATTCCCGGCATTCGCGTGGTCAAGGCGTTTGCCCAGGAAAAGCGCGAAGTGGCGCGCTTTCGCGAGGCCAACAACCGCAACCTGGAAGTGAACGACCGGGTCAATACCACGTGGTCGCTGTTTTCGCCCACCGTCACGCTGCTGACCGAGGTCGGGCTGCTGGTGGTGTGGATCTTCGGCATCTGGCAGGTCTCGCAGAAGCAGATCACGGTCGGGGTGCTGGCGGCGTTCCTGGCGTACATCGGGCGCTTCTACACGCGGCTGGATTCGATGAGCCGCATTGTGTCGGTGACGCAGAAGGCGGCCGCCGGCGCCAAGCGCATCTTCGACATCCTGGACCACGTTTCGAGCGTGCCGGAGCCGCAGAACCCGGCCAAGCTGCCGCAGATCAATGGCCGCATCGAATTGCGCGACGTCGGCTTCCGCTACGGCAACCGCCAGGTCATCCGCGGCCTGGACCTGAGCATCGCGCCCGGCGAAATGATCGGCCTGGTGGGGCATAGCGGTTCGGGCAAGAGCACCCTGATCAACCTGATCTGCCGCTTCTACGACGTGTCGGAAGGCGCGATCCTGGTGGACGGCGCCGACATCCGCTCGGTGCGGGTGGCGGATTACCGCCGCAACATCGGGCTGGTGCTGCAGGAACCTTTCCTGTTCTTCGGCACCATCGCCGAGAACATCGCCTACGGCAAGCCCAACGCCACCCGCGACGAGATCGTGGCCGCCGCGCGCGCCGCCCATGCCCATGAATTCATCCTGCGTCTGCCGCATGGCTACGACTCGCTGGTCGGCGAGCGCGGCCAGGCGCTGTCCGGCGGCGAGCGCCAGCGCATCTCGATCGCGCGCGCGCTGCTGATCGACCCGCGCATCCTGATCCTGGATGAAGCCACCTCGTCGGTGGACACCACCACCGAGAAGGAAATCCAGAAGGCGCTCGACAACCTGGTGCGCGGCCGCACCACCATCGCCATCGCCCACCGCCTGAGCACCTTGCGCAAGGCCGACCGGCTGGTGGTGCTGGACCGTGGCCAGATCGTCGAGCAGGGGCCGCACGAGGATCTGATGGCGCGCGAGGGCGCCTACTACCGGCTGTACCAGGCGCAGGCGCGCCAGAATGAGGCGGACGCGCAGTCCTCCGGCAGCGAAGACATGGCCGCCGTGGCCTGAGCGAGATAACCGTCATGACGCTTCCCGTTTTTCAGCTGCGACGCAATGCGTTCGGGCGTTTGGTGTTCCAGGGCGCCGACGGCGTCGCGCACGAAGGCGTGATTCCGGTGCGGGCCTTTCCGATCAGCGAGGCCGATCGCGGGCTGTCGCTGGTGACCGGAGAAGGCCGCGAGCTGCTGTGGATCGAAAGGCTGGCCGACGTGCCCGCCGCCGAGCGCGCGCTGATCGAAGAAGAACTGGCCGGGCGTGAATTCATGCCCGAGATCCGCAAGCTCGCCAGCGTGTCGACCTTCGCCACGCCCAGCGTCTGGAAGGTGGAGACCGACCGCGGGGCCACCAGCTTCACGTTGCGGGGCGAGGAGGACATCCGCCGCCTGAGCCCGCAGACGCTGCTGATCGCCGACAGCCACGGCATTTTCTACCTGGTGCGCGATATCCTGTCGCTCGACAAGCACAGCCGCAAGCTGCTGGATCGCTTCCTCTGACCGGTCAGTCCGGGGCCGCGCGCTTGAATGGCGTGTGGGCCTCGAGTTCGCCCAGGTAATCGTCCACGGCGGCGGTTTCCTCATCCAGAAAATGCTGGATCGCTGCCGCGAAGCGCGCGTCGGCGACCCAGTGCGCCGACCAGGTGGGCGTGGGCAGCAGCCCGCGCGCCATTTTGTGTTCCCCTTGCGCGCCGCCCTCGAAGCGCGTCATGCCATGGGCAATGCAATAGGCGATGGCCTGCAGGTAGCAGGTTTCGAAATGCAGCCCCGGCACGTATTCCGTCGCGCCCCAATAGCGCCCGTACAGCGTGTCGCCGCCCGCCAGGTTCAGGGCGGCGGCCACCGGCTGGCCGTCGCGCTCGGCCAGGATGAGCACGAAGGCATCGGGCTGGTCGCGATAGGCGCGCAGGAAGAACTCGCGGCTCAGGTAGGGCGGATTGCCGTGGTTGAAGTAGGTATGGCAATAGCACTGGTAGAAAAAATCCAGGTCGGCCGCCTCGATCTGCCCGCCGCGCAGCCAGCGGAACGCCAGCCCGGCCTGCGCCACCTTCTTGCGGTCCTGGCGGATCTTCTTGCGCTTGTCGTGGCTCATCGTGGCCAGGAAGGCGTCGAAGTCGGCGTAACCCGGGTTGGTCCAGTGGAACTGGACGCTTTCGCGCACCATGAAACCGGCCTCGCGCAAAGCGCGCAGATCGGCCGCGGCGGGAAACAGCAGGTGCAGCGAGGACACCTGGATCTCTTCGGCGAAGGCCACCAGCCCGCGCACCAGCGTATCGCGGTCTTCGTCGCTGGCGGCCAGCAGGCGCGGGCCCGAGACCGGGGTGAACGGCACGGCCGCCAGCAGCTTGGGATAGTAGCGCAGGCCATGGCGCTCGAAGGCGTCGGCCCAGGCGTAGTCGAATACGTACTCGCCGCGCGAATGCGATTTCAGATAGAGCGGCACGGCGCCGGCCAGCGCGGCGCCGCGCCACAGCATCAGGTAGTGCGGCGACCAGCCGGTGCGCGGCGCCGCGCAGCCGCTGTCGTGCAGGGCGTGCAGGAAGGCGTGCCGCAGGAACGGCTGGTCGCCGGCCAGCGCGTCCCACTGGCTGGCGTCGACGCGGGCAAGGTCGGTCTCGATGGTCAGGCGGAGCGGCGAATCCATGGACGAATGATAAAGTCTTCGTTGGCGCGTGGCGCACCGCGCCCGATGAGTGCGCAGGGTTATTGTCTTGCGGGCGGCGCGGGGTCGCCACGCAGCGGAAATTCTCATGGACAGCAATTCGATCCTTTCCCCGGGCGGGAGCGGCCCGGACGGCGGCGCGGCCTGCCTGCGGGCGCAGGCGCTGCAAGCGCTGGCCGCCACCGGCTGGGCGGACAAGCTGGCGCGGGTGCGCGCCATCGGCGCCGATGCGCCGCTGGATGGCGCGCGGCGCTACGTCGCGCATGCCGCCCTGCCGGGGCGGCCCGCCGCGCCCGCGCTGGTATCGCCGGCCGAGGTGCCGCAGCGTTCCATGGCCACGCTCGAGGGCCGCGCCGCGCTGCTGCACGCCTTGGCGCATATCGAGTTCAACGCGGTGAACCTGGCGCTGGATATTCTCTGGCGCTTCGCGGGGATGCCGGATGCCTTCTACCGCGACTGGTTGCGCGTGGCGCATGAAGAGGCCAGCCATTTCGAACTGCTGAACCGGCGCCTGGCCGACCTGGGGTACGCCTATGGCGATTTTCCCGGCCACAACGGCTTGTGGGAAATGGCCGAGCGCACCTGTGACGACCTGCTGGCGCGGCTGGCGCTGGTGCCGCGCACACTGGAGGCGCGCGGGCTGGATGCTTCGCCGCTGATCCGCAACAAGCTGGCGGGCGCCGGTGATGCGCAGAGCGCGGCCATTGTCGACATCATCCTGCGCGACGAGATCGGCCATGTGGCGATCGGCAATCATTGGTACAAGCATCTTTGCGCCGAGCAGGGCAGGGAGCCCGTGGCCTGCTATGCCGAACTGGCCGCGCGCTACAAGGCGCCACGCCTGCGCGGACCCTTTAACCTGCAGGCGCGGCGCGCCGCCGGCTTCGACGAGGCCGAGCTGGCCGCGTTGCTGGCTTGAGGACGCACGCGCATGGAAATCGTGATCGATGCGCTGCTGACGGGCGCGGTGCGCCCGCTGGGCGATTCCGGCCGCGACAGCGGCATCGACAAGCATCCGGCGGCCGCGCCGCTGTGGCTCGGCGCGCACGGGCTGCGCGGCGATGAACAGGCCGACCGGCGCTTCCACGGCGGCCCCGAGAAGGCGCTGCACCACTACGCGCGGGAACACTATGCGGCCTGGCTGCGCGACCTGGGTGAACGCGCCGTGTTGCGTGCGCCGGGCGCGTTTGGCGAGAACCTTTCCACCACGGGCATGACCGAGCATGACGTCTGCGTCGGCGACACCTATGCCGTGGGCCAGGCCCTGATCCAGGTGTCGCAGGCGCGCCAGCCGTGCTGGAAGCTGAACCACCGTTTCGACCACGCCGGCATGTCGGCCCGGGTGCAGGCCAGCGGCAGGACCGGTTGGTACTACCGCGTGCTGCGCGAGGGCTGGCTGGCGCCGGGCGATACGCTGTCGCTGCGTGACCGGCCCTATCCCCAATGGACGCTGGCCCGCATCCAGGACGTTCTCAACCGCCGGGTGCTGGACGTGCCCACGCTGACCGAGCTGGCCGCGCTGCCGGCGCTGTCTCCCAACTGGCGCGCGCTGTTCGAGAAGCGCGCCAGGCTGGGCCAGGTCGAAGACTGGCAACGGCGCCTGCAAGGCGACGCGGCCGATCCCTCCACAGGAACCTCCACGACATGAAAATCCGCTACACCGCGTCCCTGGCGGTCTTCGCCCTGGCGCTGTCCAGCGGCGCCGCGCAGGCCGCGGACGCCTTCGCGACCTGCCTGGCGGGCCTGCGCGCGCCCGCGGCCAAGGCCGGCGTGTCCGGCGCCACGTTCGACAGGCACACCGCCAGCCTGGCGCCCGACATGGCGGTGATCGGCCTGCTTGATGCCCAGCCCGAATTCAAGACGCCGATCTGGGATTACATGGCGGCCCTGGTCGATGACGAGCGTGTCGCCGACGGCAAGGACAGCATCGCGCGCTGGCGCGCCGAGCTCGATCGCGCCGCCTCGCGCTACGGCGTGGATCCCGCCACCATCGCGGCGGTGTGGGGCGTGGAGAGCAATTACGGCCGTACCCTGGGCGGACGGCCGCTGCTGACGTCGTTGTCGACGCTGTCGTGCTTCGGCCGCCGCCAGGCGTATTTTCGCGGCGAGTTCTACGCCACGCTCAAGATCATCCAGGACGAGCATATCGATCCGGACAAGCTCAAGGGCTCGTGGGCCGGGGCCTTTGGCCAGACCCAGTTCATGCCGTCCACCTATCTGCGGCTGGCGGTGGATTTCGACGGCGACGGCCGGCGCGATCTGATCGACAGCGTGCCGGACGCGCTGGCGTCCACGGCCAATTTCCTCAAGCGCGCCGGTTGGAACAGCGGGCTGGACTGGGGCTACGAGGTCAGGCTGCCGCCCGGCCTGGGCACCGCCGGCGCGGGACGCAAGAACAAGCGCCCGCTGGCATTCTGGCGCGGCCAGGGCGTGACGCGCGCCGATGGCACGCCGCTGCCGCCGGGCGAGACGCCGGCCGGCCTGCTGCTGCCGGCCGGCCCCCAGGGGCCGGCCTTCCTGGTGACGCGCAACTTCGACGCGCTCTACTCGTACAACGCGGCCGAGAGCTACGCGCTGGCGATCGCGCACCTGTCCGATCGCCTGCGCGGCGGCGGGCCGCTGGCGCAGGCCTGGCCAACTGACGATCCGGGCCTGTCGCGGGCCGAGCGGCGCGAGCTGCAGCGGCTGCTGATTGCCCGTGGCTATGAACTGGGCGAACCCGATGGCATGATTGGTGAGCGCACCCGCGAGGCCTTGCGCGCGGCGCAGCGCGCGCTGGGCCTGCCCGCCGACGGCCGCGCCGGCCAGAAGGCATTGCAGGCGCTGCGCGGCGCGGGCTGAGGCGCAGGCCAGTCCGCGGCAAAGGACAAGTTTTGCAAAGATCGGGGCCGGTATCCGTTGGATGACGGTGTCCGCGGCGCCATGGGCCTATACTGGATTTCCGATTTTCCTGGAGTACGGCGATGAGTCTATTGGATACCTTGGCCTCGATGGCCGGAGGCGGTCAGCAAGGGGGCTCGGCCTCGTTGCTGCCGGCCCTGATCGAACAACTGAACAAATACCCGGGCGGCCTGTCGGGCCTGATCGCCAGCTTCCAGCAGGGCGGCCTGGGGGAAATCGTCGCATCGTGGATTGGCAAGGGCCAGAACCTGCCGGTCAGCGCCGACCAGCTCGGCCAGGTGCTGGATCCGGGCGTGGTCAACGAACTGGCCGCCAAGACCGGCCAGGACACCGGTTCGGTGCTGGGCTCGCTGTCCTCGCTGTTGCCGCAACTGATCGACAAGGCCACGCCCGAAGGCGCCGTCCAGCCGGGCCAGTCCTTCAACCCGACCGACCTGCTGGCATCGCTGTCGGGCCTGTTCGGCAATCGCGGCTGATTCCGGCAAGGATTGTTCCCCTGACGCGCCCGCGGCTTCAATCCCTCGCGCGCCGCCGCCTGCTGCAGGCGGCGGCGCTGGGCGCGCTCATCCCGCTGGCGGCCTGTGCGCCGCCCATCTCGCTGAATGCGACTTTCCTGCAACTGTGGCTCAGCCACCGGGACCTGACGCGTGACGAATGGCGCCGCCGCCTCGCCGCTTGCCGGCGGCTGGGCTGCCGCGAGCTGTTCCTGCAGTGGGTCGGCCTGGAAGGCGGCCGGCCGGATGACTGGATGGCGCCGCCATCGATGCTGGACATCATCTTCGAGGAAGCCGACCACAACGGCCTGGGTGTGCACGTGGGCCTGCCCTATGACCAGCGCTGGTGGAACGTGCTGGCCGCGCCCGACGACACGGCGCTGGCGTCCTACCTGGACCATACCCGCGACCGTGGCGTGGCCTACATGCGCACCGCCGCCTGGCCCAAGCGCCGCAATTTCCGCGGCTGGTACGTGCCGTACGAGCTGGAGCAATACAACTGGGCCCGGCCCGAGCGCCAGGCGCTGCTGGTGCCGTGGCTGGACGCTTTCACCCGCGCCTCGCTGGCCAGTTGTCATCGCATTCCGTCCATTTCGACCTACCACAGCCGGCTTGCCGGCGACGGCTCGTTGATGCAGCTATGGTCGCGGGTGCTGGACGCGGTGCGCATCCACCCCATGATCCAGGACGGCGTGGGCGTGGCGGGCCTGGCCAACTACCGGGCGCTGGAGCCGCTGCACGACATGCTGCTCAAGCGCCGCGCCTCGTTCGACCTGATCATGGAGCTGTTCGAGGAACTGCCCTCGGGCAGCACGGACGGCACCACGTTCAAGGCGCGTTCCGCCGATTTCGGCCGGGTCAAGCAGCAGTGGGATGTGGCGCGCGGCTATGGCGCCAAGCGCATCGTGGCATTCACGATGGACCCGTGGGTGATCGGCGATACGCCCGAGGCCCGCGCGCTCAGGGATGCCTGGATGGCGGCGCGCGTCTGAGCCCGCGGGCGCTCAGAGGAAGCTGCGGCCGATGATTTCCCGCATGATTTCGCTGGTGCCGCCGAAGATGCGCAGCGCGCGCGCATCGACCCAGGCGCGGCCGATGCCGTATTCGGCCATGTAGCCATAGCCGCCGTACAGCTGCAGCAGGTCGTCCAGCACCGCGCCCTGCATTTCGGTGGCGTTGAGCTTGGCGATGGCGGCGCTGGTGGCGTCGAGTTCACCCGCCATGTGGCGCGCCAGGCAATCGTCCAGGAACACCCGCAGCATGGTGCTCTGGGCGCGCGCGCTGGCCAGCTTGAAGCGCGAGTTCTGGTAGTCGAACACCCGGCGGCCGAATACCTTGCGGTTGCGGGTGTATTCGGCGGCCTCGTCCAGCATGCCCTCGAGCGAGGCCCCGGCGCGCAGTGCGATCGCCAGGCGTTCGCGCGCGAGTTCCTGCGTCAGGTATTCGAAAGCGCCATTTTCCTGGCCCAGCAGGCAATCGGCGGGCAGGCGCACGTCATCGAAGTACAGCTCGCAGGTGTCCTGGCAGTGCTGGCCGATCTTGTTCAAGGCCGCGCCCTTGGTGTAGCCGGGCAGGTTTTCCTCGACGCAGAACAGCGACAGGCCGCGCGCGCCGAGGTCGGGGTCGGTGCTGGCCAGCACGATCGCCAGGCCGGCGTTGACGCCGTTGGTGATGAAGGTCTTCTGGCCGTTCAGGATGTAGTGGTCGCCCTCACGGCGGGCACGCGTGCGCACCGCCTTCAGGTCGCTGCCCGCGTCGGGTTCGGTCAGGGCGATGGCGCCGATGATGTCGCCGCGTGTCATGGCGGGCAGCCAGCGTTCCTTTTGCGCGGTCGTGCCGAAGGCGTTCAGATAGGGCGCGACCATGTCGGAATGGATCGAGAAGCCGATGCCCAGGAAATTGGCGCGCGCCAGTTCCTCGATCACCACGACGGCATGGCCGAAGTCGCCGCCGAGCCCGTAGGGCTCGGGCAGGGCGCAGTTGAGCAGGCCTTCCTCGCCGGCGCGGCGCCACAGCGCGCGCGGCACGATGCCGGCCTTTTCCCACTCGGCGTAGTGTGGCGCGATCTCCTCGGCGACGAAGCGCCGCACCTGGTCGCGAAAGAGTTCGTGGTCGTCCCGGAATACGCGGCGCATGCGGCCTCCTTACTTGCTATAGGGGTCGGTGGCGCTGGTCTGGCCGTGCAGCGTGGGCGCGGTGGCGCTGCCGGTGAGGAACAGGCTGTAGTGGTCGCCAGGCTGCAGGGCCGGCAGCGCCAGCGAGGGCGACAGCACCGTGCCGCAGCCGGCCGCCAGCGTGGCGCTGACCGGGTTGATGGCCCGCGCCGCCGAGGCGCCCGGTTTGATGTCCTGGAACAGCACGGGCCCGGTCGGGCTGACTTCGAGCCTGGCGCCGGGGCAAGCGGCCGCCAGGTTGTAGAAACGCAGTTCGGCCTTGAGCGCGTCCTGCGCGCCGTTGCTGTCGTCGATCGCCACATAGGTCACGTTGACGCCGTCGCGGCGCACCACCAGCGAAGTGAACGTATCCGGCTTGACCTGCAGGCTGGCGGCCGGCTTGCCGTCGATCAGCAGGTTGAACGGCTGGTTGCCCTTGACGATGGCGTAGGTGCTGGCGGGCTGGGTCGGGCTGATCTCCTGCGACGGGCCGTTGGCGATCTGCACGCGCACGGGGCCGGTTTCGGGATTGATGACGCGCACGAACGACGAGCCCGCCGGAGGGCGGGCGGCATACAGTTGGGCGAGCACGCCTTCGGCCTGGGTGGCGCCAGCGGCGGTGGCCAATGCCAGCGCCAATGCCATGGCGGGGAAAGGGATGCGACGGGTCATGCTTGCGGCTCCGGTTTCTTGCTGAGGCGGGCGTCGAGGTACATGCGCTCGAGCTGTTTGCGGTCCGCCTTGTCGGTGCTGGTCGTCGGGAAGCGATGGCAGGCTATCAGCTCGGACGGGATCATGTAGGGGGGCAGCCGGCGGCCCAGTACGGCCTTCCAGTCGGCCAGCGTCGCGGGCAGGGGCTGCAGGCCCTCGGGGCCGGCTTCGGCCGGTTCGACGAATCCTATGAGACGGATGATAGCGCCATCGGGCCGCCGCAGCGCGACGGTGGCCCCGGCGCGCGCGCCCGGCAGGGCGGCGACGGCGGCGTCGATCTCGGCCAGTTCGATGCGGTAGCCGTGCAGCTTGATCTGATCGTCGATGCGGCCGCGGAACGTCACCAGCCCGCGCGCGTCGATGTCGCCGAGGTCGCCGCTGCGGTACCCGCGCTTGCCGTTGCGCGTGAACATGCGCGAGGCATTCAGGTCAGGACGGTTGAGGTAACCGCGCATGACGTGGTCGCCGGCGATGCTGATCTCGCCGTTCTCGATGAAGACCTCGGCATACGGCTTGGCGCGGCCGATGGGGAAGGGGTTGGGCGCCTCGGCGCGCAGGGCCCGGTCGATCTCGACCCAGGTGGTGGAGCAGGTCGCCTCGGTGGGGCCGTACGAATTGATGATGCGCACATCGGGAAAGCGCTGCCATAGCTCCTCGGCCAGCGTCGGCGTGAGCGACTCGGCGCCGAACACGAAGACGCGCAGCCGCGGCAGATGGGCGTGGTCGAAGTCCGGGTTGAACAGCTGCTGGCGCACGAACGACGGGGTCGAGGCCCAGACATTGATGTGCGTGTCGGCCAGATATTGCACGAAGCGGTCGCGCTGGGCGATGGTCTCGCGCGGACACAGGACGCAGGCGCCCCCCAGTTCCAGCGCGCCGACCCAGTTGAACAGCGAGAAGTCGAAGCTGAACAGCATCTGGTCCATGAATGCGGGCGCCGCGCCCAGGTCCAGGCAGTCGCGGATCCAGCCGGCGAAGAGGCTGACGCTTTCGCGTCCGATCTGCACGCCCTTTGGATCGCCCGTGCTGCCGGAGGTGAACATGATGTAGGCCAGGCCGGCCTCGGCCAGCGGCGCGGGGCTGGCGCAGCCGGCGGCGAAGGTGCGGGCCTGGGCGTCATAGCGAAGGCCGGCGCGCACCAGTTCGCCGATGCGGGCGATGCGTTCGGGCGGGTTGATGACGTCGACCGGCACGAAAGGCACCCGCAACCGCAGGCAGCCCAGGATCGCCACCAGGAAGGCCGCTTCCTTGTGGCCGGAAATCACCAATGGCACGCCGGCGGTGACGCCGGCGCGCAAGGCTTCCTGCTCCCAGGCCAGCGTGGCGGCCCGCAGCGCGCCCCAGGTCAGCGCGCCCTGCGCGTCGACCACCGCGATGGCATCGGCGCCGACGGCCGTGTCGGCGAAATCGTAGGCATTGAAATCGAAACGCATGGTGCTGCCCCCAGGAGAATCGTCAGGCGCGGGCGCGCTCCGCGATGAACGTGGCCAGCGTGTGCACCGATTCCAGGTGCACGTCGATCTCGGTCGGCGGGATCTTGCAGCCGAACTGGCGTTCCACCGCCAGCGCCACGTCCACGGCGGCCAGCGAGTCCACCAGGCCGGAATCGATCAGCAGGGTGTCGGGATCGACTTTGGTGAGGATGATGCCTTCGATGAGGTCGGCCACCTTGGTTTCGATTTCTTTGATGTCCATCGCGTACTCCGCGACCGCGTCGCGGTCAGAATTGGAAATAGAGGAACCGGGTTTCCTTGTGCAGGTTAACCAGGCAGAAGAACAGCAGCGCCAGCATCACGCCCAGCCAGGCCAGGTTGGGGCGCCAGCGCATCCAGGGCGAGGGCGCTTCCTGGGGCTTGAACAGCGCGGGCGAGTAACGGCCCAGGATCTGGTGCGCGTTCGGCGCGAACCAGGCGATGCCCAGCAGCACCACAGCATAGATCAACTGCAGGTGATGGCCGACCAGCACGCGCCAGGCATCGCCCCAGGCCAGGCCGCTGACGTGGGTGGCCAGGTCCAGCGTTTCCACGCCGCGCAGCCCGATCATGCCCTGCATCAGCAGCATGGCGTCGCCGACGCCGTGGGCGCGGAAGAAGGCCTGCGCCACCAGCACCGCCACAAAGGTCAGCAGCACGCAGGCGGCACGCTTGACCACGTTCAGGTTGCGCGCGGCGGCGGGCTTGCGGCCGACCACGAAGATGCGCCAGGCGTGGTTCACCGACAGGTACATGGCATGGAGCAGGCCGAACACCAGGAACTGGAAACCGGCGCCGTGCCACACGCCCGCCAGCGCCATCGTGAACAGCGTCGGGGTGACGATGCTGGCCAGGAAGCCGCCCGCCGTGGCCACGCCCTGGGCGCCGACCGGCAGGTTGCGGTCGGTGCGCCACTTCGAGACGGCCATGGCCACCGGATAGTAGAGATAGGCGGTCAGGTAGCGCGTCAGCGTCATATGCCAGCGGGCCCAGAACTCGATGATGCTGCCGGCCTTGTAGGGCGAGTTGAAGTTCAGCGGGAAGCGGATGCCGAACATCTTGGCCAGGCCCAGCGCCATGTCCGAATAGCCGGAGAAGTCGAAATACAGCTGCAAGGCGTAGCACAGGCTGGCGCCCCACGAGCCCCAGAACTGCAACTCGCCCGGCGCGGCGAAACCGGCGTCGGCGTAGGGCGCGATACCGTCGGCCAGCAGCACCTTCTTGGCCAGTCCGATCACGAACAGCATCCCGCCCACCGACAGGTTCTCGGCCTTGAAGCGGTAATTCTCGGGTTGCGCGAACTGCGGCATCATCTCCTTGTGATGCAGAATCGGGCCGGCGATCAGATGCGGGAAGAAGGTCACGAACAACACGTAGCTGAGCAGGCTGCGTTCCTTGACCACGCCGGCGCGGCAATCCAGCAGATAGCCGATCTGCGTGAAGGTGAAGAACGAAATGCCCAGCGGCAGGATGATCGCGTCCATGGTCGAACTGGTCATGCCCAGGTCGGTCAGGAAATTGAGCAGCGTGGCAAAGTACTTGTAGTGGAACAGCAGCGCCAGGTCGGCGCCCACGCCCAGGCCCGTGATCAGCCCCTGCAGCTTCGGCCGCGCCGCCGTGTGCAGGATCAGCAGGCTGACCAGGAAGTTGAAGGCGATCGAGCCCGCCAGCAGCACCACGAATTGCGGATTCCACCAGCCGTAGAACACGAAGGACGTCAGGCACAGCCACAGCGCCGCCAGCCGCAGGTTGAAGCGGCCCGCGCCGTAGTACACGGCCAGCGTGACGGGCAGGAAGATCAGCAGGAACAGATAAGAGTTGAATAGCATCTCGGGTCAGGGCAGTCGGGCCAGCACGGATTTTTCGTCGTCGGTCAGCGGCAGCGACAGCGCCATTTCCGAAAACTCCCAGATCACCAGCTTCAGGCTCTTGGGCCATTGCTCGCGCTGCTTGAGCGCCACCAGCAAAGCCCCGGAAAACTGCCCGCCATCCAGGCTCAGGTTCCAGACCTCGCGGCCCAGCCCCATGCCCAGCCGCTCGGCGAAATTGCTGCGACGGCCGTTGGAGCTGCCGGCCAGCAACACTTCCACCGGTGGCGTGTCGTCGAGCAGCCCGCCGCCGCGCACCGGTTCGATCTTCTGCGGCGCGGCCAGGTCCAGCTCGGGACGCCAGCCAGGCCGCGCCTGTTCCAGCCCGGCCAGCACGATCAGGTCGCCCATGCGCGGCCGCGGCGCGCCCGCCGGATCTTCCTTGAAGGCCTGGGCGCCCGCGCCGCCCAGCAGCGGCAGCGCGGCTTGCGCCACGCGCGCGGCGGCGGCCTGCGCGCCGGTGGCGTTCATGTGCACGTCTGTGCGGAAGTAGCGCGGCGCCTCGGCCTGCGCCAGGGCATCGCGCAGATCGACGAACGGCACGCCCTGCGCGCGCAGCGCGGCCTGCCAGTCGTCCAGCGTGCGTCGCATCGGCAACGATACGGTCTGGCCGCACAGGTGATCGGCCTCGATGCGAGATTTGTCGGGCACGGCGACCACCAGCACCTGCACCTGACGCTGGCGCAGTTGGTCGACCCAGTGGCGCATCAGGCGCAGGCGTTCGTTGAATACATGCACACCGGGTTGCGGGCGCAGGCCATCACGATAGAACAGCCATTGCGGGCAGCCCATCGCGACCTGGTCGCCCAGGTCACCGAGCACACGGTAGCGGATCGCCGCGTTCCAGGTGTTGACCGCGCCCTGCGCCGGCAGGCGCAGCGACTGGTTCAACGCGGTCCCCGCGGTGCCGTTCATCCAGGCGGCGGGCGCGACATCGGCGGCGCTCAGCCTGGCCTGCGCCAGGCACCAGGCGCCCCAGCCCAGGCCGAGCGCCAGCAGCACGCCGATCACGATCGCGTTGCGCCGATGGCCCGATTCGGGCGGCGCGGTCTTCTCCGCTTGCGCCACGGCGTTATTGCCCCACCGCCGCCTTCATGCGGCCGCGCCAGGCGTCGGCGGTCATGATGGAGGCGTTGTCCCACAACCCCTTGGCGTCAGGACCCTGCGCATAGGTGGGCTCGAACATCTGCCATACCAGCACCTGCGGCTTGTTCTGCTTGAAGGCGGGCGATTCCAGGTACTCCAGCAGCATGATCCAGTGGCCGACGTTGCCCGGTTTCCAGTTCACTGAAACGGGCCGGTCCAGCACGTTGGACAGTTTCTGCGGAAAGCCGAAGTACGGCTGCACCATACTGTGGCCGGTCACGTGCACGGGGGCGGGCGCGTCGTCGATCAGGCTCTGGTTGTCGGCCTGGCGGCGCACGGTGAAGGTCTCGCGCCCGGCCTGCTTGCGCTGGTCGGGCGTCAAGAACAGCTCGGCCAGGTCGCCATAGCGGCGTTCATTGACCACGCTGCCCAGCGCCATGCCGGTGCCCGGCTTGCCGGCCAGCGTCTTCACGTCCTGCTTGATGCGCTGGGCCAGGGCCTCGGCGGTGGCGTCGGCGGCGGCCTGGGTCCAGTGCTGGTCGGTGCGGTAGAACACGTCCTGGCCGCCATCCTTCAGGCGGCGCAGCACCGCCTCGTCGTCGATGGTGGAGATGCCGGCGGCCTTGAGCTTGTCCTGGATGGTCTGGTAGCGCTTCTTGACCTCGGCGCTCAGCGCCGTGCCGTCCGGCAGCTTGTCCTGGTAGAACAGGGTCTTGTCGGGCAGGACCAGCACTTCCAGCTGGACGCCCTTGGCGGCGAGCGCGTCGCGGGTCTCGCGCACCAGCTGGGTGGCGGCGTCGATGCCGCGCGTGTCCACCTGAGTCAGGCTGCCCCAGCCGGGGAACAGCCAGTTATCCTTGCCCTGGATGACGATGGACGAGGCCTGCTGCGCCTGCGAGGCGCCGGCAGCCAGCGCCAGCAATGCGCCGCACAGGGCCGACGCCAGGCGCGGACGGCGGGTCAGGGATGGGGTCGGGGTAGTCATGTTGATGGATTCCTTCATGAATGCGTATCGATCGGCGCGGCTCAGTAGGACAGGGTCAGGTTGATGAACAGACCCTTGGCCCGGTCGGCCTGGCCGCCGCCGATGTTGAAACGGTATTGGGTGGTCAGGTCCAGGTAGGACCGGGGGGCGTTGTAGTGGTCTTCGCGGAACCAGTAGCGCAGGTTGAAACCGGGGCCGGCGCCCATCGACCACGACGAGCCGTCGCCCAGCTGGGAATACGAGTCCGAGCCATCGATGTCCAGGCCGACCATGCGGTTCCTGTTCCAGAGCCAGTCGGCGCCAACCACCGCGTAGGGGAAGAACACCAGGCGGTCACTGATCGCGTCCACCCGATAGCTGCGGCCCACTCGCAATTCGCCGGCGCCGAAGGCCTGGTCGCGCTTGATCTTGCCCGAGGTCTGGTCGGTATCGGCGCCGGTGGAATTGTTGCGCTTCCACAGGCGCGCGGACATGTCCTGCCAGGAATAGCCCGCCTGCACGTAGCCTTCCATGGTGAACCAGTCGGGACGGTCGATGCGCAGCGTGGTGCCTTCGTACAGGCCATACGTGACGTAGGCCAGCCAGCCGCCGCTGCCGGCGTCCGTCTTGTAGTAGGCGGTCTGGTTGTTGCGGTTCAGGCTGCAGCGCAGGTCCGCCGGCGCCGGGCTGAACGAACCCTTGCGCGTCGCGGTGCCCAGATTGAACTGGCGTTCCAGGCCGAAGGTCAGGCCCACCTCGGTGGAGGGCGTGAAACGCATGCCCAGCGAGCCCACGGTGGTGGGAATGCCGGAGATGCCCTGGTTCGAGGTTTCGGCCACGTCGATGGTGCCGCCGCAGGGATCCGAGACCGTCTGGCTGGTGGTCTTGCCGCCCTTGTTGTAGAGCGTGTTGGACAATCGTCCATACAGTTCGAACGTGCGCGTCGACGAATTAAGGAAGTCCGACGGACGCCAGAAGATCTCGGCGGTGCTGAACACCGCGTCGCCGGGCACGGTGATGGCCGCGCCGCCCAATCCCGAGGAGGCCGGCCGCGCGCCGCGATAGCCAGCCGAGACATAGCCGCCCCATTCGCGCGACAGTCCGGCGATGCCGCTGCGGGTGTCGAAACGCTGCTGTGGCGTCAGCTCGAGCCTGCCGGCGTCGGCTTCGTCGATGGCCTGTTTCAGTTTTTCCACCGCGCCGCGCTTGTCGCCGACGCCCGACAGGGCGTAGCCCTCGTCCAGGATCACGGTCGGCGGCGCCTTGCCGGTGGCGCGGGCCGCCTGGAAATCCTCCAGCGCCAGCCTGGGCTGTCCCATGCGCTGGTGCAGATAGCCGCGCTGCATCAACAGGGCGGGGTCGTCGGGTTGCGCGGCCAGCGCCTCGCCCATGCGTTTCTCGGCCTCCGCCAGTTGCGTCGCGTTGCCGGCCGCCAGCGTGGTGGTCAGCAGGCGCTGCAGTTCCTTGTTGGCGGGGTCCTGTTCGACCGCTTTGCGCGCCTGGGCGATGGCTTCCTGGTAGTCCTCGCGCGCATAGGCGGCATAGGCCAGCGCGGCCGGGCCGCCGCTGCCGGCGGCGTCCGACGGCAGCAGCTCGCAGGAGGTGCCATAGGGCGTATCGCGGCAGTCCTGCAGGGGCGCAGGGTAGTTGGCCAGCGTCAGCGTAGCCGGCACCGCCGGCTTCGAGCGCGCCCGCTTGACGCGCGCCGCGGCGGCTTCGTCCTTGCCGCCGAGCGGTTCCAGCAGCGCCAGCGCGCGCTTGGTCTCGCCGCCGGCAAGCGCGGCATCGGCCGCGATCAGGCGCACATTGCGGCGCTGGTCGTCGTCGAGCCAGTCCTGCTTGAGCGCGGCGTCGAAGTCGGCATTGGCCAGGTCGGTCTTGCCCTGGCGTTGGCGCAGGTAGGCGCGCATTACCTGCGCCACCGTGTTCTCGTCGTCCTGCTTGAGCGCGTCGGTGGCGGCGTCCTCGGCGGCGGCAAGCTGGTTGTCCAGCATCAGCGCGGTCATCAGCAACAGGCGATGGCTGGCGGTGTCGGGCGCCAGCGCCACGGCCTCGCGCGCCAGCGGCACGGCGTCGCCGGGGCGGTTGGCGATCAGCGCCTGGTAGCCTTGTTCGGCGGGCTTGATCGCCAGGCGGCGCTTCATGGTGGTGCGCCGCGCGGTCAGGTCGTTCTTGTTGGGGGCGCCCAGCGCGATGGCCTTGTCGGCCGCGGCCTCGGCCTCGGCGTACTTGCCTTGGGCTTCCAGCGCGTCCAGCCACAGCATGGCCCAGGCACCTTGCTTGGGATCGATGCGGAAGGCTTGTTCGGCGCCGCGCTGGGCGGCGGGGTAGTCGGCGCGGTTGTAGTCGGCATAGGCGCGCGTGGCGATCGGAAAGCCACGGCGGTAGGCGGCGGTGGTGCCGGGCGCGCCGCTGCCGCCGGCCGTGGCCGGTTGGGCGGCGCGCGGCCTCAGGTTGGCGCGCGCCTGGCGCAAGGCGGGGGTATCCAGGCCGCTCTTGATGGCGTCGGCGGCGGCCTTGTCGGCCTCTTGCAGCTTGCCTTGCTTCTGCAGCGCATAGATCAGCAGCAGGCGCAGCCGTTCCACGTCCGGGCGCAGCGCGATGGCGGATTCGGCCTGCCGCTGCGCCAGCGCGTAGTTGCCCGCGTCGTAGCTCTTGTAGCCCTCGTCGGCGAACTGATAGGCGGCGCCTTCCAGCGGCGCCTCGGCGGCGCGCGGCGCCGGTTGGGCGGCGGCGGGCCCGGCGCAGGCCAGCGCGGCGGACAGCAGGAGCGAACGGGTCAATGGCTTCATGGGGTCGCGGGTTTGTCTTTGGAGTGCGTCGGCGCGGTGTCGGCCTGCCCACCCTGCTGGAAATGGATGGCTTCCTTCAGCGTGCCTTCATCGAGCCAGCCCTGTTCCATCAGGATTTCGCCCAGCGGCCGCTTGTCGCGCGACTGGATCTCCAGCGCGAGCGCCAGCTTGTCCTCGTCGATCGCCTGCCAGGACAACAGCAATTCGCCCAGGCGCTGGCGTTGTTGCGCCAGCTGGTCGGTGGACGGGAAGTCGTGCATGGTCTTGTCCCAGGCCAGCCGCTTGCCGGTGATCAGGTGGCCGATGAACAGCTTCCAGGCGCGCGCGGCCGCCATGGCGTTGATGAAGTTGCCTACGATCATGCGCGGAATCGATAGCAGCGCGTGCTCCCAGCCGTACATGCGGCCGACGAAATAGGCACGCTGCACCACCCGCAACAGCAGCGCCACCGCGTTGATCCACATCAGCGTCACCAGCCAGCCGCCGGGACGGAAGTACGACGGGTAATACACGGTCCACCAGCCGAACAGGTCGGCCAGGTAGAACAGGAAGAAATTGGCCAGCAGCAGGTAGGCCAGGATCGCGATGAATGATGTCACCAGGCCCTTGCGGTCGCGGAACAGCAGGTACTTGGTGGCCAGCGAGCCGGTCCAGCCCACCTGTTGCCAGCCCTGCAGCCCGATGCCCAGCGTCCAGCGCGCCTTCTGCCGGTAGGCGGTGCGGAAGGTGTTGGGAAAGTACTCGCGCACCCCCAGTGGCATGTGGATGCTGGACACTTTCTCCCGGCCCAGGCCGAACCAGGCGCGGCGGCGGGTCACGTATTCCACGCCAAACTTGCCGAAGATCTGCCGCATGCCGCGCTGCGCCAGCCGCGCGCCGATATCGTAGTCTTCGGTCAGGGTGTCGGTGTTGAAGGGCTGGTTATTGGTTTCGGCGGCCAGTTCGACCAGCGCCTTGCGCGAAAAACACGTGCCCACGCCGGCGGAGGGCACCATTTTTGACAGGCTTTCGCGCACCACCAGGTCCTTGGTGTGCCATTCGGCGAACTCGTCCATGTAGGTGCCGGCCACCAGTTCGTACCAGTGGCGCTCCAGCGAGGTCACCGGCAGCTGGATGAAATCGATGCGCGGCAGCAGGTAGTTGTAGTACTTCAGTTCCAGCGGGTGCAGCACGTCCTCGCTGTCGTGCAGGATGACGCCGGCGAACGGCACCGGTTGCTTGGCGTCCTGGGCGAAGATGGCCTGCACGATCCAGTTCAGGCAGTCGGCCTTGCAGGTCGGGCCGTCGTGCGGCACTTCCACCCGGATCAACTGGCGGTAACGCCGCCGCATGCGCTCGACTTCCTTGATGGTGCGCTCGTCGTTCTGGTAAGTGCCGGCGAAGATCATGTAGTTCTTGTATTCGAGCGTGGACACCATCGTCTCGAGCATCGAGGCGATGACGTCATACTCGAGCCACGCGGGCACCATGATGGCCAGCGGCTGTTCCTCTTTCTCGCGCAATTGCGCCGCCGTCAGGGGCGCGTAACGGCGCTTGATCGTCAGCGAGCGGCGCAGTTCGCGCACCCAGTACCAGCCGTCGATGAACAGATCATCCAGGCTCGAAAGCAGGATGATCACGCCGACGACGGCGGTCACGATCTCAAGGCCGCGGTAATAGTCGGCGATGAGATAGGGCCAGTAAAGCGAGGACATGGGCAGCCGGATCCGGGTTTACTTGTTTTCCTTGTTCTTCCTGCGGCTCACGCGCATGGCGAAAATCAGGATCAGCAGCAGCACCAGCAGGCCGACGCTGATGGCCGGCACGCTCCACGAGATGTAGCGGCGCCATTCGAAGAAGGCGCTTTCGCCGGCGCCGGGCGGATGGCTGGCGTCGGGGTTGCCACTGTCGATCCAGGCCACCGGGCCGGCGGCGCCGATCAACGCGATGTTGCCGCGGTTCAACACGAACGGCGCATCCAGCATGCCGGCCTGCTGGCCCAGGGTGTGCCACAGCACGCCGTCCTGGCCGCCGGCGCTGACCACCTCGGCCGAGCTAAGATGGTCCAGTCCGGAAATATCCAGCCACGTGGTGTTCTTGCCATCCACGCGCAGCTGCTTGCGGTCGGTGACGGTCACCATTGGCTTGGCGCCTTCCACCGGCACTTCCATGGCCAGGAATGGGCGGGTCGGCTTGACGGCCTGGCCCCCGGCCGCCACCGACAGTTCGGCGCGGGTGGTCGAGATGCCACTGGCCGAGGCGATGCCGATCAGGCGCTTGAGGTTGTCCGGCGCACTGGCCAGGTAGCTGTCCGGCACGATCACTTGCGGGGTGCCGGCCAGCAGCGGCAGCAGGCCGACGAAGGTGCCGTCCGGCTCGGCCTTCTCAGGTTTCACGTAGCTGGTCGGCAGCACGTTGACCGGATAGCCCTGCGGGATTTCGTTGCAGTCCACCGAGACCGGCTGGCGCTGGAACGTGACGCGCACGGCGTTGGTGACCCCCAGCACGTAGCCGGGCACGCGCGCGCGCAGGCGCTCGGGGCGTCCGTCGGCGTCCAGTTGCTTGGCCGCCAGCAGGATGCCGTTCCAGAAGACCGAGGCCACCGGGCGCGTCGACGAGGCGCCGGGCGCGGCCGACACGTCCATGACCAGCTCGCCCGGCATCTGGCCGTCGGCCGAGACCGCGGCCAGCGGGAACGTCGTGTTCCAGTCGCCGCTGGCGACCACATTGAAACTGTTGGGCGAGCCACCCAGCGCCGTCAGGCGCAGGCCGCCGTCCTTGAAGGTTTCCGGCGGCGTGGCCGTCTTGACCTGCACCTGGCGTGTCACCAGGATGCGGCGCCAGGCGGTATCGAACGCGCCCGCCCCCTGCGCGCCGGCGTCCGCGGCCAGCGCGATCACCGCCTGCCGGCCCATCGCGGCCAGTCGGATCTCCTTGGAGGGCATCTCGGCGGCGGCCAGCGGCACGCGGCGCTCGCGCCAGGACTTGAACGCCGCCGCGGCGTCAGCGTCGTTGCCCAGTTGCGATTGCAAGGCGTCCAGCGCTTCGTTCAACCGGGCGCGCAGCGTGGCGTCGGCGATCACCACGTCGCCGGCTACCGCCGGCGCGCCCAGCACCAGCAAGGCGCCGATCTCGGCGGCATTGGCGATCTTGTGCTTGCCATTGTCCGCCAGCGCGGCGAAGGCCGGGATCTGTGCCAGCCCGGCCGGGGCCTGCAGGCCGCGTGTGTCGATTTCGTCGCCCACCGACGGGAAGGCGCGCACCGCCACGCGCTTGCCTGCGCGTTCCAGCGCCACGCCGACACGCCAGGCGCTGTCGAAGGCCTGCTGATCGAGCTTGGCGCTGCCCACGATGAGCGTCGGCTTGCCGGGCAGGGTGCCCCAG
Source organism: Achromobacter ruhlandii (assembly GCF_902859695.1). Lineage (GTDB taxonomy): Bacteria > Pseudomonadota > Gammaproteobacteria > Burkholderiales > Burkholderiaceae_B > Achromobacter > Achromobacter ruhlandii. The sequence goes on from NZ_CADIJL010000001.1 coordinate 442,419, forward strand.
GCATCATCCAGGTTGCCGATGGCCGAGGCGTCGTAGCGGTAAGTCAGGCGTGTCTGTGGCGAGATGGTCAGCGCGTTGGCGGTGGCCCGGTTGCTCTCGCAGTGGCGCAGCGCGATTTCCGACTGCCAGTCCACGCCCACGCGCAGAAAGCCGGTCTCGCGGCTGCGCGGGTCCACCGTGTAGCCGTGGGCGATGTTGCCGTCGCCATCGGCGATGCGCTGTGCGTTCAGCGGCACGCCGTCGGCCCACAACACCAGGCTGGTGCGGCCGGGTTCGCCCTTGGTGTATTTGGCGTCGAAATTCAGGGTGGCGTCGGCGATCGGCACGCCGCGCGGCACCGGCACGTAGAACTCCTGGCGCGCATCGCTGTTGCTCAGGACCACGGGCTCGCTGATGCCCAGATCCGCCAGCGTGGTGTTGCGGGTGACCCAGTCGTCGCCCTGCAACTGCCGCAGCGCGTCACCGGCCGGGCTGGCCATCGCGCCCAGCGGCAACAGCAGGCCGGCGGCCATCAGTGCGCGGCAGAGCGCCTGGGCGGCGGGGAGGGAAGTGGGTTTTTGCATGGGTGCTCCGGGCAGCGGATTCAGGTCGAATGGCATCAGGCTGGCGTGCCGGCGGCCGTTCCGTAAGGATCGAATTCAGAAACGGGTCGGCCGCAAAGCGCGTCAACGATGCGCGCGCTGGCCTTGCCGTCGCCGTAGGGGTTGATGCGACGCGAAAACGAGGCATGCAACGCCGGGTCGTCCAGCAGCCGGTTGACCTCGGCGATGATGCGCTGCGTATCGGTGCCGACCAGTGCCACCGTGCCGGCCTGCACGGCTTCCGGACGTTCGGTGACCTCGCGCATCACCAGCACCGGCTTGCCCAGATACGGCGCCTCTTCCTGCACCCCGCCCGAATCGGTCAGGATGAGATAGGCGCGCTGCATGAACCAGACAAAGTCCAGGTAATCCAGCGGATCGATCAGGTGGACGTGCCGCAGGCCGGCCAGATCGGTCATCACGACATTGCGCACCTGCGGATTCAGGTGCACCGGGTAGACGATCTGCAGGTCTTCGCGGCGCGCCAGTTCGGCCAGCGCGGCGCAGATATTCTTGAAGCCCCCGCCGAAGCTCTCGCGCCGGTGGCCCGTCACCAGCAGCAGCCGGCGTCGCGCATCGAGCCAGTCGTAACGGGCCGCGAGCGCACGCGCCAGCGGCGCCTCCGGGGCCAGCTTGGCACAGGTCATGGCCAGTGCGTCGATGACGGTATTGCCGGTCACGGTGATACGGCCGGCCAGGTTTTCGCGCAGCAGATTGGCGCGCGATTCGGCGGTTGGCGCGAACAGCCAGTCGCCGATCGCGTCGACCACGCGGCGGTTCATTTCCTCGGGGAAGGGCATCGCCAGGTTGCCGGTGCGCAGGCCCGCCTCGACGTGGCCGATGCGGATGCGGCGGTGAAACGCGGCCAGCGCGCAGGCCGATGCGGTGCTGGTGTCGCCATGTACCAATACATAGTCCGGCTGCTCCTGTTCCAGCACCTCATCCACCCGGCTGATCAGGCGCGCGTACAAACCGGTCAAGGTCTGGTTGGGCACCATGATGTCGAGGTCGTGCTGCGCCCGCAAGTCGAACAAGGCCAGCACCTGATCCAGCATCTGGCGATGCTGGCCAGTCACGCAGACGACACTGTTCAATTGGGATTCATTCTGCAGGGCGGCGACCAGGGGGGCCATCTTGATGGCTTCAGGACGCGTTCCGAAAATGGAAAGTATCTTCATCGCAATCGAGCGGCCCGAGTCGGTGGCATTTTCTTGCGTTTATTATGTCTTGAGAGCATTCGTAATATGTGACGGAGTATTTCCCCAGATTCCGAATGGCTGGCAATAGTTCGCGAGATCGTTCTGACGGTGGTGAAAGGGACGGGCCCCGCGAGCCATAAATTGGGGCCATATCTGGTTTCAATTGCCTGTCAGTTGTGTGTCGGCTGTTATCTTATTCCGTTTCTTTCAGTTACTAATACCTTGCATTATCCCTCTGTAGATAATGCATTAAGTAATCCACGAGCCTGTTTCGGACGCGTCAAGTTTCCAAAACACTTGCAATCTTTGAATGCCTCAAGGGCGCCTGAACACCGCTTGACCTTGCAGTGACTTCAGGCTTTCTCATACGGCCATGGCACCCCCGCCACGGTGCCGCCCCACCTCAGCCGGAGCGTAGCGCCATGGATTCGCCGAAAACCCTGTTGGAAAGCCACCACATCCACGCCCGCGCCACGGCCGTTTCGGGGGAGCGGGCATGAGCGGCGGCCATGAGCACGCCGACGCGCGGGCGCTGCCCGAATCCCGGCTATGGCTCGCGTTCGGGCTGACCAGCACCTTCATGGTGGTGGAGATCGTCGGAGGCCTGTGGACCGGTAGCCTGGCGCTGATCTCCGACGCCATGCACATGATGACCGACGCCATCGCGCTGTTGCTGGCGCTGATCGCGATCCGCGCGGGCCGCAAGGCCGCGGACCTGATGCGCACGTACGGCTATGCGCGCTTCGAGATCCTGGCGGCCGCGGTCAATGCATTGGTGTTGCTGGGCGTGGCGTTCTATATCCTGTACGAAGCCTGGCGGCGTATCGAGACGCCGCCGGATATCCAGTCCGCGGGCATGCTGGCCGTCGCCATCGCCGGGCTGGTGATCAACCTGGTGTCGATGCGGCTGCTGGCCGGCTCCAAGGACGACAGCCTGAACGTGAAAGGCGCCTATCTCGAAGTCTGGGCCGACATGCTGGGCTCGGTCGCCGTCATCGCGGGGGCCGTGATCATCTGGCTGACCGACTGGCGCTGGGTCGATTCGGCGCTGGCCGTGGCGATCGGTTTCATGGTGTTCCCGCGCACCTGGGTGCTGCTGCGCGAATGTATCAACCTGCTGCTCGAAGGCGTGCCGCCCGGCATGAGCCTGAATGCGGTGCGCGACGCCATTGCCGGCACCGATGGCGTTGCCAGCGTGCATGACATCCATCTGTGGGCGATCACGCAGAAGCAGCCGCTCCTGACCGGCCACGTGGTGCTGGCCGCGGGCGCCGACGGCGAGGCTGTCCGGCTGGAGATCGAGCGCCGCCTGCAGGCGGGCTTCGACCTGCATCACACGACGCTGCAGGTGGAGCGTTCGGACCGTTCGGAACAGGAGCATATCCACTGAGCACGGCGGGCGGACAGCAAGCGTTGTGGACGCCCGCTCGGTGGCGGCCGCCAAAAAAAATGGCCGACCCGTGAAGGTCGGCCATTTGGCGCTATGGCGGAAATTTGGTGGAGCCGGGGGGAATTGAACCCCCGTCCGCAAGCCCTCCGCAACCAGTTCTACATGCGTAGTCGATTTATTTGGTTTTAACCCTGGACTTAGCCAACCGACAGGCCGGACCAGAGCGATTCACGTAATTTAAATTTGAACCGTGTGACCCCAGTTCAAACCGATTCCTTGTGAATGTCGCTGCTGCGGTTCGAGGGTTGCCCCCCTGGGAAGTTGCCTTCCCCCGCCTGACCCAAGGACAGATCAGTGCAGCGGCTCACCGCTTAAGCGGCGAGAGCGAAACGCTCGTCGTTGGCGTTTGTAGTGTTCCAGTGGTTTAACGAGCGTACTGGTGCTCGGCATGCCCTGAGTTGTTTCGCGACCCACGTCGAATCCGGATCGGCCCCAAGAACTTCCTATTGTACTGGTAAACGCGATAGTCCGCTGTGTTTCCGCGCCCGCCGGGTGAGGCGTGGCGCGCAGGCCTCAATCGGAGGTCAGGCGTTGGCGCAGGCCGCCTTGCCGGCGGGGCGCGCGCGTGAAGCCGCCATCAGCACGAAGGCCAGGGCGACCGAGATCGCCACGATGACCGCCGCCGCCCAACCGAGCGAAGCCAGCCCGTATTGGTCGATCACGTGGCCGCCGACCACCGCGCCCAGGCCGATGCCGATATTGGCGCCCGAGATGTTGAGCGAGGCGGCGAAGGCGGGCGCTTCGGGCGCCGACTTCATCAGCCGCACGTGGCAGACGATGAAGAGGGCTGCCTGGGCGATGCCCCAGATCGTCAGGGCCACGGCCAGTAGGCCGTGCGATTGCATCACCGGCGCCACGAACGCCAGGCCGACCGCCATCAGCGACGAGAACAGGGCGGTGGCGCCCAGCGGGCTGCGGTCGACCATGCGGCCGCCCAGGGTGTTGCCGATCAGGCCGACGGCGCCAAACGCCATCATGGTCCAGCCGACGATCTGGCCATTGAAGCCGGCCAGTCGTTCCAGCATGTCCGCCAGATAGGTATAGGCGGTGAACATGCCCGTGAACACCAGCAGCGACAGCAGCACGTGGCCGACCACGATCGGACTGCGCAGGATGCGCAGCTGCGTCACCAATTTCACGTTCTCGGCGCGGATGCGAGTGCTGGGGAAGGCCAGCAGCAACAACAGCGCTTTGGCGAATGCCACCGCGGACAGCACGCCGAAGGCCGCGCGCCAGCCGAACGCATCGGAAATCAGCACGCCGATGGGAATGCCGAAGACGGTCGCGGCGACGATGCCGAACGCCACCATCGAGATGGCGCGGCCGGCGCGGGCCGGGCCCACCAGTTCCACCGCGGTGGCGCTGGCCAGCGACCAGAAAACCGGCAGCGCCAGCGCCGGCACGAAGCGGGCCACTGCCATGACCCAGATATTCGGCGCCACGGCGGCCAGGGCATTGGACAGCCCGAACAGCACCAGCACGCTGATGAACAGGCGCTTGCGCTCGATATTGGCCATGAGCGCGGTCAGCAGCGGGCCGGTGGCGGCCACGGTGAAGGCGAATAGCGACACCAGCAGGCCGGCCTGGGACACCGTCACATCAAGGTCGCGGGCCAGGCTGGGCAGCAGGCCGACGATCAGAAATTCGGTGGTCAGGATGGTGAAGCCGGCGGCCGAAAGTAACAGGATGGGCAAAAGCATGGGCAATTCCAGGTACGCGCGAAGCCGTGAGGCAACACGCGGTGAGTGGATGAAAGGTCTAAAAGGTCCAGGTTGCGCGCCGGGGAGACGTCGGCGCGCGGGCGCATGAGGGCGGCAAGCCGTCGATGCGTAACGAGAATCGCCGTGCGGGCGTGGCCGCGCGGCATCCGGCCTTGGCCGGGAAAGGCAATCGGGAGGCACCCGCATTGCCCTGCATTGAAGGTACTTTAATTCACCGGCCGCCAGGGATAAACCCTTTTGGGCCGGATAAATTGTTCGGTCAGGCCAACTAATCCGACCGTGCTCCTGTCATGCCGGCCCGCATGCCGCCGGGCAGGGCGGCGATGCGAGTCGGGGGAGATCAGCGCGGATGACGATGCTTCAACGCAGATCGCGCGGCAGCAGCGGCGCGATCGCCGTCCACAGCTCGGCTGGCGTGTTGGCGCAGGTCTCGGCTTCCCAGGTGCTGATGTTGTCTTCTTCGCCGACATAGCCGTAGGCGGCGGCAACCGCCGGCATCCCGGCCGCGTGCGCCGCCTGGATGTCGCGCAGGTCGTCGCCGACGTAGACGCAGCGGTCGGTGGCGAATCCCGCCTCGCGCGCGGCGTGCTGCAGCGGCAGCGGATGCGGCTTGGCGTGGGCGGTGGTGTCGCCGCAGACCAGCACGGCGCTGTCACGGGTCAGGTTCAGGTGCTCGACGATCGGCAGGGTCAGGTAGGTGACTTTGTTGGTGACGATGCCCCATGACAGGCCGCGCTGGCGGATATCGGACAGCAACGCCTCGATGCCCGGGAACAGCTTGCTGTGGACCGTGGAGCTGGCGGCGTAGTCTTCCAGGAACTGCAGGCGGGTCGGCTCGTACTCGTCATCGCCCGGCTTCAGCCCCAACGCCACGCGCAGCAGGCCGCGCGCGCCCTGTGACGCGACCGGGCGCAGCGTTTCGTAGGGCAGGGGTTCCAGCCCGCGGCGGGTGCGCTGCTGGTTGGCGGCGGCGGCCAGGTCGGGGGCGGTGTCGGCCAGCGTGCCGTCGAAATCAAACAGGATCAGGGCGCTCATTTGCGGGTAGCCATCAGGTAGTTGACCGAAGTGTCGGACGTCAGCGAATAGATCTGGGTGATCGGGTTGTATTCCATGCCGCGCATGCCGACCGGTTCCAGGCCGGCGCCGCGGGCGGCTGATGCCAGTTCGCTCGGCTTGATGAACATGTCGTAGGTGTGGGTGCCGCGCGGTAGCAGGCGCAGCACGTATTCGGCACCGATGATGGCGAACAGGAACGACTTCGGATTGCGGTTCAGGGTCGAGAAGAACACCCAGCCGCCCGGCTTGGCCAGCGCGGCGCAGGCGCGCACGATGGAGGCCGGGTCCGGCACGTGTTCCAGCATTTCCATGCAGGTGACCACGTCGTATTGGCCCGGCTGCTCGGCCGCCAATTGCTCCACGGGCACCTTGCGGTACTCGACCTTGACGCCTGATTCCAGTCCGTGCAATTTGGCGATCTTGAGCGACTTGTCGGCCAGGTCGATGCCCGTGACGTCCGCCCCGCCGCGGGCCATGGCTTCCGACAGGATGCCGCCGCCGCAGCCGACATCCAGCACCTTCTTGCCCGCCAGGCTGCCCACGCTTTCCTGGATCCATTCCAGGCGCAAGGGGTTGATGGCGTGCAGGGGCTTGAATTCGCTTTCGGGGTCCCACCAACGGCTGGCCAGCGCGGCGAACTTGTCCAGTTCGGCCTGGTCGGCGTTGATGGTGGCTTGGGCGGAGTCGGAAGTGTGGGGGCTCATGGGCGGTCCAGCATAAGGCGGCACTCTATATATAGAGCGGGACGGCGGCGCTCGCGGGCGCCGGGTTGATTGCACCGTGTTGGTGCAAGCCGGGCGAAAAAAAGGGCCTCGCTATGCGAGGCCCTTTATTGTAGCTAGTCCGGCAATTACTTGCGGCTACCCACGATTTCGATTTCAACGCGACGGTTCTGGGCGCGGCCTTCCTTCGTCTTGTTGGAAGCGATCGGGTTCTTCTTACCCTTGCCTTCCGTGTAGATACGGTTCGGATCGATGCCCTTGCTGACCAGGTAGGCCTTGACCGAAGCGGCACGACGCTCGGACAGCTTCTGGTTGTAGGCGTCCGTACCGATCGAGTCGGTGTGGCCGACGGCGATGATGGTTTCCAGCTCGATACCGCGAGCTTGCTGGGCGACTTGGTCCAGCAGTTGACGGCCTTCGGGCTTCAGGGTCGACTTGTCGAAGTCGAAGAACGTGTCAGCGTTGAACACGACCTTGGCCGCCATCGGGGCCGGCTTCGCCTTCTGTTGAGCGACCGGAACGCCGTCGCAACCGGGGATGCCGGTGGCCGGGGTCCAGAACGCATCGCGCCAGCACAGTTCGTTCGTACCGTTCTTCCAAACGTTACCGAACGGATTGCGCCAGTTGTCCACCGTCTGCGGATAGGACTGGGCCGAGGCTACACCCGAGGCCGTGACGGCGGCGAAGGCGAGCGCCAGAGCGAATTTGGAGGGTTTGTTCATGTTTCTCCTCGTTGAGCTTGAAGCTGGATAAGTGACTCGCAGCGAACCCCCGCCGCATATCAGGAAAACGGGGCCAGTATAGCAACGCCAAGAGCTGGTTCAAAGGAATAGCTACTGGGTTTCCTGCGTGCTGGAAACAATCTTAAGGCATTTGGGGGGCTTTGGCTTCCCTGGACAGCCGCATTGGTGCTGGATATGACGTTTTCCGCGCTCCATCCGTTTGCCATGTTGGTTTTTGACAACAGGCTCGCCGGACGTTGGCGAACGTGCCGGTGCCGCTTGCCGCCGACATCCGCGTGCGGGGCCGCGCCGATGGCCGCTCGGGGCCCTTGGGGCCGCGATCCCAATCGAATGATAGAATTTCCTGTTTACCCGGCCCGGGTTCCTCCTTACACGATTCTGTCGTTATATATATGGATTCCTTTGCCAAGGAGACGCTTCCGGTATCGCTGGAAGAAGAGATGCGCCGCAGTTACCTCGATTACGCGATGAGCGTGATCGTCGGGCGGGCGCTACCGGATGTGCGGGACGGGCTCAAGCCCGTCCACCGGCGCGTGCTCTACGCGATGCACGAGCTCAACAACGACTGGAACCGCGCCTATAAGAAGTCCGCGCGTATCGTCGGGGACGTCATCGGTAAGTACCACCCCCACGGCGACCAGTCCGTCTACGACACCATCGTCCGCATGGCGCAGGATTTCTCCATGCGCTACATGCTGGTCGACGGCCAGGGCAACTTCGGTTCCATCGACGGCGACAACGCCGCCGCGATGCGCTACACCGAAATCCGCCTGGCCAAGATCGCCCATGAGCTGCTCGCGGACATCGACCAGGAAACGGTCGACTTCGGTCCCAACTACGATGGCAGCGAGCAAGAACCCCTGCTGCTGCCCTCGCGCCTGCCGAACCTGCTGGTCAACGGCAGTTCGGGCATCGCGGTCGGCATGGCCACCAACATTCCGCCCCACAACCTCCAGGAAGTGGTCGACGGCTGCCTTTACTGCCTGCGCAATCCCGCGTGCTCGGTCGATGAACTCATGGAGATCATCCCGGCGCCGGACTTCCCCACGGGCGGCGTCATCTATGGCATGTCCGGCGTGCGCGAAGGCTATCGCACCGGTCGCGGCCGCGTCATCATGCGCGCCAAGACCCACTTCGAGGACATGGAGAAGGGCAACCGCCAGGCCATCGTGGTCGACGCGATCCCCTACCAGGTCAACAAGAAGACGCTGCAGGAACGCATCGCCGAGCTGGTCAACGACAAGAAGATCGAAGGCATTTCCGACATCCGCGACGAGTCCGACAAGGACGGCATGCGCCTGGTGATCGAGCTCAAGCGCGGCGAAGTGCCCGAGGTGGTGCTGAACAACCTCTACAAGAACACGCAGCTGCAGGACACCTTCGGGATGAACCTGGTGGCGCTGGTCGACGGCCAGCCCCGCCTGCTCAACCTGAAGCAGATGATCGACTACTTCCTGCAGCATCGCCGCGAAGTGGTCACCCGCCGCACCGTGTTCCAGCTGCGCAAGGCCCGCGAACGCGGCCACGTGCTGGAAGGCCTGGCCGTGGCGCTGGCCAACATCGACGACTTCATCGCCATCATCAAGGCCGCGCCGACGCCTCCCGTCGCGCGCCAGGAACTGATGGCCAAGTCGTGGGATTCCTCGCTGGTGCGCGAAATGCTGTCGCGCGCCGACGGCGATACGCCGGGAGGCCGCGCGGCCTTCCGTCCGGACGACCTGGGCGCCGAGTTTGGCCTGCAGGGCGACGGCCTGTACCGCCTGAGCGATACCCAGGCCCAGGAAATCCTGAACATGCGCCTGCAGCGCCTGACCGGCCTGGAGCAGGACAAGATCGTTGGCGAATACAAGGACGTCATGTCCGCCATCGCCGACCTGCTGGACATCCTGGCCCGTCCCGAGCGCATCACGACCATCATCGGCGAAGAGCTGCAGGCCATCAAGGCCGAGTTCTCCACCGGCGCCAAGGACACGCGCCGCTCGGAAATCGAGCTGAACGCGACCGAACTCGACACCGAAGACCTGATCACGCCCACCGACATGGTCGTGACGCTGTCGCACGGCGGCTACATCAAGAGCCAGCCGCTGTCCGAGTACCGCTCGCAGAAGCGCGGCGGCCGCGGCAAGCAGGCCACGGCGATGAAGGAAAACGACTGGATCGACCAGTTGTTCATCGCCAACACCCATGACTTCCTGCTGTGCTTCTCGAACCGTGGCCGGGTCTACTGGCTCAAGGTCTGGGAAGTGCCACAAGGCACGCGCAACTCGCGCGGCAAGCCGATCGTCAACATGTTCCCGCTGGCCGAAGGCGAGAAGATCACGGTGGTGCTGCCGGTCAAGGAATTCAGCGAAGACCACTACGTCTTCATGGCGACCTCGCGCGGCACGGTCAAGAAGACCCCGCTGTCCGACTTCTCCAACCCGCGCAAGGCCGGCATCATCGCGGTCGACCTGGACGATGGCGACTACCTGATCGGCGCTGATCTCACCGACGGCAAGCACGACGTCATGCTGTTCTCGGACGCCGGCAAGGCCGTGCGCTTCGACGAGAACGACGTGCGCCCGATGGGCCGCAACGCCCGCGGCGTGCGCGGCATGATGCTCGAGGACACGCAGAACGTGATCGCGCTGCTGGTGGCCGGGGACGAAACGCAGAGCGTGCTGACCGCCACCGAAAACGGCTACGGCAAGCGCACCCCGATCACCGAGTACACGCGCCATGGCCGCGGCACCAAGGGCATGATCGCCATCCAGACCAGCTCGCGCAATGGCAAGGTGGTCGGCGCCGTGCTGGTGATGCCGTCGGATGAAATCATGCTGATCACCACCGGCGGCGTGCTGGTGCGCACCCGGGTCGCGGAAATCCGCGAAATGGGCCGCGCCACGCAAGGCGTCACCCTCATCAACGTCGACGACGGCAGCTCGCTGTCCGGCGTGCGCCGCGTGGTCGAAAGCGATGCGGACGATGACAGCGAAGACCTGGACGACGGCCAGGAAGAGGGCAACGGCGACGCCGCTGCAACGGATTCGACGGAACCTACGGAGCAATAATGGCCCGCCCCTGGAACTTCTCGGCAGGCCCCTCGGCCTTGCCCGAGGTGGTACTGCAGCAAGCCGCTGCGGAAATGCTGGACTGGCACGGCAGTGGCATGTCCGTGATGGAAATGAGCCATCGCGGCAAGCACTTCGTGCAGATCTGCGACGAAGCGGAAAGCGACCTGCGCGATCTGCTCGGCCTGTCTCCCGACTACGCGGTGATGTTCATGCAGGGCGGGGGTTCCGGGGAGAACGCCATCGTTCCCATGAATCTCATGGGGCGGCGCGGCACGCCGGCGGCCGACTTCGTCGTGACCGGCCACTGGTCTTCGCGTTCCCACAAGGAAGCCGGCCGCTATGGTGACGCGCAGGTCGCGGCCACCAGCGGCCAGGCAACGCAGCTGGACGGGCGCGAACAGGCGCCGTTCACCTGGGTGCCGCCGGTCGACACCTGGAAGGTGCGCAAGGAATCGGCGTACCTGCACCTGTGCAGCAACGAGACCATCGGCGGCGTCGAATTCCTGGACTGGCCCGACACGGCCGCGCTCGGCGCGCCCGACGTGCCGCTGGTGGTCGACGCCTCCTCGCATTTCCTGTCGCGTCCGATGGACGTGAGCCGCTGCGGCATGATGTACGCCGGCGCCCAGAAGAACGCCGGCCCGGCCGGCGTGACCATGGCCATCTGCCGCCGCGACCTGATCGGCCATGCGCTGCCGATCTGCCCGTCGGCCTTTGACTACGCCAACGTGGCCGCCGAGCATTCGCGCTACAACACGCCGCCGACCTTCGCGATCTACATCGCCGGGCTGGTGTTCAAGTGGGTCAAGGCCAATGGCGGCGTGGCCGGCATGGAAGCGGCCAACAAGGCCAAGGCCGAACTGCTCTACGGCTACCTCGATAGCACCAGCTTCTACCGCAATCCGATCCACGCCCCCGTGCGCTCGCGCATGAACGTGCCGTTCGTGCTGCGCGACGAATCGCTCAACGACGCCTTCCTGCAAGGCGCCGACGCGGCCGGCCTGACCCAGCTCAAGGGCCACAAGAGCGTGGGCGGCATGCGCGCCTCGATCTACAACGCCGTGCCGCTGGCCGCCGTGGCCGCGCTGGTTGAGTACCTGAAGGAATTCGAGCGCCGCTATGGATGACGACCTGCAGCGCAAGCTGCGCCCCTTGCGCGACCGCATCGACGCGCTCGATGCCCAGATCCTGGACCTCCTGTCGCAGCGCGCCCGCGCCGCGCAGGAAGTGGGCGAAGCCAAGCATGCCGCCCATGCCGACGGCCCGGTGCTGCGCCCCGAGCGTGAAGCCGAGGTCATCCGTCGGCTGCAGCAACTCAACCCCGGTCCGTTTCCCGCGGCCGGCGTCGCCTCGGTCTGGACCGAGATCATCTCGGCCTGCCGTGGCCTGGAGCGCGGCATGACCGTCGCCTACCTGGGCCCGCAGGGCTCGTTTTCCGAGCAGGCCGCGCTGGAGCATTTCGGCCACGCGGTGCAGAAGCTGCCGTGCGTGTCGTTCGACGAAGTCTTCCGCGCCGTCGAGGCGGGGCAGGCCGACGTCGGCATGGTGCCGGTCGAGAACTCGACCGAGGGCGCGGTCAACCGCAGCCTGGACCTGCTGCTGAACACGCCGCTACGCATCCTGGGCGAGCGTTCCCTGGTCATCCGCCATTGCCTGATGTCGCAGTCCGGCAACATGGACGGCATCAAGACGATCTCTGCCCATCCGCAGGCGCTGGCCCAATGCCAGGGCTGGCTGACGCGCAATTACCCGGACCTGGAACGCGTCGCCGCGGCCAGCAATTCCGAGGCCGCGCGCGTGGCCGCGTCCGATCCGACCATCGCCGCCATCGCTGGCGAAGTGGCCGCGCCGGCCTGGAACCTGCAGGTCGTCAGCGCCGGCATCCAGGACGATCCGCACAACCGCACGCGCTTCCTGGCCATCGGCAACATCGAGCCGCTGGTCAGCGGCAAGGACAAGACCAGCCTGATCCTGGCGGTGCCGAATCGCGCGGGCGCGGTCTATGAAATGCTGGCGCCGCTGGCGGCCAACGGCGTGTCGATGACGCGCTTCGAGTCGCGGCCGGCCCGCACCGGCGAGTGGGAATACTATTTCTACGTCGATGTCCTGGGACATCGCAACGATCCGAATGTCGCGCTCGCCCTGGATACCCTGCGGGCGCAGGTTGCCTACCTGAAAGTGCTGGGTTCCTACCCGGCGCCGTGAGTCCTCCATGACCAACACCTCCAAGCCTCTCGCCGCTCCCGCGCACGTCAGCGCCATCGCGCCTTACCAGGCAGGCAAGCCCATCGAGGAACTGGCCCGCGAATTCGGGCTGGATCCGGCCGGGATCGTCAAGCTGGCCTCCAACGAGAACCCGCTGGGCATGCCGCAGTCGGCGCGCGCCGCCATGCTGGCCGCCGCCGAGTCGCTGGCGCGCTATCCGGACCCCAACGGCTTCGATCTGAAGGCCGCGCTGGCCGCGCGCTACGAAGTGCCGATGAACTGGATCACGCTGGGCAACGGCTCCAACGACATCCTGGAAATCGCAGCGCTGGCGCTGCTGGAGCCGGGTACGTCGGCGGTCTACGCGCAACATTCGTTCGCGGTCTACCGCCTGGCCACGCAGGCCCGCGGCGCGCGCCACATCGTGGTGCCGGCCAAGGACTACGGCCATGACCTGGACGCCATGTTCGAGGCCATCGCCGACGACACGCGCCTTTTGTTCATCGCCAACCCCAACAACCCCACCGGCACCTTCGTGCCGGGCGACCAGGTGGCCGCGTTCCTGGAGCGCGTCCACGCCGCCCACGGCGATCGCGTCACGGTGGTGCTGGACGAGGCCTACAACGAATACCTGGAACCGCAATTCCGGTTCGACAGCACCGCGCTGGTGCGCCGCTATCCCAACCTGATCGTCTCGCGCACCTTCTCCAAGGCCTACGGCCTGGCCGGCCTGCGCGTGGGCTTCGCGGTGGCGCAGCCGGCCCTGACCGACCTGCTCAACCGCGTGCGCCAGCCGTTCAACGTCAACACGCTGGCGCAGGCCGCCGCCGTGGCGGCGCTGGGCGATGCCGCCTACCTGGAACAGGCGTACACGTCCAACAAGGCCGGCAAGGCGCAGCTGTGCGAAGCCTTCGACCGCCTCAAGCTGCGCTACGTGCCCAGCTACGGCAACTTCGTGCTGGTGCACGTGGGCGATGCGCCGCGCATCAATCTGGCGCTGCTCAAGCGCGGCGTGATCGTGCGCCCCGTGGCCGGCGACGGCCTGCCCGAGTGGCTGCGCGTGTCCATCGGCCTGCCGCAGGAAAACGCCCGCTTCATCGACGCGCTGACCGCCATCCTGTCCGAATGAACGGCGCTTCCTCCAAGCCGAATCAGGGGGCCGCTGGCCCCCTGATTCCTGTGTTGGCCGTTGTCGGCGTGGGCCTGATCGGCGGTTCCTTCGCCGCGGCCTTGCGCCGGGCGGGGCAGGTGGGACGGGTGCTGGGCGTGGGCCGCAATGCCGCGTCGCTGGCGCGCGCGGTGGAGCTGGGCCTGATCGACGAAGCCGTCAGCGCCGAAGAGGCCGCCGCCCGCGCCGACCTGGTGTTCCTGGCCACGCCCGTGGGCGGCCTGAAGGACATGCTGGCGCGCATGCTGCCGCATCTGCGTGATGCGACGCTGCTGACCGACGGCGGCAGCACCAAGGCCGAGGTGGTCGATGCCGCCCGCCTGGCGCTGGGCGCGCGCATCGGCCAGTTCGTGCCGGGCCATCCCATCGCCGGCGCCGAGCGCAGCGGCCCCGAGGCCGCCGATGCCGACCTGTACCAGGCGCGTTGCGTCATCCTGACGCCGCTGGCCGAGAACAGTGCCGCCGCCATTGCCCTGGTGCGCGACGCGTGGCGGGCCTGTGGCGCGCAAGTGATCGACATGGAGCCCGGCGCGCATGACCGGGTGCTGGCGTCGGTCAGCCACCTGCCGCACCTGCTGTCGTCGGTGTACATGGAACAGGTCGCGACCGCCGAGGACGCCGCCACGCGGCTGGCGCTGGCCGGCAGCGGTTTTCGCGATTTCACCCGCATCGCGGCGGGATCGCCCGAGATGTGGCGCGATATCTTTCTATCCAACCGCAACGCCATGCTGGCCGAGCTGGCGGCCGTGCGCGCCGTGCTGGATCGGGCCGAGCGCGCGATCGATGGCGGCGACGGCGCGGCCTTGCTGGCATTGCTGGACACGGCGGCGCAGGCGCGCCGCAACTGGCGCAAGGAGTAATCGACATGGGCGCGTTGCCTTTCCTGGATCTGCCGCGCGTGCGGCGCGCGCAGGGCGTCATGGCCTTGCCCGGCTCCAAGAGCATTTCCAACCGCGTGTTGCTGCTCGCAGCCATCGCCGAGGGCGAGACCGCCATCACGGGGCTGCTGGATTCGGATGACACCCGCGTGATGCTGGCCGCCCTGCGGCAGTTGGGCGTGGCGGTGTCCGAGCTGGCCGAGGGCCGCGTCACCGTGCGCGGCGTGAGCCGCTTTCCGGTCGACAGCGCCGACCTGTTCATGGGCAACGCCGGCACCGCCATCCGGCCGCTGACGGCGGCCTTGGCGCTGATGGGCGGCGACTACCGCCTGTCCGGCGTGCCGCGCATGCACGAGCGTCCCATCGGCGACCTGGTCGATGCGCTCAAGGCGCTCGGCGCCCGCATTGACTACCTGGGGCAGCCTGGCTACCCGCCGCTGCATATCGGCCGCGGCGAGATCGCGACGTCGGCCGTGACGCAGGTGCAAGGTTCGGTCTCCAGCCAGTTCCTGACCGCCTTGCTGATGGCCGCGCCGCTGCAGGCCGGCCAGAGCGGCCAGCCGGTGGTGATCGAGGTGCTGGGCGAACTGATCTCCAAGCCCTACATTGAAATCACCCTGAATCTCATGGCGCGTTTCGGCGTGACCGTGCAGCGCGATGGCTGGAGCCGCTTCACCATCGCCGGCGGCGCCCGCTACCGCAGCCCGGGCCGCATCGCGGTCGAGGGCGATGCCTCCACCGCGTCGTATTTCCTGGCGCTGGGCGCCATCGGCGGCGGTCCGCTGCGGGTGACCGGCGTGGGCGCCGGCAGCATCCAGGGCGACGTCAAATTCGCCGAGACCCTGGCTGCCATGGGCGCGAGCGTGACCTACGGCGACGGCTGGATCGAAGTGACCGGCGTGCGCGTGGCCGAGGGCGGTCGGCTGAAGGCCTTCGACACCGATTTCAACCTGATTCCCGACGCCGCCATGACGGCCGCCGCGCTGGCGCTGTACGCCGATGGCCCCTGCCGCCTGCGCAATATCGGCAGCTGGCGCGTCAAGGAAACCGATCGCATCCACGCCATGCAGACCGAGCTGGAGAAGCTGGGCGCGCGGGTGGAATCGGGGCCGGATTGGCTGAGCGTGACGCCGCCCGCCGAGGGGGGCTGGGGCGATGCGCACATCGGCACCTGGGACGACCACCGCATGGCGATGTGCTTCTCGCTGGCCGCGTTTGGCCCGGCGGCGGTGCGGATTCTGGATCCGGGTTGCGTCAGCAAGACGTTCCCGGGTTACTTTGATGTCTACGCCGGCCTGGTGTCGGCGTAGCGACCACGGGCTCCGGCCCATTTTCCCTACATGACTTCGACTGATCCGATCGTGACTTCCGCTGCTCCCGTCATCACCATCGACGGCCCGACCGCCTCGGGCAAGGGCACCGTCGCCCACCGCGTCGCCAAGGCGCTGGGCTGGGCGGTGCTGGACAGCGGCGCGCTCTACCGGCTGACCGCCCTGGCGGCGATCAACCGCGGCGTCGACGCGGCCGACGAGCCCGCCGTGGCCCGCGTGGCCGAGACGCTGGACGTGCGTTTCGACGGCCCCCATGTCTACCTGGAGGGCGCCGACGTCGGCCATGAGATCCGGCGCGAGGCCGTTGGCAATTTCGCTTCCCGCGTGGCCGCTTTTCCCGGGGTGCGGCAGGCGCTGCTCGAGCGCCAGCGCGCTTTCCGCCTGCTTCCCGGGCTGGTCGCGGACGGCCGCGACATGGGCACGGTGGTGTTCCCTGATGCGTCCCTGAAGGTGTTCCTGGTGGCCGATGTGGTCGCGCGGGCTGAGCGGCGGCGTAAGCAGTTGATCGAAAAGGGAATTTCTGCTAATCTAGACGACCTTTTGCGGGATATGCGCGAGCGGGATGCCCGCGACACGCAGCGCGCCACGGCGCCCTTGGCTCCCGCAGCGGATGCACACGTGCTGGATTCGTCGAATCTGACGATTGCGGAAACCGTGCAGGCAATACTGGATCTCTGGCAGGCCCGCCCGACGCATTAAGCGTATCAAGTGTGGCGTATCAAGTGTGGCGTATCGAGCGCGGTGTATCAAGCGCATGAGTCGATGCACATGAATCGACGCACATGAATCGACGCACATGAAACGCATGAGGCTTACGGCGCAGGCACCCGCCAGTCTTTTTTATCGGCCCTGTCCTGGCCAGGCGACACCCCCACGGGACACCCCGCAAGGGCAAACCGGCAGGCAGGTATTTTGACTCCACTGTGGCGGGCAATCCGCTGCGGTGTGTTTTTAACGGCCATTTCGGCCCAATGGATTTCAACCCCATGTCTTCCGTTTCCACTACCGCCACCGGCGGCGAAAGCTTCGCCGACCTTTTCGCCCAGAGCCTCAAGAGCCAGGACATGAAGTCCGGCGAGGTCATCAGCGCCGAAGTCGTGCGCGTCGACCACAACTTCGTCGTCGTCAACGCCGGCCTGAAGTCCGAAGCGCTGATCCCCCTGGAAGAGTTCCTGAATGACCAGGGCGAGCTCGAAGTGCAACCCGGCGATTTCGTCTCGGTGGCCATCGATTCCCTGGAAAACGGCTACGGCGACACCATCCTGTCGCGTGACCGCGCCAAGCGCCTGTCGGCCTGGCTGCAACTGGAAAAGGCCCTGGAAAACGGCGAGCTGGTCACCGGCACCATCACCGGCAAGGTCAAGGGCGGCCTGACCGTCATGACCAACGGCATCCGCGCGTTCCTGCCGGGTTCGCTGGTGGACCTGCGTCCGGTCAAGGACACCACCCCGTACGAAGGCAAGACCCTCGAATTCAAGGTCATCAAGCTCGACCGCAAGCGCAACAACGTCGTGCTGTCGCGTCGCCAGGTGCTGGAAGCCAGCATGGGCGAAGAGCGCCAGAAGCTGCTCGAAACCCTGCACGAAGGTGCGGTGGTCAAGGGCGTGGTCAAGAACATCACCGATTACGGCGCGTTCGTGGACCTGGGCGGCATCGACGGCCTGCTGCACATCACCGACATGGCCTGGCGCCGTGTGCGTCACCCGTCCGAAGTCCTGCAAGTGGGTCAGGAAGTCGAAGCCAAGGTCCTCAAGTTCGACCAGGAAAAGAGCCGCGTCTCGCTGGGCGTCAAGCAACTGGGCGAAGATCCGTGGGTGGGCCTGGCTCGCCGCTACCCGCAAGGCACCCGCCTGTTCGGCAAGGTTACCAACCTGACCGACTACGGCGCGTTCGTTGAAGTCGAAGCCGGCATCGAAGGCCTGGTGCACGTCTCCGAAATGGACTGGACCAACAAGAACGTTGATCCGCGCAAGGTCGTGACCCTGGGCGAAGAAGTCGAAGTCATGGTCCTGGAAATCGACGAAGACCGTCGTCGCATCTCGCTGGGCATGAAGCAGTGCCGCCAGAACCCGTGGGAAGAGTTCGCCACCAACTTCAAGCGTGGTGACAAGGTCCGCGGCGCCATCAAGTCGATCACCGACTTCGGCGTGTTCGTCGGCCTGCCCGGCGGCATCGATGGCCTGGTTCACCTGTCCGACCTGTCGTGGACGGAAACCGGCGAAGAAGCCGTGCGCAACTTCAAGAAGGGCGACGAGATCGAAGCCGTGGTTCTGGGCATCGATACCGACAAGGAACGCATCTCGCTGGGCATCAAGCAGCTGGAAGGCGACCCCTTCAACAACTTCGTTGCCACGTTCGACAAGGGCGCCGTGGTTCCGGGCACCATCAAGTCGGTCGAAGCCAAGGGCGCCGTCGTGACGCTGTCCGTGGACGTCGAGGGCTACCTGCGCGCTTCCGAGATCTCCTCGGGCCGCGTCGAAGATGCCACCACCGTGCTGACCGCCGGCGAGAACATCGAAGCCATGATCGTCAACATCGACCGCAAGACGCGTTCGATCCAGCTGTCGATCAAGGCCCGCGACAACGCCGAAACCGCCGAAACGATCCAGCGCATGTCCGACGCCAGCGCTTCGTCCGGCACCACCAACCTCGGCGCGCTGCTGAAGGCCAAGCTGGACCAACAGCGCAACGACGGTTAATTCGTGACCAAGTCGGAGCTGATCGCCGCCTTGGCGGCCCGCTATCCTCAGCTGGCCGCCCGCGACACCGATTACGCGGTCAAGACCGTGCTCGATGCGATGACCCAGGCCCTGGCCTCGGGCCAGCGCATCGAAATCCGCGGTTTTGGCAGCTTCTCGCTGTCGCAGCGGTCTCCCCGTATCGGCCGCAACCCGAAGTCCGGCGAACAAGTGCTGGTGCCTGGCAAACAGGTGCCGCACTTCAAGGCGGGCAAGGAATTGCGCGAGCGGGTGGACTTGGTCGGCGGCAACGACGAGGACGCTCAATCCTCTGGATCGAGCGAACCGATGCCGTCCATGGCAAGCTTGCACGCCATGCATTGACGGCACGGCCAGCAAGCCGCCTGCGGGCGGATCGGACCGCGAGCAAAGCCCCTTGAGCAATCAAGGGGCTTTGTTTTTGGGCTTCCCGCCCACGGGCGTGGCGACCATCGAAGGCGTGCCTTTGAAGGGCGATACACGAGGTGTGGAGGTCGCTTACAATTGACCCTCTCGAATTTTTAGGAGCATGCGTCATGCGCTACCTTGTCTGGGCCCTGCGATTGCTCGTGTTCGTGGCGGTACTGATGTTCGCGTTGAAGAACACCGATCCCGTCGCCGTGAAGTTCTATGCCGATTACGTGGTGCAGGATGTGCCGCTGATCGTCGTCATGCTGGTGGTGTTCGTGGTCGGCGCCCTGTTCGGCCTGCTGCTGACCGTGCCCGCCGCCATGCGCCGCCGCCGCGAGGCCATCCGCCTGCGCCGCGAACTCGACCGCGTGCAGGCCGCCGTGGCCGGCACCACGCCGGCCGTGCCGCCGGAAGCCGTCGCGCCCATGTCGCCGCTGTGACGGCGCCGCGCTGTCCGCAGGCCTTTCTTTTCCGCATTGAATCTACGCAAGAGCCCGCATAGTGGATTTTGAACCTTGGTGGTTGATATTCGTGCCGGTGTTGTTCGCGCTGGGCTGGCTGGCCGCGCGCTTCGACATCCGGCAGATGCTGCGGGAAACCCGCAGCCTGCCCGATTCGTATTTCCGGGGCCTGAACTTCCTGCTCAACGAGCAGCCCGACCGCGCCATCGACGCGTTCGTCGAGGTGGCCAAGCTCGATCCCGAAACCACCGAACTGCACTTCGCGCTGGGCAGCCTGTTCCGCCGCCGCGGTGAAATGGAGCGCGCCATCCGCGTGCACCAGAGCCTGCTGAACCGTTCCGACCTGCCCGCCGCCGAGCGCGAGCACGCCCAGCATGAACTGGCGCAGGATTTCCTCAAGGCCGGCATGCTCGACCGCGCCGAAAGCGGCTTCGAGCAGCTCAAGGACACCCGCTATGCCTTGCCGGCACTGCGCTCGCTGATCCGCATCTACGAATCCGAGCACGACTGGCCGCGCGCCATCGAGGCCGTCAAGACGCTGCATGGCCTGGTCGACGAGCCGGTGCCGCAGATCGTGCATTACTACTGTGAGCAGGCCGCGACCGCGCTGGCCGCCAAGCCGCCCAATGTCGATGCCGCGCACGCCGCCCTGGATGCCGCCGACCACGCCCTCTCGACCGCAGATGCCGGCATGTCGAGCAAGGGCGCCATGGTGCGCACCGCGATGCTGCGCGCGCGCCTGGCGCTGATCGAGCAGGATCCCAAGCGCGAGCGCCTGTACCTGGAGTCGGTCATGACCGACGCCCCCGAGTACGCCGGCCTGGTGGCCGAGCAGTTGCTGGCCAACTACCGCGCCGCGGGCCAGGCTGAGGCCGGGCTGGAGTTGTTGCAGCGCCAGTACGCCCGCCATGCCTCGCTCGACCTGTTCAATGTTGTGTTCCGCGAGTTGCGCGTGCAGCAGGGCTCGGCGCCGGCCTGGGCCTTTGCCCGCGGCGCCCTGCGCAGCCATCCCTCGCTGCTTGGCCTGGACCGTCTGCTGGAGGCCGAACTGGCCAACTCGGAAGGCGCCACCGAAGAGGGCCCCGTGCCCGGAGCCGACCTCACGCTGCTGCGCAGCCTGATCCACAAGCATACGCAACGACTGGACCGCTACGCGTGCCGGAGCTGCGGTTTTCAAGCGCGCCGTTTCTACTGGCAATGTCCTGGCTGCAATGCCTGGGAAACCTACGCGCCGCGTCGTCTGGAAGAACTTGAATGAGCCAATTTCCCGCCGAATCCATTTCGCATAGCCGCGTGCTCGTGGTGGGCGATGTCATGCTGGACCGTTACTGGTTTGGCGAGGTGGAGCGTATTTCCCCCGAGGCGCCGGTGCCGGTGGTGCGCGTCGCGCGCCGCGAGGACCGCCTGGGCGGCGCGGCCAATGTGGCGCGCAACGTCGCCGCGCTGGGCGGTCATGTCACGCTGGTGGGCGTGCTGGGCGAGGACGAGGCTGGCGACAGCGTGCGCCGCCTGGCCGCCGAGGCCGGCATCCAGGCCGACCTGATCACCGACCTGAGCCTGCACACCACGTTGAAGATGCGCGTGCTGGGCCGCCAGCAGCAGTTGCTGCGCGTCGACTTCGAACAGCATCCGGCGCCGGAAGCGCTCGACAGCATCGATGCCGCCCTGGCGCGTCACCTGGCCAATCACGACATCGTGGTGCTGTCCGACTACGCCAAGGGCGTGCTGACGCGGGTCGAGTCGCTGATCGCGCTGGCCCGCAGCGCCGGCATCCCGGTGCTGGTCGATCCCAAGGGCGATGACTATTCGCGCTATCGCGGCGCCACGCTGGTCACGCCCAACCGTTCCGAAATGCAGCAGGCCGTGGGCCGCTGGAATTCCGAATCCGAACTGACCGATCGGGCGCAGCGCCTGCGCGCCGATCTGGACCTGGAAGCCTTGCTCGTGACGCGTTCCGAGCAGGGCATGACTTTGTTTACCGACACGGGCCGCGAGCACATCGACGCGCAGGCGCACGAGGTGTTCGACGTGTCCGGCGCGGGCGATACCGTGCTGGCGACGCTGGCCGTCTCGCGCGCCATCGGCCTGCCGTGGGCGGATGCCATGGGCTGGGCCAACCGGGCCGGCGGCATCGCCGTGGGCAAGCTGGGCACGTCCGTTGTCACCGCCGCCGAACTGGCAGGAGAACTCTCATGATCGTTGTTACCGGAGCCGCGGGCTTCATTGGCAGCAACCTGGTGCGCGGCCTGAACCGCCGCGGGATCGAAGACATCATCGCGGTCGATGACCTGACCGAGGGCGACAAGTTCGTCAATCTTGTTGACTGCAAGATCGCCGACTACCTGGACAAGGACGACTTTCGCCGCCGCGTCGCCGATGGCAGCCTGCCGGAGATCCGCGCCGTTTTGCATCAGGGCGCCTGCTCGGACACCACCGAGCGCAATGGCCGCTACATGCTCGACAACAACTACCGCGTCACGCTGGAGCTGTTCGAGTTCTGTCAGGCGCGCCGCATTCCTTTCCTGTATGCCTCGTCGGCCGCGGTCTACGGCGGCTCCTCGGTCTACGTGGAAGACCCGGCCAATGAAGGTCCGCTGAATGTCTACGGCTATTCGAAACTGCTGTTCGACCAGGTGCTGCGCAAGCGCATGGACAGCCTGACCGCGCAGGTCGTGGGCCTGCGCTATTTCAACGTTTACGGCCCGCACGAGCAGCACAAGGGCCGCATGGCCTCGGTGGCTTTCCACAACATGAACCAGTTCCTGGAACATGGCCACGTGCGCCTGTTCGCCGGCTGGGACGGCTATGTGGATGGCGGCCAGAGCCGCGACTTCATTTCGGTGGAGGATGTGGTGGCGGTGAATCTGCATTTCCTCGACCATCCCGAACAATCGGGCATCTTCAATTGCGGCACGGGCCGCGCCCAGCCGTTCAATGACGTCGCGGCGGCCGTGGTCAATACCCTGCGCGCCGAACGCGGCGAAGCGCAATTGACGCTGGCACAACTGGTGGAGCTGGACCTGATCCGCTACATCCCGTTCCCCGACGACCTGAAAGGGCGCTACCAGAGCTACACGCAGGCCGACGTCACCCGCCTGCGCGCGGCCGGCTTCAAGGCGCCCATGCGCGATGTGCAGACCGGCGTGTCCGAGTACGTGCGTTATTGGCGCGCCCGCAAGTAAGCCGGCACGTGGCCGTCCCGGGGGGGGGGCGCCCGGGGTAAGAAGCCGCCGCGACAGGCGGCTTTTTTCTTGCCTGCGTGGTTGCCGAGGTGGATCAAACCGTTCACTGCGCGCCCGCCGGCCTGTTCCGGCGGGCCATGATCCGGAGGTGGCGCCACAGCCGTTGCGCCGCTTTTTTTCCGGAGACCTGTCCATGAATCCCTTCCTCTATTCCCCCATCGCCCGTCGCCTGCCGGCGTTGCCGTGGCGGCGTTCGTGCGCCGCCGTCACAGGACGCTGCCAGCCCGGCCTGCGCCGGGCGTTGGGCGCCGCCCTGCTGGCCGCCGGCGTGGCGCACGCGCCGGCGCAGGCGCTCGATCTGAACGACGCCACCGCGCAACAGCTTGAGGCCATTCGCGGCATCGGCCCGCGCACGGCGCAGATGATCGTCAGCGAGCGCGAACGAGCCGGCCGGTTCGAGTCCTTGCAGGACCTGGCCGAGCGGGTGCGCGGCATCAGCCAGAAGAAGGCCGAGGCCCTGGGCGCCGCCGGCTTGACGGTGGGCGAGGCCGGTTCCGCGTCCAAGGCCGCGGATGGCGTGACCAAGCCGGCCGGTGCCCGACCCGTCGGCCATCCGCCCGCGGCCGCGGCGGCGGTCAAGCCGCCCGTGGCCGCGAAGGCGGCGGGGGCGACGCGGGCGGGTGGGCCGGCCGCGGCCCGGCCACGCCCCTGATCCGCGCCGGCCCGATCCCGGCGCTGTGTTGAACCCCTGGCGCGAGCGCGGCTTTTGGCGGCGCCCGGCGCCGGGCGGGGTTATGATCGGCGGCATGACTACTACCTATCCCACCATCGAGCAGACCGTCGGCAATACACCGCTGGTGCGCCTGCAGCGCATTCCCGGAGCCGCCGGTGCGGCGCGGGGCAACGTCATTCTTGCCAAGCTGGAAGGCAATAATCCGGCCGGTTCGGTCAAGGACCGTCCCGCGCTGTCCATGATCAAGCATGCCGAGGAGCGCGGCGACATCAAGCCGGGCGACACGCTGATCGAGGCGACCAGCGGCAACACCGGCATCGCGCTGGCCATGGCTGCCGCCATGCGCGGCTACCGCATGATCCTGATCATGCCCGACAACCTGTCGGTGGAACGGCGCGCGGCCATGACGGCCTATGGCGCCGAGCTGATCCTGACGCCGGCCGACAAGGGCGGCATGGAATACGCCCGCGACCTGGCCACCGAAATGCAGGCCGATGGCCGTGGCGTGGTGCTGGACCAGTTCGCCAACCCGGACAATCCGCGCGCGCACATCGAGACCACCGGCCCCGAGATCTGGAACCAGACCGAAGGCCGCGTCACGCACTTCGTCAGCGCGATGGGAACCACCGGCACCATCATGGGGGTATCCACGTACCTGAAATCGCGCAACCCCGCGGTGCAGGTGGTGGGGGCGCAGCCCGCCGAGGGTTCGTCCATCCCCGGCATCCGCAAGTGGCCGGAAGCCTACCTGCCCAAGATCTTCGACCGCAGCCGCGTGGATGCCTACGAATCGATCGAGCAGGCCGAGGCCGAGGCCATGGCGCGGCGCCTGGCTTCGGAAGAAGGCATCTTCGGCGGCATCTCGTCGGCCGGCGCGCTGGTCGCGGCCTTGCGCGTGGCCGAGCGCGTCAATGACGCGACCATCGTGTTCATCGTCTGCGATCGCGGCGACCGCTACCTGTCCACGGGCGTCTTCAACGCCTGATGCCGACCGCGGGCGGCTGCCCGTGCCCAGAAAAAACGCCCCACGTCCCGGAACCGTCCGGGGCGTGGGGCGTTCGCGTCGAAGGCCCGGCCATGTGGCGCGGGCCGTCGCCAGGCCTTACTCGGGCTGGATGTTGGCGTCCTTCATGACCTTGATCCAGCGCGCGCTTTCGGCCAGGTTGAAGGCTTCGGCTTCCTGGTAGGTCATGGTGCTGGGCAGGGTGCCCTGCGACTTCAGCGCCTCGACGACCTTGGGCGATTGCGACGCCTCGATCATGGCCTTGTTGAGCTTGGCGATGATGGGTTCCGGCGTGTCCTTGGGCACCCACATGCCATACCAGGTGACGATGTCGAAACCGGGCAGGCCGTTCTCGGCGATGGTGGGCACGTCCGGCAGTTCGGCCAGGCGGGTCTTGGTGGTGACGGCGATCGGACGCACCTTGCCGCTCTGGATCAAGGGCAGGGCGGGGGCCAGCGGCGCGTACATCAGGTCGACGTGGCCGCCGGCGACGTCGGTCAGGGCCGGGCTGCTGCCACGGTAGCCCACGTGCGAGATCGACGCCTTGGTGGTGGTGTTGATCAGCTCGCCGGCCAGGTGCGGCAACGTGGCCACGCCGGGCGAGGCGAAGCTGAGCGAACCCGGCTGGGCCTTGGCCTGCGCCAGCAGTTCGCCGAAGGTCTTGAACCTGGAGTCCGGCGGTACCACCGCCACCATCGGCACCGTGCCGAGCACGCCGACCATGCGGAAGTCCTTGATCGGATCGAAGGTCAGGCTCTTGAACTGGGCCGGGTAGATGCCCTGCACGGACGGGTTCATCAGCACCGTGTAGCCATCGGCCGGCGCGCGCGCCACCTGGGCGGCGCCAATCGTGCCGCTGGCGCCAGGGCGGCTTTCGATCACCAGCGGCTGGCCCAGGATCTCGCCCATGCGCACCGCGATCACGCGGCCCACCACGTCGGTCGGGCCACCGGCCGCCCACGGCATGATCACGCGGATCGGCTTGTCCGGATAGGTGTCCTGCGCCTGCGCGCTGGCGAGCGGCAAGGTCCCGATGGCGATTGCCGAGCATGCCGCGGCGAGCAAAGTGCGCTTGTTCATCTGCTGTCTTCTCCTACAAAGGTGAGGTTGGCCGAGGGCAGGGCCGCGTACAGCAGCGCCTTGACCTCTTTGAGTTGCTGGCCAGTGGTGGCTTCGTTTTTCTGCATGCGCCCCAGGGGGCCGGCCACCACGATGGCGAAGGGTTGTTCATAGGCCTTGAAGCCGAGCGAGATGGACATCACGTCCTCGACGTTCTCGCCAAGCGAGCGTTGCCAACCGCGCTGGATGCCGGCCTGCAGGTCGCGGTCGAAGGCGGCCTGGCTGGTGAGCGTGGTCTCGGTATACGAGGCAAAACCGGGGTAGGTCTTGAACCATTTCTGGCGCTCGTCCTCGGACAGCACCGACAGCAGGGCCTTGCCCGAACTGGTGGCGTGCACCGCCTTGAAGCCGCCCGGCTGGTGAGAGAAGCGGATGGTCTGCTTGGATTCGGCAACGATCAGGTAGACCACCTTGTCGTCCGCCAACTTGGCCAGCAGGGCCGTTTCGCCGGTGAGATCGCGCACCCGCGCCAGTACCGGCTCGATCACCGCGTTCAGTGGATCGCTGCGGCAGATCAGGGTGGCGACGTGGATCAGCTTCTGTGTCGGGTAATAACCGTGCTTCTTGCCGATCTCGTACAGATAGCCGCGCGCCACCATGGTCTTGAGCAAGCCATGGCAGCTGGACAGCGGGATCTCCATCTGCGCGGCGATTTCGCTGTACAGCAACGGCTTCTGCGCCTCGGCGAAGAGGTTCAGGACATCCAGGACTCTGGCAGCTGTTTTCACATCCATGATGTTATTATCCTATATGTGATAAATTTGTGTCAAATTCTTAATTCCAGCCAAGGAGCCGCGCCGCATGAGATGGAAGAACCGTCCCGAAGGGTCGAACTGGGGAGACTTCGGTCCTGATGACCAACGGGGTTGCCTGAATTACATCACTCCCGCGAACGTGATGAAGGGAATCCAGGAGGTCCGCGAGGGGTTGAACTTCTGTCTGTCGCTGCCGCTGGATTATCCCGGCGGCAACGGCGTCAATGTGCGCCGCCATCCTCCGAAGCTGCGCCCCACCGAACGCGACGGCGACCAGTACCTGAACTTCCCCCTGGGCCGGCTGCGTCCGGGCTGTGTCGACGTGCTGAGCGATGACATCGTCGAAATGAGCCTGCAGTACTCGACCCAGTGGGATTCGCTGGCGCACGTGGGCGCGTTGTTCGACGCCAACGGCGACGGCCTGCCCGAACGCGTCTATTACAACGGCTACCGACCGAACGAGCACGTTGTCGGCCCGGTCGACTATGACGTCGACAACGGCTTTGCCAAGACCGACCTGGGCCAGGGCGGCGCCTCGCATGCCAAGAAACTGGACATTACCCAGTTGGCCGAGTCCTGTCTGCAGAGCCGCGGGGTGATGATCGACCTGGCGCGGCATTATGGACGCGAGCAGAAGTCCGTGGGCTACGACGACCTGATGCGGATCATCGAGGCCGACCGCATCGAGATCGAGCAGGGCGACATCTTGCTGTTCCATACCGAGTTCGGCGATGCGCTGCTGGAAAAGCAGCGCCAGCCGGATCATCACACCTTGCACGAGATCTGCGCCGGGCTGGATGGCAGCGACGAGAAGCTGCTGCAGTGGATCACCGATTCCAGGGTGGCCGCGATGGCCTCGGACAACCATGCGCTGGAAATCTACCCGACGCAAAAACCCAACGCCTGCTGCGCGGCGTTGCCGCTGCATCACCATTGCATCTTCAAGCTCGGCCTGCCGATCGGCGAGATGTGGTACCTCGGGGCGCTGGCGCGCTGGCTGACGGCCCACGGGCGCAGCCGTTTCCTGCTGACCGCGCCGCCGCTGAACCTGCCGGGGGCGGTGGGTTCGCCCGCCACGCCGGTGGCCACGGTCTGAGCCTGAGGGCGACGCAATCGGGCAGGCCTCTGGATCGGGTCTGCGCCGGGCGAGCCGGCGCCGCTCGGAACGGCGCGGCACGCGCCGACCCAGGACGAGCTAACCGGCACTGCGCCGACTTCACAGCCCGGGGCCTCCCGGGCCTTGGGCAGTGGCTCCCGGGCGCTCAGCGGCCGACGCGCGCCTCGATCTCGGCGGCCAGGTCGGCCACCGCGGTGGCATAGAAGTAGCTGCGGTTGTATTTCGTCAGGGCAAAGAAGTTGGGCGTGCCAACGCGGTATTGCGCGGTGCCGCGGGCTTCTTCCACCAGGTCGACGACGCCCATGGGCTGGCTGCCCCAGCCGTTGGCCGAGGCGCCGGGCTGCAGGCGCGCGCCCGCTGCGGTCAGGGTGCCCCAGGTCTGCTTGGGTTCCAGGCCGCCGTCCACCAGCGCGGTGGGATCGGCCGGCAACGTCACCGGCGCGAATACCGGCAGTCCGCGCTGCCAGCCGTGCTGCGACAGGAAGCTGCCGACCGACATGATGGCATCGCGGGTGTTGTTGGTCAGGTCGATATGACCGCTGTCATCGCCGTCCACCGCGTAGTGCTTGATGCTGGTGGGCATGAATTGCGGCATGCCGATGGCCCCGGCGTATGAGCCGCGGGTTTCCATGTCCAGCTTGCCTTTCATCACCAGCGTGAGGAAGTCGGCCAGTTGGCCGCGGAACATGGTGGCGCGCTCGGGCTTGGCCGGGTCCGGATAATCGAAGGCCAGCGTGGTCAGCGCGTCCAGCACGCGGAAATTGCCCATGTTGCGGCCATAGAGCGTTTCAACGCCGATGATCGAGGCGATGATGGGGGCCGGCACGCCGAAGCGCTGCGCGGCCTGGTTGAGCTGGTCGCGGTGCTCGTTGTAGAACTCCACGCCCCAGCCGATGCGCTTGGGCTCGACGAAGCGCGAACGGTAGGTCAGCCAGCTGCGCCAGATCTTCTTGCCGGGCGGCGACGGGGCGATCAGCCGCGCCACGGTGGCGTTGTAGCGGGCGCCCTCGAGCGCCGCGACCATGGGTTTGAGCGGCAGGTCGCGCTCGGCGGCCAGGCTTTCGACGAAGGCGCGCACCTCCGGCCGCAGGGCGCCGCTAGGCGTCAGGGCGGCCGGGCCGTCGTCCGCGGGCTCGGCACCGAGTGTCGGCGTACTGGGTCCGATGCGGATGGGCGTGGTGCCGGTTGTGGCGGCCGGCGGTTGGCCGGCGGGCGGATTGGGGGAGGTGGGAGCGGTGGTGGCACAGCCGGCCAGGAGGGCCGACAAGGTGCCGAGTTGCAGTAATCGCCGACAGGTGAACATAATCTTCCTTATGGAGACCATGTATCTTACCCACCCGGCATGCCGCTTGCATGAAATGGGCAGTTGGCATCCGGAGAGCCCGCAGAGGCTGGATGCCATTTCCGACCAATTGCTCGCCAGCGGTTTGATGCCCTATCTGGATGACCGGCAGGCGCCGCAGGCGTCGCGCCATGACGTGCTGCGGGTGCACACTGTCCAGTATCTGGACAGTCTGCGCGAACATACCCCGGAACACGGGTATTACCCGATAGATCCCGACACCCTCATGAACCCCCACACCTACGAGGCCGCGCTGTACGCGGCCGGCGCGGGCGTGGCGGCCGTGGACGCGGTGATCGGCGGCGAGGCGCGCACGGCGTTTTGTGCGGTGCGTCCTCCCGGACACCACGCCTGCCGTTCGCAGGCCATGGGCTTCTGCTTCCTGAACAACGTGGCCATCGCGGCCCGCCACGCCATGGACTTCCACGGCCTGTCGCGGGTGGCGATCGTCGATTTCGACGTGCACCACGGCAACGGCACCGAGGACGTCTTCGCGGGCGATGAGCGGGTGCTGATGTGCAGCATTTTCCAGCATCCCTTCTTTCCCAACAGCGGCACCGAACATCCGGCGGCCAACATGGTCAACGTGCCTGTGGCCGCCTATACGGCGGGCGCTGCTGTCCGTGCCATCGTCACGGACACCTGGCTGCCGCGGCTGGAGGCGCACCGCCCGGAACTTATTCTGATTTCGGCCGGTTTCGATGCCCACCGCGAGGACGACATGGGTCAAATGGGGCTGGTGGAGGCCGACTATGCATGGATCACCGAGCAGCTCGTGGAGGTGGCGGAACGCCATTGCCAGGGGCGCATCGTCAGCACGCTCGAGGGCGGTTACAACCTGTCCGCCCTGGGTCGCAGCGTCGTGGCCCATATACGGGCGCTGGCGAAGCTGTAGAATCAGGAAAAAATTGTGCAATGCGATCCCGGCGGGTCGTTGATCCGCCGGGAATTTATTTCCATTTGGAGGCAGCGGGATGAAGGTGTTGGTACCTGTCAAGCGCGTCGTTGACTACAACGTCAAGGTGCGCGTCAAGTCTGATCAGACCGGCGTGGATATCGCCAATGTGAAGATGTCGATGAACCCCTTTGACGAGATCGCCGTCGAGGAAGCCACCCGCCTGAAGGAAAAGGGCGCCGTGGCCGAAGTCGTGGCGGTTTCTTGCGGCGTTGCGCAATGCCAGGAAACCCTGCGCACCGCCATGGCCATCGGCGCCGACCGTGGCGTGCTGGTCCAGACCGACGCCGAACTGCAACCGCTGGCCGTGGCCAAGCTGCTCAAGGCCCTCGTCGACAAGGAACAGCCGCAACTGGTGATCCTGGGCAAGCAGGCCATCGACGACGACGCCAACCAGACCGGCCAAATGCTGGCCGCGCTGCTGGACTGGCCGCAAGCCACGTTCGCCAGCAAGGTCGAGCTGGCCGATGGCAAGGCCACGGTCACGCGCGAAGTCGACGGCGGCCTGGAAACGCTGACGCTCAAGCTGCCGGCCATCATCACCACCGACCTGCGCCTGAACGAGCCGCGTTACGTCACGCTGCCGAACATCATGAAGGCCAAGAAGAAGCAGCTGGACACCGTCACCCCGGAAGAACTGGGTGTCGATCCGGCGCCGCGCCTGAAGACGCTCAAGGTCAGCGAGCCGCCCGCCCGCAAGGCCGGCATCAAGGTGGCCGATGTCGCGGCCCTGGTGGACAAACTCAAGAACGAAGCGAAGGTGGTTTGAGATGACGACGCTGGTTATTGCCGAACACGATAACGCCCAGCTCAAGGGCGCAACCCTGAACGCCGTCGCCGCCGCCGCCAAGATCGGAGGCGACGTCCACGTGCTGGTCGCCGGCGCCAATGCCCGTGCCGTGGCCGACCAGGCCGCGCAGGCGGCTGGCGTGTCCAAGGTGCTGCTGGCCGACGCGCCGCAACTGGCCGACGGCCTGGCCGAGAACGTCGCCGCCCAGGTGCTGGCCGTGGCCTCCGGCTACAGCCACATCCTGTTCCCGGCCACCGCCTCGGGCAAGAACGTCGCCCCGCGCGTGGCCGCCAAGCTCGACGTGGCCCAGATTTCCGACATCATCGGCGTGGAATCCGCCGATACCTTCCAGCGCCCGATCTACGCCGGCAACGCCATCGCCACCGTGCAGTCGGCCGACCCGGTCAAGGTCATCACCGTGCGCACCACCGGCTTTGACGCCGTGGCCGCGCAGGGCGGCTCGGCTGCCGTGGAAGACGTTGCCGCCGTGGCCGATTCCGGCCTGTCGAGCTTCGTCGGCCGCGAAGTCGCCAAGAGCGACCGTCCCGAACTGGCCGGCGCCCGCGTCGTCGTGTCCGGCGGCCGTGGCCTGGGCAGCGCCGAGAACTTCAAGATCCTGGATCCGCTGGCCGACAAGCTCGGCGCCGCCCTGGGCGCTTCGCGCGCCGCGGTCGACGCCGGCTATGCGCCCAACGACTGGCAGGTCGGGCAGACCGGCAAGATTGTTGCGCCGCAACTGTACGTGGCCGTCGGTATCTCGGGCGCCATCCAGCATCTGGCCGGCATGAAGGATTCCAAGGTCATCGTCGCCATCAACAAGGATCCCGAAGCGCCGATTTTCGGCGTGGCCGATTATGGCCTGGTGGGCGATCTGTTCCAGGTGGTTCCCGAACTGACCGGCGCGCTGTAAGCCGACGCGCCCCGGCGTTAATGCCAAAAGCCCGCGGACATTATGTGTCCGCGGGCTTTTTTATTGCACCTGACAAACGAAACTATTTGATATTTGTAGTGGGAATTTTTTGATCTTTGGAAAGATTCTGATAATGTATGCCGCGCGCAGCTAGGATTCGCGCAAGTGCTTGGCCGGTACATAACGAAGGAGATTCGGGATGGAATGGTTATTTGACACTCTGCGGAAATACCCTGAACTGGCCATATTCCTTACCCTCGGGCTGGGGTATTGGATAGGCGCCAAGAAGATATTCGGATTCAACCTGGGGGCGGTGACCGGCACCTTGCTGGTCGGTGTGCTGGTCGGCCAGCTCAATATCACGATCGCCCCGATCGTCAAACAGGTTTTCTTCCTGCTGTTCCTGTTCGGCCTGGGCTATGGCGTCGGGCCGCAATTCTTCCGCGGCATGAAAAGCGATGGCCTGCCGCAAGTCATTTTCGCCGTGATCATCTGCGTCATCTGCCTGCTGGTGACCTGGGGCACTGCCGTGGGCTTCGGCTTCGATGCCGGCACCGGCGCGGGGCTGCTGTCCGGCGCGCAGACCATTTCGGCGGTGATGGGGGTGGCGACCGATACCATCAACGGCCTGGGCATCGACGCGGCCACCAAGAAGAAATGGATCGACAGCATCCCGGTGGCGTACGCGGTCTGCTACATCTTCGGCACGGTGGGCAGCGCCTGGCTGCTGGCCTCGCTTGGCCCCAAGCTGATGCGCGTGGACATCGTCAAGGAGTGCAAGGAGTACGAAGCCAAGATGTCCGGCGGGGCGGATTCGATGGAGCTGTCGGGCTATCGCAAGTTCATTTCCCGCGCCTACAGGCTGGACCATCCCGAATTCGTCGGCAAGACAGTGGGCGAGATTGAATCGCGCTTCGTCGAAGCGCGCGTATTCATCGAACGCATCCGCCGCGGCGACCAGATCCTCGACGCCGATTCCACCACCGTGCTGCAGGCCGGCGACGTGCTGGGCGTGGCCGGCAGGCATGACGCGCTGGTGCTGCAGGCGGCCGGGATCATCGGTACCGAGGTCGAGGACCGTGACCTGATCAACCTGCCCGCCGAGATTGTCGAGGTGGTGCTCACCAACAAGAACCTGGCCGGCAAGACCGTCAAGGAAATATCCGAAATGGAACAGGTGCGCGAGCTGGGTCGCGGCGTGTTCCTGCGCAAAGTGGTGCGCGGCGGTCACGAAATGCCGGTCAACTGGGGCCTGAAGCTCGACCGGGGCGATCGCCTGTTCATCCTCGGCGCCAAGCGCGACGTCGAACGGGTGGTGAGCAAGCTGGGCTACGTGGACCGCGCCACCGAGCAGACCGACATGGTGTTCGTGGGCTTCGGCATCCTGCTGGGCGGCCTGTTCGGTACGCTGGTGCTGACGGTCGGCGGCATTCCCATCACGCTGTCGACCTCGGGCGGCTCGCTGATCGCCGGCCTGATCTTCGGCTATCTGCGGTCGGTGCATCCCACCTTCGGGCGAGTGCCGGAACCGGTGCATTGGTTCCTGACCTCGGTCGGCCTGACGGCCTTCGTGGCGGTAGTGGGCATCAGTTCCGGGCCGGGCTTCGTGCAGGGCTTCCAGCAGCTCGGCGCCAAGCTGTTCATCGCCGGCATCATCGCCACCAGCGTACCCATGATCCTGGGGGTGTACATCGCGCGCTACGTCTTCAAGTTCCACCCGGGCATCGTGCTGGGCGTGTGCGCAGGGGCCCGCACCACCACGGCCGCCATCGGCCAGATCACCGAGACCGCGAAGAGCCAGGTGCCCGCCCTGGGCTATACCGTGCCCTACGCCATCGGCAATACCCTGCTCATCATCTGGGGCATTGTCATCGTCATGCTCATGACCTAGCGGGATTCCCGCCCGCGCGCATGCGGGCGGGCCTGCGGATTCCGGGAGCCGCGCCCCCGGGCAAGCGCCTGTCAATCGCAAACCAGGAGTACTGAATAATGGCTTCCACCGCGCCTCTCACCGTCAGCCTGGCTTCGGCCCTCAAGACCACCCGTTCGCGCCAGCGCGACCTGGAGCAACTGTCGCCCTTCGAATTGAAGGACTACCTGATCACGTTGGCCAAGGAAAGCCAGCAGACCGCCGTGCTGACCATGCTGAACGCCGGGCGTGGCAATCCGAACTGGATCGCCACCGAGCCGCGCGACGCTTTCTTTCTGCTGGGCCAGTTCGCGATGAAGGAAGCGCGCCGGGTGCGCGACGACGTCATCCTGGCGGGCATGCCGCCCAAGAAGGGCTGCGCCGACCGCCTGCGCAAGTTCCTGTCCAAGAACAAGGGCGCGGCGGGAGCGGACTTCCTGGCCGGCGTCCTGGAGTATGGCGTGAAGGTCAAGAACTTCGTGCCGGATGAGTGGATCCACGAGCTGACCGACGGCATCATCGGCGATAACTATCCGGTGCCGCCGCGCGCACTGGTGCACCTTGAACAGATCCTGCACGATTACCTGATCAAGGAAATGTGCGATGGCCGTCCGCCCAAGGGCAAGTTCGACCTGTTCCCGGTCGAAGGCGGCACGGCGGCCATGTGCTACATCTTCGATTCGCTGATGCAGAACGGCCTGCTCAAGCAGGGCGACACCATTGCGCTGTTCCTGCCGACCTTCACGCCGTATATCGAGATCGCGCATCTGGAGCGCTTCCAGTTCAAGATTGTCGCCATCAATGCCAGCAGCGTGCGCGCTGATGGCACCCACGACTGGCACTATCCCGCCTCGGAAATCGCCAAGCTGGAGAACCCCAAGATCAAGCTGGCGGTGACCGTCAATCCCAGCAATCCGCCGTCGGTGGCTTTCAGCCCGGTAGAGATGAAACAGATCGTGGGGTTGATCCGCAAGAATCCGGACCTG
Source organism: Achromobacter ruhlandii (assembly GCF_902859695.1). GTDB lineage: Bacteria > Pseudomonadota > Gammaproteobacteria > Burkholderiales > Burkholderiaceae_B > Achromobacter > Achromobacter ruhlandii. The sequence goes on from NZ_CADIJL010000001.1 coordinate 476,916, forward strand.
GTGCTGGTGACGGACGATGTGTATGGCACCTTCGTGCCCAACTTCCGTTCGCTGATGGCCGAGGTGCCGCACAACACTATCTGCGTATATTCGTTCTCGAAGAACTTCGGTTGCACCGGCTGGCGCCTGGGCGTGATCGCGACCCACGAGAAGAACACCATGGACCGCCGCATCGCCGAATTGCCGGCATCCTGGAAAAACCGGCTGAACAAGCGCTACGGCGCCATGACCATGGAGCCCGAGAAGCTCAAGTTCATCGACCGGCTGGTGGCCGACAGCCGCAATGTGGCGTTGAACCACACCGCCGGCTTGTCGTTGCCGCAGCAGGTGCAGATGGGCTTTTTCGCGCTATCTCATCTGCTGGACCTGAAGGACGCGTACAAACACCTGACCATGCAGATCGTGCGCGCCCGCCGCGATGCGTTGTGGCGTGGCCTGGGGGCGCCGTTGCCGCCGGAAGATCCGATGCGTGGCTGGTACTACGTCGAACTGGACTTCATGGTGTGGGCCAAGAATACCTATGGCGACGCGTTCTGCAAGTACATGGCGTCGAACTACGAGCCGGTCGACTTCCTGTTCCGCCTGGCCGAGAAATCCGGCGTGGTGCTCATGGATGGCGGCGGCTTCGGCGGCCCGCCGTGGTCGATCCGCATTTCCCTGGCCAACCTGGATGATGGCGACTATTCCAAGATCGGCAAGCATATGGTCGAGGCCGCCACGGAATACGTCGAGGCCTGGAAGGCCGGCCAACTGGTGCGTTCGGGTCCGACCGCCGGCAAGGGCCAGAAGGTCAAGCCCGCCGCCGCCAAGCGCAAGGCCGCCGGCAAGCAAGCCGCCAAGAAGGCGGTGAAGCAGGCGGTCAAGCAGGCCGCCAAGGCCGAGCGCTCGGCCACCAAAGGGGCGAAGTAGCCGCCATCGTCCGCCAGATCCAGGGTGACATGACCTCATGACGTGCTCAGTCGGGTTTTTCAATAACGTTCCCATCGCGGTGCTGTTTCTGACGGTGGGGTTGGGATACCTGATCGGCAAGCTCAAGGTCGGGCCGATCCAGCTCGGGGGCGTGTGCGGCACGCTCATCGTCGCCCTGCTGATTGGCCAGACCGGCTGCCAGATGCGCGGCGACCTGAAGGAGGTCGCGTTCGCCCTGTTCATCTTCGCCATGGGCTATTCCGGCGGGCCGCAGTTCTTCGCCAACCTGAACCGCTCCAGCCTGCGCTACATCGTGCTGCCGGTCATCGAGGCGCTGCTGGTGCTGACCGTCGTGCTGCTGGCGGTGCCGCTGTTCGGGCTTGACGCGGGCACGGCGGCGGGGCTGGCGGCGGGGGCGGCAACCGAGTCGGCCGTGGTCGGGACCGCGGCGGAGGCGCTCAAGCACCTGGGTCTGCCCGACGCCGACGTGCAGCGCATGGAGGCCAATATCGCCACCGCCTACACGCTGACTTATCTGGTGGGCCTGATCAGCATCGTGTTCTTCACCAGCCAGGTGGCGCCAGCCCTGTTGCGCATCAACCTGCGCGAAGCCTCGAAAGCGCTTGAGGAAAAACTGGGCGGGGGACCGGGCGAGCCCGACGAGAACCTGCTTCCGACCCTGCCGCGGCTGGTGGGCCGCTCGCACGTGGTCAAGGACGCGGACGGCAGGACGGTGGGGGAGGTCGAAGCCGAATTGGGCGGACGCACCGCCATCAGCCGCATCCTGCGCAATGGCGAGGCGATCGCGCCCACGCCTGAGGACCGCCTGGCCACCGGCGACATCGTCGTCGTGCTGGGCCTGCGCCGCTTCGCGTTGCGGGCCGGCTCGGTCGTCGGGCCGGAGATCCAGTTGCCGGAGGCGCATGCCGATGACCTGCAGTTGGCCGAGCTGCAGGTCATCGTCAACAGGAAGACGGCCAATGGCCGCACCCTGGGCGAATTGGCCAAGGGGCCGCGCGCGCAGCGGGCGCGGGGCGTGTTCCTGCAGTCGATCCAGCGGTCCGGTCACATGCTGCCGCTCACGCCTGCCACCGTGGTGCAGTATGGCGACCTGGTGACGCTGGTGGGCGCCGAGCCCGAGTTGTCGCAGGCCGGCGCAGGGCTGGGCAACGAACTGCGGCGCAGCGGCGTGACCGACCTGGTGTTCCTGGCCTTCGGCATTCTCGCGGGCTTGATGATCGGCGCGCTGGGGGCACGCCTCTGGGGCATTCCGGTGTCGCTGGGCAGCGGTGGCGGCGCCCTGGTCAGTGGCCTGGTGTGCGGCTGGATCAACGCCAAGCGGCCCGCATTGGGGCACATGCCGGACCAGGCGGGGCAATTGCTCAAAGATCTGGGGCTGGCGGTGTTCGTCGCCTGCGTCGGCCTGTCGGCCGGGCCGGAGGCGGTGGCGCTGATCCGCGAGCACGGCGCGGTGCTGCCGCTGATCGGCCTGCTGGTATCGCTCGGGCCGGCCTGCCTGTCGCTGTGGGTCGGGCACAAGCTGCTCAAGATAGAGGGGCCGCTGCTGGTCGGCGCCATCGCGGGCCAGCACGTCAGCACGCCGGCGATCAGCGCCATCCTGGGCGCCAGCGGCAGCGCGGTGCCGCTGCTGGGCTACACCGTGACCTACGCCATCGCCAATGTGCTGTTGCCGGTGCTGGGACCGATCATTGTGTCGCTGGCGCATCACCTCGGTGGATGAGGCCGGCAGCGCGCGTTGCCCCATGAGGCGGAGCCAGGGTTTAACATAGGCTAGGGAAACTACCGAGACCGCCATCGACCGCGCCATGCGTGTCGCCCAAGGCGGCATCCCATCGCACCCCGCCGCCCCCGCCGTCACGGGCGCAGGCTCATGGAGACAAGATGCCCTACCTTACCCCGCTGCAGGATTTCCGCTTCGCGCTGAAGGAACTGGCCGGCCTGGACGATGTCCTCAAACTGCCCGGATTCGAAGAGGTGACGCCCGATCTGGTGGACGCCATCCTGGAAGAGAACGGCCGCTTCGTCGAACAGGCGATCGCGCCGCTGAACGTACCCGGCGATACCCGCCCGCCCGTCTGGAACGACGGCCATGTAACCGCGACGCCAGGTTACGCCCAGGGATTCAAGGACTATGCCGCCGGTGGCTGGCAGGGACTGCAGCATCCGCAGGCCTGGGGCGGGCAGGGGCTGCCCAAGCTGGTCGCGGCCGCGCCTGGCGAAAACATCCAGGCCGCCAGCCTGGCGTTTTCGTTGTGCCCGATGCTGACCGACGGCGTGATCGAGGCCATCCTCACCGTCGGCTCGGAAGAACAGCGCAAGACGTTCGTGCCCAACCTGATCGGCGGTAAATGGACCGGCACCATGAACCTGACCGAGCCGCAGGCCGGCTCGGACCTGGCCCAGGTGGCCACGCGCGCGGTGCGCCAGGAGGACGGCAGCTATCGCCTGTCGGGTCAGAAGATCTTCATCACCTACGGCGAGCATGACCTGGCCGAGAACATCATCCACCTGGTGCTGGCGCGCACGCCGGACGCGCCGCCCGGGGTCAAGGGCATCTCGCTGTTCATCGTGCCCAAGTTCCTGGTCGGCGCTGATGGCACCCTGGGCGCGCGCAACGACGTCTGGTGCGCCTCGCTGGAGCACAAGCTGGGCATCCATGGCAGTCCCACGGCCGTGCTGCTGTACGGTTCGGGCAAGGGCGAGGCGGGCGAGGGCGCGGTCGGCTATCTGGTGGGCGAGTTGAATCGCGGCCTGGAATACATGTTCATCATGATGAACGCGGCCCGCTATTCGGTCGGGCAGCAGGGCATCGGCGTGTCCGAGCGGGCTTACCAGCACGCGCTGGCCTATGCGCGCGAACGGGTGCAGGGCAGGGCGGTGGAAGGTTCCTCCGCGGCGGTCGCGATCGCGCGCCATCCGGACGTGCAGCGCATGCTGCTGACCATGAAGGCGCTCACCGAGGCGGCGCGCGCCGTGTCGTACGTGACCGCCGCCGCGCACGACAAAGGCACGCATCACCCGGATCCCGAGCAGCGCGCCCGCAACCGCGCGTTCTACGAATACATGGTGCCCATCGTCAAGGGCTTCTCGACCGAATCGGCGGTGGAGGTAGCCTCGCTCGGCATCCAGGTGCATGGGGGCATGGGCTATATCGAGGAGACCGGGGCCGCGCAGTATTACCGTGACGCGCGCATCCTGCCGATCTACGAGGGCACCACCGCGATCCAGGCCAACGACCTGGTCAGCCGCAAGACGCAGCGCGATGGCGGCGCCACCGCCTACACCGCCATCTCGGCCATGCGCGAGACCTTGCGGGCGGTCGAGGCCGAGTCGTCGCGGGCAGCCGCCGCCGACCGCGACGGCCTGCGCTTGCTGCGCGACAACCTCGACAGCGCCATCCAGGCCTATGAATCGGGCGTGGAATTCATCCTTGAACAATCCGCGGCGAATATCCGGGCGGTATACGCTAGCAGTGTGCCGTACCTGATGCTGGCCGGCGTGGTGCATGGCGGCTGGCAGATGGCGCGCGCGGTGCTGGCGTGCCGCCGGCACCTGGCGGGGGGATCAACCGATCCGTTCCATCGCGAGAAGCTGGCGACCGGATTGTTCTACGCCGCTCACATTCTGCCGCGCGCCCTGGCGCTATCGGCGGCGGTGCGCGCCGGCGTGGTGGCGGACGCCTGCGGCGCGGCCGCGAATATTGCATAAGGTTATATGTCTTGCGTATTTCCCCTGCAACAGGTTTGATGGAAGAATCGTTTCCAGGGGCGGCACAGGCCGCCGCCGAAACGTTTTTCAGGCCGGCCCCCGGACTTGGCGGCCGGTCGATTCCGTAACCCGAATCCGCAAGCAGGAGACACCATGAGCCATCTACGCCTGGGCGACACCGCGCCCGATTTCGAACAGGAATCCTCCGCCGGCCCGATCCGTTTCCATGAGTATCTGGGCAATAGCTGGGGCGTGCTGTTCTCGCATCCGGCCGACTTCACGCCTGTCTGCACCACCGAGCTGGGCTACACCGCCAAGCTGGCCGACGAATTCGCCAAGCGCAACGTGAAGGTGCTGGCGCTGTCGGTGGACGGCACCGACTCGCACACCAAGTGGATCGAGGACATCAACGACACCCAGTCGACCAAGGTCAATTTCCCGATCCTGGCCGACAAGGACCGCAAGGTGTCCGAGCTGTACGACATGATCCACCCGAACGCCAACGCCACGCTGACGGTGCGCTCGGTCTTCATCATCGACCCGAACAAGAAGGTGCGCCTGATCATCACGTATCCGGCCAGCACCGGCCGCAACTTCAACGAGATCCTGCGCGTCATCGATTCGCTGCAGCTGACCGACAGCCACAGCGTGGCCACGCCGGTCAACTGGGAAGACGGCGACGACGTCATCATCGTGCCGTCGCTGCAGGACGAAGCGGTGATCAAGCAGAAGTTCCCGAAGGGCTACAAGGCGGTGCGTCCCTATCTGCGCATTACTCCCCAACCGAATAAGTAAATAAGAAATCCGTGCGCAAGGCGGTGCGTCGCCGCTTGCCCGGATTCTGGCGCCAGCCACCCGCAAAGCCGCGTATTCCCTGGGAATGCGCGGCTTTTTCACAGGGGGCGGCGGCCGCGCTATATGCCTGGGAGCGATGAGCAATCAAAGAATGATTCGTTCCGTTCAGAACAGGCCCCCGGCAAACTTGCTCCACATTGCCAAACACGCGAAGGGAGCAGGGAATGTCTTTCAGGAAAGCCGGATGGTTGGCCGCCTTGGCCGCAGTGACGATGTCTCTCGCCGCGATCGCGCCGGCGCAGGCGCAGCAGAAGCAGACTCTTTTGAACGTGTCGTACGACCCGACGCGAGAACTGTATCGCGCCATCGATGACGCCTTTATCAAGCAGTACAAGGAAAAAGCCAACGTCGACCTGACCATCCGTCAGTCGCACGGCGGCTCCGGCCGCCAGGCGCGCTCGGTCATCGACGGCCTGGAAGCCGACGTGGTGACGCTGGCGCTGGCCTACGATATCGATGCCATCGCCGACCGCGGCCTCTTGCCCGAGAACTGGCAGGCGCGCCTGCCGCAAAACAGCTCGCCCTACACCTCGACCATCGTGTTCCTGGTGCGCAAGGGCAATCCCAAGCACATCAAGGACTGGGACGACCTGGTCAAGGACGGCGTGCAGGTGATCACGCCCAATCCCAAGACCTCGGGCGGCGCACGCTGGAACTATCTGGCCGCCTGGGCCTACGCGCTGGAAAAGAACGGCGGCAGCGAAGAGAAGGCGCGCGCCTATGTCGGCGAGCTGCTCAAGCACGTGCCGGTGCTCGATACCGGCGCCCGCGGCGCCACCACCACCTTCGTCGAGCGCGGCGTGGGCGACGTGCTGCTGGCCTGGGAAAACGAAGCCTTCCTGGCGCTGGAGGAACTGGGCCCGGACAAGTTCGACATCGTGGTGCCGTCGCTGTCGATCCTGGCCGAACCGCCCGTGGCCATCGTCGACAAGATCGTCGACAAGAAGGGCACCCGTGCCGCGGCCCAGGCCTACCTGGAATTCCTCTACACCCCGGTGGCCCAGGAGATCATCGCCAAGAACTACTACCGGCCGATCGACAAGACCGTGGCCGCCAAGTACGAAAGCAAGTTCCCCAAGGTCAAGCTGGTGACCATCGACGACAAGATCTTCGGCGGCTGGCGCAAGGCGCAGAAGGACCACTTCAGCGACGGCGGCACCTTCGACCAGATCTACCAGCCGCAGAAGAAGTAAGCGGACAACCAGCGGACGACGGCCATGACTTCAGCCTCGATTCCGACGGCAAAGGGCGCGCGGGCGCCTTTTGCCGTTCGGCGCAACAGCCCGGGCGTGCTGCCCGGTTTCGGCATTTCCATGGGCTACGCGGTGCTGTACCTGAGCGTGCTCGTGTTGATTCCCCTGGCGGCGCTGCCGATCAAGAGCGCCTCGCTGGGCTGGCAGGGCTTCTGGGACGCGGTCACGGCGCCACGGGTGCTGGCGTCCTATCAGCTCACCTTCGGCGCCTCGCTGCTGGCGGCGCTGGTGAACCTGGTGTTCGGCACCATCGTGGCCTGGGTGCTGGTGCGCTACCGCTTTCCCGGCAAGAAGATCCTGGATGCGCTGGTGGATCTGCCGTTCGCGCTGCCCACCGCCGTGGCCGGCATCGCCCTGACCGCGCTGTACGCCGAAAAGGGCTGGCTGGGCGCGCCGCTGGCCAACTGGTTCGGCCTGAAGGTGGCGTTCACGCCGCTGGGCATCGTGATCGCGCTGATCTTCATCGGCGTGCCGTTCGTGGTGCGCACGGTGCAGCCGGTGCTGGAAGACATCGAGCGCGAAATCGAGGAGGCCGCCGCCAGCCTTGGCGCCGATCGCTGGCAGACCATCCGCCGCGTGCTGCTGCCGACCCTGTTGCCGGCGCTGATGACCGGCTTCGCGCTGGCGTTCGCCCGCGCCGTCGGGGAGTATGGCTCGGTGGTTTTCATCGCCGGCAACATGCCGATGGTGTCCGAGATCACGCCGCTGCTGATCATCGCCAAGCTGGAGCAGTTCGACTACGCCGGCGCCGCCGCCATCGCCACCGTGATGCTGGTGCTGTCGTTCGTGCTGCTTTTCGTCATCAATCTGCTGCAGGGCTGGCAGGCCCGTCGCGGCCTGGGGAGACAGGCATGAGCTTTGTTGACCGTCCCGCCCACCTGACCGAGCCGCGCTGGGTGCGCGGCATTCTGCTGTTCCTGGCGCTGGGCTTTCTGGCGCTGTTTCTGCTGGTGCCGCTGGCCGCGGTGTTCTACGAAGCATTCCGCAAAGGCTGGGCGCTCTACCTGGAAGCGATCGTCGAGCCGGACGCCCTGGCCGCGATCCGCCTGACCTTGCTGGTGGCGGCGATCGCCTTGCCCGTCAATCTGGTGTTCGGGGTGGCCGCCGCCTGGGCCATCACCAAGTTCCAGTTCCGCGGCAAGCAGTTCCTCATCACGCTGATCGACCTGCCGTTCTCGGTGTCGCCGGTGGTGGCCGGCCTGGTGTTCGTGCTGCTGTTCGGCACCCAGGGCTGGTTCGGCGGCTGGTTGCAGGCGCACGACCTGAAGATCGTCTACGCCGTGCCCGGCATCATCCTGGCCTCGCTGTTCGTGACCTTTCCCTTCGTCGCGCGCGAGCTGATTCCGCTGATGCAGGCGCAGGGTAGCGAGGAAGAACAGGCCGCGCTGACGCTGGGCGCGAACGGCTGGCAGATCTTCTGGCGGGTGACGCTGCCGAACATCAAGTGGGGCCTGCTGTACGGCGCCATCCTGTGCAACGCGCGCGCCATGGGCGAGTTCGGCGCGGTGTCGGTGGTGTCGGGCCAGATCCGCGGCCTGACCAACACCATGACCCTGCATGTGGAGATTCTCTACAACGAATACCAGTATTCGGCGGCGTTCGCGGTGGCCTCGCTGTTGGCGCTATTGGCATTGGTGACGCTGGTGGCCAAGAACGTGGTCGAGTGGCGCAACGCGCGCTACCTGAAGGCGGCGGAGCTGCCGGTCGAGTATCCCGGGCCGGCGACGGCCATCAAGCCGGCCGTCGCCTGACGCGGCCGGCCAGACGGAGACAAGCATGAGTATCGAGGTTCGCAATCTATCCAAGCGCTTCGGCCAGTTCCGCGCGCTCAATGACGTATCGCTGCACATCGAGACGGGCGAACTGGTGGCGCTGCTGGGGCCTTCGGGCTGCGGCAAGACCACGCTGTTGCGCATCATCGCCGGGCTGGAATCGGCCGACACGGGCAGCGTGCTGTTCGCCGGCGAGGACGCCACCGCGGTGGACGTGCGCCAGCGCCAGGTCGGTTTCGTGTTCCAGCACTACGCGCTGTTCAAGCACATGACGGTGTTCGAGAACGTTGCCTTCGGCCTGCGCGTCAAGCATCGCTCGCAGCGGCCGCCGGAAGACCAGATCCGGCGCAAGGTGCATGACCTGCTCAACCTGGTGCAGCTCGATTGGCTGGCCGACCGCTACCCGGCGCAGCTGTCGGGCGGCCAGCGCCAGCGTATCGCCCTGGCGCGCGCGCTGGCGGTGGAACCGCGCGTGTTGCTGCTGGACGAGCCGTTCGGCGCGCTCGACGCCAAGGTGCGCAAGGAGCTGCGCCGCTGGCTGCGCCGCCTGCACGATGAGCTGAACGTGGCCAGCGTGTTCGTCACCCACGACCAGGAAGAAGCGCTGGAAGTGGCCGACCGCGTGGTGCTGATGAACGCCGGCAGGATCGAACAGGTCGGCACCCCGCGCGAGGTCTGGGAAGGACCGGCCACGCCGTTCGTCTACGGCTTCCTGGGTGACGTCAATCAATTGCAGGGCGTGGCGAGCCGCGGCGTCTGGGAAGGCGCCGGGCTGTCGTTGCCGGCGCCTGAACTGGCGCAGGCCGAGTCGCAACGCGCCACCGCCTACGTGCGGCCGCACGAATTCGATATCGAACGCTATCACGCTGGCGGCGCCGGCATCCCGGTGCGCCTGTCGCATGCCTACCTGGCCGGCCCCAGCGCCTACCTGGAATTGGCCAGCCAGGATTCCGACGCCGTCATCGAGGCCGAGGTGCCCGAGCATCTCTATCGCGAACTGGCGCTGCGCGATGGCGATATCCTGCTGGCCCGCCCGCGCCGGGCGCGTGTCTTCGCGGTGCAAGCATGACGGCCGCCGATCTCGCCGCCGGCCTGGCGCCGGCCCTTGCGGTTCGCTGGCACGAACTGATCGCGCGGCTGGCGGACGCGCGCCAGCGCTATCCCGACGCGGCGCTGGCCTCGTCGCTGGCGGCCGAGGACATGGTACTGACGCACGCCATCTACAGCGCCGGCCTGGACCTGGAGGTCTTTACGCTGGACACCGGCCGGCTGCACGCGGAAACGCTGGGCGTGCTGGATGCGGTGCGCGAACGCTACGGACGCGAGATCACCGTGTATCGACCCGAGTCCGGGGCGGTCGAGCGCCATGTGGCCGAGCACGGCGCCTACGCCTTCTACGAGAGCGTCGAGCTGCGCAAGGCCTGTTGCCAGATCCGCAAGGTCGAGCCGCTCAAGCGCGCGCTGGCCGGACGCGGCGCCTGGATCACCGGGCAGCGGCGCGCGCAATCGACCACGCGCGGTGAACTGCACCTGGAAGAGGACGACGCCACCTTCGGCCTCTACAAGTTCAACCCGCTGGCCGAATGGCGCGAAGAGGATGTCTGGGGCGTGATCCGCGGCCTGGGCATTCCCTACAACCCGCTGCACGACCAGGGCTATCCGTCCATCGGCTGCGAGCCCTGTACCCGCGCCATCCGCCCTGGCGAAGACCTGCGGGCCGGGCGCTGGTGGTGGGAGTCGTCGGACTCCAAGGAATGCGGCCTGCACGCAGGCAACCGGGTCATTGGCATCGTCGCGGAAACCACGCGCGCCTGACGCCCGTCACGTATCAAGAATTCGTTTTAGGGGAATACCTATGTCCGCAGTGATTCAACGCAGCCACCTGGACTGGCTGGAATCGGAAGCCATTTTCATCATGCGCGAGGTGGCGGCCGAGAGCGAGAAGCCCGTGTTGCTGTTCTCGGGCGGCAAGGATTCGGTGGTGCTGCTGCGCCTTGCCGAAAAGGCGTTCCGGCCGGGGCGCTTTCCGTTTCCGCTGATGCACATCGACACCGGCCACAATTTCGACGAGGTCATCGCCTTCCGCGACGCCCGCGCGGCCGAACTGGGCGAGACCCTGATCGTGCGCAGCGTGGAAGACTCGATCAAGCGCGGCAGCGTGGTGCTGCGGCGCGAGACCGACTCGCGCAACGCGGCGCAGGCCGTGACGCTGCTGGAGGCGATCGAGGAATTCGGCTTCGACGCCTGCATCGGCGGCGCCCGCCGCGACGAGGAAAAGGCGCGCGCCAAGGAGCGCATCTTCTCGTTCCGCGACGAGTTCGGCCAGTGGGACCCCAAGGCCCAGCGCCCGGAACTGTGGAACCTGTTCAACACCAAGGTGCACCGCGGCGAGAACATGCGGGTGTTCCCGATCTCCAACTGGACCGAGCTGGACGTCTGGCAGTACATCCAGCGCGAACAGCTGGCGCTGCCGTCGATCTACTTCAGTCACGAGCGCGAGGTGGTGCGGCGCAAGGGCCTGCTGGTGCCGGTCACGCGCCTGACGCCGCCGCGGGACGGCGACACCGTCGAGCGCCTGTCGGTGCGCTTTCGCACCGTGGGCGACATTTCCTGCACCTGCCCGGTGGCCTCGGATGCCGCCGACACCGCCGCCATCATCGCCGAGACAGCGGTGACCGATATCACCGAGCGCGGCGCCACGCGCATGGACGACCAGACTTCCGAGGCCTCGATGGAGCGCCGCAAGAAGGAAGGCTATTTCTGATCGCACGAGTGGCCGGCGCCTGGCCGGCCGACAGGGGACGCATATGAACGCAGTAAACGATTCTTTTCTTTCGGGCGCCGACTCGGGCGTGCTGCGCCTGATCACCGCGGGTTCGGTGGACGACGGCAAATCAACGCTGATCGGCCGCCTGCTGTATGACAGCAAGGGCGTGTTCGCCGACCAGCTCGACGCCATCTCGCGCGCCAAGTACAAGCGCGTGGCCGAAGGCGGCATCGACTTCTCCCTGCTGACCGACGGCCTGGAAGCCGAGCGCGAGCAGGGCATCACCATCGACGTGGCCTACCGCTACTTCTCGACCCCGGCGCGCAAGTTCATCATCGCCGACGCGCCCGGCCATGAGCAGTACACCCGCAACATGGTGACGGGCGCATCGACCGCCGACGTCGCCGTGATCCTGATCGATGCCACCCGCGCCGCCGACGGCAATCTGCTGCCGCAGACCAAGCGCCACAGCACCATCGCCCGCCTGCTGGGCATCCGCCACATCGTGGTGGCCGTCAACAAGATGGACCTGGTGGATTGGGACCAGGCCGTGTTCGAGCGCATCCGCGCCGCCTACGCCGATCTGGCGTCCCGGCTTGGCATCGCGCACTTCCACGCGCTGCCGCTATCGGCGTTGAACGGCGACAACGTGGTGACGCGGTCGGACAAGACGCCGTGGTACGCCGGCCAGCCGCTGTTGACGCTGCTGGAATCGCTGGAACTGGCCGGTGACGGCGGCGCGGGGCCGCTGCGTTTTCCCGTGCAGTGGGTGTCGCGCCACGACGGCAGCAGCAGGGACGATTTCCGCGGCTACGCGGGCCGCATCGCCAGCGGCGTGCTGCGTCCCGGCGACGAGATCGTGGTGCAGCCGTCGGGCGTGACGGCGCGCGTGCAGGAAGTGCGGCTGTTCGATCGCGCGCTCGATGAAGCGGTGGCGGGCGACTCGGTGACGCTGGTACTGGACCGCGACGTCGACGTCTCGCGCGGTGACGTGATCGTGCACGCGGCCGCGCCGGCGCAAGTCGCGCGCGAATTCGAGGCGGAACTGTGCTGGCTCGATGCGCAGGTGCTCAACCCCGCGCGCAAGTATCTGCTCAAGCATGGCACGCGACTGACGTCGGCGAAGATCCGCGCGGTGCTCTCGCATCGCGACATCCACGAACTGCAGGAAGTGGAGAACACCGAAGGCACGCTGCGCATGAATGACATTGGCCGCGTCGCGTTCACCACGCGTGAGTCGTTGGCGGTCGATCGATACGCCGATGTGCCCGCCACCGGCGCCTTCATCCTGATCGACGAAGCCACGCATCAGACCGCGGCGGCGGGCATGCTCCGGTAAACCGCAAGTCGGGGCGGGAAGAGTCCGCCCCGCACCGGTTTTTGGGTGTTGTTTTTATTCCAAACCCAATGCCGGCGCGGGTTTCCGGGCGATATCGCAACATGAAATCGAATTGTCCGGACGCCGTCTTCGTCTTGCGGTAAAGTGGGGCTGTCTTACGAAAAGGCTTTTGGTGCTTGTCAAAACCACTGTGTTTTTGTACAGTAGTTTTCATGGCACGCACCGATCATTCTTTTCCCGCCGGTTCTGGGTCCCCGGCTGCCGCCCCCGCCGCCTTGCGCGGTCGGGGTGCGGTTACTAATGTTCGGCATCGCTTCCAGAAAGACGACCGCGCGCAGGTCGACGACGGCTGGTCCGGCTCGGGTCTCCCGGCTGATTTCGTCGATGCTGTCCCCGATATTTCCCCTGACGATTCCATCGATAAGACCGGCCTGGCCGATCAGGCCGATGCCCCGGCCTTGGGGGCTGCCACGGTCATCCCCATCCTGCCCGACGTCCGCCGGGCGCCCGCGGTTCCCAAGACCACCGTCACCGCCGAAGAAGCCCGCAAGATCCTGTCGCGCAACGATTCGCCCGACATCCCCTTCGACGTGGCCGTCAATCCCTACCGTGGCTGCGAGCATGGCTGCGTCTATTGCTACGCCCGTCCCACCCATTCCTACCTGGGCTATTCCCCCGGCCTCGACTTCGAAACCCGGCTGGTGGCCAAGGCCAACGCGGTCCAGGCGCTGCGGGCGGAAATCAGCCGGCCCGGCTACAAGCCGTCGCCCATCAACATCGGCTCGGCCACCGACGCCTACCAGCCCATCGAGCGCGACTGGCGCCTGACGCGCGGCATGCTCGAGCTGATGCTCGAGACCCGCCACCCCCTCACCATCGTCACCAAGAACGCCCTGGTGGCGCGCGACCTCGACCTGCTGGCCGCGCTGGCCGAGCAGAAGCTGGTGGTGGTCTACATGAGCATCACCACGCTGGACGCCGACATGGCCCGCACGCTCGAGCCGCGCGCCGCCGCTCCGTGGCGCCGCCTGGAGGCCGTGCGCACCCTGACCGCCGCCGGCGTGCCGGTCGGCGTGCTGGTGGCGCCCGTGATCCCGTTCATCAACGATGACGCCATGGAACACATCCTGCAGGAATCGAAGGCGGCCGGCGCGCACTACGCCAGCTACACCGTCATCCGCCTGCCCTGGGAAGTCAAGACGCTGTTCGAAGACTGGCTCAACGCCCATTTCCCGGACCGCGCCCAGCGGGTGCTCCATCGCATCGAAGACCTGCGCAACGGCCGCCGCAACGATCCCAACTTCGGTTCGCGCATGCGCGGCACCGGCATCTGGGCCGACCTGCTGCGCCAGCGCTTCGCCGTCGCGACGCGCAAGCTGGGCCTGAATCGCCACCGCCTGTCGCTCGACTGCGACCGCTTCCAGCCGCCCGCGTCCGCCGGCGCTTCCGCCTCGTTGTTCACGGCCGCCGCCGGTACGGCCGAAGTCTCCGTTTTTCCATCCCCGGTTGGCGCGCAAGCGTCTTCAGGGGTCCCTTTTCCCAGTGCCATGCCCGTGGCCGGCGCCTACGGGCGCGGTGCGCGCCAACTGCGCGCCATGGTCGCGGGGCAATTGTCGTTGTTCGACTGACCCGTGGCTCGCCCACGGGTTGCCGCCGTGGCGAATTGCCGCGGTTCCTGATTGCGTTACAAGGAGTTCCTCATGAACACCGCTCAACTTTCCGTCCTGCCGGATGAACTTGCCGTCGTCTCGTTGACGCCGCTGCGCCGTGCGGTGCAGCGCGTCCGCGCCCAGGGTGCCCGTTACACCGGCTTGGCCATGCCCTGGGGGGGGGGGCCGGCGGGGCGCCACGCCAGCGCCACGACCGGGGATCTGCTGTCGCCTGCTGGTGGCGAGGCGGGGGCACCCGCCGCAACCGCGCCGCGCCAACGTGAGCGCGCCGGCACGCTGCCGGGCAAGTGGCCGTTTCCGCCGGCAGCCGAGCAGGCCGCGTCCACTGTTCGTGGCCCGCGCGAGCGCAGTCTGGGCAACGCCACGGTGGAACCCGTGTCGGATCAGGTCAGCGTGAAAAGCATGGTGCTGGATGTGGTGCTGGTGCTGGCGTGGGGAGCAATGATCCCGGCGCTCATGTGGCTGGGCGTGGCTGGCGGCTTCTGAGGTTGCGCCACCGTCCGCGCCGGTGCGCGGACGCATCCAGGCGCTTCACGCCGCCGGCCCGCGCGAGGGCCGGCGCGCTTTCAGCTCGAACCCAGCAGCACCACGCCGGCCAGGATAGACAGGCAGCCGGCCAGACGGCCGGGGCCGACTTTCTCGCGCAGCAGGAACATGCCAGCCAAGGTGCCCAGCATCATCGACATTTCCCGTGCCGGAGCCACCAGACTGAGCGGCGCGCCATTGCGCAGCGCGTACAGCACCAGGATGTAGCCCAGCGGCGACAGCAGGCCCACCGCCAGGGCCAGGTGCCAATGGCCGCGCATCAGTTCCCACGCCTGCGCGCGGCGCTTCACCATATGGGGGGTCATCATGGCGGTGCGGGTGACACAGGTGAACCAGTCGAACAGCACCGGGCTGATCAGCAGCACCTTGACGCCATAGGCATCCACTACGGTATAGGCGGCGATGAACAGGCCGATCACCATGCCCCAGCGCACGCCCACCCAGGCCTGCGCGTTGCGGAAGATCGCCAGCCGCCCCTGGGTGGCGATCAACAGCACCCCGATCACCACGCAGAGCATGCCGGCGATGCCCGTGGCGGTGGCCGGTTCACGCAGCAGCAGGAAGGCGCCGGTGGTGGAAAGCAGTGGACCGGTACCCCGGGCGATGGGGTAGACCACCGACAGGTCGGCCACCTGATAGCCGCGTTGCAGGCACAGGCTGTAGCCCAGGTGCAACAGGCTGGAGGTCAGGATCGCCCCGACCACGGGCCAGGTCCAGGTCATGCCGTCATGCAGCAGCACCCACACGACCCAAGGCGCATACAGCACCGAGGCGCACAGCCCATAGGCGAACACAAAGGGAGCGCCCACCATGGCCGCGCGCTTGGCGAGCAGATTCCACGTTGCGTGGGCCATCGCCGCCAGGACGACCAATAACAGGGACGAGTACGACATGAGGGGAACAGCGTCTTATGACGTGTTTGTTACAGAAACCGCTAGGGTACCGCAAACCTGCGGGCAGGGCGCCATGTTACCTGAGGCATCCGCCAATTTTTGGTGTAGAATCATTGGTTTGCCAAATCTCATCCTCTGCTTGCGGTACACGGCCAGGCGCATTTTTCAGCCCCGGCCCGAACAACATCGAACGGCAAAGCGCTTTAGTCCGCAAAGGCATGATGATCTAGGAGTTCTCAATGAACCTTATCGCTATCCTGGAACAGGAAGAGATTGCCCGCCTGACCGGCGGCCAAGCCAAGCCTGAATTTGCTCCTGGTGACACCGTCATCGTGAGCGTGAACGTCGTTGAAGGCACCCGCAAGCGCGTGCAGGCCTTCGAAGGCGTCGTGATCGCCAAGCGCAACCGCGGCCTGAACTCCGCGTTCACCGTGCGCAAGATTTCGTCGGGTGAAGCCGTGGAACGTACGTTCCAGCTGTACTCGCCGCAAATCGCCGGCATCGAAGTCAAGCGCCGCGGCGACGTGCGCCGCGCCAAGCTGTACTACCTGCGCAACCGCTCGGGCAAGTCGGCGCGTATCAAGGAAAAGCTGGTCAGCAAGCAAGCCTCGGCGGCTTGATCGCTTATCGGCACACGGCCCCACCAGTGTCGGACGCTCACTCCATCCAGCGTTTTCGTTCGGCACGGGTTTCCGGGTTAAAAAGGCACCTGCGAGGGTGCCTTTTTTCTTTTTGAAAAGCCGAATGTCTGATTCCTCGTCTTCTGCGCGGCCGCGCCGGCCGCTGGCGCGTCCCGGGTTCGATCCGGCGTCGCAACCCTGGGTGGTCGCCAACGATTCCCTGCCGGCAGTGCCGGCCGGCCTGCTGACGCCCGACCTGCTGCGCGGCACGCTCAGCCAGCCATCCACCTGGACGCTGGAACTGTCGCGCGACAACGACCTGCGTTATCCCGGGCGCGAGGGCGCGCCAGTTCC
Source organism: Achromobacter ruhlandii (assembly GCF_902859695.1). GTDB lineage: Bacteria > Pseudomonadota > Gammaproteobacteria > Burkholderiales > Burkholderiaceae_B > Achromobacter > Achromobacter ruhlandii. The sequence continues at coordinate 493,623 of NZ_CADIJL010000001.1, forward strand.
CGCCGCCGTGCTGATCCCGTTGGTGACGCGCGACGACGGCGTGCACATCATGCTGACCCAGCGCGCGGCGCACCTGCATGATCACGCGGGCCAGATCAGTTTTCCCGGCGGCCGCATCGAAACCAGCGACGCCACGCCGGTCGCGGCGGCGTTGCGCGAGGCGCAAGAGGAAACCGGTCTGCCGGCCAATCATGTCGAGGTGCTGGGCAGCATGCCCCCGTACCTGACCGCCACCGGTTTTTCGATCATTCCCGTGGTGTCGCTGGTGACGCCCGGCTTCCAGCTGGCGCCGGATGCGTTCGAAGTGGCCGAGGTGTTCGAAGTGCCGTTGGCGTTCCTGATGGATCCGGCCAACCATCGCCTGTACGAGGCGCGGCTGGAGGACGGCCGTGTGCGCCATTATTACGGCATGCCGTATGGCCGGCATTTCATCTGGGGCGCCACCGCGGGCATGCTGCGCAACCTTTACCACTTGCTGCGCAACGGCTTCGAGCCGCGTTGAGACCCCCGCTGGCTGGCGGCTCGCCAGGCAGCCGCCCGCCGCTTCAACTGCCGCGAGCCGATCTGCCCTGCGCCCGCCGATCGGATGGCGCGCGCGCCGCGGCGGTGCCTGCCCGTCAATGGCGCCGCTTGCGCGGGCCACGCCGGGAGGCCGCCAACCGGCGGCTCAATACCGCTGTTGTCCCGCCAGGTTCTCGTCCAGGATGCGCAGGTAGAGCGCGTAGCGGGCCGGGTCGATCGCGCCCGCGTCCAGCGCCGCGACCACGCCGCAGCCTGGCTCATGGCGATGGGTGCAGTTGTAGAAGCGGCAGGATTCGATCGGCTTGGTGAATTCCGGGAAGCCGCGAATGATGTCTTCGCGGCTCAGGTGCTGCAGGCCGAAGGCCTGGAATCCGGGGGAATCGATCAGGTCGCCGCCCGGCGCGGGCAGGTGATAGAGGCGGGTGCTGGTGGTGGTGTGCTTGCCCATGTCCAGCGCGGTCGAGTGCTCGCGGGTGGGCGCGGCGGCATCCGGCACCAGCGCGTTCAGCAGGGTCGACTTGCCCATGCCGCTCTGCCCCAGCAGCAGGTTGGTGCGCCCGGCCAGGCGCGGCGCCAGCAGCGTGTGGACCTTTTCGGGTTCGAGCGCGCTCAGTTCGATGATGTCCACGCCCAGCGCGGCGATCGGCGCCAGGCGCGCGCGGGCGGCGGGCAGCGCGTCGACGATGTCGGTCTTGTTCAGGATGATCAACGGCGCGATGCCGGCGCTCCAGGCGCCGGCCAGCGCGCGGCCGGTGAGATCGTCGGAGAAGGTCGGCTGCACCGCCACCACGATCAGCAACTGGTCGACGTTGGAGGCGAACTGCTTGGACCGCATTTCATCGGAGCGGTACAGCAGGTTGCGGCGCGGCAGGATGGCGTCAATGGCGCCTTCGTCCTGGCCCTGGGGCGTGATGCGGACGCGGTCGCCGACGGCGGCGCCGGCTTTCTTGCCGCGCGGGAAGCATTTGCGCAGGCTGCCATCGGCCAGCTCGACGGTGTAGTGGCGGCCGTGCGCCGCGATGATGCGGCCTTCGTTGGCGGCGTTGGCTGGCGCGCTGCCTTGGGGCGCGTCCTGGAAGGCGGCCTTGTTGCGGTCGTTGCTGCTCATGCCGCAGGCGCCGTCAGGTGGCGGATGCGCACGGCGGCGGGGGGGTGACTATCGTAGAAGGCAGAGTGCACGGGATCGGGCGTCAGGGTGGCGGCGTTGTCGTCGTAGAGCTTGACCAGGGCGGAGACCAGGCGGTCGGGCGAGCTCTGCTCGGCCGCGTAGCGGTCGGCCTCGAACTCGTCGCGGCGCGAGTACCAGCTGGCCAGCGGTGTGAAGACGAAAGTGAAAACAGGAATGGCCAGGAAGAACAGCAGCAGCGCCATGGCGTCGTTGCGGCCGCCCAGCTGCGGCAGCACGCCCAGGCCCACGTAGAACCACGGCTGCTGCGCGACCCATCCCAGGATGGCGAAAAAGCCCAGCGCGGCGGCGAAGCTGAACAGGATGCGCTTGATGATGTGGCGCTTGGCGAAGTGGCCGAGTTCGTGCGCCAGCACGGCTTCGATCTCGTCGGCGTTCAAGCGCGCCAGCAGCGTGTCGAAGAACACGATGCGGCGCGAGCGGCCGAAGCCGGTGAAATAGGCGTTGCCGTGGGCCGAGCGGCGCGAGCCGTCCATCACGAACAGGCCGTTGAGGGCAAAGCCGCAGCGCTGGGCCAGGCGCTGGATGCGGCCGGCCAGTTCGGGATCGGACAGCGGCGTGAACTTGTTGAACAGGGGCGCGATGAACATCGGGTAGACGATAAGCAGCGCCAGGTTGAAGGCGGTCCACAACGCCCAGGCCCAGATCCACCAGTATTGTCCCGCGCTGCCCATCAGCCACAGCACCGCTGCCGCCAGCGGCAGCCCCAGCACCGCGGCCACCAGCAGGCCCTTGGCCGCGTCGGAGATGAACAGCTCGGGCGTCATGCGGTTGAAACCGAAGCGCGCTTCCAGCTTGAACTGCCGCCACAGGGTGAAGGGCAGCCCCAGCAGGCCCAGCAGCAGCGCCACGGCCACCAGCAGCAGCATCTGGCGCAGGAAGTCGTTGCTGGTAAGCTGGCCCACCCACAGGTCGATGAGCTGCAGGCCGCCCATCAGCGTCAGGCAGATCAGCAGGATGGCATCATAGGTGCGTTCGAACATGCCCAGCCTGACCCGGGCCACCGTGTAGTCGGCGGCGCGCTGGTGGCTGGCCAGGCCGATACGGCGGGAGAATTCCGGTGGCACCTGGTCGCGATGGCGCGCCACATGGCGGATCTGGCGGCTGGCCAGCCACATGCGCACGGCGATATCGGTCAGCAGGAAGGCAACGAACAGCAGAGTGAACATGGGCGATGCGGCCTGCTCAAATGGGTATGTGCGAAAATCGCGTGTTTGAAAACGCGTGTTTTATAGGCAAATTATATGGCTGTGAACGAAAACCGCCTGGTCTGGCTGGATATGGAAATGACCGGCCTGGACCCTGAAAAAGAACGCATCATCGAGGTCGCCGTGGTGGTCACCGAGGCCGACCTGACCGTGGTGGCCGAAGGCCCCGTGCTGGTGGTGCATCAGCCCGACAGCCTGCTCGACGCCATGGACAACTGGAACAAATCCACCCATGGCAAGAGCGGCCTGATCGACAAGGTTCGCGCTTCGACGATTTCCGAAGCGCAGGCAGAGGATACGCTGTTGGCGTTTCTCGCGCAGCACGTGCCGGCCGGCAAGTCGCCGCTGTGCGGCAACACCATCAGCCAGGACCGCCGGTTCATGTTTGCTTACATGCCGCGCCTGGAACAGTTTTTCCACTACCGCAATCTGGACGTCAGCACGCTCAAGGAGCTGGCGCGCCGTTGGGCGCCGGCCGTGTACAAGGGATTCGAGAAGAAGAGCCGCCACGAAGCGCTGGCCGACATCTACGAGTCGATCGACGAACTGAAGTACTACCGCGAACACTTCCTGAAGGTGTAAGCCGCCGCCGAGCCGGCGGCGCCCGCCAGCGAGCCGCCATGCCGTCGTCCTATCCCGTTGCCGTCATTCGCGCGGCCGAACACGAGGCCCTGGCCCAGGGGCGGCGGCTCATGCCGCTGGCCGGCGCGGCCGCGGCGCGTTTCGTCGCGGCCCGCTACGCGCCGCAAACCAGGGTGCTGGCGCTGGCCGGCCCGGGCAACAATGGCGGCGATGCCCTGGAAGCGGCGACCCGTCTGCTTGAGCTCGGGTACGACTTGCTGGTTGTGCTTCCCTCGGGCCCCCAATCCCTGCCCGCCGACGCCGCGCGGGCCTACGCCGGCTGGATCGCGGCCGGTGGCGCCACCTGCCGGGAATTGACGGCGGATGCGCCGCCGGACCTGGTCATCGACGGCCTGTTCGGCATCGGCCTGAATCGTCCCCTGGGGCCGGCGTGGCAGGCATTGGTGGACCGCGTCAACGCCTGGAATGTGCCCGTGCTGGCGCTGGACGTGCCCAGCGGCATCGACGCCGACACTGGCGCGGCCTTGGGCCGGCCAGTCCGGGCGCGCTGGACGCTGTCCTTCATCGGCCGGGCAAGGGGGCTGGCGCGGGCGGGGGCGGATGTCGTCGGCGAATCCTGCCTGGAGACGCTGGGCGTGACCCTGCCGCGGGCTGGCGAAGGCGTTTGATCTCCGGGGCGCGTCTTTCATCGTCACGAGGCGTCATCGCCGGTATTCCAGATCCGCCGCGCGGCTGGATGGTCCGCGCCGAGGGCAGGGAGGCCCGCTTCGCGTTTCAGGCCGGCCGTCCGCCGAAACGCGTGGCGATGTCGGCGGCCAAGGGGGTGTAGCGCTCATTGTCGCGGCCGGCCAGCGCGTTCAGATGTGCCTCCGAGGCGTCGAACACCTGCCAATAGACGCGCCCGCAGATCTCGCGCGCCGCATGGCCGGGCCAGTCGTCGGGCAGCATGGGGCCGGGCAGGTGCGGGTCGTGCAGCACGATCCGGCGCCAATTGTGCAGCAATATCACGCGGGTGACGAAGGCGTCCGACGGCGACGGCGGGGTCTCCAGCAGTTTTTCCAGCGGTCCGAAATTCCTGCTGAACTGGCGGTACTGTTCGGCCACATCGTCCAGGTTCCAGCACTGCGTGGCCAGGCTGGCTATCGGCAGGCCGCCGGCGCCGGCCAGGTCGCGCGCCGACAGCACCAGCGCCTTGTCCGGAATGCCCAGTTTTTCCAGGATGTCGTGGGCGGCGCGCGCCTCGGTGTGCGGATGGGCGAACAGCCCCGGCGCGATCATGCCGAACCCTTCCCAGACCAGTTCACGGCGCAGTTCCGCGCGCTCGGCGAGCCCGTTGCCGGTGCGCGGCAGCGCCACCAGCGTCCATTGCCCGTTCCATTCCCGCGGCGCGCCCACGTAGATGCGCTGCGACGCGTGCGCCGTGTGGCGCAGGCCCTGCTCGGAAATCAGGTACAGGCTGCGGCGGCCATGGCGCTCGGACTGCAGCCAATTCTGCGCGACCAGCCGGAACACGCTGGTGCGCAACAGGCGTTCGTTGATGCCCAGGGGCGCCAGCAGCTCGATCAGGTCGCCCAGCCAGATGGCGCCGCCGTGCGGCGCCAGGGCGTCCCCCAGCAGGCTGACGCAAAGCGACTTCGCGCGCGGCGGATCGCTTTTGAGCAGGCGTGACAGGTAACGGTCCAGGGGCGACTGAGGGTTTGCCATAAGGGGGGCCGCAAGCGGCCGATATCGGGATCCTGGATATGATACATAAATCCAATGTGATACAGATTTGAGTTTGACAATGGTTTTTTTGTATTAAATAATCCGCCTATGACATGACGGCCCTGCGCGGCGTTCGCTTTGCGCTATCGCAAACCGTCTCAAGGAGACAACCATGTACGCTCAACTCGTCGAAACCGGCGTCAAGCAGGTCAAGACCGCGGACCAGCTCGAAGGCCGCGAACAGACGTTCCAGCGCCGCATCGACGAAGGCGTGCGGATCGAGGCCAAGGACTGGATGCCCGAGGCCTACCGCAAGACCCTGGTGCGCCAGATCTCGCAGCACGCCCACTCCGAAATCGTCGGCATGCTGCCCGAAGGCAACTGGATCACCCGCGCGCCGTCGCTCAAGCGCAAGGCCATCCTGCTGGCCAAGGTGCAGGACGAAGCCGGCCACGGCCTCTACCTCTACAGCGCCGCCGAGACCCTGGGCGTGTCGCGCGACGACCTGATCGACGACCTGCATGCCGGCCGCGCCAAGTACTCCAGCATCTTCAATTACCCCACGCTCAGTTGGGCCGACATCGGCATGATCGGCTGGCTGGTCGACGGCTCGGCCATCATCAACCAGATCCCGCTGTGCCGTTGCTCCTACGGCCCCTACGCCCGCGCCATGGTGCGCGTCTGTAAGGAGGAGTCCTTCCACCAGCGCCAGGGCTACGACCTGCTGATGCAGATGTGCCTGCACGGCACGCCCGAACAGAAGGCGATGGTGCAGGACTCGCTGAACCGCTGGTGGTGGCCGGCGCTCATGATGTTCGGCCCGTCCGACGCCGACTCGCCCAACAGCGCCCAGTCCATGGCCTGGAAGATCAAGCTGTTCTCCAACGACGAGCTGCGCCAGAAGATGGTCGACCAGACCGTGCCGCAGGCCGAATACCTGGGCCTGACCATTCCCGATCCCGAATTGAAGTGGAACGCCGAGCGCGGCCACTACGACTTCGGCGAGATCGACTGGGCCGAGTTCTACGCCGTGCTCAAGGGCAATGGCCCGTGCAACCGCGAGCGCCTGGCGGCGCGCGTCAAGGCGCACGAAGACGGCGCCTGGGTGCGCGAGGCGCTGGTCGCCTACGCCGACAAGCAGGCCGAGCGCAAGGCGGCCTGAGTCCTGGCCGGGCGGCGCCCGGCCTTCCAACTCCTTACTCATCCAATACCCGGGGCGCCACGCGCGCCCGGCATCCGAGGATATCCATCATGAGCAAAGACTGGCCTCTGTGGGAAGTGTTCATCCGCAGCCAGCACGGCCTGGCGCACAAGCACGTCGGCAGCCTGCACGCGCCCGACGCCGAAATGGCGATCAACCACGCCCGCGACGTCTACACCCGCCGCAACGAAGGCCTGAGCATCTGGGTGGTGCGGGCCTCCGACATTTCCGCCAGCAGCCCGGGCGACAAGGATCCCTTGTTCGAGCCGGCCAACAGCAAGGTCTACCGGCATCCCACGTTCTTTCCGATGCCTGAAGAAATCAAGCACATGTAAGGCGGCGGGGGAGACATGGACAAGACTTTCTTCGAATACCTGCTGCGCCTGGGCGACACCACGCTGATCCTGTCGCAACGCCTGGGCGCCTGGACCGGTCACGGTCCGATCCTGGAAGAGGACCTGGCGCTGACCAACACCGCGCTCGACCTGCTGGGCCAGGCCCGCATGTGGCTGACGCTGGCCGGCGAGGTCGAAGGCGCGGGCCGCGACGAGGACGCGCTGGCCTATCTGCGCGATGCCCATCAGTTCCACAATGCGCTGCTGGTCGAGCGGCCCAACGGCAATTACGCCGACACCATGGCGCGCCAGTTCCTGTTCGACGTCTGGCACTACTTCCTCTTGCAGCGCCTGGCGCAATCGTCGGACGAGCGGGTGGCCGGCATCGCCGCCAAGTCGCTCAAGGAAGTGACCTACCACGTGCGCCGTTCGTCGGACATGGTGGTGCGCCTGGGCGATGGCACCGAGACCAGCCACGCCAGGATGCAGGCGGCGATCGACGACGCCTGGCGCTTCACCGGTGAGCTGTTCACCGACGACGCGATCGACCAGGACATGGCGGCGCGCGGCATCGGCTGTGAACTGGCCGCGCTGCGCACGCCCTGGGAACAGCATGTGTGCGAAGTGCTTGAGGAAGCCACGCTGAAGGTGCCCGACGCCGCGGCGGCGAACCATCCGGCCCATAGCGGCGGCCGCCAGGGCCGGCACACCGAGGAGCTGGGCTACGTGCTGGCGGAAATGCAGTACCTGCCGCGCGCCTATCCGGGAGCCAAGTGGTGAACGCCGTCGTGCCCGTGTCCATCGAGCAGGTCTACGCCTGGCTGCAGGAGGTCCCCGATCCGGAGATCCCCGTGCTGTCGGTGGTGGACCTGGGCGTGGTGCGGGACGTCGCGTTCGAGGGCGACGCCTGCGTCGTCGTCATCACGCCGACCTACTCCGGCTGCCCCGCGATGCGCGAGATCACCGAAGACATCCGCCAGGTGCTGGCGCGCCACGGCATCGGCGAGGTGCGCGTCGAGACGCGCCTGTCGCCCGCCTGGACCACCGACTGGATGAGCGAGAAGGGCCGCGCCGCGCTCAAGGACTACGGCATCGCCGCGCCCGCGCAACAGGCCATCGACATCTCGGGCATCAGCCGGCGCAACGCCGGGCCCGCCATCGAGTGCCCGCGCTGCGGTTCGCGCGACACGCGCCTGGTCAGCAATTTCGGATCGACCTCGTGCAAGGCGCTGTACCGCTGCGTCAGCTGCCGCGAGCCGTTCGATTACTTCAAGACTCACTGAGAGTGGTTTCGAGAATGAGCCTGAACCAATTCCACCCCCTGAAAGTGGCCTCGGTGGCGCGCAACACGCGCGACGCGGTGGTCGTGACGTTCGACCTGCCCGACACGCTGGCCGATGAATTCGCTTTCCTGCCGGGCCAGTACCTGACGCTGCGCACGCAGCTCAACGGCGAGGAACTGCGCCGTTCCTATTCGATCTGTTCGGCGCCGCGCGACAAGCTGCTGCGCGTGGCGATCAAGAAGGTCGACGAGGGCGTTTTCTCGAGCTGGGCCAACCACGAGCTGCAGCCGGGCCAGACCCTGGAAGTGATGGCGCCGGCCGGCAACTTCACCGTCGACTTCTCGCCTGAAAACCAGCGCCACTACGTGGCATTCGCCGTCGGCAGCGGCATCACCCCGGTGTTCTCGCTGGTCAAGACCGCGCTGTCGACAGAGCCGAACAGCAAGTTCACCTTGTTCTTCGGCAACCGCGCCTCGTCCGCCGTGCTGTTCCGCGAAGAAATCGAGGACCTGAAGAACCTGTACATGGACCGCTTCTCGCTGGTCTACGTCATGAGCCGTGAAACCCAGGATATCGAGCTGTTCAACGGCCGCCTGGACGGCGACAAGGTCGACCAGCTGATGTCGGCGTGGATGAGCCCCGAGGATATCGACTACGCTTTTGTCTGCGGTCCGCAGACCATGACCGAGAGCGTGGTCGAGCGGCTGCAGGCCCGCGGCATCCCGAAGGCGAACATCAAGTTCGAACTGTTCGGCGCCCCGAAGGGGCCGCGCGCGTTGCGCACGGGGCAGGACGCCCGCCAGGCGCCCGGCAAGGGCCAGTGCGAGGTGACCGTGGTGCAGGACGGCCACAGCCGCAAGTTCGTGATCGACAAGAACAAAGACAGCGTGCTGGATTCGGCGCTGGCGCAGGGCATCGAGCTGCCGTATTCGTGCAAGGGCGGGGTGTGTTCCACCTGCCGCTGCAAGGTGGTCGAGGGCGAAGTGGACATGGATGCCAACTTCGCCCTGGAAGACTACGAAGTGGCGCGAGGCTTTATCCTGAGCTGCCAGAGCTTTCCGGTCAGCGACCGCCTGGTGATCGACTTCGACCAGGAAACCTGACCCGGCGCGCGCCAGTCAGACCCCCATTCCATTTGGAGAGACGCAGTGTCCCAGAAATTCTTCGAACGCCATCAGCCCCTGCTGGAACAAGCCCTGGCCGCCGCCGCGCTGCGCGGCTACTGGAGCCCGTTCGCCGAGTCGCCCAGCCCCCGCAACTATGGCGAGACCGCCAATGACGACGGCCGCGCCGCCTTCGAGGCGCTGCGCGGCAAGCCGTTCCCGCTGAATCTGCACGACGCCGACGGCACCGTCGGCGGCGAAAAGTCGCCCTACGGCTTCGACCTGGGCATCACCTATCCGCACGTGCCCGCCGCCAAGCTGGTGGCCGCATCCAAGCGCGCGCTGCAGGACTGGCGCCGCGCCGGCCCGCAGGCCTGGGTGGGCGTGTCGCTGGAAATCCTGGCGCGCCTGAACAAGCTGAGCTTCGAGATGGCCTACGCCGTGCAGCACACCACCGGCCAGGGCTTCATGATGGCCTTCCAGGCCGGCGGCCCGCACGCGCAGGACCGCGGCTTCGAGGCCGTGGCCTACGCCTGGCAGGAAATGTCGCGCATTCCCGGCGTCGCCATCTGGGAAAAGCCGCAGGGCAAGAATGATCCCATCCGCATGGAAAAGCACTTCACCGTGGTGCCGCGCGGCGTGGCGCTGGTGATCGGCTGCTCGACCTTCCCGACCTGGAACGGCTATCCCGGCCTGTTCGCCAGCCTGGCCACGGGCAACACCGTCATCGTCAAGCCGCACCCGGGCGCGATCCTGCCGCTGGCGCTGACCGTCAAGGTGGCGCGCGAAGTGCTGCAGGAAGCCGGCTTCGATCCGGATGTGGTGCTGCTGGCCGCGCACACCGCTGAGGAAGACACCGCGCGCCAGCTGGCGCTGGATCCCGCGGTCAAGATCATCGACTTCACCGGCAGCACCGCCAACGGCGACTGGCTGGAAAACAATGCCCGCCAGGCGCTGGTCTACACCGAGAAGGCCGGCGTCAACCAGGTCATCATCGATTCGGCCGCCGACCTGAAGGGCGTGGCGCGCAACCTGGCGTTCTCGCTGGCGTTGTATTCGGGCCAGATGTGCACGGCGCCGCAGAACATCTACGTGCCGCGCGACGGCATCCAGACGCCGGAAGGCCGTGTCAGCTTCGATGAGGTCGCCGCCGCCCTGGGCGCCGCGGTCGACAAGCTCGGCGCCGACGCCGCCAAGGCCGTCGAACTGACCGGCGCGATCCAGAACGAAGGCATCGTCGAACGCATCGAGAAGGCCCGCGCGCTGGGCCTGCCGGTGGTGGCCGACAGCAAGACGCTGACGCATCCGCAGTTCGAGAATGCCCGCGTGCGCACGCCGCTGCTGCTGCGCGCCGAGGCCGGCAATCCCGCCATCAGCCAGGAATGGTTCGGCCCGATCGCCTTCGTGGTCGCCACCGATTCCACCGCGCACAGCATCCAGATCGCGCGCGACAGCGTGATCGAGCACGGCGCGTTGTCGCTGTCGGCCTACACCACCAGCAACGAGGTGGCCGAGCAGGTGCAGGAAGCGGCGGAAGAGTCCGGCGTGTCGCTGTCGCTGAACCTGACTGGCGCGGTGTTCGTCAACCAGACCGCGGCATTCAGCGACTTCCACGGCACCGGCGCCAACCCGGCGGCCAACGCGGCGCTGTCCGACTCGGCCTACGTGTCCAACCGCTTCCGCGTGGTGCAGACGCGCCGTCACATTTGAGCGGTGGACCGGACATGACCTACCAAGACATCCAATTCGAACTGGCCGACGGCATCGCCCGCCTGACGCTGAACCGTCCGGACAAGCTCAACAGCTTCACCGCCAACATGCACGCTGAAGTGGCGGATGCGCTGACCCGCGTCGAGACCGAGGGCGCGCGCGTGCTGGTGCTGACCGGCGCCGGCCGCGGCTTTTGCGCCGGCCAGGACCTGAGCGAGCGCAAACCCGCGCCCGACGGCACGCCGCCCGACCTGGGCGAGACCGTCGACAAGTTCTACGCGCCGCTGGTGCGGCGCCTGAACGCGCTGCCGCTGCCGGTGGTGGTCGGGGTCAACGGCGTGGCGGCGGGGGCGGGCGCCAACCTGGCATTTGCCGGCGACATCGTCATCGCCAAGGAATCGGCCAATTTCATCCAGTCGTTCTGCAAGCTGGGGCTGATCCCCGACACGGGTGGCACCTTCGTGCTGCCGCGCCTGGTGGGCCGCGCCCGCGCCTTGGGGCTGGCGATGCTGGGCGACAAGCTCAGCGCGCGCCAGGCCGAGGCCTGGGGCCTGATCTGGCAATGCGTGGCCGACGACGCGTTCGACGCCACGCTGGAGAACCTGGCGCAGCACTTCTCGCGCGCGCCGACCAAGGGCCTGGCCTTCACCAAGCGCGCCTTGCAGGCCAGCCTGGGTAACGACCTGGCGACCCAGCTGGACCTGGAGCGCGACATGATGCGCGAACTGGGCCGCAGCGCCGACTACGCCGAAGGCGTGGCCGCGTTCCTGGGCAAACGCGAACCGCGGTTCAAGGGGCAATGATGAGCAGCACGCACGTTCCGCCCGTGGAGGCGCCGACCGATCCGCAGGAACTGGCGCAGGCCGTGGGCACGGTGATGTACGCCGGCGACGCGGCCTCGCAGGGCCTGGACATGAAGGTCGAGGAGATGGCGCCCGGTTATGCGCGCCTGACCATGCGGGTCCGTCCCGACATGCTCAACGGCCACAAGACCTGCCATGGCGGCTTCATCTTCGCGCTGGCCGACAGCGCCTTCGCCTTTTCCTGCAATTCGCGCAACGTCAGCACCGTGGCGTCGGGCTGCACCATCGATTACCTGGCCCCCGGCTTCGAGGGCGACCTGCTGACCGCGGTGGCGCAGGAGCGCTCGCTGGCAGGACGCACCGGGGTGTACGACGTGACGGTCACCAACCAGGATGGCCGCAACGTCGCCCTGTTCCGGGGCCGGTCCTATCGCATCAAGGGGCAGATCGTCGGCACGCCGGCCGAGGCTTGAACGCGTCAACCAACCAGAGACAAGACCACCGGCCGAGGCGGGCGCGCGGCGCGCCCCCCGGATCGGAGGATGCATTCCAGGAGAGAGATAACCATGTCCAACACCATGAGCAAGCCGGGGCTGGACCCCATCGAGCATGCCAGCCAGGATGAGCTGCGCGCGCTGCAGCTTGAGCGCCTGAAGTGGTCGCTCAAGCACGCCTACGAGAACGTGCCGCACTACAAGAAGGCGTTTGACGAGATCGGCGTGCATCCGGACGACCTGAAACAGCTGTCCGACATTTCGAAGTTCCCGTTCACCACCAAGAAGGAACTGCGCGAGAACTATCCGTTCGACATGTTCGCGGTGCCGCGCGAGCGCATCTCGCGCATCCACGCCTCCAGCGGCACGACCGGCAAGCCGACCGTGGTGGGCTACACCCAGCGCGACCTGGACAACTGGGCCAACCTGGTGGCGCGCTCGATCCGCGCGGCCGGCGGCAAGCCCGGCGACACGGTGCACGTGGCCTACGGCTACGGCCTGTTCACCGGCGGCCTGGGCGCGCATTACGGCGCCGAACGCCTGGGTTGCACCGTCATCCCGATGTCGGGCGGGCAGACCGAAAAGCAGGTGCAGCTGATCAACGATTTCCGTCCGGACATCATCATGGTCACGCCCTCCTATTTCTGCAATATTCTGGAGGAGCAGCGCCGCCAGGGGATTGATCCGCGTCAAAGTTCGCTGCGCATCGGCATCTTCGGCGCCGAGCCCTGGACCGGGCAGATGCGCGCCGATATCGAGGCCGAGGCCGGCATCGACGCGGTCGACATCTATGGCCTGTCCGAAGTGATGGGCCCGGGCGTGGCCAGCGAGTGCGTCGAGACCAAGGACGGCCCGGTGGTGTGGGAAGACCACTTCTACGCCGAGATCATCAATCCGGACACGGGCGAGCCCGTGGCGGACGGCGAGCCGGGCGAGCTGGTGTTCACCTCGCTCACCAAGGAAGCGATGCCCATCATCCGCTACCGCACCCGCGACCTGACCCGTCTGTTGCCGCCCACGGCGCGCAGCATGCGCCGCATCGGCAAGATCACCGGCCGCAGCGATGACATGCTGATCGTGCGCGGCGTGAACATGTTCCCGACCCAGGTCGAGGAACTGGTGCTCAAGATCGCGCAACTGGCGCCGCATTATCAGTTGGTGCTGTCGCGCACCGGCAATATGGACGAGCTCGAGATCCTGACGGAAGTCCGCGCCGAGTTCTCGACCCTGTCGGACGCCGAGCGCGCCGCGCTGGGCAAGCAGCTGCAGCATGCGGTCAAGACGCACATCGGCGTCAGCGCCCGCATCCAGGTGTCGGACGCCGGCCACGTCGAGCGCACGCTGACCGGCAAGGCCCGCCGCGTGATCGACAAGCGCCCCAAGGGCTGAGCGCGTTGCGCGTCCCCGCCCGCCGGCAACGGGGGGGGGGGCGGCCACACCGCCATGAAAAAAGCAGCCCTCGGGCTGCTTTTTTTCGCGCCGTCGCTGCCCGTCGGGCGCGCCGTTCAGGCCTGGCGCGCCACGTCGCGCACGATGTGACGGTACCAGAAGTGCAGCAGCGTGGCCGACAGCGCCAGACCGACCATGGCCATCAGCCACATGCTGCCCGCCCCCTGCGGCGAGCCGGGCACCAGGATCTCGCGCAGCCCGTCCAGGCCGCCGCGCCCCGGTCCGAAGCCGAACCACCAGCCGCCGACCAGGCCGACGCCGGCCAGCGCCACTGTCTGCAGCAGCAGTGGCACCACCGCGACCTTATAGGCCCGCAGCAGGTAGGAGTTGATGCACTGCATGGAGTCGAACAGGTGGAACAGCGGCAGCACCGCCAGCAGCGTGGTCGCCACCGCGGCCACCTGGGAATTATCGGTGTAGGCCGCCAGGATCAGCGGGCGACCGGCCAGCAGCACTACCGCGGTCAGCAGGGCGCCCATCAGCCCCAGCGCCAGGCCCGCCATGCCGGTGCGGTGGGCATGCGCCAGGTTGCCCGCGCCGATCGCCTGCGCCGTCAGGGCGGCGGTGGCCACGCCCAGCGCCATCGGCATCATGTAGCACAATGCCGCCAGGTTCGACATGATCTGGTGGCCGCCGGTCACGAAGGTGCCTTCGCGTGCCACCAGCAGGGCCATGAAGGTGAAGGCCGACACTTCGACCAGGTAGGATCCGCCCATGGGAATGCCCAGGCGCAGCAGTTCTTTCAGCGTCTTCCAGTCGGGCCGGCCGACGTGCAGGTGAAAACGGCGGTAATAGCGGTCGTGGGTGATGACCCACAGGCCCAGCCCCAGGCTCATCCACGACACCACGGCGGTCGCCAGCCCGGCGCCGGTGGCGCCCATCGCCGGCAGGCCCAGGCTGCCGTAGATGAACAGCCAGTTAAAGAAGGCCTTGAAGCCGATGGCGGTGAGGTTGATCGCCATCACCAGCTTGGGCCGCGAGACCGAGGTGCCGAGCGCGTAGATGGTGCGGAACACCAGCGCGGCCGGCAGCGCCAGGATCAGCGCCCGCAGGTACGAGGCGATGCGCTCGCGAACGCCGGGATCGACGTCGCCCGACATCGATAGCCAGAAATCCGGAAACAGCATCAGGATGGCGCCCACCGCCGACAGGCCCAACGCCAGCCACACGCCCTGGCCCCAACTGCGGCCGACTTCGCGATTGTTGCCGGCGCCGAAGTGCTGCGCCAGGATCGGGATGAGGGCGTGAACCACGCCCATCAGGCCCACGAAGACGGTGATGTAGATCGACGCGGACAGCGCCATTGCCGCCAGGTCGTTGGCGCTGGCGTGGCCGGTCATGGCGGTGTCCAGCACGCCGAAAGAGATGCCGGCCCACTGGCTCACCAGGACCGGCCACGCCTGTTTGGCGATGTTGCGCAGGGTGGCGCCGAAACCGGGCACCGCCGGTTGGGCGGGCGTCATCGGTTGGGGCCGACTCGCAGCAGGCGGAACACTTCTTGGCGGTCGGCGCGGCGTCCGCCCTGCCACAGCACGTCGGCGCTGTCGCTGTAGGCGGCGGTGTTGTCGCGCAAGCTCTGGTTGGTGGTCTGCTGCAGCACCAGCGTGCACTTCGAATCGAACGTGAACGTCAGGTTATTGAAGATCAGGAACGAGGCGCGCTGGCCGCTGCCCAGGCTCAGGCCGCGCACGCATTCGCCCGGCCGGATGTTCTGTTCAATTGCCTGCGCCAGTTCGCCGGATACCGTGCGGTAGCTGCGGGCGTAGTCGACCGCCGGCTGCCACAGCAGCACCAGCAGGATCCAGGTAACGGTCAGGCCGCCGGCCGATAGCACGGTGCCGCGCCACAGCGCCTGGGGCTTGACCCGCAGGCGCCAGACCACCAGCGCGATCCAGCCGATGGTGAAGGCCACGCCCAGGGCGAAGGCGGTCCAGGAAATGACGGGTTCGTAGCCGGTGGTCTGGCGGCCGATGTTGCGGGCGATCTGCGCCGGCCATTGAAAGTGCAGCGCGACCCAGCCGAGCCAGGCCGTGGCCGCCGTCAGCGAAAAACACATCACCGCGAACCAGTCCAGCGTATTGACCACGCCGCGCCGCAAGGTCGGCAGCGAGAACGCGCCCAGCACGGCGCAGGGCACGGCCATCAGCACGTATTCGGAGTCGCTGGCTTCGTCGAGCCCGAACAGCGTCAGCGCCGCGAACACCAGCAGCATCAGCGGCAGCCAGATGTGCGGCGCATAGATCCAGGCGCGCCAGCGCCAGATGGCCACCAGCGCCAGCGGCCAGGTGGGCCACAGGTACCAGGGCAGGTCGCGCAGCGTGCGGCCGACATCGTGCCAGGACGGCACCGCGAACGAGGACAGGTTCCAGCTCTTCCAGTTGCGGATCCAGTATTCGCTGCTGTGGCTGGCGGGGATCCACCAGGCCAGGATCAACGCGGCGGCCAGCAGGGCGGCCCACGGCAGCCAGCGCTTGCACTTCCACAGCGGGCCGCGCGGATAGAACGCCAGCAGGGCGGCGACCATGATCGGCAGGGCGCCGACCCAGCCGCGCGTCAGGAAGCTGGCGGCCAGCGCGATACCCAGGGTGGTGGAGCCGGTGAACGGGCGATCGACGGTGCGCGCCAGCGAGTAGAAGGCCAACGCCTGGCAGGCCATGATGGCCGGCACGACCGTGGTTTCATGGGTGCGCTGCAGGATGCCGACGGTGGCCAGCAGCAGCAGCAAGGCGGCGTCGGCCAGCATGCGGCCGTAGTCGCGCGGTTCCGGCTCGCCGCCGAAGGGCAGCGCCAGCGGTTGGGCCTCGGCGCGGCGGCCGAGCAGATAGGTGCCATACCAGACGCTCATCGCCGTGATGCCGAACCACAGCAGGTTTGGCAGGCGGCCGGCGGTGATGTCGCCGATGAAGGGGCCGAACAGCCAGATGCAGATCGCGCCGATCCAGGTGATCAGCGGGCCTTCCTCGGCATGCGCCAGGTGCCCCACTTGCGGCAGCAGCCAGGTGATCCCACCCTCGCGGATGGCGGTGATCATCGTCGCCAGGCCGACCGCGTCGTCGGTTTTCCACGGGTCGCGCATGAACAGGCCGGCAACGATGTATGCCAGCGCCAGCCCGAGCAGGATCAGCCTGGGCAGTTTTGCGGTGGCCACGGACGTCAGCCGGGCCGGAGTGGAAATGGAAAGTGGGGACACGGGCGTTAATGTAACCGAGAGATCGGGAAGCGCCAGCCCCCGGCGGCCCGACGAGCAGGGTCAGGGGAAAAAAAAGCAGCCCGGAGGCTGCCTTTTTGCTGTGACTCCCGTAGGAGCAACAGGATCAGGAAGCGGACTTGACCGTGCCAGCGGTGCGGGCGAAACGGGCGCGGAACTTTTCCACGCGGCCGGTCTCGACGATGCGCGTCTGGGCGCCCGTGTAGAACGGGTGCGATTCGGAGGTCACGTCGCACTTGAAGAGCGGGTACGTCTTGCCATCGAGTTCGATGGTTTCACGCGTCTGGACGGTCGAGCGGGTGATGAACTTGCTGCCCGTTTGCAGGTCGGCGAAGACGACTTCGCGGTATTCGGGGTGAATGCCTTCTTTCATGGTGCTTTCCTAGGACTCCCGAGGGAGTCATGTCAAAAGTTAGGGTCGCCAGCACGAACCGCTTTCAGGCGTTCTTGCCACGTATCCGAAAAGTAACTGCGCATTCTAGCATGGGAATCGCCGGCACGGTCACGCAATCCGGGCCGCTCTGTCAGGGAGCGCCCGGCTTTTCATCTGGGGACGGATGATATCGCCGATCACAGATCGGTGCGCAGTTTCCAGATTTCCGGGAACAGCACCACTTCCAGCATGCGCCGCAGATAATCCACGCCAGAAGTGCCGCCGGTGCCGCGCTTGAAGCCGATGACGCGCTCGACCGTGGTGACGTGGCGGAAACGCCACAGGCGGAAGGCGTCTTCCAGGTCGGTCAGCTTTTCGCCCAGCTGGTACAGGTCCCAGTAGCGCTCGGTGTCGCGGTAGACCGTCAGCCAAGCCTGCTCGACGCCTTCCGAGGCCTGGTAGGGTTGGGTCCAGTCGCGCTCCAGGCGGTCCGCCGGCACCGTCACGCCGTGCCGCGCCAGCAGGCGCAGCGATTCGTCGTACAGCGAGGGCGCCTCGTAAGCGCGCTGCACCTGCGCCAGCAGGTCGGCGCGGTGCGCGTGCGGCTTGAGCATGGCGGCGTTCTTGTTGCCCAGCAGGAATTCGATCTGGCGGTACTGGTAGCTCTGGAAGCCGCTGGAGCGCGCCAGGTAGGGACGCAGGGCGGAGTACTCGGGCGGCGTCATGGTCGCCAGCACGTCCCAGGCGTGGACCAGCTGTTCCATGATCTTGCTGACCCGCGCCAGCATCTTGAAGGCCGGCTGCGGACGGTCCGCCGCCAGGTTGGCGATGGCGCCGCGCAGCTCATGCAGCATCAGCTTCATCCAGAGTTCGCTGGTCTGGTGCTGGATGATGAACAGCATTTCGTTGTGCTCGGGCGACAGCGGGTGCTGCGCGCCCAGCAGTTCGTCCAGGTGCAAGTAATCGCCGTAGGTCATGTCGCGCGTGAAATCCAGCTGCGCTTTTTCCTCGTGGACAATGTCTTCGGGGCGTTGGGCTTGGCTCATGCGAGGCCTCCCTGGCAGGGCGGGGCGGCGCGGCGGGCGGACGCGGGCAGGCTGCGCCAGCCGTTGAACGGCAGGTGGGCGCAGGCGAGCGCCATGCGCGGGTTGAGCGGTGTGGTCATGATCTTGCTTCTCGAATGGGGACGGCCGGACGGGCGGCGTGAACGTCGCGCCGCGTTGCGCACGGCCGGCCCGTGGCCGGTGTTTCAGCCCAATTCGCGCAGGACGGCGCGCACCGGGCTGGCGTCAGCCTGGATCAAAGCCAGCGGCAGTGCGATCAGTTCGTAATCGCCCTCCGGCACATCGTCGAGCACCAGGTTCTCCAGTACTCGCATGTCGTGCCGCAGGATGGTGTGATGGCTGTCCAGGGTCTTGCTGGACGCGGGGTCGATGCTGGGGGTATCCAGCCCGATCAGCATGACGCCGCGTTCGGCCAGCCATTCGATGGTCTGGGGCGCGTAGGCGGAGAAGTCGTCCGTCCACCACTCCTGCGCGGCATGCTTGGCGGTACGCACCAGGACGCGCGGGGGCAGATTGTTGGCGGCGTGGAGCAGGTGCTCCGGCGTGATCAGGGGGCCGCAGTCGATGGCATGGATGACGCGACAGGGCCCCAGGAAGGGTTCGAGCGAGACCGCGCCGATGGCGGCGGCGCCGTTCTGGTAGTGCAGCGGCGCATCGGCGTGCGCGCCCACGTGGGGCGACAGCGTGATTTCACTGACGTTGACCGGACAGCCGGGCGCGAGCGACCACTTCCATTCCTGGCGATACGGGGTATCGCCGGGAAACACGGGCGAGGCCGTGGACACGGGAGGGGAGATATCCCACAGGCGTTTCATGGAAGGCGCGGATCGCGAAAGCGGAATTAGGTTAAGCCTAAAGCAATATCGGGCCGTAGTCTAACGAATTCCCGCAGGGCGCGCAGCCCCTCAGATGCGGCCGAGTTCCGCCATCGAGCTGACCGCGTCGCCGGCGACGATCAGGTGGTCGACCAGGGCGACATCCACCAGCGCCAGCGCTTGCTTCAGGTGACGCGTGAAGGCCAGGTCGGCGGCGCTCGGCTCGGCCAGCCCGGAAGGGTGGTTGTGCGCCACGATCAGCGCGGCGGCGTGATGCCGCAGGGCCTCGCGCACGACTTCGCGCGGATACACCGAGGCCTGCGACAGCGTGCCGCGGGCCAGTTCGCCGCTGGCGATCAGCCGCAGTTGGCTGTCCAGGTACAGCGCGATGCAGTGCTCGACACGGCGGTGCGCCAGCGTGACCCGGCAGTATTGTTTGACCCGCGAGGGGTGGTCGAGCGTGCTGTCGCGCGCCAGTTCTTCTTCGATCGCGCGCTTGGCCATCTCCAGGATGGCCGCCAGGGCGCAGGCCTTGGCCGAGCCCAGGCCGGGAACCGCCTGCAGTTCCTCCGGGGAGGCGCCCAGCAGCCCGCGCAGGCCGTGGAAACGGTCCAGCAATTGGCAGGAAAGATCCAGCACATTCAGGCCCGGCACCCCTGTGCGCAGGGCGATGGCCAGCAGTTCGGCATTTTGTAACGCCGAGGCGCCCAGGCGCAGCAGGCGCTCTCGGGGACGGTCGGCTTTGGGCACCCGCGCAGACAATTTCATAAGAGGCTCTAAAATCAGGGTTTATTTACTGTCTGAATACGGTGGCAGATCTTGAGCATCGCCTCTAACGAAGTGAACGTTTTGGTCCGTCCGGACTCCTACCTGACGCTGAACTACCGCATCACGCTGGCCTCCGGGCCGGGCGAGGGCTCGGTGTTCACCGACACCTTCGACGGCCGTCCCGCGACCCTGCAGATGGGTAGCGGCCAGTGGGCGCCGGGCCTGGAGGCCGCCTTGCTGGGCAAGGCCGAGGGCGACCGCTTCAGCGTCACGCTGGAGCCGGCCGACGCTTATGGCGAGCGCAATCCCGACCTGATCCAGCGCGTCACCCGCAAGATGCTCGCCGAGCACGCCGGCGCCGACGCGACCTTCGAGCCGGGCGACCTGGTCGAATTCGCCGCGCCCAACGGCGGCCGCTATTCGGGCGTCCTGAAGGAAATCAACGAGGAATCGGCGCTGTTCGATTTCAACCACCCGCTCGCGGGCGTGCGGTTGCGGGTCGACGTGGCGCTGCTGGGAGTTCTCTGATGAGCCAGGTCTTCCCTGTCACCGCCGCCGATGCCGAAGTCGTGCTGGCCCAGCCGCGCGGCTTCTGTGCCGGCGTCGATCGCGCCATCGATATCGTCGAGCGCGCGCTCGAACTGCACGGCGCGCCGATCTACGTGCGCCACGAGATCGTCCATAACCGCTATGTGGTCGAAGACCTGCGCGCCAAGGGCGCCATCTTCATCGACGAACTCGACGACGCGCCCAAGGGCGCCATCGTGGTGTTCTCGGCCCACGGCGTGTCCAAGGCGGTGCGGGCCGAAGCCGAGGCGCGCGGGCAGCAGGTGTTCGACGCCACCTGCCCGCTGGTGACCAAGGTGCATATCGAGGTGGCGCGCATGCGCGCGGCCGGCCGCGAGATCATCATGATCGGCCACAAGGGCCATCCGGAAGTCGAAGGCACGCTGGGCCAGGCCCAGGGCGGCATGTACCTGGTCGAGACGGTCGAGGACGTGGCCGGCCTGCAGGTCACCGATCCCGAGAATCTGGCGTACGTCACGCAGACCACGCTGTCGGTGGACGACGCCGCCGCCGTGTCCAAGGCGCTGAAGGCGCGCTTTCCCAGCATTGTCGAGCCCAAGAAAAGCGACATCTGCTACGCCACCCAGAACCGCCAGGACGCGGTCAAGGTGCTGGCGCCCGAATGCGACCTGGTGCTGGTGGTGGGCAGCCCCAACAGTTCCAATTCCAACCGCCTGCGCGAAGTGGCGGACCGCAAGGGCGTGGCGTCCTACCTGATCGACGGCGCGCATTCCATCGACCCGGCCTGGCTCGAGGGCCGCAAGCGCATCGGCGTGACCGCTGGCGCTTCGGCGCCCGAGGTGCTGGTGCAGCAGGTCATCGCGCGGGTCAAGGAACTGGGCGCGGTGTCGGTGCGCACCATGCCGGGCCTGGAAGAGAACGTGGCGTTCCCGCTGCCCAAGGGCCTGTCGCGCAAGGCCGTGCAGACCGAATCGCTGGAATAGTCGCGGCGCCCCGCCGCGGGCGTCGCGCCGAACAAGAATCGAGGAGACTCCATGCAGTTGTACAGCTATTTCCGCAGCTCGGCCGCGTATCGCGTGCGCATCGCGCTGAATCTGAAGGGCCTGCCGTACGAATACCTGGCCGTGCACCTGCTCAAGGACGGCGGTCAGCAATTGTCGGCCGACTACCGCAAGGTCAACCCGACGGCGCTCGTGCCCACCCTGGTCGACGGCGATGCCGTGATCGGCCAGTCGCTGGCCATCATCGAATACCTGGAAGAGACGCATCCGCAGGCGCCGCTGCTGCCGGCCGACGCGATCGGCCGCGCGCGCGTGCGCGACCTGGCGCTGGGCATCGCCTGCGATACCCATCCGCTGAACAACCTGCGCGTGCTGAAGTACCTCAAGCACACGCTGGGCGTGGACGAGGCCGCCAAGACGGCCTGGTATCAACATTGGGTGCGCCAGGGCTTGGAAGCCCTGGAGGCGCAGCTGGCCGGCTCGGCCGCCACCGGCAGGTTCTGCCACGGCGACACCCCGACCATCGCCGACCTGTGCCTGGTGCCGCAGGTGGCCAACGCGCGCCGCTTCGAATGCGACCTGAGCGCGATGCCCACGGTGGTACGCATCGACGCCGCCTGCCGCGAATTGCCGGCGTTCGAGGCCGCCGCGCCGGGCAGGCAGCCCGACGCCGAATGAGACGCGGGCCGGCCGGGATGTCTTCCCGGCCGGCCCGCCGCCTGCTCGTCGATCGGGCTCAGCCCAACTGCACCGGCACGAAGATCTTGTCTTCGCCGCGCTGCACCAGCAGCGCCACCGTCTTGCCGGCCTTGGACAGCGCGTCCTTGACCTGGCCGATGTTGTGCACCGGCACGCCATTGAGCGACAGCAGCACGTCACCCGGCTGGATGCCGGCCTTGGCCGCCGGACCCGCCGATTGCTCGATCAGCAGGCCCTGCGTGCCCGAGGCCTCCTGCTCCTGAGGCGAGAGCGGGCGCAAGGCCAGGCCGAGCTGACCCTTCTGCACGTCGCGGCTGTCGCCGGCGGTCTGCGTCCGGTCCTTCGGCACGCCGCCCAGCGTCGCCACGACTTCCTTGGGCGCGCCGTTGCGCCACAGGTCCAGCGTGATCTTCTCGCCCGGCGTGGCCAGCGTGATCAGCGACGCCAGGTCGCCGGACGACACGATGGTGCGGCCGTTGATCTTGCGCACCACGTCGCCGGGCTGCAGGCCGGCTTTCTCGGCCGCGCTGCCTTTCTCGACACTCGAGACCAGCGCGCCGGACGGCGTATCGAGCTTGAACGAGTTGGCCAGGTCCTGGTTCACCTCCTGCACCGTCACGCCCAGGCGCGCATGCTGCACCTTGCCGTGTTCCAGAATCTGGTCCTTGATCTTGTACGCCACGTCGATCGGGATCGAGAACGACAGGCCCTGGAAACCGCCGGTGCGGCTGTAGATCTGCGAATTGATGCCGACCACTTCGCCGCGGTCGTTGAACAGCGGGCCGCCGGAATTGCCGGGGTTCACCGCCACGTCGGTCTGGATGAACGGCACCGACGTGTCGTCCGGCAGCGAGCGCCCCTTGGCGCTGACGATGCCCGCGGTGGCGGTGTTCTCCAGGCCGTAGGGCGAGCCGATGGCCAGCACCCATTCGCCCACCTGCAACTGGTTGACGTCGCCGACCTTCACCACCGGCAGGTTCTTGGCGTCGATCTTGATGACGGCCACGTCGGTCTGCGGATCGGCGCCCAACACCTTGGCGCGGAATTCGCGGCGGTCGGTCAGTTTGACGGTCACTTCCTTGGCGCCCTGCACGACGTGGGCGTTGGTCAGAATGATGCCGTCGCTGCTGACGATGAAACCCGAGCCTTCGCCGCGGATCGGCACTTCGCGCGCCGGCATGCCGCCGCGCGCGCCGGGGATCTGGCCGAAGAACTGGGCGAAGGGGTCGTCGTCGTCATCGGATACCTTGCGCGTGCCGCTGATGCTGATGTTGACGACGGCGGGGCCATAGTCGCGCGTGATCTGGGCGAAATTGGGGGCGACCATCATTGCGGCGCCCGGCGCTGCGGCCGCGACCGCGGAGGCCGTGCTGGCCGGGGCGCTGGCGGCCATTGAAACGCCGCCGAACGTGGCGGCGGCACCCGCGCCGCCTATCGCGCCGGCGGCCAGCAGCGCCAGCACCAGGCGCGAGGGTTTGATCTGCGAAGTCTTCATGTCGGCTCCTGCGTTCATGTGTGGGGACATGGCGCTATCTTCGGGCCTGACACTTAGGTGAATCTTAAGTCGGCGCGCGCGGAAAACTGACTTTGGCCCGCAGGCCGCCGTCGGGCGCGTCCTCCAGCGTGATGGTGGCGCCATGGCGCTGCGCGACGGCGCGCGCGATCGCCAGCCCCAGGCCGCTGCCATGCTGGGTATTGCCCTCGATCCGGTAGAAGCGGTCGAACACGCGGCCGCGTTCTTCGGGTGGAATGCCCGGGCCGTTGTCATCGATCAGCAGCAGGACCTGGTCGGCCGAGGTTTCAAGCCGGATGTCGATGTGGCCGCCGGCCGGCGTGTACTTGATGGCGTTGTCGAGCAGGTTGCGCGCCAGCAGCACCAGGTCGTCACGGCGTCCACGTATCCAGGCTTGCGGTTCGCCGCGCATTTCGACGGCCAGGTCCTTGGCATTGGCGGCGGCCAGGGTTTCGGACAATGCCAGGCGCAAGGCATCGGCCAGGTCGACCGGTTCGGCGGGGAGGGATTCGGCGGTGTTTTCCTGGCGCGCCATGGACAGCAATTGCTCCACCAGTCGCGTGGCGCGCTCGATGCCGGTCGCCAGCCGTTGCTCGGCGAGCTGGCGGCTGGCGTCATCGGGGGCGCGGCGCAGCGATTGCAGTTGCAGGGTCAGCGCCGCCAGCGGCGAGCGCAGTTCGTGCGCGGCGTCGCCGACGAATTGCTTCTGCTGGGCGAAGGCGCCGCGCATCCGTTCCAGCAGCAGGTTCAATTCCTGCATCAGCGGCCGGATCTCGTCGGGCAGGTCGGGCACGTTGATCGGCGACAGATCCTCGGGCCGGCGGTCGGCCACCTGCGCGCGGGCGCGCTTGACCGGCCGCAGCGACCAGCTCACCACGCACCAGACGATCAGCATCAGCAGCGGCGCGGCCGCCGCGATCGGCGCCACCGTGCGCCAGGCCAGCGCGCCGGCCATGCGCTTGCGCACTTGCATGTCCTGCGCCACCTGGATCACCTGAAACGGCGTCGCCAGTGAATAGACGCGATAGGTGCTGCCTTCGACCTCGGTATCGGCGAATCCCAGGATGATCTGGTCGGGCAGCGGGCGGCGCGAACGCGAGTTGAATACACGCACCCCGTCCGGTGTCCAGATCTGGATGATGAGGTCATCGGCCATCGGCGTGCCCGAGCCCTTGGCATGGGAGGGGCCCATGCGCAGCAGCCCGTCGCCCGTGCCCAGCGACAGCGCCGTGCGCTGCAGCAGCGAGTCGAAGATGTCGTCGGCCTGCTGCAAGGTGCTGCGATAGGCGATGGTGCCTTGCACCAGCGCGCCGACCGCGATCGCGGCGAGCAGGAAGAACAGCAACCGGGCCCGCAGCGAGTAACTAAGCGGAATGCTCATGTTTTGGGGATGACATAGCCGACGCCTCTGACGTTCTGGATCAGGTTCTGACCCAGTTTCTTGCGCAGGCCATGAATATAAACCTCAACCGCGTTGCTGCTGACGCTGTCCTTCCAGCTGTACAGCTTTTCCTCGAGCTGGGCGCGCGAGAAGATCATGCCTGGCCGGGCGATGAGCGGCTCCAGCACCGCCCATTCGCGCGCGGTCAGTGGCACGGGGGTGCCGTCGACCGTGGCGGCATGCGCTTGCGGATCGATGGTGATGCCGTCGTGCTCGAACACCGGTTCGGCGCGGCCCGCGCTGCGGCGGATCAATGCGCGCATGCGGGCCAGCAGTTCGTCGACGTCGTAGGGTTTGACGATGTAGTCGTCGGCGCCGGCGTCCAGGCCGGCGATGCGGTCGCTGACGGCGTCGCGGGCGGTGGCGATCAGCACGGGCGTGCGGTCCTTGCGGGCGCGCAGTTCGCGTAGCAGGGTCAGGCCATCGCGGCGAGGCAGCCCGAGGTCCAGCAGCACGAGGTCGTAAGGATCGGTGCTCAGGGCCAGGTCGGCCGCATGGCCGTCCTTGACCCAATCGACGGCGTAGTGCTCGGCGCGCAGGCAGTCCAGCACGCTTTCACCGATCATGGTGTCGTCTTCGACGAGAAGGATGCGCATGATAGTCGTCGCCATGGGGGAATCCAACGGGTTGGACGCGCGCGGCGAGACGGGAGTTCCCGCAAGGCCATCTGGCGAACGGGGGGCGACGATGCTGGAAGGCGGGGGGATACCGGGCTTCCCTGCGTGTTTTCAGAGAGGGATCACCGCGCCAGAAATGAAAAAGCAGCCCGGGTGGGCTGCTTCTTGAATTCTGGTGCCGGCAATAGGAGTCGAACCTACGACCTTCGCATTACGAATGCGCTGCTCTACCAACTGAGCTATGCCGGCAAGACCATTTGCTTCGTTTCCGGCAAGCCAGAAGTTCAAGCAAAACATCTCTTTCTTCGCAGTTCATGCCCTGTTTATGGGGCCCGATCTGGAAAGACCGAAATCATATCAGAGTTTTTCTGCAATGGGAAACAGGGCGCGCGGTGTGCGTGAAAAAAGATCGGATTTGCACACTTCGAATTTTTCCTTCATAATCTCGTTTCTTAGCAGTTCCCCGATAGCTCAGTCGGTAGAGCGACGGACTGTTAATCCGCAGGTCGCTGGTTCGAGCCCAGCTCGGGGAGCCAAAGAATTCAGGGCCACTCACGCAAGTGAGTGGCCCTTTTGGTTTTGCGCGTGGTTTTTTGTTTTGCGCGTGGTTTTTTGCGTGGTTTTCCGCGCATCGCTTTCCGGGCTTCCGGGCGTGCATCGCCGGCGCGAATTTTCGGATGCGCGCGCCTGTCGCACTTTTCCCGCTGCGTGGTTCGGGCGGGTCGTTTGCGTCGTTCCTTTCCCATTCTTCCCTGGTTGCTCCGACCCGCCTGCGGGGCGCGCGAGATCGTCGGCAACGCGACCTTCGCCCGGCTGCATGAGCCGTTTTCGCCTTTTGGGTGTGTTATGTAATAACATTTCCATTTTTGGCGTGGCAATTTTTCGGATGGGGGCATCATGCGGACGAGCGATGAGCGTGTGGATGTGGGCGGGAGTGAAAAGGTGGCGGCGGTCCCGGGGCGCGGGCAGGGGGATGGCCGCCTGCCGGTGACGGTGCTGTCCGGCTTCCTGGGCGCGGGCAAGACCACCTTGCTCAATCATGTGCTGAACAACCGCGAAGGGCGGCGGGTGGCGGTCATCGTCAATGACATGTCCGAGGTCAACATCGATGCCAGGCTGGTGCGCGAGGGTGGGGCGGCGCTGTCGCGCGCCGACGAGAAGCTGGTGGAAATGAGCAATGGCTGCATCTGCTGTACCTTGCGTGAAGACCTGTTGATCGAGATCCGGCGCCTGGCCGCGCAGGGGCGCTTCGATTACCTGCTGATCGAGTCGACCGGCATCTCGGAGCCGCTGCCGGTCGCCGAGACCTTCACCTTCCGGGACGAGGACGGCACCAGCCTGTCCGATGTGGCGCGCCTGGACACCATGGTGACGGTGGTGGACGCGTTCAATTTCCTGCGCGACTACGCCAGCCACGATAGCCTGGCCGCGCGTGGCGAAACCCTCGGCGACGAGGATCGGCGCACGGTGGTGGACCTGCTGATCGAGCAGGTGGAGTTCTGCGACGTGATGGTGCTGAACAAGACCGATCTGATCGCGCCGGACGAGCTGGCGCGGCTCGAAGCCATCCTGCGCAAGCTCAATCCGCGCGCCGATATCATGCATGGAGCCTTCGGCAAAGTGCCGCTGGGCCGCGTTCTGGATACCGGACGCTTCGATTTCGAGGCGGCGGCGCAGGCGCCCGGCTGGCTGCGGGAACTGCGCGGGGAGCATGTGCCGGAGACCCAGGAATACGGCATCGGCAGCTTCGTGTTCCGCGCCCGGCGGCCCTTTCATCCCCAGCGCCTGTGGGACTGGATGCAGGAGGAATGGCCTGGCGTGGTGCGATCCAAGGGATATTTCTGGCTGGTGACGCGGCCGGCGTTCGCGGCTTCGTGGTCGCAGGCCGGCCCGGTCACGCGCCACGGCGCGGCGGGTTACTGGTGGGCGGCCCTGCCGCGCGAGCGTTGGCCCGAGGATGCGGATTCGCGCGCCCGCATCGTCGCCGATTGGGATCCCATCTATGGCGACCGTTGCCAGGAGCTGGTGCTGATTGGCATCGGCATGGACGAAGCGGAACTGCGGGCGCGCCTGCAGGCCTGCCTGATGACCCAGGAGGAAATGTCCCGACCGGCCGACGAATTGGCTACGATTCGGGATCCGTTCCCCGCCTGGGGCGCGGCGCAATAGCGAGGGCGGCGCGCAAGCCGGTGCGAGGCATGGGATTGGAAGGCGATAAGCGCATAGGCGTAACGGTGATTTCAGGGTTCCTGGGCAGCGGCAAGACGACGCTGCTCAATCGTCTGCTGCGCGAACCGGCCTATGCCGACGCCGTGGTCATCGTCAACGAGTACGGCGACATCGGCGTGGATCATCACCTGGTGCGCCTGGCGCGGGACAATATCGTGCTGATCGAGGGCGGTTGCCTGTGCTGCGTGGCCAGTGGCGCGGTGGCCGATACCCTGCGCGAGTTGTTCATGCTGGCCCTGAAGCGTCGTATCAGGCCGTTCCGGCGGGTGCTGATCGAGACCAGCGGCCTGGCGGATCCGGCGCCCGTGCTTTTTACGCTCAAGCATGACCGTTTCCTGGCCGAGCGCTACGCCTATCAGGGGGCGATCGTGGTGGTGGACGCGCGGCTCGGGCCGCGCCAGCTGGAAACGCAGCCCGAAGCCTTGCGGCAGCTGGCCCTGGCCGATACGGTCGTGTTCAGCAAATCCGACCTGGTGGATGCGGCGCAATTGCGGCATGTCGAGCAGCTCGTGACCGCGATCAATCCCGGCGCGCGGCGCTGTGTTCAGCGTACCGATGCGCCGGTGGTGGAGGCGTTGCGCGAGGGGCCGGACACGCAGGCGCGGCGTGACGGGGCCGACCTGGCGGGGTGGCTACGGGCATTTGCCAAGCCAATGTCCGGGCGCCATGCCCAGGTGGCGAGTTTCTCGTTGACGCTGACCGCGCCGATCGGTCGCGCCGCCTTCCTGGCGGGCGTTTCGCGCGTGCAGGAACGGTTCGGTCAGGCGCTGTTGCGGATGAAGGGGCTGGTGTGCTTCGAAGGGGAGGCGCTGCCTTGCGAGGTGCATGGCGTGCACGGCGAGTTGTATCCGATCCGTCCGTTGCCGCAATGGCCGGGCGATGAGCGGCAGTCGCGGCTGGTTTATATCGTCCAGGGCGCGGACGTGGCCGAGGTGCGGGCGCAGGCCTGTGCCGCGCTGGGGCAATTCCCCGCGTGACCCGCCGTCGCTCCAGGGCCTGAAATGGTCCGGCACCAGTCCTGCAAGGTGCGGAAAGTGCACGGAAATACGGTATAACCGGAAAGTCTGGTGCAAGAATCGAGACAATCATGGACCGATTGAAAGCGATGCAAGTATTCGTGGAGGTCGCCGACAGGGGTAGCTTGTCGGCGGCGGCGGTCCATCTGGATATGTCGCGCGCGATGGTGTCCCGCTATCTCGCGGAAATGGAGCAGTGGGTCGGCGTGCGCCTGCTACATCGCACCACCCGGCGCCTCAGCCTGACGCCGGCCGGGGCGGAAACGCTGCCCCGTTGCCGCCAGATGCTCGACATGGTGGGCGACCTGCGAAATGCCGTATCGACGCCCGAGGATACGCCGCGCGGCCTGTTGCGCATGACCACCAGCATGTCGTTCGGTTCGCGCCACCTGGCCAAGGTGGTCACCGACTACGTCAAGCTGCACCCGGGCACGTCGGTCGACCTGATGCTGGTCGAGCGCGCGGTGAATCTGGTCGAGGAGCGGGTCGACCTTGCGGTGCGCATCACCAATGACCTGGATCCCAACCTGATCGCGCGCAAGCTGGCCGTGTGCCGGTCGGTCGTCTGCGCCTCGCCCGAGTATCTGCGGCGCGAGGGCGAGCCGGCGCGGGTCGAGGACCTGTCTCTGCGCAATTGCCTGACCCACTCCTATTTCGGCAAGAGCCTGTGGCGCTTCGAGCGCGATGGCGTACCGGTGGACGTGCCGGTCAGCGGCAACATCAGCGCCAATGAGGTTTCGGTGCTGTTGCAGGCTGCCCTTGAGGGTGCGGGCATCGCCATGTTGCCGACCTACTATGCCGCGGAATACGTGGCGCAAGGACGCCTGAAGGCAATCCTGACGCAGGCCCGGCCGCAGGAACTCGGCATCTATGGGGTTTATGCGTCGCGCAGGCAGATGCCCCTGATCCTGCGTTCGATGCTCGATTTCCTGGTGGCAAGGCTCGGTTCGGCGCCCTGGGACCAGCCCTAGGCAGTGTCCGGCGTGGCGCGATTCGGGCGCGTGGCTTGAGGGCGGGGTATATAACGGTATAATTTGGGTGCTGCCTCGACAGGCCGGGCGCTGTGCATCAGGGCTTTTGCCAATGTCCGCTAGCATGTAGTCTTAACATCCAAGAATCGTGGTTCCGGTATATCGGGTTCCGGCTTGCGGGTCGGGGCCGGGCAGGGCCGGGCACCACGAGCTCCAGGGGAGGCGCGCCGGGTTATCCGGATGGCGACCGCAGGCGCGTGGCGCCGGTGGCCGATGCCTGAAGATTCAGGTTCTTGATATCGATTGCCGCAATATCGATTGCCGCGGAAAAAAGTGCCGGGTAGTGGCGCGATCCGCAGGCGTGTTGGCAAATTTGCCAGCTTTTCCAGATTTTGCTTGAACGAATTTGTCGTCGACAGGATTTGTCTTTCACGGATTTGTCGTCGGCGGATTTGTCCCCGCCTGAGCCGGGGCATGCGCGCAGCCATTTCGAATGGCGCGATTCTCGCCGCGTGATTCCGCGGCGACGGGCAGTACATACAGGATTCTCGTGAGAAAAACGCAAACCAGCGCTGTCCGTAGCCATTGCGCCCATGGCGGGGTTCAGGCGGCTGTGCGGGCTGCCGCTACGCGTGTTTGCCGTGGTTCCCGTAATCGGGCCGTGGCGCAGGACGCAGGCGTGTCCGTTGCGCAAGGCGGGCGGCTGGTGCGCCTATCTGGTTGCGTACGCGCTGGTTGCGCACGCGCGCTCCCCGGGGGTGCCTTCGGTGCTGTCTTCGGCGCTTTCTCCGGGGTTTTCTGCCCCGGGATTTTCTGCCGATCCGACTCGCTGGCGCCCATTGAAAACCGGCCGCACAAAGTAGCCGCAAATGAAAAAGGCCCGGCGCAATCGCCAGGCCTTGATCAATTTGGTTGCGGGGGCAGGATTTGAACCTACGACCTTCGGGTTATGAGCCCGACGAGCTGCCAGACTGCTCCACCCCGCGTCTGAGAAAAGAATAATAGCCTTATTTTCAACCTAACGCAAGTTAGCCCTTTTTTTGAATTTGAATGTCGATGAACGATAGCGAGGCGATACTCGTGCTGGAAACCGCGCTGCTTTGCGCGGTGCAGCCGATGCAACTGTCCGAAATGCGCAAGCTGTTCGGGGACGATGAACAATTCGACAACAGCGCGCTGCGCGCGTTGCTGGAAACGCTGCAGAACAACTGGGCCGATGGCGGCCTGGAATTGGTGCAGTTGGCGACCGGGTGGCGTTTCCAGAGTCGGCCGCACATGCAGCGTTACCTCGAGCGGCTCAATCCGGAAAAGCCACCCAAGTATTCGCGCGCCGTGATGGAAACGCTGGCTATCGTGGCCTGGCGCCAGCCGGTGACGCGCGGGGACATCGAAGACATCCGTGGCGTGACCGTCTCGTCGAATATTGTCAAGGCGCTGGAAGACCGGGGCTGGATCGAGGTGATCGGCCATCGCGACGCGCCGGGCCGGCCGGCGCTGTTCGGCACCACGCGCCAGTTCCTGGACGATCTGGGATTGCGCGCGCTGGACGAACTGCCCGCGCTGGAATCCGCTCATGCCGCCGCTGCGCTGGCCGGCCTGGATCTGGGTGAAGTGCAGCAACTGGCCGAGGCTGCGGAAGAGGGCGAGGGGGCGGCGCCGGCCGACGAGGGCGGTCCCGTCGCCGACCACACCGGCGAGCCGCTTGCCGTGGCTGAATCGATGGCCGGCGAGGATGTGCAATCCAGTATTCCGATGACGGAATTGTCTGTTTCGGACGACGATGCCCCCATCGCGACGGGCGATAGCGTAGAATCCCCGCTTTCGCGCACAGAAGAAGACGCGATTCCCGCAGACGATTCCACCGTCCGGGCGCAAGCCGAAAGCTTGTCCGATGCGCCATCCGTGGGCATCGCGAATGCCGGGCGCTTCGAGGAAGACGAGGCGCCGGGTGTGGGTGTCGCCCAAGAGGCGCATGGCGGGTCGCCCGACCATGCCGCAGAGACTGGCAGTACCGACGTAGCCGCCGGATCCGGCGCCGCGGACGAACCTGTCGAGCACGCGGAAAGCGCGAAACCGACCGAACGGATAGACGAGGCTGAACCGCTGGCGCCTGGCGCCGGGCCGTTCGAGCCTGATACCGGCTCCGCCACGGCGGAGCCTGCCGAGCCGGATTCCGGTCAGCCCGAGGCTGATCGCGAACCGGCGTCCCCCGATGACGATGCGCCTGCTCCCGGCAGGCCTCCCCAAGTTTGAAATTCGGAGCTGTCCCAGTGACAACGAATACAGCAATGCAGGACGACAACCCGCGTCCCGATGACGCCGTTTCCAACGGGCCGGCGGAAACCGCCGCCAGCCGCGAGCCGGCCGCCGAAGGCGAGGCCCGCGGCCGTGGCCGCAAGCTGCGCACGCCGTTCCGCCGCCGTCGCGGCGATGCGGCGGCCGAGCAGGCGCCCGCCGCCGAAGGTCAGGCCGCCGCGCCCGGCCAGGCCGAGGGCGCGGACAGCCGTGGCGGCGAGCAGGAAGCCGAGCAGGCGCTGTCTTACCTGGATACCGCCGACCGCATGGAACAGCGGCTGGGCAAGTACCTGAACAGCGAAGCGGTCATGCCCAAGCTGCACAAGGTGCTGGCCGACGCGGGCATCGGCTCGCGCCGCGAGATGGAAGAGCTGATCGTGGCCGGCCGTGTGTCGGTCAATGGCGAGCCGGCCCATATCGGCCAGCGCGTGGCGCCGAACGACCAGGTGCGCGTCAATGGCAAGCCCATCATGCGCACCAACACCAAGAAGCCGCCGCGCGTGATCCTGTATCACAAGCCGGCCGGCGAAATTGTCAGTCACGACGACCCCGGCGGCCGCGCCAGCGTGTTCGCGCGCCTGCCCAAGCTGCGCACCGGCAAGTGGCTGTCGGTCGGTCGTCTCGACCTGAATACCGAAGGCCTGCTGATCTTCACCACGTCGGGCGACATGGCCAACCGCATCATGCACCCCCGCTACGGCACCGAACGCGAATACGCGGTGCGCGTGCTGGGAGAGATGGACGAGGCGCAGCGCCAGTCGCTGGTCGATGGCATCGAGCTGGAAGACGGCGTGGCGGCGTTCGGCGCGCTCGATTACCTGGGCGGCGACGGCAGCAATCGCTGGTATCGCGTGACCCTGCAGGAAGGCCGCAACCGCGAAGTGCGGCGCATGTTCGAAGCGGTCGGCGTGACCGTCAGCCGGTTGATCCGCACCCGTTTCGGTGACGTGGTCCTGCCGCGCACGCTGCGCCGCGGCCGCTGGGAAGAGCTCGATGCATCGTTGGTCACCGCGCTGATGGTGCAGCTGGGCCTGTTGCGCGAAGACGACGAGTCCGGCGGCAACCGCCGCCGCTCCAAGCAGCCGCAGTCGCATGACAGCGCCTTGCCGCCGGGTTTTGGCACCATGGATCGCAATGGCATGAACGGCGCCCGCATCGGCCGCCGCGGCAAGATCCAGGGCGGCCGGGTCGGCAGCGCCGGCCAGGCGGCGGCTTGTCCGTCCGATCCGTTCGGTACCGGTCTGATGATCGCCGGCGGCTATGCCAATGGCCATCCGCTGGCTGGCGAGGCCAATGGCAACCGCAAGGGCGGCAAGTCTGGCGGCGGTCGTGGCGCGGCTGGCGCGGGCGGTGGCAATAACAAGGGTGGCGGACGCGCCGGCGGCAAGGCCGGCGGCGGCAAGGGGCGTGGCGTGCGCGCCGTGGCCGCCAATGGTCCGGCGCCGGCCGCCGCGGAGGCGCCGGCGGGTGC
>NZ_CADIJL010000002.1 GCF_902859695.1 Achromobacter ruhlandii
GACCAAGGCGCAAAGCAAGAGCCGGGCCGAGGCGCCCGCCGCCGCGCAGGCGGCGCCGGCCGATACGCCGGTCGAGCCGCCGGCGCCGCCCGCCGCCAAGCCCGGCGCCAATGCCGATTGCGATTGCGCCTCGCCCTATCGCGATTACCTGGCGGCCGACACGCCCGACACCCGCGCGCTGTTCAGCGCGGTGGAGGCCGGCGACGAAGCCGCGTTCAGCGCGGCCCTGGCAAAAGTGTCGCGGCCGGGGGACTACGCGCTTGAAGGCGTGCCGCTGCTGCATGCGCTGCTGATGCCGGCCGGGCAACGCGGCAAGCACGTGTATTGGGACATGCCGGCGGATGAGGCCGCGCGCCTGCGCCAGGCGTATCGCGCCGCGTTGCCGGCGCGCACCCGCATGCTGGCGTCCCTGCTGGCCACCAAGCCGGCGCTCGATGACATCACCTACGAGTCGCGCCGCCCCTCATTGCAGCTGGCGCTGCTGTATGGCTCGCCCGAGATGCTGGATATGCTGCTGGCCGCGGGCGCACGGCCCGACCAGCGCGGCGACGAGAACAAGACCCCGTTGGAATTCCTGCTCAACCGCGATTTCGAATTCGCGGTGCGCATGACCTATCTGCCCCGGCTGCCCGACCGCCAGGAAACCACCCGCATGGTGCTGGCGCTGCTCAAGGCCGGCGCCGCGCGGCCCTTCGCCTATATCGACGAGCATGCCGACGATGCCACGCGCCAGGCCTTCAAGGACGCCCAGGGCCAGCCGCGCAAGGCCGCGGACTATCTTGCCTGGGGGCCGCTGGTCGAGCTGACCGAAGGCGCCGAGGTCGTGCGCGCCCTGGCCGCCACCGGCACCCGGCCCGCCTACGACGACGGCGCCAGTCCGTTGGCGCTGGCCGCCTACACCGGCAACGCTGGCGCGGTGTCGGCGCTGGCCGAACTGGGACCGCGCACCACGCCGGACAAGGCCTACGGCGCCGCCGGCGACCTCGACCTGTGGCTGGACGCGGCCCAGGCCGCGGTGGTGGCCGGACACGGTGACATCGCCGCGCCGCTGCTGCGGGCCGGCATGCCGTTCAACCAGCGCGGCCCGCGCACCGGCACCGATCCCGCGGTGTTCGTCCGGATGGAGGCCGAGGAACGGCCCATCCTGAACCTGGCCGCCGCCAAGGGCGACACGGCAACGCTGCGGCGCCTGCTGGCGTTGGGCGCGCCCGTGGACGGCGATGCCAACGACCAATATGGCGACACGCCGCTGGCGGACGCGGTGCGGGCGCGCCAGGCCGACGCCGCGCGCGCGTTGATCGCCGGGGGCGCCAACCCGGCTGCGGTGCGCCAGGGGTACGACCGCAAGTCGGCGATCGAGCGCGCGGTGGAGGCGGATGACGCGGCGCTGCTGCGCGAGTTGCTCGCCGCCACTGCGCCCCCGGCCCTGCAGGCGCTGCTGGCCGATCCCGCGCATTCGCCGCTGGCGCTGGCCCTGCGCCAGCCCGGCAAGCAGGGCGCGGCCATGCTGCGGCAATTGGCCGATGCCGGCCTGGACTTGAAGACCCTCGATGCCGATGCCATCCGCCAGGCGCTGGACAACCGCGACACGGCGATGGCCACGTATCTGATCGACGCGGGCGTGCCGGTCAATCCGGCGCCCGCCGCCGCGTCGGACGACGCGTTCGACCGCAAGGGCGTGCCGCCGCTGCTGGTGGCGGTGACCTCTGAGCAGGCCGCGATGGTCGACGCTTTGCTGGCCAGGGGCGCCGACCCGCTCGGCCTGGCGCCGGACGGCCGCAGTACCTTGTATTGGGCCATCGGCGCCGGCGATGATGCCATGCTGGAGCGCCTGTTGCGCGCCGGCGCCAGGCTGGACGACCCGCGCCTGCCGCGCGCGCCGGCCCCCTATGCATTGTTGAACGCGGCGCTGGCCTCGGGCGACATGGCGCGGGTCGCCCGCGTGGCGCAGGGCAGCGGGCAAACGCCCGAGGCCGCCTGCCTACCGCCGGGCGGCGAGTACGTCCTGCTCGACAAGCCGGGTTATTTCGCGCAATTGCAGGCGGCCGGCTATCGCGGCGCGCACGCCGATTGCGCGCGCCAGGAAGTGGCCTTGCCGCAGCGCCTGCTGTCGGCATTGCTGCGCGACCGGCAACTGGCGGTCGCGCGTCGCGACACCGTGGTCGACGTGCTGCGGCGCGTGAAGGAAATGGGCGCCGACCTGGACGCGCCGCAGGGCGAAAGCGGCGCCACGCCGCTGGGCACGGCCATCGAGCTTGGCCGCGCCGACCTGGCCGATGCCATGCTGGCCGCCGGCGCCAAGCCGGACGCGGCCGATGCCCAGGGCCGCAGCCCCGCCTGGGTGGCGCTGGCCAGCGGCCAGCCCGACATGCTGGCGCTGCTGGCGCGGCACCAGGCGCGCTTTGACGGCGCGGCCGCGCCGTCGGGCCAGTCCTTCGGCCAGACGCTGGCCTGCCAGGCGTCGCCGGATTTCGCGGCCGCATTGCAGGCGGCCGGTGTCACGCTCAAGCAGGCCTGCCCGCGCGCGCCGGCCGCCGGCAAGACGGCCGCCAAGGCGGCCACGCGCCTCGCCGGCCATTACTACCTGCGCGGCGTGCGCGAAGTGGGCAGCGAGCTGCTGCTGTCGGCCGATGGCCGCTTCGATTATCTGATGAGCTACGGCGCCACGGACATCCAGGCTAGCGGCGCATGGCGCAGCGATGGCAAGCAGGTGATCCTGGACACGCCGCCGATCCAGCCGTTCTCGGCCATCGGCAAGGTCGGCGCGGATACGCGCGCGGCCGAGGGCGACCTGCTGACGGTGCGTGTGTATTACCAGGGCCGGCCGGTGAAGGTCGACGTGGCCATGTCGTCGGCCAGCGCCGATTACGCCGGCACGCCGAAGCAATCGGAAGGGGCGGACGGCGTCAGCGCGCCGATCGCGCCGGGTGAGCTCAAGGCGTTGGCCGTGTTCGTGCCGCTGCCTTCCGGCGCGCGCTGGCACAGCGTGGATGTGAGCAAGTCCGATATTACGGCGCGCGCCCTGCGCATTGATCTGGAGCTGCCGGAATCCGCCGGTCGCACACCGTTGCATATGACATTGGCATTGCAAGCGGACGGCGCGCTGGTGGCCACGCAGGGCAGGCGCGAGCTGCGCTATGAGAAAGAGTAGCGTTTACGCGCGCAGGGCATAAACACATGCCCGTTAACCCCGCGCCGCCGCGGGGTTAACGCGGTATCCTCGCAGAGTTGCCGATACAATTGAACGGCTTGATCGTGCACTCAACAGAAGGAACCGACACATGGCACATACTCTTCCCCCCCTGCCTTACGAACTGGACGCGCTGGCTCCGCACATCTCGAAAGAGACGCTGGAGTACCACTACGGCAAGCACCACCAGACCTACGTCACGAACCTGAACAACCTGATCCCGGGCACCGAGTTCGAGAACCTGTCGCTGGAAGACATCGTCAAGAAGTCCTCGGGTGGCATCTTCAACAACGCCGCGCAGATCTGGAACCACACCTTCTACTGGAACAGCCTGGCTCCCAAGGCCGGCGGCGCGCCGAGCGGCAAGCTGGCCGACGCCATCAATGCCAAGTGGGGCAGCTTCGACGCCTTCAAGGAAGCCTTCAACAAGTCGGCCGCCGGCAACTTCGGTTCGGGCTGGACCTGGCTGGTCAAGAAGGCCGACGGTTCCGTCGACATCGTCAACACCAGCAACGCCGCGACCCCGCTGACCACGGCCGACAAGCCGCTGCTGACCTGTGATGTCTGGGAACACGCGTACTACATCGACTACCGCAATGCCCGTCCCAAGTACCTGGAAAACTTCTGGGCCCTGGTGAACTGGGACTTCGCGGCCAAGAATTTCGCCTGATTCCGCGGCGCGCCCGGCGCGCAACGCAAGCCAGAGGCCCCTCGCGTCGCGAGGGGCCTTTTGTTTTGCGCGGTGCGGTCGAGCGTCATGCAATGCTGTATTGCATGGTCAAATTTTGTATATTGTCGAATCCATTTTGTTGAAAATGAGAATGAATCTCCCCTTCCTCCGGGCTAACCCGGGGCAGGGCTGCCGCTATTGTTGACGCAGTCTGCGGCTGAGCCACGGGGCCAACGACCGCGGCATGGCCGCCCGGTACCGTGGTGTCTGACGGAAAGGGAAGCATGTTGCGGTTTTTTTCGAGGTTGCATATCGGTGCGCGCATTGGCGTGCGCCTGTCGGGCGCGTTCCTGCTGGTGGCGCTGCTGGGTGGCACCATCGGCGCGTTCGGGGTGTGGGGGCTGGCCCGCATCAACGACATGAACGACCAGATCGCCCAGATCGAGTTTCGCGGGCTGTCCGACATCAAGGAAGCCAACATCAGCCTGATCGCCGCGGGCAGGGCGCGCAAGAGCTTCCTGCTGGCCGCCACCGACGAAGAGCGCGCGGCGCTGCGGCGCGAATTCGACCGGGATGTCCAGAACCTCGAACGCCTGCGGGCCCAGGCCGCGCAGAACTTCACGCGTGATAATGGCCAGCGCCTGCTGGCGGCCTTCGGCGAGGCCGAAACGGCCTGGAAACGGGAAGCCGCCGCCTTCTTCGACGAAGCGGCGCGCCAGCCGCTGGCGCAGCTCGATCCCGCCATCGCCGGCATCAACAAGCGCGCCGCCGATACCTCGGACAAGGCCGAACACTTGATGTCCGAACTGGCGCAGGTCAAGGAGCAGGCCGCCGACGAGGCGGTGCGGGAAGTCACCGAGCTTTACCGCAGCACTCGCCTGCTGGTGATCCTGCTGTCGGTGGCCGGCGTGGTCATCGGCCTGCTGCTGGGCTGGTGGGTGACGCGCGGCATCGTGCGGCCCCTCGGGCAAGCGGTGGAGGCCGCGCGCCGCGTCGCCAACGGCGACCTCAGCGGCAACATCCAGGTCACCTCGCGCGACGAAACCGGCGACCTGATGGCCGCGCTCAAGGCCATGAACGAGAACCTGTCGCGCATTGTGCGCGACGTGCGCGATGGCTGCGAAAGCATCGCCTCGGCCTCGTCGCAGATCGCGCAGGGCAACGCCGACCTGTCGCAGCGCACCGAAGAGCAGGCCGCGTCGCTGGAACAGACCGCGGCGTCGATGGAGCAGCTCACCAGCACGGTGCAGCAGAACGCCAGCAATGCCGGCGAAGCCGAAAAGCTCGTCACCCAGGCCTCGGCCGTGGCGGCCCGCGGCGGCGAGGTCGTCAATGTCGTGGTGCAGACCATGAGCGCGATCTCCGAAAGCTCGCGTCGCATCGCCGACATCACCAGCGTGATCGACGGTATTGCGTTCCAGACCAACATCCTGGCGCTGAATGCGGCGGTCGAGGCCGCGCGCGCCGGCGAACAGGGCCGTGGCTTCGCCGTGGTGGCGGGCGAGGTCCGCACCCTGGCGCAACGCTCGGCGGTCGCGGCCAAGGAAATCAAGGCGCTGATCGACGAATCCGTCCATCGCGTCGAAGGCGGCACGCGCCAGGCGGACGACGCCGGCAGCACCATGCGCGAGGTGGTCGACAGCGTGCGCCAGGCCGCGGTCCTGGTGCATGAAATCGCTAGCGCCTCGGCTGAGCAGTCCACCGGCATCGGCCAGGTTAACCAGGCCGTGGCGCAGATGGACACGGTGACCCAGCAGAACGCCGCGCTGGTGGAACAGGCCGCCGCCGCGGCGGGCAGCATGCAGGACCAGGCCAGCCGCCTGTCGCAGCAGGTGCGCCGCTTCAAGCTCGATGCCGGCGCGGTGTCGCTGGGCGCCGGGCCGCAGGCGCGCCTGATCCAGGCCGGACGCGCCACGCCGCATCCGCCGATCGCGGCGCCGCGCCAGGAACCCGCCGTGGCCCGCCCGGTTCTCAATCACGCGGCCGACGAGGACGACTGGTCGTCATTCTGAAGCAAGCGGCCCGTTGTGGGCTGGCCGTCAGGCGGCGATGGTAAGGTGTAGCCACGTCTGGTTCCCCCCGCGCCTCGTCGCGCGGCCTCGCTCATGCCCCTGCTTACTCCATTGCGCGGTGTCGCCACCCGCTCGCGCCACCTGCTGCGCCGCAAGCTGCGCCAAACCAATCGCCTGTCGCGCAAGAGCCTGCCGATGGCCTTGCTGCTGGGCGGCGCGGCGCTGGTGGCATTGGTGTCGCTGGGATTCGCCTATCTGGCGGACCTGGCGCTGGAATGGAACCGCGAATGGGTCGGCCGCGCTGGCTGGCTGGCGCTGCTGGTGCTGCCCTGCGCGCTGGCCGCCTTGCGCTGGGCCACCCTGCGGTTCGCGCCCAACGCCGCGGGTAGCGGCATTCCACAGGTCATCGGCGCCCTGTCGCTGCCGCCGGGCCCCAGCCAGCGCAGCCTGGTGTCGCTGGCGCAAGTGCTGTGGAAGATCCCGCTGGCCTTCTTCGGCATGCTGGCCGGCGCCTCGATCGGACGCGAAGGGCCGTCGGTGCAGGTCGGCGCCGCCGTTATGCTGGCATGGGGCGATTTCTGGAAGCGCCGCGGCCTCCAACTGCGCGGCTTCCATGCCAACGAGCTGCTTGCCGCGGGCGCGGCGGGCGGCCTGGCCGCGGCCTTCAACGCGCCGCTGGCCGGCGTCATCTTCGCCATCGAGGAACTCGGCCGCGGCACCGTGCTGCGCTGGCAGCGGCTGGTGCTGATCGGCGTGCTGGCGGCGGGCTTCCTGGTGGTCGCGGTGCAGGGCAACAACCCATACTTCGGCACCTTCGCCGGCGCGCCGCTGGCCCACGGCATGTTGTGGTGGGTGCTGATCTGCGCGGCGCTCAACGGCGCGCTGGGCGGCATCTTCGCGCGCCTGCTGGGCAAGGGGCCGGCGGCGATGGCGCCGGCCTCGTGGCGCGCCTGGATCCGGGCGCATCCCATCTGGACCGCCTTCGCCATGGGCGTGGCGCTGGCGCTGATCGGCCTGGCCACCGCCGGCAGCGTCTACGGCACCGGCTACGGCGCGGCGGCCGACCTGCTGTCGGGCGAAACCCAGCATGCGCTGCCGGCCGGCTTCGGCCTGGCCAAGCTGGCCGCCACCGTGGCCTCGTACTGGGCCGGCATCCCCGGCGGCATCTTCACGCCCGCGCTCACCACCGGCGCCGGCATCGGCCATCACATCTGGGCATTGGCGGGCGAGGGCGTGGATCAGCGGGTGCTGGTGCTGGTGTCGATGGCCGCGTTCCTGGCGGCGGCCACCCAGGCGCCGCTCACGGCCAGCGTGGTGGTGATGGAAATGACCGGCAGCCAGCCCATGCTGTTCTGGTTGCTGGTCGGATCGCTGCTGGCTTCGGGCGTGTCGCGCCAGTTCTGCCCGCAGCCGTTCTACCATCTGGCCGCCGGCCGCTTCCGGCGCCAGGCCATTGTCGAGGCCGGGCGCGCGGCACGGTCCGGGGCGTCGACGGGCGCGTCCGCCGTACGGTGAGTGAACAGCTGTTGGACACCGTCCGTGCAGCGGACATCCCGGGAATGCACCAACTTGGCGCGAAAACCGCTGCGTTAAGATCGACCGCATTCCATTTCACCACTTCAATCCGAGCATCCCATGACCGTGCATGCCTTTATCTGTGACGCGATCCGCACCCCCTTCGGCCGCTATGGCGGCGCGCTGGCTTCCGTGCGCCCCGACGACCTCGCGGCCGTCGCCATCAAGGCGCTGGTGGCGCGCAACCCCGGCGTGCGCTGGGAGGAACTGGACGACGCCATCATGGGTTGCGCCAACCAGGCCGGCGAAGACAACCGCAACGTCGCGCGCATGGCCACGCTGCTGGCGGGCCTGCCGGTCGAAGTGCCCGGCGCCACCGTCAACCGCCTGTGCGGCTCGGGCCTGGACGCCATCGGCAGCGCCGCGCGCGCCATCCGCGCCGGCGAAGCCGGCCTGATGCTGGCTGGCGGCGTCGAAAGCATGAGCCGCGCGCCGTTCGTCATGGGCAAGGCCGACAGCGCCTTCTCGCGCAGCGCCGCCATCTACGACACCACCATCGGCTGGCGCTTCATCAACAAGCTGATGAAGGCCCAGTACGGCGTCGACTCGATGCCCGAAACCGCCGAGAACGTCGCCGACGACTTCAAGATCAACCGCGAAGACCAGGACCTGTTCGCGCTGGCGAGCCAGCAGAAGACGGCCCGCGCCCAACAGGAAGGCTTCTTCGACGCCGAGATCGTGCCGGTCTCGATCGCGCAGAAGAAGGGCGACCCGATCATCGTGGCCAAGGACGAGCATCCGCGTGAAACCAGCATCGAGGCCCTGGCCAAGCTCAAGGGCGTGGTGCGCGAAGGCGGCACGGTCACGGCCGGCAACGCCTCGGGCGTGAACGACGGCGCCGCCGCGCTGTTGCTGGCTGACGAAAAGGGCGCCGCCCGCCACGGCCTGACCCCGCGCGCCCGCGTGGTCGGCATGGCCACCGCCGGTGTCGCGCCGCGCATCATGGGTATCGGCCCGGCGCCGGCCACCCGCAAGGTGCTGGCCCAGACCGGCCTGACGCTGGACCAGATGGACGTGATCGAACTGAACGAGGCGTTCGCCGCCCAGGGCCTGGCCGTGCTGCGCCAGTTGGGCATCGCCGACAACGATCCGCGCGTCAATCCCAACGGCGGCGCCATCGCCCTGGGCCACCCGCTGGGCGCCAGCGGCGCCCGCCTGGCCACCACCGCGATCAACCAGTTGCACCGCACCGGCGGCCGCTACGCGCTGTGCACCATGTGCATCGGCGTGGGCCAGGGCATCGCCCTGATCATAGAGCGCGTCTGATCTCATGCGCGGCCCGGGCCGCGCATCGCCAGGCCGGACGGCCACGCAAAAGGGAGCCCGCGGGCTCCCTTTCTCATGCCGTCACGGCCAGGCGGGTGTCGGCTCAGGGCAGGCCGTCGATCTTGCGGCCGGCCTTCATGCCGTGGCTTTCGTACCACCCCTGCGCCATTTCCAGCGCGTAGCGCACGGGCTTCTTGGAGCAGTGCGCGTCGTCGGTCTGCGGCGCCATGTCCTCGATGTTGACGATCGTGCCGTCGTCGGCGATAAAGGCGATCGACAGCGGCAGCAGCGTATTGCGCATCCAGAAACACTGCACGTCGGGTTGTTCGAAGACGAACAGCATGCCGTCGTTGCCGGCCAGTTCCTTGCGGAACATGAGCCCGTCGCGGCGGGTGGCTTCCGTATTGGCGACTTCTGCGCGGATAATATGGATACCGGCCGCCAGTTGCGTGGTGGACAGGGGCGCCTGCGGGCCGCTTTGCGCGCCGGCCGCCAGCGGCAGGGCCAGCGCGGCGGCGCCCAGCAGCGCGGTTGCCGTTGCGCGCGCTGTCGCCTGAATGAACGCTGTCTTGAACAACGTACGACCTACCTGAAACAACGCAGCATTCTTCAGCATAACCAGACGCAATAATCGCAGTAATAAGAAAATAACAAGGCGGGACCCGAAAGCCCCGCCTGATAATGGCGCAACCTTACCGTTGCGCTGTAAAGGGTAACTCAGGCAGCCGTGATATTGAGCGCCTGTTTGCCTTTGGGCCCCTGGATAATCTCGAAAGCCACTTTCTGGCCTTCCTTCAGGGTTTTAAAACCATTCATCTGGATGGACGAGAAGTGGGCGAACAGATCTTCACCGCCGTCATCGGGCGTAATGAAGCCGAAACCCTTTGCATCGTTGAACCATTTGACGGTACCCGTCGATTTGGGATTGTCCCCTTGGACGGCGGTTGCGGTCGTATCAGACATGCGGACTGCCTCATTGAATCGTATGTTGACAGAAGGGCATCGCGGCCTAGACCCCTGTCCCCCCTCCGGCCTCCTGGCAGGTTTTCGATGAGTTGAAAACCCCAGAATGCGTGGATAATGCGCCGCTTTTCTTTGCGGAGTCAAGTATGGAAACTACGCATTTCTACGTGTAATTTTGCGTAAGTTACATGCAAGCCGTCCCCTGATTAAATAGAATAGCCGCCCTATGAGTTCTACCTTGGATACCCAGCATGATTTGGTCGTCGAAAAGGCGCCGGCCCGCGTTGCGCCGCCGCCGATGTACCAGGTCCTGTTGCTCAATGA
Source organism: Achromobacter ruhlandii (assembly GCF_902859695.1). GTDB lineage: Bacteria > Pseudomonadota > Gammaproteobacteria > Burkholderiales > Burkholderiaceae_B > Achromobacter > Achromobacter ruhlandii. The sequence continues at coordinate 10,001 of NZ_CADIJL010000002.1, forward strand.
CGACTACACCCCGATGGAGTTCGTCGTGAAGGTGCTGCAGAAGTTCTTCAACAAGAACCACGAAGAGGCCACGCGCATCATGTTGCAGGTGCATCACGAGGGCCGCGGGGTCTGCGGCGTCTATCCGCGCGATCTCGCCGCCACCCGGATTGCCCAGGTGGCGCAGTACGCGCGGGCGCGACAACATCCGTTGCAGTGCGTGATGGAACCGGTTTGAACTCATAAGAAAAAGCGCCGCCGCGACAGGCGGCGTTCTACTGTCAGCGTTGCAAAGCAGGAACCGCGCACCGAGAAGCGCGCGGCACTATCAGGTCGGTAGCTCCGCCGCAAAGGAGCATCGCATTCGAGTAGGCGGGGAGGTTTGCCGTGAGTGGAAAGAACAGCAAGACCTGGCTGGCGGTAGCCGGCGCGATCGTGGTGGCCGGCGCCATCGGCGTGGGCTGGTGGATGGGCAAGGGCGGACAACCGTCAGCGCCCGCGACGCCGCAGACGGCCACGCCGGCGACGTCCTCGCCGCCGCCCGTTGCGGCGGGCGGCGGCGCCAAGCCAGAGGCCTTGCCAGCCGCGGCCACCATCGGTACCGCCGATCCGTTCGCGGTCCTCAATTGCCAGCCGCGCCAGTACAACGATACGCTGGCGCTGGCGGTCACCTTCACGCAGCCGGTCGAAGCCAAGGCCGACCTGACCAAATTCCTGCAGGTCACCGACACCGGCGCCGCTTCGGGCAAGGCCGACCAGGACACCGAGCGCAGCGCCAATGGCCAGCAGCCGGCTTCGGTCCAGCCGGGCGACGCCGCGCCCAAGGGCAAGATCGTCCAGGGTAACTGGGTGGTCGGCTCCAATCCGCGCATGGTGTATTTCCCCTACGTGCAGCCGCAACGCTCGTATTCCGTGAGCGTGCGCGCGGGCTTGCCGGGCGCGGGCGACAAGGTCGCCCTGGCCAGCGCCTCGCACTGCGACGTGGTGACCGACGCCATGCCGCCTTCGTTCTATTTCGCCAGCCGCGGCGTGGTGCTGCCCGCCGGCCAGAATGGCGGCCTGCCGGTGGCGACCGTCAACATGCCCGAGGTCGACGTGCAATTCCTGCGCGTCGCGCCCGAGCGCGTGCCGGAACTGTTCGAATCGGTGCTGGGCATCGGCCGCAACACCGCCGCGTCGGACGATGACGAATCCGGCGGCTACGACGACGAAGACGGCTGGCGCTACTCGGGCAACCGCAGCCTGAAGGGTTCGGTCAGCAACTGGGACCTGGACCGCCTGAACACGCTGACCACCAGCGTCTACCAGGGCCGTTTCCTGACGGATGACAAGCCGAATCGTCGCCACGTCACCTTCCTGCCGGTCGAAGGCATCAAGGAACTGCAGGAGCCCGGCATCTATGTCGCGGTGATGAGCCAGCCCGGCCGTTTCCGCTATGAATACCAGGTCACCTATTTCTACGTCAGCGACATCGGCCTGCATGCGCGCCGCTACAGCGACCGCATCGAGGCCTATTCGGTGTCGCTCAAGAGCGGCCAGGCGATCTCCGGCGCGCTGTTCGAACTGGTGGACGGCGCCGGCAAGGTGCTGGCCAAGGCCCAGGCCGACGGCCAGGGCCACGTGCGTTTTGATGGCAGCTTCACCAACGCCCGCGTGATCCGAGCCTCGCGCGACAAGGAAATGACCGTGCTGGCGCTGGCCGAGCCGGCGCTGGACCTGTCCGAATTCGATACCGGCGGCCATATCTCCCGCCCCAACAACCTGTTCGTGTACGCCGGCCGCAACCTCTACCGCCCCGGCGAAACCTTCCATGTGTCGGTGCTGCCGCGCGACCTCGACGGCCGTGTCATGCCGCCCGCGCCGCTGACCGCCACGCTCAAGCGCCCCGACGGCCGCGTGGTCTCGACCAACCTGTGGCAGCCCGCCAAGGACCTGCAGGGCTACGTCGAGCGCGCCATCGATCTGCCGCCCGATGCCCAGACCGGCGCCTGGATGCTGGAGCTGCGCGTCGATCCCGCTTCGCGCGCGCCGGACGCATCCTGGAAGTTCCAGGTCGAGGAATTCCTGCCCGAACGCATGAAGATGGCGCTGACCTCCGACCAGGATGTGTTGTCGCCGGACGACACCCTTACCGTGGACGTGCAGGGCGACTATCTGTATGGCGCGCCCGCCGCCGGCAACCGCCTGCTGTCCAGCTTCCAGGTCAAGCGCGACCGCTATGCGCTGCCGCAGCAATGGCCCGGCTTCATCTTCGGCGACGTGGACGACGATTCGCGCCGCCATTTCGAGGAATTGCCGGAGGCCGCGCTGGATTCGACCGGCGCCGCGCAACTGGAAGTCGAACCGCGCACCGAAGGCACCCATTCGCCGATGAAGGTGCGGGTCTCGGCCAGCCTGCTGGAATCGGGCGGCCGCCCGGTGGTGCGCTCGATCGAGCGCAGTGTCTGGCCCGCCGACAAGCTGATCGCCGTGCGTCCGCAGTTCGACAATGATGTCGCCCGCGAAGGCGCGCCGGCCTCGTTCGAAGTGCTGCGCGTGGACGCGCAGGGCAAGATCGCGCCGCTGGCGCAGGCGCAGATGCGCCTGTACCGCGAGGAACGCCAGTACTACTGGCGCTTTGATGACCAGCGCGGCTGGAACAGTGGCTACACCGAAACCGAGGAACTGCTCGATTCGCGCGCGATCGCGCTGACGGACCGCAGCCAGTTCACGGTGCCGGTCAAGTGGGGCCGCTACCGCCTGGAAATCGCCGATCCGGAGACCGGCGAAACCCTGCGCTACCGCTTCTATGCGGGCTGGGACGCGCAGGACGCCGACGCCATGGGCAACCGCCCCGACCGCGTGCAGATGAAGCTGGAAGGCGTGCCGGCCAAGCCGGGGGACAGCGTCAAGCTGACCCTGACGCCGCCGCACGACGGCCAGGCGCTGATCACCGTCGAAGGCGACCGCATGCTGTGGTCGACCTGGGTGGCCGTGAAGGCGACCGGCACGCAGGTGGAAATCCCGATCGACAAGAGCTGGAAGCGCCATGACCTGTACGTGGCCGCGGCGGTGTTCCGCCCCGGCAGCGAAGGCGACCGCGTGACGCCGGCGCGCGCGCTGGGCCTGACGTTCCTGCCAATCGCCAGCGCCGACCGCAAGCTCGACGTCAAGCTGACGGCCGCCGCCAAGACCGAACCCGAGACCAAGACCACGGTCCGCGTCAAGGTCGACGGCGCCCAGGGCAAGCAGGCCATGGTGACGCTGTCGGCGGTCGACGTCGGCATCCTCAACATCAACCAGTACCGCACGCCCGATCCGCTCGACTTCTTCTTCGGCAAGCACCGCTACGCGCCCGAACTGCTGGACATGTACGGCAAGCTGATCGAGAAGATGGACGGCACCAAGGGCAAGCTGAAGTGGGGCGGCGATGCCGCCATGCGCGGCGACAGCAAGAGCCTGCCCAAGAAGGTCAAGCTGGTCGACCTGTTCTCGGGTCCGGTCAAGCTCAACGACAAGGGCGAGGCCGACATTTCCCTGGACCTGCCCGACTTCAATGGCACGCTGCGCCTGATGGCCGTCGCGTTCACCGCCGACAACTTCGGCAGCACCGACGCCGAAATGGTGGTGGCGGCGCCGATCGTGGCCGAGCTGAACACGCCGCGCTTCATCACCCCGGGCGACCAGGCCGCCATCGCGCTGGACGTGACCAACCTGAGCGGTTCCGACCAGAAGGTGACGGTCAAGCTGGAAGCGCTGGATCCGGTCGGCATCGTCGACGGCACCCGCACGGTGACGCTCAAGGACAAGCAACGCACCACGCTGCGCTTCACCGCCGGCACCACCGGTTCGTATGGCCTGGGCCTGATGCGCCTGACCGTGGACGGGCAGGGCGGTCCCAAGCCGATCCACATCGTGCGCGAATCGGTGCTGCAGGTGCAGCCCGCCTACGCGGCCGAGCGCCAGGTGCGTCGCCTGCGCCTGAATCCGGGCGAGTCCAACACGCCGCAGGCATCGTGGGTGGCCTCGTATTACCCGGATTCGACCACGGTCAGCATGACGATCTCGAACCGTCCGCCGATCAACGTCAACCGCGTGGTCGAAGGCCTGCTCAACTACCCCTATGGTTGCACCGAGCAGACCATCAGCGCGACCCTGCCGTGGGTGCTGATCGACGAAGAAGCGGCCAAGCAGTTCGGCCTCAAGCCGCGCACCCAGGCCGAGCGTGAAGCCAAGGTCGCGGGCGCCATCGGCCGCCTGTCGGGCATGCGCAACGCAGTCGGCTCCTACAACCTGTGGAGCAGTTCGTCGGCGCGCGACGTGTGGCTGACGGCCTATGCCGTGGGCTTCCTGCAGGATGCGCGCGACAAGGGCTTCACGATCCCCGAGGCCTCGCTGGACCGTTCGCGCCAGTGGCTGCTGGAGCAGGTGCAGCAGAGCAGCGGCTCGTTCGGCACGTGGTCGGCCAACCTGAAGCGCGACTTCGAGTCGGGCCGCCTGGACAGCAGCGGGCTGAACGTGCTGCGCGAGGACCACCGCCGCTTTGCCGGCCTGGCCACGGCCGCCCTGGCGCTGGCGCGCGACAAGAAGGCGCCGCTGTCCACGGTGCGCCAGCTGTTCGACAACTATCAGGACCGCGCGCGTTCGCCGCTGCCCCTGATCCAGCTGGCCGCCGCGTTCAAGCTGATGGGCGATGAAGGGCGCATGAAGAGCGCGCTCGACCTGGCCATGACGCGCGAATACGGCATCACCCGCCGCGCCAACAGCTACTACGACGACTGGCTCGGCGACTACGGCAGCGCGGTGCGCGACTATGCGCTGTCCTATGCGCTGGCCAACCAGTACGAGCTGCGCCACGACCGCGTCGAGAATCTGATGACGCAGCTGGCCGCGCGCATGGGCAACCGTTCGTACCTGTCGACCCAGGAACAGATGGCCCTGCTGATGGCCGCGCGCGCCGCCGGCGGCGACAAGTCGACCCCGTGGCAGGCCGCGCTGACCGTCAATGGCGTGCGCAAGGAGCTGGAAGGCGGCAGGTCCGACCGTACCGTGTCGCTGACCGCGGCCGAACTGGCCGGCACCCAGCTGACCAACACCGGCAGCCAGTCGCTGTTCCTCGAGTACGACATCCAGGGCAGCCCGACCACGGTGCCCGCGCCGCGCAACGACGTGATCCAGCTCAAGCGCGGCTGGTACCGTCCGGACGGCCGGCCCTGGGACGGCGGTTCGTTGCAGACCGGCGACATGCTGGTGGTGTGGGTCCAGGCCAGCGCCAACCAGAACATTCCGGATGGCCTGCTGGTGGACCGTGTCCCGGCTGGTTTCGAGGTGGAGAACCTGAACCTGTCGCAGAGCCCCGAAATGCAGGAATGGAGCATTGGCGGGCGCCGCGTGGCCGACGCGATGGCCGACCCCAACATCAAGCACCGCGAATTCCGCGATGACCGCTATGTTGCGGCGGTTTCGCTGGGCCGCGGCAAGGTGGACGTGTTCTACCTGGTGCGGGTCGTGACGCCGGGCCGTTATTCGGTGCCGTCGACGGTGGCCGAAGACATGTACCGGCCCGAGATCCGTGGCGTAGGCGAGCAATGGAGCACGGTCGAAATCCGCGATCGCAGCGCCAAGCAGCGTCCTTGAACACCGCCGCCACCCCGCCGGCGGGCGCCTCGCGCGCCCGCCGCTGGCGGCGGCGCGGACTCTTCGCGGCCAGCGTGCTTCTCGCGCTGGCCGCGTTGTTATTCGTGTTCGACCGCCTCTATCCCCTGCCTCCCATCGATTCCGGCGGCGCGGCCGTGGTGGTCGCCGCCGACGGCACGCCGCTGCGCAACTATCCCAGCCGCGACGGCATCTGGCGCTACCCGGTCAAGCCCGACCAGGTGTCGCCGCACTATCTCGATACGCTGCTGACCTACGAGGACCGCTGGTTCTACTGGCACCCCGGCGTCAATCCGGTGTCGCTGGCGCGCGCCGGCTGGCAATGGGCCACCAACCGCCGCATCGTCTCGGGCGGTTCGACCCTGACGATGCAGGTGGCCCGCCTGATCGACCCGCAGCTGGCCGGCAAGCCGTCGCGCTCGATGAGCGCCAAGCTGCGCCAGGCCTGGCGCGCGGTGCAGCTGGAAATGCATTACAGCAAGGACGAGATCCTGTCGCTGTACCTGACCCACGCGCCCATGGGCGGCATCGTCGAAGGTGTTGAAATGGGCTCGCGCCTGTGGCTGGGCAAGCCGGCGCGCGATCTCAGTCCGGCCGAGTCCGCCATGCTGACCGCCTTGCCGCAGGCCCCGTCGCGCCTGCGGCCGGACCGCCATCCCGAGGCCGCGCAGGCCGCGCGCGACAAGGTGCTGGACCGCATGGTGGAACTGGGCCGCTGGACCCCCGCCGAGGTGGCCGACGCCAAGATCGAGCAGGTGGTGGCGCCGCCGTTGCGAGCCCGCTGGCTGGCGCCGCTGGCCGCGCAGCGGCTGCTGCAGGAGGCGGGCCGGCCGCAGGCGGGGACGCGCCGCCCCGGCAGCCGTCCCCCCCTGTTGACCTCGACCCTGGACGCCGACATGCAGGCGGCGGTCGAGCGCATGCTGCTGGACCGGGTCGACAACCTGCCGCCCAAGGTCTCGATGGCGGTGCTGGTGATGGACAACGATACGCTGGAGGTCAAGGCCTACGCCGGTTCCGCCGATTTCTCCGATGATTCCCGCTACGCCCACGTGGATATGGTGCGGGGCGTGCGTTCGCCCGGCTCGACGCTGAAGCCGTTCCTGTACGCCCAGGCGCTGGACGATGGCCTGATCCACTCGGAAAGCCTGCTGATCGACGCGCCGCTGTCGTTCGGCGGCTACGCCCCGGGCAATTTCCAGGCGTCGTTCTCGGGGCCGGTCAGTGTGGCGCAGGCGCTGCAGCGCTCGCTCAACGTGCCGGCGGTGGACCTGCTGGACCGGGTCGGACCCAGCCGTTTCGCCTCGGTTATGCTGACGGGCGGGGTCTGGTTGCGCATGCCCGCCGGCGCCGAGCCGAATCTGAGCTTGATTTTGGGCGGGGGCGGCACCACATTGGAAGAACTGGTGGGGGCATATCGAGCCCTGGCCCGTGGGGGGATTTCCGGGCGTCCGCGCCTGCGGCCGGAGCAGCCCCGGGTCGAGTCCCGTATGATGAGTGCTGGCGCGGCCTGGATTGTCCGCGACATCCTGGAGGGCGGCGGCCACCCGGATCGGCCCTTTTACCAGTCGGGCAGCCCGGCCAGGCAACTGGCCTGGAAAACCGGGACGAGTTTCGGGTTCCGGGACGCCTGGGCGGTGGGGGTGACCGACAGCTGGACGATCGGCGTGTGGGTGGGCCGGCCGGACGGCACGCCCAACCCCGGGTTTTTCGGGGCGAATGTGGCGGCGCCGCTACTGCAGGATATCGTCGCGGCCCTGCCGGAAGGCGCCCAGCAAGTGCGCGTGCGGCCCGCCACGGTGCAGCCGGTCGTGACCTGCTGGCCGCTGGGCTACCGCCTGGGCAGCGTGCCGTCGGGGGAGTGCCCCGAGCAGCGCGCGGCCTGGGCCCTGAATGACACGGTGCCGCCGTCGTTTGCCGGTTATGCCGATGCCAGACAGGGGCCGTTGCGCCTGGGGGGCGTGGCCACCGGATCGGTATTGCGGCCCGTGCCTGGCAGTGCGCAGGTGGCGGTGGATGTGGATGTGCAGGGCGCCGAAGGCGAAGTTTGGTGGATGCTCGATGGTCGCGTGGTGGGTCATGCCGCGTCGGGTCGTCCGTTTAATCTGGTGCTGACGCGGGACGGACGGTATACGCTTACCGTCATGGACGCGCAAGGCCGTCATGACAGCGTGGTTTTTGAAATCGCTGGCGTTACGCCCTGATCGGCATAGAATATGAATCGTGTATTTGCCCGCTTCGATGCGTTACGGAGGAAGCGTGATTTCCCAAGAGCTTGAAGTCAGCCTGCATATGGCTTTTGTCGAGGCCCGTTCGGCCCGGCACGAATTTATTACCGTCGAGCACCTGCTGCTCGCGCTGCTCGATAACGCTTCCGCGGTTGAAGTGTTGCGCGCCTGCGCCGCCAATCTGGATGACCTGCGCCGCAACCTGCGTCAGTTCGTTTCGGAAAACACGCCGGTGATCCCCAGCGGCGCGGAAGTGGACACCCAGCCCACGCTGGGTTTCCAGCGCGTCATCCAGCGCGCGATCATGCACGTGTCCGCGGGCGGCACCGGCAAGAAGCCGGTCACCGGCGCGAACGTGCTCGTGGCCATTTTCGGCGAAAAGGATTCGCACGCCGTGTACTACCTGCAACAGCAGGGCGTGACGCGGCTGGACGTGGTGAATTTCCTGTCGCATGGCATTACCAAACAGCCACAGGTGGAGTCCGCCGCCGTGCAGAAAGAGCAGCAAACCAATGGTGAAGAACAGGGCGAATCGCGCCAGTCGCCGCTGGACCAGTATGCGACCGACCTGAACGCCGCGGCGTTGGCCGGCCGCATCGATCCGCTGATCGGTCGCGAGCACGAAGTCGAACGCGTGATCCAGGTGCTGTGCCGCCGCCGCAAGAACAACCCGCTGCTGGTCGGCGAGGCCGGCGTGGGCAAGACCGCCATCGCCGAGGGCCTGGCCTGGCGCATCACGCGCGGCGAAGTGCCCGAGATCCTGCAGGCCGCGCAAGTGTTCGCGCTGGACATGGGCGCGCTGCTGGCGGGCACCAAATACCGTGGCGATTTCGAGCAGCGCCTGAAGGGCGTGCTCAAGCAGATTCGCGGCAATCCCGACGCGATCCTGTTCATCGACGAAATCCATACGCTGATCGGCGCCGGTTCGGCTTCGGGCGGCACGCTGGACGCGTCCAACCTGCTCAAGCCGGCCCTGTCCTCGGGCCAGCTCAAGTGCATCGGCGCGACCACGTATACGGAATACCGTGGCGTCTTCGAGAAAGACCACGCGCTGTCGCGCCGCTTCCAGAAGATCGACGTGCCCGAACCCAGCGTCGAGCAGACCGTGCAGATCCTGCGCGGCCTGAAGAGCCGCTTCGAGGAACACCACAACGTCCGTTACTCCGCCGCCGCGCTGTCGGCCGCCGCGGAACTGTCGGCGCGCTTCATCAACGACCGCCACCTGCCGGACAAGGCCATCGACGTGATCGACGAGGCCGGCGCCGCGCAGCGCCTGCTGCCGCGTTCGCGCCAGAAGAAGGTGATCGGCAAGGTCGACATCGAGAACATCGTTTCCAAGATCGCGCGCATTCCGCCGCAGTCAGTCTCCAACGACGACCGCAGCAAGCTCGCCACGCTGGACCGCGACCTCAAGACCGTGGTGTTCGGCCAGGACAACGCCATCGAGGCCTTGTCCGCCGCCATCAAGATGGCGCGCTCGGGCCTGGGCAAGCCGGAAAAGCCGATCGGCGCCTTCCTGTTCTCCGGCCCCACCGGCGTCGGCAAGACCGAAGTCGCGCGCCAGCTGGCCTTCACGCTGGGCGTGGAGCTGCTGCGCTTCGACATGTCCGAATACATGGAACGCCACGCCGTTTCGCGCCTGATCGGCGCGCCGCCGGGATACGTCGGCTTCGACCAGGGCGGCCTGCTGACCGAGGCCATCACCAAGCAGCCGCACTGCGTGCTGCTGCTCGATGAAATCGAAAAGGCCCACCCGGACGTCTTCAACATCCTGCTGCAGGTCATGGACCACGGCACGCTGACGGACAACAACGGCCGCAAGGCGGACTTCCGCAACGTCATCCTCATCATGACGACGAACGCGGGCGCCGAAACCTTGAACCGTCCGTCCATCGGTTTTGCCAATTCGCGCGTGGTGGGCGACGAAATGGCGGAAATTCGCCGCATGTTCACGCCCGAGTTCCGCAACCGGCTGGACGCGATCATCCCGTTCGCGCCGCTGGACCGCGAGATCATCCTGCGCGTGGTCGACAAGTTCCTGATGCAGCTCGAAGACCAGTTGCACGAGCGCCGCGTCGAAGCCGTGTTCACCACGGCCCTGCGCGAGCACCTGGCCAAGGAAGGCTTCGATCCGCTGATGGGCGCGCGGCCGATGCAGCGCCTGATCCAGGACACCATCCGGCGCGCGCTGGCCGACGAGCTGCTGTTCGGCAAGCTGGTCGATGGCGGCACCGTCACGGTGGACCTGGACGAGGCCGGCAAGGTCACGCTGGACTTCGACGACCACGGCAAGCCGCCGTCGGCCGCGCCCGACAAGCAGGAAGTCGAGCTCGTCGAATAGGCCCATGAGTAGCGCGGAGAGCCAGCCGCTGATCGAGTGCGAACACTGCGCAAGCATCTATCGCCGACATCCGCTCGAACCTGGCGAGACCGCCAATTGCGCCCGCTGCGGCACCATACTCTGGCGCTACAGCGGGCTTACTTTGTCCAATTGGCTGGCGCTCGCCATTTCCGCCCTGATCATCTTCGGCGTGGCCAACGCCTACCCGGTCGCCTCGATGTCGGTGCAGGGCATGGTGCAGCAGGCTTCGCTGCTGGATGCCGTCGGCATCACCTGGCGCCAGGGGCATTACACCGTCGCCGTCATGACCGGGCTGGCGGGTTTCGTGCTGCCGCTGTTCCAGCTGGCGGTGCTGTTGTGGGTGCTGGGGCCCCTGTCGCGCGGCGCCGAGCCCGCGGGCTTTCGCGGCGCGATGCGACTGCTGGGCCTGCTGCGCCCGTGGTGCATGGTGCCGGTGTTCCTGCTGGGCGTGCTGGTGGCGGTGGTCAAGCTGGCCGGCATGGCGGCGGTATCGCCCGGCATCGGCCTGTTCGCCTTTGGCGTCCTTACGATTTTCCTGACCATGCTCGGCCGCCTGACGCCGCACGTGCTGTGGCGCTATGCCGAAAGCGACGGCGTGGTGCCGGTGCACGTGCCCGAGGCCGGTCCCGGTGAGGTGTTGACGGGCTGCCATGTCTGCGGGCAGGTGCAGGCGGTGTCGCGCGCCGCCGATCCCGAGGAAGATCACCATTGCGTGCGCTGCCACGCGGTGGTCCATTACCGCAAGCCCGATCACCTGAACCGCACCTGGGCGCTGTTGCTGGCCGCCGTGGTGTTCTATATTCCCGCCAACGTGCTGCCGGTGATGAAAGTCAATTCGGTGCTGGGCGACAGCGCCCACACCATCCTGGGCGGCGTGGTGGAGCTGTGGGACATGGGGTCCTGGGACATCGCGCTGATCGTCTTCATTGCCAGCGTGGCGGTGCCGCTGACCAAATTGCTGGCGCTGATCCTGTTATTGTTGACCGAACAGTGGCGCAGCACCACCAACCTGCGCCCGCGTACCCGGCTGTACCAGATGGTCGAGTTCATCGGCCAGTGGTCGATGCTGGATGTGTTCGTGGTGATCCTGCTGGCCGCCCTGGCCGATTTCAAGGGCCTGATGGAAATCAGCGCCGGCGCGGGCGCGGCGGCGTTCGGCGTGGTCGTCATCCTGACCATGCTGTCGGCCATGAGCTTCGACCTGCGTCGCAGCTGGGACCTGGAAACGGAAAGTGAATTGGACGAACCGGAACCGCCGCGGCGCCGGCACCCGGCGTCCGTCGGCGTGGAAGCGGGCTGAGTCCGGCGCCGCTGCGGCAGCCGCCAGGCGTTGTTCAAGAAGAAAAGGAAAAATCGATGTCCGACCAAGCACCTGGATCTGGTGAAGAGAAGTACGCGTCACCGACGATCTCGCGCAAGCGCAAGAGCCGGATTTCATGGATCTGGCTGGTGCCCGTCGTCGCGGCGCTGATGGGCCTGTCGCTGGTGGTGCGCACCTGGATGCAGGCCGGCCCTGACTTGTCGATCGAGTTCAACACGGCCGAGGGGCTGGAGGTCGGCAAGACCCAGCTGCGCTACAAGGACGTGAATGTCGGCACGGTCAGGTCGATCGGCTTCAACGCCGACCGCAGCAAGGTGGTGGTGCAGGCCGAGCTGTCCAAGGACGTGGCGGACCTGGCGCGCGAGGGCACCAATTTCTGGGTGGTGCGCCCGCGCCTGGACGTCAGCGGCGTGTCCGGCCTGGGCACCCTGTTGTCCGGCGCCTACATCGGCGTGGACGCGGTCGAGGGCAAGGACTCGTCCAAGAAGGCGACCAAGCTGCACTTCGTCGGCCTGGAAACCCCGCCCGCCGTGACGCACGATCGCGCCGGAAAACGCTTCAAGCTGAGGGCCGCGGACCTGGGGTCGCTGGATATCGGGTCGCCGGTGTATTTCCGCCGCATCAACGTCGGCCGCGTGATCGGTTACGCACTGGACAAGACCGGCAATGCCGTCAACGTCGAGGTATTCGTCGACGCGCCCAACGACAAGTTCGTGACCAACGGTACCCGCTTCTGGAACGCCAGCGGCGTGGATTTCAGCGTCAACGCCGAGGGCCTGAAGGTGCGGACCCAGTCGCTGGTGTCGATGGCCGTGGGCGGCGTGGCGTTCGAGCCGGTCTACAGCGCGCGTGACGCCAACACGCCGGCGGCGGCCGATTCGCATTTCGAGCTATACGCCACCGAGGCGGCCGCCAAGGCCAACCCCGACGGCGAAGCCTTCCCGATCCGCATGCGCTTCGATCAGTCGATCCGCGGCCTGGCCGTGGGCGCGGCGATCGACTTCTCGGGCATCACGCTGGGCAACGTCACGCAGATCAACATGGACTTCGATCCCGTCAGCAAGCGCTTCTTCGCGCTGGTGGACGCGACGCTGTATCCGGAACGCCTGGGCCGTGTCTACGACGAAGTGCGCGAACACGCCATCAAGGACGGCGACGAGGCCGGCGGGCGCCTGCTGGGCATCATGATCAAGCATGGCCTGCGCGCCCAGTTGCGCACCGCCAACCTGTTGACCGGCCAGTTGTACGTGGTGCTGGACGAGTTCCCCAACGTCAAGCCGGTGGAATTCAAGATGACCACGCCGGCGATGATCCCGACCGTGCCGGGGCAGCTCGATCAGCTGCAGCAGCAGGTCAGCAATATCGTCGCCAAGATCGACAAGATTCCGTTCGACAAGATCGGCGAGGACCTGCGCACCACGCTGGCCAGCACGTCCAAGCTGATGAACCGCCTGGACAAGCAGGTGGCGCCCGAGGCGCAAGGCGTGCTCAAGCAGGCGCGCGAGTCCATGGCCAGCCTCAACGCCCTGGTGGCGTCGGATGCGTCGTTGCCGGTCAATGCCGAGAAGGCCATGCAGGAACTGAGCCGCGCTGCCCGCTCGCTGCGCGCGTTGGCGGATTTCCTGCAGTCCAACCCCGAAGCGCTGTTGCGCGGCCGCGGCCAGGACCCGATTCCGGGCGCCGGCCCCGTCAGGAACTGAACCCATGACCCGACTCCGTTTCCGCCCCTTCCCGACCTCCCGACCCGGCCCGTTCGGGCGCGGCCTGGCGCTGTTGGCGCTGCCGCTGCTGCTGGCCGCCTGCGCCTCGTCGCCGCCCGTGCATTACTACACGCTGCAAGGGCCGGCGCCCCAGCCCCCGGCCGTGCCGCGCGCCGCCGCGCCGTTCCTGCTGGAAGTGCAGGGCGTCAATGTGGCGGCCCAGGCCGACCAGCCGCAATTGATGGTCCGCACCGGCGACGGCAGCGTGGCGGCGATGTATTCCGAGCGCTGGAGTTCGCCCTTGGGGGACGAGATCCGCGGTGCGCTGTCCGACGCGCTCAAGCACGACCTGGGCGCGCTGGACGTGCAGGTGGTCAAGCCCGCGCCCACCGCGCCGGTCTGGCGGGTGCAGACCGACGTGCAGCGGTTTGACCTGGTGTCCGGCAGCATGGCGCAACTGGACGCCACCTGGCGGGTGCGGCCGGTCAATCTCAAGGGCAACGGCCTGCTGTGCCGCAGCGTCGTCACCGAAACCGTGTCCGGGGCCGGCATCCCCGCGCTGGTCGCCGCGCAGCAGCGCGCGGTGGCGGCGCTGGCGGGCGCCATGGCGTCCGCCATCCGCGGGCAGACGCCCGATAGCAACGGCGCGGTGCGGATGCTGGGCTGCTCGCCGCTGCCCGACGCCGACAAGTCATAAAAAGGGACGGGCAGGGCGCCAAAACCTGCCGCGATCTCAATCGGTTAACTCTAGGGTTAACCTTAATACAAACCCGGTTGCAACCTGACTAGCATACGGTCCTACCGATGCCGGGCCCCCCTGCGGGCCCGGTGTGACCTTTGCCATGCGACAGGAAGCAATCTCTTATGGCCAGCACCACCCTCGGCGTCAAGGTCGATGACGCGCTACGCGACCGCCTGAAGGCCGCCGCGCAAAAACTCAATTGCACGCCGCACTGGCTGCACAAGCAGGCGATCCTTGCCTACCTGGACAAGATCGAGCGCGGCCACCTGCCCGCCGAAATGTCCCACCTGGGCGGGGAAGAGGGGGGCGACGAAGAGAGCGGCGAGCAGCAAGCCGCCGCCACGCCGCCGTTCTACGAATTCGGCCAGGACGTGCAACCGCAATCGGTGCTGCGCGCCGCCATTACCGCCGCCTACCGCCGCCCCGAGCCGGAATGCGTGCCGCTGCTGCTGGGCCAGGCGCGCATGCCCAACCTGGAAAAAGTGCATGCGATGGCCACTGACCTGGTCAAGAAGCTGCGCGGCAAGCGCACCGGTGGCGGGGTGGAAGGGCTTATCCAGGAATTCTCGCTGTCGAGCCAGGAAGGCGTGGCGCTGATGTGCCTGGCCGAGGCGCTGCTGCGCATTCCCGACCGCGCCACGCGCGACGCGCTGATCCGCGACAAGGTCGCGCGCGGCGACTGGAAGTCGCACATGGGCGGCTCGCAATCGTTGTTCGTCAACGCCGCCACCTGGGGCCTGATGATCACCGGCAAGCTGGTGGCCGTGAGCAGCGAGCAGTCGCTGTCCAAGGCGCTGACGCGCCTGATTGGCAAGGGCGGCGAACCGCTGGTGCGCAAGGGCGTGAACATCGCCATGCGCATGATGGGCGAGCAGTTCGTGTCGGGCCAGACCATTTCCGAGGCGCTGGCCAACAACCGCAAGATGGAAAGCCGCGGCTTCCGCTATTCGTACGACATGCTGGGCGAAGCGGCTACCACGGCCGAGGACGCCGACCGCTATTACGCCTCGTACGAACAGGCCATCCACGCCATTGGCAAGGCCGCCGCTGGCCGCGGCATCTATGAAGGCCCCGGCATCTCCATCAAGCTGTCGGCGCTGCATCCGCGCTATTCGCGCGCCCAGCGCGAACGCGTCATGGCCGAGCTGCTGCCGCGCGTGAAGGCGCTGACCATCCTGGCGCGCAGCTACGACATCGGCCTGAACATCGATGCCGAGGAAGCCGACCGCCTGGAGATTTCGCTGGATCTGCTGGAGGCGCTGTGCTTCACGCCCGAGCTGGAGGGCTGG
Organism: Achromobacter ruhlandii; assembly: GCF_902859695.1. Lineage (GTDB taxonomy): Bacteria > Pseudomonadota > Gammaproteobacteria > Burkholderiales > Burkholderiaceae_B > Achromobacter > Achromobacter ruhlandii. The sequence goes on from NZ_CADIJL010000002.1 coordinate 25,253, forward strand.
AACGGCATCGGCTTCGTCATCCAGGCCTACCAGAAGCGCGCGCCATTCGTGATCGACTACGTGATCGACCTGGCCCGCCGCAGCCGCCACCGTGTGATGGTGCGCCTGGTCAAGGGCGCCTACTGGGACAGCGAGATCAAGCGCGCCCAGGTCGACGGCCTGGAGGGCTATCCGGTCTACACCCGCAAGGTCTACACCGACGTGGCCTACCTGGCCTGCGCCCGCAAGCTGCTGGGCGCGCCGGAAGCCGTGTACCCGCAGTTCGCCACCCACAACGCCTACACGCTGTCGGCGATCTACCAACTGGCCGGCCAGAACTACTACCCGGGCCAGTATGAATTCCAGTGCCTGCATGGCATGGGCGAGCCGCTGTACGACGAAGTGGTCGGACCGCTGGCGCAGGGCAAGCTGAACCGCCCCTGCCGCATCTACGCGCCGGTCGGCACGCACGAAACGCTGCTGGCCTACCTGGTGCGCCGCCTGCTGGAAAACGGCGCCAACACCTCGTTCGTCAACCTGATCGGCGACGAGAGCATCCCGGTCGAGACGCTGGTGGCCGATCCGGTCGAGGCCGCCTCGCGCATCGTGCCGCTGGGCGCGCCGCACGAGAAGATCCCGCTGCCGCGCGAGTTGTACGGCAGCGCGCAGCAGGGCGCGCGCGCCAACTCCGCCGGCCTGGACCTGAGCAACGAACATCGCCTGGGCTCGTTGTCGGCCGCGCTGCTGACCAGCGCCGCCACGCCCTGGCGCGCCGGTCCGATGCTGGGCGAAGGCGACGGCGCCTGGGACGCGGCGCGCGCCATCGAGGTGCGCAATCCCGCCAACCTGCGCGACGTGGTCGGCCATGTCATCGAAGCCAATGGCGAGGAAGCCGAGGCCGCCCTGCGCGCCGCCGCCAATGCCGCGCCCATCTGGCAATCGACCCCGGTGGCCGAGCGCGCGCAATGCCTGCGCCGCGCCGCGCAATTGCTGGAGGAGCAGATGCAGACCCTGCTGGGCCTGATCGTGCGCGAGGCCGGCAAGTCGCTGCCCAACGCCATCGCCGAAGTGCGCGAGGCGGTGGACTTCCTGCGCTACTACGCCGACCAGGCCGACCGCGAGTTCAGCAACGACACCCATCGTCCGCTCGGGACGGTGCTGTGCATCAGCCCCTGGAATTTCCCGCTGGCCATTTTCACCGGCCAGGTCGCGGCCGCGCTGGCGGCCGGCAATACCGTGCTGGCCAAGCCCGCCGAGCAGACGCCGCTGATCGCGGCGCAGGCGGTGGCGATCCTGCGCGCCGCCGGCGTGCCGGCTGGCGCCGTCCAACTGCTGCCCGGCCGCGGCGAAACCGTGGGCGCGCAACTGGTGGCCAGCCCTGGCGTGCGCGGCGTGATGTTCACCGGCTCGACCGACGTGGCGCGCATCATCGCGCGCACGCTGGCCGACCGCCTGGACGACGACGGCCACACCATTCCGCTGATCGCCGAGACCGGCGGCCAGAACGCCATGGTGGTCGACTCGTCCGCGTTGGCCGAGCAAGTGGTATTCGACGTCCTCAGCTCGGCCTTCGATTCGGCCGGCCAGCGCTGTTCCGCGCTGCGCGTGCTGTGCGTGCAGGAAGACAATGCCGATCACGTTCTGACCATGCTGCGCGGCGCCATGCGCGAGCTCAGCGTGGGCAATCCCGACCGCCTGTCGGTCGACGTCGGCCCGGTCATCGATACGGAGGCGCGCAACAATATCCAGCGCCACATCGATGCGATGCGCACGGCCGGCCACCGCGTGGACCAGGTCGAACTGAATGGCGAATGCCGCCACGGCACCTTCGTGGCGCCCACCATCATCGAGATCGACCACATCAGCGAGCTGACGCGCGAGGTGTTCGGTCCGGTGCTGCACGTGGTGCGCTACGCCCGCGACGAACTGGACGGGCTGCTGGACGCCATCAACGGCACCGGCTATGGCCTGACCTTCGGCGTGCATACCCGCATCGACGAGACCATCGCCCACGTGACGGGACAGGTCCATGCCGGCAATGTCTACGTCAACCGCAACATCGTCGGCGCGGTGGTCGGCGTGCAGCCGTTCGGCGGCGAGTGCCTGTCGGGCACCGGTCCCAAGGCTGGCGGCCCGCTATATATGTACCGCCTGCTGGGCACGCGCCCCGAGGGGTTGCCGCCGGCGCTGGACGCGGCCGCGCCGTTGCCGCAGCGCATTGCATTGCCGGGTCCCACGGGCGAGACCAACACCTATATGGTCGAGCCGCGCGGCGCGGTCTATTGTGTGGCGGCCACGGAGGCCGGCGCGCGTGCCCAATGGGCGGCGGCGCGGCTGACCGGCAACCACGCCTGGTTCGCCGACACGCCGGCGGCGCACGCGCTGCTGGCCACGCTGGATGCCGAGCAGCAGGGCCAGGCGGGCATCCTGGCGGATGCCGAGGTCGACCAGGCCGACTATCATGCGGTGCTGTTCGAGGGCGACGGCGACACGCTGCGCGCCCTGAATCAGCGCATCGCGCAGCGGCCGGGCGCGATCCTGGCGGTGCACGGGCTGACCTCGGACGCCTTGGCGGCCGGCGCCGCGTATGTGCCGGAACGCCTGCTCACCGAACGTTCCATCAGCGTCAATACGGCCGCGGCCGGCGGCAATGCCAGCCTCATGACCATCGGTTGAACGTGACCGAGGGGTAACCCTTGGGAAACCAAGGGTTATCTCCAATATCTCGCGAGGTTGCACTGGAAGCAAAATCCGGTCGCACCTGAAGTTCGATTGTGGCAACCCGGCAATCGCACTCAAATAGATCACCTGGCCCAAAAGCCCAGGTATAACAAAGCCACATCCGACATACCGGAGGATTCCCATGAAGTTTCGCACCACTTTGAAGCTTGTCGCCGCCAGCATCGCCGCCGTCGGCATGGCCGCCGCCGCGCAGGCCGCCGACGTCAAGTTCGGCTTTGCCGCGCCCCTGACCGGTCCCCAGTCGCACTACGGCGAGGACATGCAGAACGGCCTGAACCTGGCCCTGGAAGAAGCCAACAAGAAGGGCATCAAGGTCGACGGCCAGCCCGCCAAGTTCGTGCTGGTGTCGCGCGATGACCAGGCCGATCCGCGCGTCGGCGTGCAGGTGGCGCAGCAACTGGTCGACGAGAACGTCGTCGGCATCCTGGGCCACTTCAACTCCGGCACCACGATCCCCGCCTCGCGCGTCTACCACGAAGCCGGCCTGCCGCAGATCGCCATGGCCACGTCGCCCGAGTACACCAAGCAGGGCTACGAAACCACCTTCCGCATGATGACCAGCGACACCCAGCAGGGCGCCGCGGTCGGCAAGTTCATGGTGCAGAGCCTGAAGGCCAAGAAGGTCGCCATCATCGATGACCGCACCGCCTACGGCCAGGGCCTGGCCGACGAGGTCGAGAAGGCCGTCAAGGCCGCTGGCGGCCAGGTGGTGCGCCGCGAGTACACGACCGACAAGGCCAACGACTTCACGGCCATCCTGACCAACATCAAGGGCTCGGCGCCCGACGCCATCTTCTACGGCGGCCTGGACGCCCAGTCCGGCCCGATGAAGCGCCAGTTGGCCACGTTGGGCCTGAAGTCGCCGCTGGTTTCGGGCGAAATGACCCGCAGCGACACCTTCATCAAGCTGGCCGGCGACGCCGCCGACGGCACCTTTGCCTCGCTGGCCGGCGTGCCGCTGGACAAGATGGCCGCGGGCAAGGACTTCGAAAAGCGCTACCAAGAGCGCTTCAAGAAGGCCCCCGGCGTCTACGCGCCCTACGCCTATGACGGCGCCTGGAACATGATCGCCGCGATCGAAGCGGCCGGCTCGGCCAAGCCCGAGAAGTACCTGCCGGAACTGGCCAAGCTGAACCGCAAGGGCGCGACCAGCGAGCACATCGCCTACGACAAGAACGGCGACCTGAAGGAAATCTCCGTCACCATCTACGAAGTCAAGAATGGCAAGTGGGAGATGGTTGAAACGATGGTCAGCCAGGCCAACTAAGGCTGCCTGATCCGGCCAGGACGCGGCGCCGCCGCGCCTGGCCAACTTGATTGACCCCGCGCGCGCCGCCGGGCGCGGCGGCGATTTGCGCGAAGGCGGCCCCAGGGGCCGCGCCGCATCCGATCCTCGCGCGATTTTTCCAGGCTTATTTCCACGGCCCCTATGGATATCTTCATTCAACAACTGATTAACGGCGTCACGCTCGGCAGCGTGTACGCCCTGGTCGCCCTTGGCTACACCATGGTGTACGGCATCATCGGGCTGATCAACTTCGCGCATGGCGACGTCGTCATGATCGGCGCGATGGCGGCCACCACGATCGCCATCTCGCTGGTCGGCGGCGACCCGTCCGCGTCCGCCTTCATGGTGCTGGGCCTGGGCCTGCTGGTGTCCGTGCCGCTGTGCATGGCCGTCGGCTGGACCGCCGAGCGCGTGGCCTACCGGCCGCTGCGCCGCGCGCCGCGCCTGGCCGCCCTGATCACCGCCATCGGCGTGTCCATCATCCTGCAGAACGTGGCGATGATGGGCTGGGGCCGCAACTACCTGAACTTCCCGCAGGTGCTGTCGCCGCGGGTGTTCGAGATCTTCGGCGCGCGCATGAGCACGCTGCAGATCGCCATCGTCGCGATCGCCGCGCTCATCATGGGCGGGCTGCTGGCCGTGGTGCACAAGACGCGCCTGGGCACCGCCATGCGCGCCACCGCGCAGAACCGCGAGGTGGCCGGCCTGATGGGCGTGAACATCAACACCGTGATCTCGGCGGCGTTCCTGATCGGCTCGGCGCTGGCCGCCGTGGCCGGCATGATGGTTGCCACCTACTACGGCGTGTCGCAATACACCATGGGCTTCATGCTGGGCCTGAAGGCCTTCACGGCCGCGGTGCTGGGTGGTATCGGCAACCTGGTCGGCGCCATGGCGGGCGGCCTGCTGCTGGGTATCATCGAATCGCTGGGCGCCGGCTACATCGGCGACCTGACCGGCGGCTTCCTGGGCAGCCACTACCAGGATGTGTTCGCGTTCTTCGTGCTGGTGCTGGTGCTGATTTTCCGTCCGTCCGGCCTGCTGGGCGAGCGTGTGGGGGACCGCGCATGAGCACCACCCTGAAACACAGCGGGCTGTCGACCCGCAACCTGATCGGCATCGCGCTGATCGGCATCGTGCTGGCGGTGCTGCCGTTCGTGATCGGCATGGCCGGCCAGAGCTGGGTCCGCATCCTGAACTTCGCGCTGCTGTACGTGATGCTGTCGCTGGGCCTGAACATCGTGGTGGGCTTCGCTGGCCTGCTGGACCTGGGCTACATCGCGTTCTACGCGGTGGGCGCCTACACCTGGGCGCTGCTGGCCTCGCCACACTTCGGGCTGCATCTGCCGTTCTGGGCGATCCTGCCGATCGCGCTGGCGGTGGCGTGCCTGTTCGGCGTGCTGCTGGGGGCGCCGACGCTCAAGTTGCGCGGCGACTACCTGGCCATCGTGACGCTGGGCTTCGGTGAGATCATCCGCATCTTCCTGAACAACCTGAACGCGCCGGTCAACATCACCAACGGCCCGCAGGGCATTAACCGCATCGATACCTTCAAGGTGGGCGAGTTCGCCTTTGGCCGCACCGAGAGCCTGCTGGGCCTCCGCGTGACCGGGCCGGAGAAGTACTACTACCTGCTGCTGGCGCTGACGCTGATCATCATCCTGGTGTGCGTGCGCCTGCAGAACTCGCGCATCGGCCGCGCCTGGGAAGCCATCCGCGAAGACGAGATCGCCGCCAAGGCCATGGGCATCAACACCCGCAACATCAAGCTGCTGGCCTTCGCCATGGGCGCCTCGTTCGGCGGCGTGGCGGGCGCGCTGTTCGCGTCGATGCAGGGCTTCGTCAGCCCCGAGAGCTTCTCGCTGATGGAATCGATCTCGATCCTGTGCATGGTGGTGCTGGGCGGCATGGGCCACATCCCGGGCGTGATCCTGGGCGCGCTGATCCTGGCCGCGCTGCCGGAATTCCTGCGCGCGGTGGTCGAGCCGGTGCAGCAGATGGTGTTCGGCGCGGTGGTGCTGGATCCCGAGGGCATCCGCATGCTGCTGTTCGGCCTGGCGATGGTGTGCGTGATGCTGTTCCGTCCCGCCGGCCTGTGGCCGTCGGCCGTGCGCAAGCGCGAACTGTCGACCAAGACCCAGGGAGGCGCGGCATGAGCAAACTGCTGCAAGCCCAGGGACTGGGCAAACGCTTCGGCGGCCTGCAGGCCTTGTCGGATGTCAGCTTCGACATCGAGCAGGGCGAGATCTACGGCCTGATCGGCCCCAACGGCGCCGGCAAGACCACGCTGTTCAACGTGCTCACGGGCCTCTACATCCCGGAAGACGGCAGCTGCACCTTCAACGGCGCCTCGATGTCGGGCAAGAAGCCGCACGAGGTGGCGCACGCCGGTCTGGCGCGCACCTTCCAGAACATCCGCCTGTTCGCCAACCTGAGCGCGATCGAGAACGTCATGATCGGCCGCCACATGCGCACCCGCGCCGGCGTGCTGGGCGCGGTGTTCCGCACCCGCGGCACCCGCGCCGAGGAAGCCGCCATCGAGGCCCGCGCCCAGGAGCTGCTGGACTACGTCGGCATCGGCCACCGCGCCAACGATGTGGCGCGTTCGCTGCCCTACGGCGACCAGCGCCGCCTGGAAATCGCGCGCGCCTTGGCCACCGATCCCAAGCTGCTGGCGCTGGACGAGCCGGCCGCCGGCATGAACGCCTCGGAAACCGTGGTGCTGCGCAAGCTGATCGAGAAGATCCGCGACGACGGCGTCACGGTGCTGCTGATCGAGCACGACATGAAGCTGGTCATGGGCCTGTGCGATCGCGTGCTGGTGCTGGAATACGGCAAGGTGCTGGCCATGGGCAAACCCGCCCAGGTGCAGCGCGACCCCAAGGTCATTGAGGCGTATCTGGGCGCGGGCGCCGCCCAGGATCCGCTGATTCATCAGGAGCGCCCGGCATGACGACGGCAAGCAAACCCCTACTGGAACTGCGCGGCCTGCAGGTCGCGTACGGCGGCATCCGCGCGGTGCGCGGCATCGACCTGCGCGTGGACGAAGGCGAACTGGTGTGCCTGATCGGCGCCAACGGCGCCGGCAAGAGCACGACCCTGCGCGCCATCTGCGGCCTGGTGCCGCTGGCCGGCGGCGAAGTGGTCTACGGCGGCCAGTCCATCGGCGGCCAGAAGTCGCACGAGCTGGTGCGCCAGGGCCTGGTGATGGTGCCCGAGGGCCGCGGCATCTTCGGCCAGCTCACCATCGAGGAAAACCTGGCGATGGGCGCCTACATCCGGCGCGACGCCGCGCAGGTGCGGCAGGACACCGACCGCGTGTTCACGCTGTTCCCGCGCCTGGCCGAGCGCCGCAAGCAGGCGGCCGGCACGCTTTCGGGCGGCGAGCAGCAGATGGTGGCGATGGGCCGCGCGATGATCGCGCGTCCGAAGCTGCTGTTGCTGGACGAACCCTCGATGGGACTGGCGCCGCTGATGGTCGAGAAGGTCTTTGAAGTGGTGCGCACCATCGCCAGCGAAGGTGTGACGATCCTCTTGATCGAGCAGAACGCCCGCCTGGCGCTGGAGAACAGCCATCGCGGCTACGTGATGGAGTCCGGCGAGATCACCCTGTCGGGGCCGGCGCGCGACATGCTGCACGACCCCAAGGTGCGCGCCGCGTACCTGGGGGAAGTGGAAGAGGCGTAGGCCCGTCCATTTGCCGCAATGAAAAAGCCCGGCCATGCCGGGCTTTTTTCATGCGCGTCGGGCTCAGCCGGTCTGGCGCTTGAGGAAGCCCTCGATCAGGGCGGCGAAGGCGGGCGGACATTCCTGCATCGGGTAATGGCCGCAATGCGCAATGACGTGCAGCGTCGCGTTGGGATGCCAGGCCAGGAAGCTGCCTTGCATCGCTTGCGCGTCGATTCCCGGGTCTCGATCGCCGACTACGACCAGGAACGGCGTCTCGATTCCACGCACGGCGTCGACGAAGTCCGCCGTCACCAGCATGTCGAGGTACTTGCGCCGGCAGGCGGGCGCCACGGTCGCGCGGTTGTGGCGGACCTTGGCGTCGGCCCAGCCGTCGGACAGGCCGCTGGAGACATGCCGGAACAGCCGCCGCAAGGCCTCGTCGTCTTCGGTGGTGCTGGCGAAGAACGCCAGGGCCTCCGGCCCCAGGCGGTTGCCGGCGGCGGAGACGGGGCATACCGCGATGGCGCTGGCGATGCGTGACGGCGCGTCCGCCGCCAGGCGTTGCGTGATCATGCCAGTCATCGAATGGCCGACGATGTGGAACCGCTGCCAGCCGAGCCGGTCCGCGAGCGCGAGGCAGTCGGCGGCGATTTCCTCGACCGTGCAGGCGCCGGTCAGCGCGATGGATTGGCCGTAGCCGCGCAGGTCGGCGAACACGTAGGTGAAGGCCTGGCCGTCGAGCCAGGGCATGACGGCATCGTAGCTGCCGTGGTCGCCGAGCCAGTCGTGCAGGACCAGCACGGGGATCGGGCCGTGGCCCAGGCGCGCATAGCCGAGACCGGCCGGCGAGCCGGGATGGATTTCAAGGGACGTCTTCATTCCAGGTTTCCTTGTGTGAGGGGAACGAAAACGAAACGCCCTCCCGGCGGACCGGGAGGGCGTTTTCAAAGCGCCGCCATCCTATCAAATCGGCGGCGCGGGCGTCAACGGGGCGGCGTCGCCGCCGGTGCGCTGGCGGGAAGGCCGGCTCAGGCCGGCAGCGGCACGGCCCGCTCGCGGCCGATCAGCAGCGCGATGATGGCGGCGATCAGGCCGGTGGCGCCGGCCGCGACGAAGGCCATCAGGTAGCTGCCTTGCGACTGGCGCACCACGCCCGCCATCCAGGCCGCGCTGGCCGCGCCCAGCTGGTGGCCGGCAACGATCCAGCCGAACACGATGGGCGCCTCCCGGTCGCCGAAGGCTTCGGTGGCCAGGCGCAGCGTGGGCGGCACGGTGGCGATCCAGTCCAGGCCGAAGAACACCGCGAAGATCGCCAGGCTGTAGAACGAGAAGTCGGAGTAGGGCAGGTAGATCAGCGCCAGGCCGCGCAGTCCGTAATAGACGAACAGCAGCTTGCGCGGATCGTAGCGGTCGGTCAGCCAGCCGGAGGCGGTGGTGCCGAACAGGTCGAAGATGCCCATGATCGCCAGCAGGCCGGCCGCCTGCACTTCGGGCATGCCATGGTCGCCGCAGAGCGCGATCAGGTGCGTGCCGACCAGGCCGTTGGTGGTGAAACCGCAGATGAAGAAGGTGGCGAACAGGAACCAGAAGGTGCGGGTCTTGGCGGCGCGGCCCAGGGCGCCGAAGGTGGCGGCGATCATGCCGGTGCGCGGCGCGACGGGCGCGGGCGGCGCATGCGGATCGCTGCCGAACGGCACCAGGCCGACGCTGGCGGGGCGGTCGGGCACCAGCCACCAGGCCAGCGGCACCAGCGCGGCGGCGGCGCCGGCCACGGTCCACACCACCCGGGTCCAGTCGCCCGACGACGCCAGCGCCGCCAGCAGCGGCAGGAAGATCAGCGTGCCGGTGGCGGTGCTGGCCGTCAGCAGGCCCATCATCAGGCCGCGATGCTTGCTGAACCAGCGGTTGACCACGGTCGCGCCCATGACCACGGCGACCGCGCCCGAGCCGATGCCCGAGAACACGCCCCACGTCATCAGCAGGTGCCACGGCTGGGTCATATAGGCGCTGATGGCGCTGGAGGCGGCCATCAACGACAGGGCGGCGATCAGCACGCGGCGCAGGCCGAAGCGTTCCATGGCGGCCGCGGCGAACGGCCCGACCAGGCCATACAGGAAGATGCCGACGGCGGCGGCGAATGAGGTGGTGCCGCGGTTCCAGCCGAAGCTTTCCTCCAGCGGCACCAGCAGCACGCTGGGCGAGGAGCGCAGGCCGGCCGATACCAGCAGGGCCAGGAACACGACCGCGACCACGACGAACGCGTACTTCTGGCCGGCGCGGCGGAAAGGGATGGGGGGTTGGGCTATACTCATGTTACTGACCGGTACGTAATTTGGTTTGCGAATAGTACGTACCGGTTAGTAACATCGTCAAGAGGTATTTTTGACGTCCCTGTTTTCAGGGCGGTCGGCCTTGCCGGCCGGTCTCAGTGAGGAGTTCCAGTCATGGCCAGCAAATCCCCGGAGGGTGGCAAGACCGCCGCCGCCGATACGCCCGCGAAGCCGCTCCTGGCGGCCGATCGCATCCGCAAGACGGCGCGCGAGATGTTCTACCGCGACGGCATCCGGGCGGTGGGCGTGGACGCCATCGTCAACCAGGCCGGCGTCACCAAGCCCAGCCTGTACCGCAGCTTTTCGTCCAAGGACGAACTGGCCGCGGTCTACCTGCGCGACTACGACGCCGAGTTCTGGGGGCGCTTCAACGCCGCCTGCGACGCGCATCCCGGCGATCCCCAGGCGGGGTTGCGGGCCTATCTGTCGGGCCTGAGCGTGCGGGCGGTGCAGAACGGCTATCGCGGCTGCGGATTGACCAATGCCGCGGTGGAATATCCCGAGGCCGGCCATCCGGCCCGCGTGGTCGCGGTCGAGCACAAGGTCGAGCTGCGCCGGCGCCTGGCCGCCATGGCCGCCGAGATGGGCGCGCCCGATCCCGCCAAGCTGGGCGATGGGTTGTTGCTGCTGATCGAGGGCGCCTTCGTCTCCAGCCAGTTGTTCGGCGAGGGCGGTCCGGCCGCCCGGGTGGCCGACATGGCCGACCTGCTGATTGACGCACATCTCGGGCGGCGATAGGTTTTTTGCGCCGCACAATACTGGTGCCAGATGTGGTGCCGGATGCACCGTTATGGTGGTGTTTGTACCCATTCCGCAACGGCAAAAATAATGCTAGGCGTTTTTATTGCAACGCAGCATGCGCGGGTCTAAGATGGACTCGTGCTGTTCCCCCATCGCGCTTTCTCAAGGAGAGAATCATGAGCGATACCGCGTTGAAAAATGCCCGCATGTCGGATGCGCTGGAGCGGTCCCTGATCCGCGAGGCCATCAAGGCGGAAACCCTGTCCGGCCCGTTCTCGCGCATGGGCTGGCGTCGGCTGAAGCTGCGCCTGCGCCGGTTCGGCGGCGCTGTCGGCGAGGTGCTGCACGACATGGACGCCGGCCGCCGCCAGCATCCTGTGATTTCCGCCCACCGCTGAACCCGGGCCATGCGCCAGAAAAAAACGCCAGCGATTGCTGGCGTTTTTCATTGATGCGGGCATCATGGGATCCTGCCCTATGATTGCGTCTTGATCATTCATCGGGAGCCGTCATGGCGCGTCCGGATCTCAACCTGCTGTTGGCGTTGGATGCGTTGCTGGATGAGGGCAGTGTCATTGGCGCGGCGCGCCGCATGAACCTGAGCCCGCCGGCCATGAGCCGCACGCTGGGCCGCATCCGCGAAGCCCTGGGCGATCCGGTGTTCGTGCAGGTGGGCCGAAAGCTCATGCCAACGCCCAGGGCGCTCGCGCTGCGCGAGCAGGTGCGCGCGGCGCTCGATCAGGCCACCCAGGTGTTCGCGGCCGGCGCCGCGATCGACCTCAAATCCCTCGACCGGCGTTTCAACGTCCGCGCCACCGACGAGTTCGTCAGCGTTCATCTGGGGCAGTTGCTGGACGCCATGGCGACCGAGATGCCGCGCGCCACGCTGCGCTTTTCGCCGGAAGAGGACGACGTCGATGACGAAGCGCTGCGCAGCGGCCGCATCGATCTGTTCATCAGCGGGTCGCGCAAGCTTGGCCCGGAGATCCGCGTGCAGTCGCTGTTCACCACCACTTTTGTTGGCGTCGCCCGCGAGCATCACCCGATTTTCGACGATGAGATCACGCCCGAGCGCCTGACCCGTTGGGAGCACATCAACGTGTCGCGGCGCGGCAAGTCCGCGGCGCCGATCGACACCGCCCTGGAGGCGAACGGCCTGCGCCGTCATGTGGCCCTGGTCGTGTCGAGCCCCTACACGGCGCTGTTCGCGCTGCAGGATTCGGATCTGCTGCTGCCCTTGCCCCGCCACCTTGCCAGCGGCGCGCTTGCCGCGGGCCTGCGCATCCGCCTGTTCGACCTGCCGATGCCCCTGGAAACCGCGCTGTTGACGCAGGCCTGGCACCCGCGCCTGGAAGGCGACCCCGCGCATCAGTGGTTGCGGCAGACGATCCACGCCCTGTGCCGCGGCGAGGCGCGGCAGGGGCGCTGACCTCTCGCTGCGGGGGCGGGCGGCGCGCGTCGATAAGTGCGCCGAACGCAATCGTGGCCGTGCGATAAATTCACTTTTCCGCATGCATGGCGGTCTCTACAGTGGTGCGTCCGAATCACCATTGAAGAGTGTCATCGTGCGTTCAACGAACGTATCCGCCGCGGCGTCAGCCCGGCCGTACCCCAGCCTCCAGTCGCTCCGGGCAGGGGCGGTGCGCGGGCTGCGATACCTCGACCTGACGACGCCCCGCGCCACCTACGTGATGCGCTCGATCCTGGCGGCCTGGCTGGCGCTCGTCCTGGCCTTTCTGCTGGATCTGCACGCGCCCTACGCGGCGGCCTCCAGCGTGCTTCTCGTCATCAATCCGGTGCAGGGGGCGGTGATCGGCAAAGGCATATGGCGGGTGATCGGCACGCTGGTCGGCATGCTGGCCGCCTTCGTCCTGATGAGCGCCTTTGGCCAGATGCCCTGGTTGTTCCTGCTGGGGTTCGGCCTGTGGCTCGGGGCCTGCGTGGCCGCCATGACGTTACTGCGCCATTTCCGGGCCTATGGCGCGACGCTGGCGGGATACACCGTGGGGCTGGCGGCCTATGGCGCCATGCAGAATCCGCAGCTGACCTTCGATCAGGTGATGGGGCGGGGCGCGTCCGTGTTGATCGGTGTGGCGAGCCTGGGCGTGGTGTCGGCGCTGTTCAGCCGCCGCGGCGCACGCGGCCGCCTGACGGCCCAATTGCACCGGTTGGCGGCGTCCGCCGCCAGTGTCCTGGCGCAGGATATCCAGGCGCATCAAGGCGCGGGCCGGCAGGGCGGCAAGGCGCTGGATGCGGACAGGCGCGGCCTCATCGTCGACATCTACGCCGTGGATGACCTGCTGGCGCTGGGCAAGGCCGAGTCCGCCGACCTGGCGCGACGCGCCGCCGCGGTGCGGCGCGCCATGGTGTCCTTGTTTTCCGCGCTGGTCGGCGGCGTGGCGTCGATGCGGCTGGGCGATGCCAGCCTGCAGGCCCTGTCGGCCTTACAGCCGGCCTGGGAGCAGGCGTGGCGGCAAGCCAGCCAGGCGCTGGCGCGGGATCCGGGGCCCGGCGGATTGATGCTGGCGGCGCGGTCCCTGTCCGCGATGCGTGCGCAACTGGCGCAAACCCTGTCGGCGACAACGCCCGGCGATCCCCGGGCGCATGCCATCCTGATGATCGCGGGCGACCGGCTGATCGAGCAGCTCGACGAATACCTCGAGGTCCTCGATGGCATCGCGATTCTGCATCAGCCTGGGCTGCCGGCGGCGGCGCCGGTCCTGGTGCCGTTCCACCGCGACACGGGGGCCGCGCTGCAGAACGGCCTGCGCGCCTTGTTGACCGTGACGCTGGGCGGCGCCTTCTGGATCGCGACCGGCTGGTCGAACGGCAACCTGATGCTGGCGGGACTGGCGGCGGCCTGCGGGCTGCTGTCCACCGCGCCGAATCCGGCGCTCGGCGCCGTGGCCTTGATCCAGGGCACCGTCGCCGCCGTGGTGATGGCGTTCCTGTGCGCCTTTCTGGTCTTGCCCGAGGTCTCGGGGCTGCCGCTGCTGCTGGCGGTCCTGGCGCTGTTCTGGTTGCCCGGGGTCTATGCCAGCGCCATGCCCCGCTACGGATTGGCCGGCGTCGCCTATCTCGTCGCCTTCACGACGCTGGTGGCGACGGACAACCCCATGCGCTATGACGTCGTCTCGTTCCTGAATGGCGCGGTGGCCTGGATACTGGTGGCCTTTTTCACGCTGCTCGGGTTCCGGATCGTGCTGCCGCGCAATCCGTCACGCGACATGGCGCGCCTGCGCCTGGCCATTCGCGACGACGCGCTGGCCCTCTTGCAGGGCGGCCGCGCCGACGCGCGCGCGTGGCAATGGCGGCAGCAGCATCGCACGGCGCAACTCGGCGCGCTGCTCAGGACGCGGCCCGACGCGATGGACCGGGCCATCGCCGATGCCCTGGCCAGTATCCATCTCGGCCGGGAGCTGCTGCGCCTGCGCGAGGGATGGCGGCGGATGCCCGCGGACGCCAGGCCGCGCCGCCTGCTCGCGGTGGCGTTGCGCCACATGCGGCGACGGGCCGGCGATCCCCGGTTGGCCGCCAGGCATGCCCGCCGGGCGGCGCAGTCCCTGTCGCGCTTGCCGATGGCGGATTGCCTCCCGTCCGCCGACATCGGGCGATCGCGGGCCATGCTGCTCGATATCGCGGCGCTGCTCGAAGCGCACGCGGATTATTTTTCTCGACGCCCCGGGAGGCCCTTTCATGCTCAGTGAGTTCGCGGTGGCAGGCATCTACCTGCCGCCATTTTTCGTCTACGCGTGCGCGGCGCTGCCGCTCTATCTCGGCGTTCGCCTGGCGCTCGCGCGCAGCGGCGTGCTGCGCCGGGTCTGGCACCCCGGCCTGTTCGAGTTCGCCATTTCCCTTTGCCTCGTTTCGGTGTTGATTCTCTATGTCTGATCGTTCCTTGCCCGATCGTTTATGGCCCTTGAGGCTGCTGGCGCGCGTCGGCCTTACGCTGTGCGCCGTGGCCGCCGCCGTCATGCTGGTCGGCGCGCTTTGGCGCGCCTACGTCGTGGCGCCCTGGACGCGCGATGGCCGCGTCAGCGCGCAGAGCGTCCGCATCGCCCCGGAGGTCACCGGCACGGTCCTGGCAGTGCCGGTGACGGATGACCAGTACGTGAAGCGGGGCGAAGTGCTCTATCGCATCGATCCGGCCCGCTTCGAGCTGGCGCTGGCGCAGGCCGAGGCGCGGCTGGCGGCGGCTGATGCGTCGTTGCGGCAGAAAACCGAGGACGCGCGACGCCGGCGGGGCATGGAGAACCTGGTGCCCGCCGAAGAAATCCAACGTGCGATCCAGGCGGTGGCCATCGCCGAGGCCGAGCAGCGCGGCGCGCGGGTCGCCGTGGACATGGCAAGACTGGATGTGGCGCGCACCGTCCTGCGCGCCCCGGTGGACGGCTATGTGACACGGCTGAAGCTGAACCAGGGCGACTACGCGGTGGCGGGCCAGCCCAATATCGCGCTGGTGGACGCCCACAGCTTCTGGATCATCGGCTATTTCGAGGAGACCAAGCTGCGTGGCATCCGGCCCGGCGCGGCGGCGCGCATCCGCCTGATGGGGTCCGATGACATCATTGCCGGCCGGGTGGTGAGCATCGGGCGCGGCATCGCCGATGCCAACCAGCAGGCCGATGCCCAGGGCCTGCCCAGCGTGGCCCCGACCTTCAGCTGGGTCCGCCTGGCGCAACGCATTCCGGTGCGCGTCGCGTTCGAGCAGCTGCCGCCGGACCTGGTGCTGGCCGCCGGCATGACAGCCAGTGTCGAGGTGGCGACGGCGGGAGGCGACGCGCCTGCCCAGGGCCGCCTCCTGTCGCTGCTATACCACTGGATGTGAGGGGCGACGATGCAGCAAGAATCGAATCGTCCGCGATCCGGCCTGCGCCGCGCGGCCCTGATGGCCTCGCTGGTGATGGCGGCGTCCGGCTGCACGACCGTGGGTCCCGACTATCACCCGCCCGCCGTCGAGGTGCCTGCCAAGTGGGTCGAGGCCGGTAACGCCCTGAGGCCGCGCGACCCGGAGGGGCTGCGCGCCTGGTGGCGTGCGTTCGACGATCCGATGCTCGACCGCCTGGTCGATCAGGCGCTGGAACGGAACCAGGATCTCGATATCGCGCTGGCGCGCCTGCGGCAGGCGCGCGCCGAACGCATCCAGATCGCCTCCGCGTCCTTGCCGGCGCTCGGGGTGGGCGCGGCGGGCGAGGCCCGGCGCGGCAGCAAGGCGCTCGGTCCGCTGCCCGGCGGTGAGTCGCGCACCTGGCAGGTCGGCTTCGATGCGAGCTGGGAGCTGGATCTGTTTGGCGGCACGCGCAGGGCGGTCGAAGCGGCCGATGCGGATATCCAGGCGCTGGCCGATGACCATCGGGCGTTGCGGGTGAGCCTGGTCGCCGAGTTGGTGTCCCGCTACGCGGGGTTGCGCGCCACGCAGATGCGCCTGGCCATCGCCCATGACAACCTGCGCACCCTGCGCGAGGCGGAACGACTGGCGCAGCAGTCTTGGCGCAGGGGCCTGGGCAGCCAGGCGGAGGTGATGCAGGCGCGCACCGAACGCGAGACAGCCGAGGCGCAGCCGCCCTTGCTGGAGGCCGACATTGCCCGATTCAGCCACGCCATCGGCGTCCTGGCGGGGGGCTTTCCCGGCGATTGGCATGCCGCCCTGGCAGAGTCCGCGGCCGTCCTGCCCGAACCGGTCCGCCTGCCGTTGTCACTGCCATCCGAGGTGCTGCGCCAGCGGCCCGATCTGCGGGCGGACGAACGGCGCTTGGCGGCCGCGACTGCGCGCATCGGCGTGGCAGAGGCCGAACGCCTGCCCACGTTCCGCATCCCCTTGGGCATCGACACCACGGCCAGCCTCATTCACAGCCTGTTCTCGAGCGCCAGCCTGGCCTGGGCGGTGGGGGCGCAGGCCAGCCAGCGCCTGTACGATGGCGGCCGGGCCCGCGCCGGCGTGACGGCGGCGCAGGCGAATGCCGACGCGGCGCGTCTGGCCTATGAGCGCGACGTGCGGGTGGCGCTGCGCGAGGTGGAAGACGCCCTGACGGCGTTGACCAGCGAGCGCCAGCGGCAGGCCTCGCTGCGGGAGGCCGTTGCCGACAGCGGCAAGGCGCTGGACCAGTCCACCCGGCTCTATGCGCGCGGGCTGAGCGCCTATCTGCCGGTCCTCGTGGCGCAACGCACGGTCAACCAGGCGCGAGACGCGCTGGCCCTGAGCCAATGGGAGGAAATGCGCGGGGTGATCGCGCTCTACAAGTCCCTGGGCGCGGGCTGGCCGGACGAGCCATCCGCGCAAGCCGCGGATCACACCACCATGTCGACCAGCAGGTAGCCGTCCAGCAGGATGATGCCAACGGTGGCGACCACGGCTGCCCAGGCCCAGGCGCCGCGCAGCGCATGGGGGCCCATCAGGGGCTTGCGGCAGGCCAGCACCACCAGCGGCCCCAGCGCGAACGGCAGGGCCAGGCTCAGGATGACCTGGCTCAGCACCAGCAGCTGGTCGGGGTCCTGGCCGCCGGTGAAGGCCAGCAGGGCGGCGGCCACGGTGCCGGCGATCAGCCGCGTGGCCAGCGCGCGGCGGCGATCGGACCAGCCGCTGTTGATCTGGAAGCCTTGCGACAGCATGCGGCCGGCCAGCACGCCGGTGATGGTGGAGCTTTGCCCGGCCGCGTACAGCGCCACCGCGAACACGATGGCCGCGCCCATGCCGAAGGTCTGGCCGATCACGGCATGGGCGTCGTCCAGGCTGGAGACGATGATGCCGGAGCCGGACAACGAGGCCGCGGCGACGATCATGATGGCCGAATTGATCAACATCGCCACGCCCAGCGACACCACGGTGTCGTTGCGCGCCACGCGCATGGCCAGGTCGCGGGCGTCGGCCGGCAGCACGCGGGCGCGCTGCGCCAGCGAGCCGGAATGCAGGTAGAGGTTGTGCGGCATCAACGTCGCGCCCAGGATGCCCAGCGCGATCAGGAAGCCTTGCGGGTCGCGCAGCGCGTGGCCGGTCTGCGTCATGCCATGGGCCACGTCGGTCCAGGCAGGGTTGGCCTTGAACAGCAGGAACACGAAGGACGCCGCCACCACTGACAGCAGCACGGCGATGACGCGCTCGTGGCGGTCGGCGTTGCCGCGCGTCAGGGCCAGCACGGCGAAGGTGCCGACGCCGGTGACGGCCACGCCGCCCAGCAGCGGCAGGTTGAACAGCAGGCGCAGCGCGATGGCGCCGCCGATGAGTTCGGCCAGCGCGGTGGCCAGGATGGCGGCCTCGCCGGCGAGCCAGGCGGCCTTGGCGGTGCGCGGCGACAGGTGACGGGCGGTGAGGGTGGCCAGGTCTTCGCCGGTGGCCAGTGCCAGGCGCGACACCAGCACCTGGAAGCCCAGCGCCAGGATGGCCGAGGCGATCACCACCAGCAACAGGCCGTAGCCGAAGCCGCTGCCCCCGGCGATGTCCGTGGCCCAGTTGCCCGGGTCGATATAGCCCACCGCCACCAGGATGCCGGAGCCGACCACCCGGCGCAGGTTGGCCGAGACCTGGGCGTCCTGAGGGTACGCCGCCTTGCCGCCTGAAATCGCGTAGATGAACCGGGTCATGTCAACTCCATGAGAATGGTTCTCATTTTCCATGGCTCCGGCGCGACCGTCAAATTGATTTTCGGCAAGGCCCGGATAGGGCGGGCCAATGGCGCCGCCCCATCTCGCCCGGGCTTGCCGCGCCGGATCAGGACTTGAGCTTGGCGTCCATGGTGATCTTGGCGTTCAGCACCTTGGAGACCGGGCAGCCCTTTTCGGCCTTGCGCGCGGCGTCTTCGAAGGCCTGGGCGCTGGCGCCGGGAATCACCGCTTCCACGGTCAGGTGGACGGCGGTGATGGCGAAGCCGCCCTCGACCTTGTCGAGCGTGACCTCGGCCTTGGTGTCCAGGCTCTGCGCCGTCAGTCCGGCTTCGCCCAGGATGTTGGACAGCGCCATGGTGAAGCAGCCGGCATGCGCGGCGCCGAGCAGCTCCTCGGGATTGGTGCCGGGGGTGTCGCCGAAGCGCGTGTTGAAGCCGTAGGGCTGGTTCTTGAGGGCGCCGCTCTGCGTGGAAATCGTACCCTTGCCCGTCTTCAGATCGCCCGACCAGGCGGCGGTTGCGGTTTTCTTCATGCGTGACTCCTGTTGAGGGAACGCGCCCGAAACGGACGCGTCCGGTTGGGGGAGCGCGCGGCCGGCCCGATGGCGGCGCGCGTTGCCGGAAGGGGCATGGACCATGATACGGCGGGCGCGGCGGGGCGTCGCCTGTCGGCCGCCCGCATCCGGCAAGCCGATGTAACCGCCGCTTGCGGCGCCTTGCCAGCGCCGCGCGGCGCCGTCACACTTCGCCCCTGGCTCAACCCGAACAGGCATTGGATACAGATGGTAGTGATCGACACCGAACAAACCCGCCGCGCATTGTCGTTCGACGCGGCGATTCCGGCCTTGCGCGAGGCGTTCCGCCAGGGCGCCCAGGTGCCCGCGCGCCATGTCCACGCGATCGAATCGGGCGGCGCGCACGGGACCACGCTGATCATGCCGGCCTGGAACGAGCAGGGTTACTTCGGCGTCAAGGTCATCAACATCTTTCCCGAGAACACGCGCCAGTCGCTGCCGGGCCTGCACGCCACCTACAACCTGTACAGCGCCCGCACCGGCGTGCCGCTGGCGCAGGTGGACGGCGACCTGGTGACGGTGTTCCGCACCGCCGGCGCGGCGGCGCTGGGCGCGTCCTATCTGGCGCGCGAGGATGCGCGGGTGCTGGTCATCGTGGGGGCGGGCCGCATTGCCGGACTGGTGGCGCAGGCCATGCGCACGGTGCGGCCGATCGACAAGGTGTGGGTCTGGAACGTGCGGCCGGCCGGCGCCGAGGCGCTGGCGGCGGCGCTGCGCGAGCAGGGCTTGGACGCCAGCAGCACCCTCGATCTGGAGCGGGCCGTGCGCCAGGCCGACATCGTCAGTTGCGCGACGCTGTCGACCGTGCCGCTGGTGCGGGGCGACTGGCTGCGCCCGGGCGCCCACCTGGACCTGATCGGCAGCTTCAAGCCCGACATGATCGAGACCGACACGGCGTGCTTCGACGGCACCACGGTCTACGTGGATACCGACGAGGCGCCGACCAAGGCCGGCGACCTGCTGGCCGCGTTCGAGGCCGGCGTGCTGGCGCGCGAGGACATCCGCGGCAACCTCACCGACCTGGTGCGCGGCCAGGCGCCGGGCCGCACCCGGGCGGATGAAGTGACCGTGTTCAAGGCGGTCGGCAGCGCGCTGGAGGACCTGACGCTGGCCGCGCTGGTCTACGAGGCCTGCGGCGGTCAGGCAAAATAACGCCATCCGCCGTTTTTCTTTCTTGCGAGCTGTCGTCATGTCCCGCTTCTTCGTCCGCTACGCCTGCGCGCTCGCGCTGGCCGTTCCCGCCCTGTCCGTCCATGCCGAGATCGTGATCGGGGTGGATGTCTCCACCACCGGCCCGGCCGCGGCGATCGGTATCCAGACCAACAACGCCATTCGCCTGTGGCCCAATACGCTGGGCGGCGAGCCGGCGCGCTACGTGGTGCTGGACGACGGCACGGACGTCAGCCGCGCGGTCAAGAACCTGCGCAAGCTGACCTCGGAAGACAAGGTCGACGCCATCGTCGGCCCCAACACCACCGCCGCCGCCCTGGCCGGGTTGGATGTGCTGGCCGAGACCGGCACGCCGATGATCGCGCTGGCGGCTTCCAGCGTGATCGTCGAACCGCTGTCCGATCCCAAGCGCGCCTGGGCCTTCAAGATGCCCCAGAACGATTCGCTGATGGCGACCGTGCTGGTCGAGGACATGAAGAAGAAGGGCTTCAAGAATGTCGCCTTCATCGGTTTCGCCGATTCCTACGGCGACAGTTGGTGGAAGGAATTCTCCGCGGCCGCCGGCAATGACATCAAGATCGTGGCGCAGGAACGCTTCCAGCGCACCGACGCGTCGGTGGTGGGCCAGGTGCTCAAGGTGATCGCCGCCAAGCCGGACGCGGTGCTGGTGGCCGGCGCCGGCACGCCGTCGGCGCTGCCCCAGAAGACACTGCTCGAGCGCGGCTACACCGGCGCCATCTACCAGACCCACGGCATCGGCACGCTGGAATTCCTGCAGGTCGGCGGGCGCGACGTCGAAGGCACGTTGTTCCCCACCGGCCCCGGCGTGGTGGCGCGCGAGCTGCCGGATTCGAATCCGGTCAAGAAGGTCGCGGTGGAATTCGCCGACAAGTACGAGCGCCAGTATGGCGCCAACACCCTGACGCAGTTCGCCGGCGACGCCTATGGCGCCTGGATGCTGCTGGATTCGGCGGTGGCGCGCGCCCTCAAGACCGGCGCCAAGCCAGGCACCCCCGAATTCCGCATCGCCCTGCGCGACGCGCTGGAGAACACCCGCGACCTGATCGTGCCCAACGGTGTGCTCAACATCTCCAAGGACAACCACCAGGGCTTCGACGAGCGCGCCCGCGTGATGGGCGTGGTGCGCAATGGTAAGTTCTCCTACGCGGACGCGGCGGAGAAAAAATAGGGACGACATAGTCCCGTACGGTTCGTAACGAGTGCTCACCCGCCATAGGGCGGGACAGGGAAAAGCAGGCTTCGGCCTGCTTTTTTTCGTCCATATCATTAGAGGTGAAATGATTTAATGTCGTATCATTTTTAGCGAAGCCATGTACCTAGAAATAAATCCGGGAGAAATAAGACCATGATCGTCCAACGCACCCGCCGCGTCCTGCTGGCCCTGAGCCTGGGCCTGCTGGCCGCCTGCTCCGACTCCGGCTCGGACAAGCCCGCACAGGGGGCCAGCGCGCCCGCCGCTGGCGGCGACACGCTGGCCGCCGCCAAGGCCGCCGGCAAGATCCGCATCGGCTACGCCAACGAGGCGCCGTTCGCCTTCATGGACAGCAAGGAAGCCAAGGTCACCGGTGAATCGGTCGAAATCGCGCGGGTGGTGCTCAAGCGCATGGGCATCAACGAGGTCGAGGGGGTGCTGACCGAGTTCGGCTCGCTGATCCCGGGCCTGCAGGCCAAGCGATTCGACATCATCGCGGCCGGCATGTACGTGACGCCCGAGCGCTGCGGCCAGGTGGCGTTCTCGAACCCGACCTATGGCGTGGGCCAGGCGTTCCTGGTCAAGCAGGGCAACCCGAAGAACCTGCACAGCTACGAGGACGTGGTCAAGAACCCGGACGCCAGGCTGGGCGTGGTGGTGGGCGCCATCGAAGCCGAATACGCATCCAAGGTGAAAGTGCCGGCCGGCCAGATCGTGGTGTTCCCGGATGCCGTGAGCGCGCTGTCCGGCGTGCAGGCCGGCCGCGCCGACGCCTACGCGGCCACGGCATTGACGGTCAACGACCTGATGGGCAAGACCAACGACGGCAGCGGCCTGGAAAAAGCCGAACCGTTCACCGATCCGGTGATCGACGGCAAGGGCGTGCGCGGCTACGGCGCCTATGCCTTCCGCACGGACGACAAGGCCTTTGCCGATGCCTTCAATGCCGAACTGGCCAAGTTCATCGGCACTGACGAGCACAAGAAACTGGTGGCGCCGTTCGGCTTCACGCCCGAGGAACTGCCCAAGGACGTCACGGCCGCCAAGCTCTGCGCCGGGCAATAGGGGGCGCCGATGCAGCTCATATCCGAACATATCGCCGAGCTGGTGCCGCCGCTGCTGGAGGGCCTGGTGGTGACGCTGGAAATCATGGCGGGCGCCGTGGTGCTGGCGGTGCCGCTGGCGCTAGTGGCCGGGGTGGGGCGCCTGTCGACCGTGCGCCCCGTGCGCTGGCTGGCGTCCATCTACGTCGAGGTGTTCCGCGGCACGTCGGCGCTGGTGCAACTGTTCTGGTTCTATTTCGTGCTGCCGCTGTTCGGCGTGCAGCTGCCGGCCATGCTGGTGGGCATCGTGGTGCTGGCGCTCAATGCCGGCGCCTATGGCGCCGAGGTGGTGCGCGGCGCGATCCGCGCGGTGCCGCCGGGCCAGCGCGAGGCTGGCGTGGCCCTGAACCTGACGCGCGGCCAGATCATGCGCCGCATCGTGGTGCCGCAGGCCATTCCTGCCATGCTGCCGCCGGCCGGCAACCTGCTGATCGAACTGCTCAAGAACACCGCGCTGGTGTCGCTCATCACCATCACCGACCTGACCTTCCGCGGCCAGCTGCTGCGCAGCGAAACCCTGCGCACCACCGAGATCTTCACGCTCATGCTGCTGCTGTATTTCGCGGTGGCGCTGCTGATCACGGCCGGCGTGCGGCTGCTTGAACGGAGGGTCCGCGTCCGATGAAACCGATATTCGACTGGTCCTTCGCGCTGGAGATCCTGCCCACGCTGGGTTCGGCGCTGGTCATCACCATCCAGGCCACGGTGCTGGGCATGCTGGTGGCCGTGACGCTTGGCCTGGCGCTGGCGCTGCTGCGGCGCTCGCGCCTGGCGCTGCTGTCCTTGCCCACGGCGTTCGTGATCGAGTTCGTGCGCAGCACGCCGCTGCTGGTGCAGATGTATTTCCTGTTCTACGTGCTGCCCCTGACCGGGGTGCAGATGTCGCCCCTGGCGACCGGCATCGTGGCGCTCGGGCTGCACTACGCCACCTATTGCGCCGAGGTCTACCGCGCCGGCATCGAGGCGGTGCCGCGCGGCCAACTGGAAGCGGCGCGGGCGCTGAACATGTCGCCGTGGCGCACGGCCGTGGGCGTGGTGCTGCCGCAGGCGATCCCGCCGGTGGTGCCGGCGCTGGGCAACTACTTGGTGGCCATGTTCAAGGACACGCCGCTGCTGTCGGCGATCACGGTGGTCGAGCTGCTGCAGCAGAGCAAGATGATCGGCTCCACCACCTTCCGCTACACCGAGCCCCTGACGCTGGTCGGCGTGCTGTTCCTGGCGTTGAGCCTGATCGCGGCCTGGGGCGTGCGCGGCCTGGAGGCCCGCCTGCAACGATATGGAGGAAAGCGATGAGTTCCAGCATCACCATCAAGAACCTGCACAAGCGCTATGGCGAGCTGGAGGTGCTCAAAGGCATCAACCTGGAGATCCCGGCGGGCCAGACGGTGGCCGTGATCGGGCCGTCCGGCTCCGGCAAATCGACCCTGCTGCGCGTACTGATGACGCTGGACCAGCCCAGCAGCGGCGAGATCGAGATCGACGGCGAGCCGATGTGGACCGACGCCCAGGGCCGCCCGGCCGGCCCTAATTCCGAGCACCTGCGCAAGGTGCGCGGCAAGATCGGCATGGTGTTCCAGCACTTCAACCTGTTCCCGCACATGACCGCGCTGGGCAACGCCATGGAGGCGCCGGTGCACGTGCTGGGGCTGTCGCGCGACCAGGCCCGTGAGCGCGCGGTGGAATACCTGGAAATGGTCGGCCTGGGCGACAAGCTCGACGTCTATCCGGCGCAGCTGTCGGGCGGCCAGAAGCAGCGCGTCGGCATCGCCCGCGCGCTGGCGATGTGCCCGGAGATCATGCTGTTCGACGAGGTCACCTCGGCGCTCGACCCGGAACTGGTGGGCGGCATCCTGCAGATCCTGCGCGACCTGTCGGCGCGCAAGAGCATGACCATGATCATCGTCACCCACCAGATGAAGTTCGCCGAGCGCAGCTCGGACCGCACGCTGTTCTTCGACCAGGGCAACATCGTTGAGGACGCCGAATCGCAGACGCTGTTCAGCGATCCGAAGGAGGCGCGCACCCGGCAATTCCTGGACAGCGTGATCGAGGGGCAATAAGCCGCGGTAATAAGGGGCGGGCCTAAAGGACGGGCCTAAAGGGCGGGCCTCGTCCCGCCCTAAATCCCCACGCGGGCGTCGGGATTGGCCGCGCGGGCGGATGCCGGCGCTATGCTGTGCATCCGCGTCCATCGCCCGGAGCCTTACGCATGAGTCATCTTTTCAGTCCCACGTCAGTCGGCAATGTCGAACTGGCCAACCGCATCGTCATCGCGCCCATGTGCGAGTACTCGGCCGACGAGGGCCGCGCCACCGACTGGCACATGATCCACCTGGGCCATCTTGCGCTGTCGGGCGCGGCGCTGCTGTTTACCGAAGCCACCGCGGTCGAGGCCGACGGCCGCATCTCCCCGGGTGACCTGGGCCTCTGGTCCGACGAGACCGAGGCCGCCCTGGGCCGCGTGGTGCAGGCGGTGCGCCGTTATTCGCCCATCAAGCTCGGCATCCAGCTGGGCCACGCCGGCCGCAAGGCGTCCAGCCATGCGCCCTGGGAGGGCGGCCAACTGGTGCCGCCGGAGCAGGGCGGCTGGCAGGGCTGGGCGCCGTCGGCGCTGCCGCACAATGCCTCCGAGCCGGCGCCACGCGCGCTTGACGCCGCCGGCCTGGCGCGGGTGCGCGACGCCTTCGTCGACAGCGCCCGCCGCGCCATCCGCCTGGGCTTCGATGCCATCGAACTGCACGCGGCCCACGGCTATCTGCTGCATCAGTTCCTGTCGCCGCTGGCCAACCAGCGCGACGACGAATACGGCGGTTCGCTGGAGAACCGCATGCGCTTTCCGCTGGAAGTGTTCCGCGCGGTGCGCGAAGTGACGCCGTCCTCGGTGGCGCTGGGCGTGCGGGTGTCGGCCACCGACTGGGTCGAGGGCGGCTGGGACCCCGCGCAGACCGAGGCGTTCGCGCTGCGGCTCAAGGAATTGGGCTGTGAGTTCATCGACGTCTCCAGCGGCGGCGTGTCGCCGCTGCAGAAGATCCCGGTGGGGCCGAACTACCAGGTGCCGTTCGCCGACGCCCTCAAGCGCGCGGTCGGCCTGCCCACCATCACGGTGGGCCTGATCACCGAGGCGCAACAGGCCGAGGACATCCTGGCGCAAGGCCAGGCCGACATGGTGGCGCTGGCGCGTGGCATGCTGTACGACCCGCGCTGGCCCTGGCATGCCGCCGCGCAACTGGGCGGGCAGGTCGCCGCGCCGCGCCAATACTGGCGGTCGCAGCCGCGCGAGCTGAAGGAACTGTTCGGCGAGACGCGCTTCGGCCAGCGCTAGCGCGCGACCGTCGTCCAAGCAAAAAACGCCGCGTGACGCGGCGTTTTTCATGGGCGGACGGTGCGCGCTTACAGGCGCGAATACGCCGCTTCCAGTTCGCGATGCAGGATCTCCGCGAAGTCGGCGCGGGCGGCGTCGTGCTGCGACAGCAGGCGCGCTAGCACCACGTTGTCCTCTTCGCCGTTCCAGATCTTGATGTAGGTGCCTTCCTTGTAGCCATGTTGCTGGCGGAAGATGTTCAACACGTTCTTGGAAACGTACTGGGTGTAGGCATCGTTCCAGCTCATCTCGCAGGCGGTCATGCTCTGCTCGAGCAGCTTGAAGCTGGCGCGGCCGCACACCGCCAGGCCGCCGATCAGTTCCAGCAGTTCGGGCACGTTCAGGCTGGCCAGCGCGTAGCTCTTGCCGTCCAGCGTGATCGAGGCGGGGCCGGCCAGGTCGGCCACCAGCGCGGCGGCGGCGGCGTTGACGTCGCCCTTGGCCTGCACGATGGTGTGCGACAGGTAGAAATGCAGGATGTCGACCAGTTCCATCTGCACCTGCGGCAGGTCGATGGTCTGCTTTTTCCACCACTTCCAGCCGTAGTGCTCCAGGGCCTCGGCCGATTCGACGAAGGCGGCGCGCAGGAAGCGGGCGCCGCCGTTGATCCAGTCCGGATTGATCATGCTGTTCAGGTCGCCTTGCAGCTTCAGCATCGTGGCCGCCTGGGCCTGGTTCAATCCGACAACGTTATTCACTTTCACTCCGGTATTCGTGGGGTCTGTTCGACAGCGGCGGAAATGTTAGCACCATTGCCGCCGCTGCCGCGTCCGCTCACGCATCCTTGCGGTACGACGAGGTCTTGAGCGGCGGCAGCTTTTCCAGCGGCCGCTTGCGCGGGTCGCGGGCGCCGCTGGCCGCCTTGAACAGCATCAGCGCGAAGAAGCCCAGGAATACCGCCGGCATGAAGTCGTCCAGGTCGAAGCGCGGCGCGTGCAGCGCCTTGAAAGCGACGTTGACCGCGGCCCAGCCGGCCACCGCGCCGGCGATGGTCAGGAAGATGCCTTGCTTGCGCTGGCGCGCGCGCTTGGCCAGCGAGACCGCCTCGGCGTCGGTCTGGCCGGGGGCGACGGTGGGCGCCACGCTGTCGGCGCGGCGCGACTGCAGCGGCGGCGGGGCCGTCTTGCCCCAGGTCAGGTCGTTCAGGGAGCCCTGGCTCGCCACGGGCGCGGGCGTCGACGCGGGCGTGGCGACTGGCGCGGCGCCCTGGCGCTTGGCCTCGGCCTTGCCCGGCACCCGGCCGGGCGTGGCCCCGCCCGCGCGTGACAGATTCTCGATGTAGCGCGCGAAGTCGCCGTCTTTGGGCTCCAGGTCGATGGCCATGCCGTTCTCCGCTAGTTGCCGCGACGGATGCGCGCCGGCTGCCGGCGCTTGCGCATCATCGCGACCAGAAGTCCGCATCCTAGCAGCACTGAGAAGCCCGCGCCGATCATCATGGCGATCTGCTGCGCGTTCTCGGCGGCGCCCAGGCTGCGCGCGGTGATGTAGCCCGGCGCCAGCATCAGTGGCATCCACAACACGGCCGACAGCACGTTGGCCATCTGGAAGCGGCCATGGGCCATGCCCATGACGCCCGCCACGGTCGGAATGGTCGAGCGGATCGGGCCCAGGAAGCGGCCGATCAGCACCGAGGCGAAGCCATAGCGGTAGAAGAACAGCCGGGCGCGGGCGACGGCGGTGCGCTGCTGCTTGAGCGGCCAGCGGCGCAGCACGCTGGGGCCGGCCCAGCGGCCCAGCGCGTACGACAGGGCGTCACCGACGATGGCGCCGGCGATGCCCCAGGCCAGGATGCTCCACGGATCGAGCGTGCCCGCGCCGATCAGGCCGCCAGTCAGCAGCATCAGCGCGGTCGCGGGGATGAACAGGCCCAGCAACACCATCGATTCCCCCAGGGTGAGCAGGAAAGTGATGGGGCCGGCCCACGCCTGGTTGGTTTCGATCAGCACGCCGATCTTGTCGATGTATTGGTCCATGAGGCGGAAGTTGAAAATTAGCTGAACGTAATCGGGTATCTTAACGCCTGCATGGTGGAGCCGCGTGAAACATGCGCTCTATCGAAGGCTATCGTCGGAGTTCTATGGATTCGGTTACACAAGCCGTGCTGGGCGCGGGCATACAGGGGGCGCTGCTGGGGCGCGTGCAGGGCCGGCGGGCGCTGATCTACGGCGCGGCGCTGGCGACGGTGCCGGACCTGGATGTGTTGATGCGCTACCCCGACCCCGTCTCACTGATGACGTACCACCGCGGTTTCTCGCATTCGATCTTCGTGCTGACCGGTCTGGCGGCGCTGCTGACCTGGCTGATCCGCAAGTACTGGCCGCAGGCGCAGTACAGCGCGGGCCGCCTCTTCCTGACGTTGTGGCTGGTACTGGTGACGCATCCCGTGCTGGACGCGTTCACGGTCTATGGGACGCAGTTGTTCTGGCCATTGCCGTCGATTCCGGAAAGCTGGTCGGCGATCTTCATCATCGATCCCGTGTATACCGTGCCGCTGCTGCTGGCGGCGGTCTACGCGCTGATCGCGGGTTTGACGCCGGGCGCTCGCCGCCTGCTGGCCGCCGCGCTGGTCTTCAGCACGGCCTACCTTGGCTTCGGACTGGCCGGCCGCATCGCCGCGGAGGATCGGGTGCGCGAGGCCATGCAGGCGCAGGGCATCGCCGTTACCGAATTGCGCGCCGTGCCCATGCCGCTGAACACGCTGTTGTGGCGTGTCATCGCCAAGACGCCCGATGGCCATTACTACGAGGCCGTCAGCAGCTGGTTCGACCGTGACCCGCCGGAATGGCTGCGCCTGCCGCTCAATCCGCAACTGGGCCATGCGTTGGCGGACATGCCGCTGCTGCGGCGCCTGCGCTGGTTCACCGATGATTGGCTGCGCTATGACGCCGTGGGCGACGCGCTGGTGGTGACCGACCTGCGAATGGGCGTGGCGGGACATTACAACTTTCGCTTCAAGATGGCCGAGCGCGACGCCGACGGCGGCTGGCGGCCCGTGACCCCGTCGGGCTGGCCGGGCGCCCGGGGCGGCTGGGCCGAATTCAAGCTGGTGCTGGCGCGCATCCTGCATGCGCAACCGCCGCTGCCGCTGGCGCAATGGGCGCAGACCGCGACGCGCTGACCGCGGCGCGTGGCGCTGTCTGGCAGGCCCGCCCGCTTCGGCGGGCTTTTTTTTCGTCCAGCCAGGTGGGCGAGGGGCGGCGCGGTCGTCGCCGGGGGGGCGTGACCTGGGGCCGTCCCGTATTGACCATAAATCCGCCGTTGCATTATTCTTGTTCGATATTAAGGAACAGTAGTTCCGTTTATTGGAACAAAATGAGTATTCTCGATGGCGTGCAGCGCGTGCTGGCGCTTTACGCGGAAGGCGCCGTGGAACTGAGCTTCACCGACGTGGCGCAGCGCCTGGCGATGCCCAAGAGCACCGCGTCGCGCCTGCTGAACCAGATGCAGCATTACGGACTGCTTGACCAGGACGCGGCCACGCGCCGCTATCGCGCCGGCGCCTTGCTGTCACAAGCGGTGCGCGCGAGCCAGGCCGCCACGCCGCTGGATGAAGCCTGCCGCAAGGTGCTTGCGCGCCTGTCCGACGACAGCGGGCTGACTGCGTACCTGTCCACCCTGAATCAGCGTGAGACGGTGGTGCTGCAGCGCTTGAACGGTTCGCATCCGGTGCAGGTGCTGTCGCCGCCGGGTTCGCGCCGTGCCGCCTCGGGCACGGCAATGGGCCGCGCCCTGCTGTCGCGCCTGACCCAGGATGAGTTCGACGCGCTGTACGGTGCCGATCCGGCCCAGCCGCTGCCGGTGGAGGGCAAGGACTGCCCGGCCACCGTAGGCGAGCTGGCGCAGCGCGTGGCCCAGACCCGCGCCGACCACTACGGCGTCGCCATCGACCAGGCCATGCCCGGCATCGGCGCCGTGGCGGCGGCGGTGCGCGATCCGGACAGCGGCGAATTGCGCGGCCTGTGCCTGTCTTTCGTTTCCTTCCAGGTCGACGCCGCCCGTGTGGCCGCGCTGCGTGATTCGCTCATGCGACAGGTCGCGGCGCTGGGGCGCGAATTGAACGATCCCTATTGGCTGGCCTGATGGCCCGGCTTCCCACCGATTGACCCTATTGCCCCATCCGGCCGCCTGCGCGCGGCGCTCCGACTTTCCCGATTCCACGGAACCCCACTCATGAATCTCCTGCTTCTCAGCAATTCCAGCAGCGACGCCGGCTACCTGGTCCATGCCCTGCCCGATATCCGCGAACTGATCGCCGCGCTGCCCGCCGGCGCGCCGGCGGTGTTCGTGCCGTACGCGGGTGTCACCCGCAACTGGGATGACTACACCACGCTGGTCACCACGGCGCTGGCCGACACCGGCCTGGACATCCAGCCGCTGCACCGCGCTGCCGACCCGGCGGCCACGCTGGAGAAGGCCGCCGTCATCATTGTCGGCGGCGGCAATACCTTCAACCTGCTCGGTCAACTGCGCCGTCAGGGGCTGCTGAGCGTGGTGGCGCGCCGCGTGCGCGAGGGCGCGGCCTACCTGGGCTGGAGCGCGGGCTCGAACCTGGCGTGTCCCAGCATCTGCACCACCAACGACATGCCGATCACCGATCCCGGCGGCTTCGACGCGCTCGGCCTGCTGTCCTTCCAGATCAATCCGCACTACACCAATGCCCACCCGCCCGGCCATCGCGGCGAAACCCGCGCACAACGCCTGGCCGAGTTCTGCACGTTGAATCCGACTACCCCGGTGCTCGGCCTGCCCGAAGGCAGCGCGCTGCGCGTGCGCGATGCCGCCATCACGCTGGTCGGTCCGCATGATGCGCCGCTGTTCGTCGGCAGCGCCGAGCCGCGCGTGTTCGCGCCCGGCCCGCTGGAGATCCCGGCATGAAGCAGGTCATCGACACCATCGAGCTGCTGTCCTCCGCGCATATCACGGGCGAAGCGGTGGCGCAGGTACTGCGCGCGGCCGGCGATTGCGAGGTCGAAGTCACGCCGCTGGCGCGAGACGGCGCGGCGACGGAGTTCCTGTCCATCGTCATTCCCGGCGCCGATCCGGCCGCGCCCCAACTGGGCATCGTCGGCCGCCTGGGTGGCATCGGCGCGCGCCCGGCCGTTACTGGCCTGGTGTCCGACAGCGATGGCGCGGTGGTCGCCATCGCCTCGGCGCTCAAGATCATGGCCATGGCGCGCCAGGGCGATGTGCTGCCCGGCACCGTGCGCATCCGCACCCACATCTGCCCGCGCGCCGGCACCCGTCCGCACCATCCGGTGCCGATGATGCGGTCGCCGTTCCCGATGCGCGAAATGATGTCGCACGAAGTCGACCCGCGCATGGATGCGATCCTGTCGGTGGATACGACCCGGGGCAACCGCCTGGTGAACCGGCGCGGCGTGGCGCTGACGCCCGTTGCCAAACAGGGTTATCTGTTGCGCATTCCCGAGACCATGCTGGACGTGATGGGCTGGGTCAGCGGCGAGCTGCCATCGACGCTGCCGCTGACCACGCAGGACATCACGCCCTATGAAAATGGCTTGTGGCACGTCAATTCGCTGATGCAGCCGGCCATCGTCACCGATGCGCCGGTGGTGGGCGTGGCGCTGACCGCGCAGACCACCGTGCCCGGTTGCGCCACGGGCGTGACCAATGCCGTCGACGCCGACGTGGCGATGCGTTTCTGCATCGAGATCGCCAAGCTCTTCGGGCAGGGCGCCATGACATTCTTCGACGCCGCCGAATGGGCGGCGCTGCAAGGCCGCTATGGCTCCATGGCGCACCTGCAGACCACCGGGCGCGAGCCGGGGGCGGCGCAATGAGCGCGCTTCGCCCACGCCGCGTGGCGTTCTTCACTATCGGCCAGTCGCCGCGCAGCGATGTGGTGCCGGAAATGGCGCCGCTGCTGGGTGAACACGTGCGCATCGACGAGTTCGGCGCGCTCGACGGCCTGGATGCCGCCGGGCTGGCCGCGCTGGCGCCGCGCCCGGGCGAATATCGCTTCGCCACGCGCATGCGCGACGGCAGCCAGATCGAACTGGACGCCGCTGCCGCCGAGGCCCGGCTGGCGCAGGTGATGCGCGAGGCCGATGCGGCCGGCTACGACGTGCTGGTGCCGCTGTGCACGGGCACCGCGATCGCGCCGATGCGCACGCTGGTGGTCGAGCCGCAGCAGGTCGTCGACCACCTGGTCGCGGGCCTGGCGCAGCACTGCCGCAAGGTCGGCCTGGTGGTGCCGCTGGAAGCCCAGGTCGACGCCTTCCACATGGCCGTGCCGCTGGAATGCGCGACCTCGGTGGTGCACGCCTCCCCCTACGAGGCCGACGCCGGGCGCGCGGCCGAACGTTTCACGCAGGCCGGCCAGGATCTGGCCGACTGTGATTTCGTCGTCATGCACTGCATGGGTTACGCCGAACGCATGCGGCAGGCGGTGGCACAGGCATCGGGTCGCCCGGTCCTGCTGTCCAACCGCCTGGTCGCGCAGGCGCTCGCGCAAATATTGGAATAAGGGAATCGACTTCATGTTCAGCCGTACTTTGCAACGCGCCGTGGGCGCACTGTTCGCCGCCAGCGCCCTGGCGGCCGCGCCGGCCCTGGCCGCCGACGCCTGGAAACCGACCAAGCCGGTGCGCCTGCTGGTGGGCTTCGCGCCCGGCGGCTCCGCCGACACGCTGGCGCGCCTGCTGGCCGAGCCGCTGTCGCAGCGCCTGGGCCAGACCGTGGTGGTGGAAAACCTGGCCGGCGCCGGCGGCAACATCATGGCTTTCCGCCTGTCGCAATCGCAGCCCGATGGCTACACCATCGGTATCGCCGCGGCCGGCTCCATGGCCATCACCCATGTGCTCAACGCCAAGGGCACCAGCTACAAGCCGACCGACTTCACGCCCATCACGCTGGCGGCGGTGCAGCCCAACGTGGTCATCGTCAACAAGGACGTGCCGGCCAACAACCTGGCCGAACTGAAGGACTACTTCCAGAAGACGCCGACCGCCACCTACGGCACCGCCGGCGTGGGCATCTCCAACCACCTGATCGCCGAGACCATGCTGTACAAGCTGGGCGTGAAGGTGCCGCACGCGGCCTACCGTGGCGCGGCGCCCGTCATCACCGACCTGCTGGGCGGCCATATCGCGATGACGATGGACAACATCTCCACCGCCGCGCCGCTGGCGCTGCAGGGCAAGGTCAAGGCCATCGGCGTGGCCTCGCTCAAGCGTTCGCCGCAATTGCCCGACGTGCCCACGCTGGACGAGCAGGGCCTGAAGGGCTTCGACATGCCGACCTGGCAGGGCGTGTTCGCGCCGGCCGGCCTGCCGGCCGACGTGCTGGCCGCCTACTACGCGGCGCTGCAGGACGTGCTCAAGCAGCCCGGCGTGAAGGAGAAGATGGCCGGCCTGGGTTCGGAGCCGGTCACCGGCATGACGCCCGAGCAGTTCGGCCAGTTCCTGGAGAACGACCGCAAGCAGTGGGCCGATATCGTGCGCGCCGCCAACATCAGCCTGGAGCAGTGAAGCCGCCGCGCCCGCCGATCGCAGCGGGCGCCGCAAACAAAAACGCCAGACTCGCGTCTGGCGTTTTTTTTTGTCTCGGACGATCGCCAGCGTGTCAGGCGGGCAACCGCGCCGCGATCTCGGCGATCAGGCGGCGCGCGGCGTCCAGCTTGTCGGCGGCCGGCAGCGGGTGCGCGCCCTGCGCGTCGAACAGCACCAGTTCGGTGGTGTCGGCGTCCATCACCTTGTGCGCCAGGTTGCCCACCAGCAGCGGAATGCCCTTGCGCTGGCGCTTGGCCTCGGCGTGCTCGGCCAGCTTTTCGGTCTCTGCCGCAAAACCCACGCACCACGGCCCGTCCTTCAGTTTGGCCACTTCGGCCAGGATGTCGGGATTGGGCTCGAATTCCATCTGCGGCGCGCCGCCGCCTTCGCTGGTCTTCTTCAGCTTCTGGTTGCTGACGTTCTTGACGCGCCAGTCGGCCACGGCCGCCACGGCGATGAAGATGTCGGCGTCGGCGGCGCTGGCCATCACCGCGTCGTGCATCTGCCGCGCCGTCATCACCGACAGGGCGGTGACGCCGCGCGGCACGGGCAGGGCGGTGGCGCCGGTGATCAGCGTGACGCGGGCGCCGGCTTCGCGCGCGGCGCGGGCCAGGGCGTAGCCGGTCTTGCCCGACGAGCGGTTGCTCAGCACGCGCACCGGATCGACCGGCTCGGAGGTGGGGCCGGCGGTCAGCAGCACGTGGCGGCCGGCCAGCAGCTTGGGCTGGAAGAAGGCGATCAGGTCCGCGAGGATTTCATGGGCTTCAAGCATGCGCCCGTCGCCGGTCTCGCCACAGGCCTGTTCGCCGGCCGACGGGCCCAGGATGCTGATGCCGTCGGTGCGCAGTTGCGCCACGTTGCGCTGGGTCGCCGGGTTGGCCCACATTTCGCGGTTCATGGCGGGCGCGACAAGCAGCGGGCAGGCGCGCGCCACGCACAGCGTCGACAGCAGGTCGTCGGCCATGCCGTGCGCCAGCTTGGCCATGAAGTCGGTGCTGGCCGGCGCGATCAGCACGGCGTCGGCGCCGCGCGTCAGGTCGATGTGCGCCATGTTGTTGGGCACCCGCGGGTCCCAGGCATCGACGAACACCGGACGGCCGGACAGGGCTTGCATGGTCACCGGCGTGATGAAGTGCGTGGCCGCCTCGGTCATCACCACGTCGACGACGGCGCCTTGTTCGGTCATGCGCCGCACCAGCTCGGCGATTTTGTAGCAGGCGATGCCACCGGTCAGGCCGAGGACGATGCGTTTGCGGGCGAGGTCGAGCATGGGCGTCGGACGGCGTTTGGATGCCGTCGAATCAGGGAACGGACAGTGATTTTATTCCGCATTGCCACATCGCGCCGTTCGCCATGCGTGCAGGGGGGCTCAAATGGACAAAAACCCGGCCTAGGGCCGGGTTTCGAAGGGGGCGGGGAGGGCGTCAGGCGCGCGGCTTGCGCGCCCGCAGCAGCTCGTCCAGCACCAGCAGCACGGCGCCGCAGCTGATGCCCACGTCCGCCAGATTGAAGGCCGGGAAATACCAGTCGCGCCAGTAGAACAGCAGGAAGTCCACCACGTGGCCATACACCACCCGGTCGATCACGTTGCCGATGGCGCCGCCCAGGATCAGGGTCAACGCCAGGCAGAAGCGCGGCTGGCCACGGGTGCGGCGCAGGATGACGGTGATGACCACCGCGGCGATGATGCCCAGGCCGGTGAACAGCCAGCGTTGCCAGCCTTCCTCGGATGCCAGGAAGCTGAACGCCGCGCCGCGGTTATACAGCAGCGTGAAGTCGAAGAACGGCAGCAGGTTCAGCCGCTCGCCGTACTGGTACGAGGTGTTGAAGTACACCTTGGTCAGCTGGTCCAGGACGATGATGGCCAGCGCGATGGCCAGCCAGCGGCCCACCCTTGCGGGGGGCGCGCCGGCGGACGCCGCGCTGGCGGTGCCTTGGGGGCCGGCCATGCTCAGGCCTTGTCGCGGGCTTCGCCCGAGCCGAACAGGTTGGACACGCAGCGGCCGCAGATCTCGGGGTGATCCGGATCCTGGCCCACGTCCAGGCGCCAGTGCCAGCAGCGCTCGCACTTCTTGTGCCTGGACGGCGTGACTTCGATGCGGGTCTCGCCTTCGCCGGCGTGCACGGTGGCGCGCGAGACGATCAGCACGAAGCGCAGGTCGTCGCCCAGGCTGGCCAGCAATTGCTGGTCTTCGCCGCTGGCGTACAGGTCGACCTCGGCCTGCAGCGACGAACCGATGTCGCCGCCCGTGCGCACTTCTTCCAGTTTGCGCTGGACTTCGGCGCGGATGGCGCGCAGGCGCGCCCACTTGGCCGACAGGGCCTCGGCGTCGGCGAACGGCGGCAGCGCGTGGTAGACCTCGGTGAAGATGGTGACGCGGGCGGCGTCGGCCTGGTGCTTCAGGGCCGAGCCGACCAGTTCCTTCCAGGCCTCTTCGGCCGTGAACGACAGGATCGGCGCCATCAGCTTGAGCAGCGTCTGGGTGATGTCCAGCAGCGCGGTCTGGGCCGAGCGGCGGGCCACGCTGTCCACCTTCGAGGTGTACAGGCGGTCTTTCAGGATATCCAGGTAGAACGCGCCCAGGTCTTCCGAGCAGAACGTCTGCAGGCGCGAAACCGCCGGGTGGAAGTCGTAGCGTTCGTAGTGGCCCTGCACCTCGGCCTGCATCTGCGCCGTCATGGCCAGCGCATAGCGGTCGATCTCGAACAGCTCGCCGTAGGGAACGGATTGCGACACGGCGTCGAAGTCGGCCAGGTTGGCCAGCAGGAAGCGCAGCGTGTTGCGGATACGGCGGTAGCCTTCGACCACGCGCTTGAGGATTTCGTCGGAGATCGACAGCTCGCCCGAGTAGTCGGTGGAGGCGACCCACAGGCGCAGGATTTCGGCGCCCAGCGAATCGGACACCTTCTGCGGCGCGATCACGTTGCCGACCGACTTGCTCATCTTGCGGCCCTGGCCGTCCACCACGAAGCCGTGCGTGAGCAGCGCCTTGTAGGGCGGCTGGCCATACAGCATGCAGCCGGTCAGCAGCGACGAATGGAACCAGCCGCGGTGCTGGTCGGAGCCTTCCAGGTAGAGGTCGGCGGGCCAGCCCAGTTCGGCGCCGTGCGAGCCGGCGAAATCGCCGTCCTTGCCGCCCAGCACGGTGGCGTGGGTGCTGCCCGAGTCGAACCACACGTCCAGCGTGTCGCGGTTCTTTTCGTATTGGT
Organism: Achromobacter ruhlandii; assembly: GCF_902859695.1. GTDB lineage: Bacteria > Pseudomonadota > Gammaproteobacteria > Burkholderiales > Burkholderiaceae_B > Achromobacter > Achromobacter ruhlandii. Next base: position 61,743 of record NZ_CADIJL010000002.1, read on the forward strand.
CGGCTTCGTCGCCCAGCAACTCGCGCGGGTCCAGCGTCTGCCAGGCCTCGATGCCGCCTTGCTCGACGCGTTGCGCGACCTGTTCCAGCAATTCGGAGGTGCGCGGATGCAGCGCGCCGGTTTCCTTGTGCACGAAGAAGGCCATCGGCGTGCCCCACTGGCGCTGGCGCGACAGGGTCCAGTCCGGACGGTTGGCGATCATGGCGTGCAGGCGGGCGCGGCCCCAGGCCGGGTAGAAGGCCGTGGCGTCGATGCCGGCCAGCGCCGATTCGCGCAGGGTCGGGCCGCCATCCTTGGGCTGCACGTCCATGCCGGCGAACCACTGGCTGGTGGCGCGGTAGATGATGGGCGTCTTGTGGCGCCAGCAGTGCATGTAGCTGTGCTTGTGCTTTTCGACGTGCATCAGCGCGCCGGCTTCCTTCAGGGCCTCGACGATCTTGGGGTTGGCGTCCCAGATCGACAGGCCGCCGAACAGCGCCAGGCTGTCGACGTACTTGCCGTCGCCCATGACCGGGCTGATGAAGTCGGTGTCCTTCATGCCGTGCTCCTTGCACGAGATGAAGTCCTCGATACCGTAGGCGGGGGCCGAGTGCACCACGCCAGTGCCCGAGTCAGCCGTGACGTACTCGCCCAGGTAGACCGGGGCCTTGCGGTCGTAGGCGGCTTCGAACTGCGCCAGCGGATGGCGGAACTCGATGCCCGACAGCGCCGCGCCCGGGGCCGTGGCGATGACTTCGCCTTCCAGGTTCCAACCCTTCAGGCAGGCCTCGACCCGGTCGCGCGCGATCAGCAGCAGCGGGCCGAACTTGGGGGCGGGCGACACGCGCACCAGCGCGTATTCGATTTCGGGGTGCAGGTTCAGCGCCTGGTTGGACGGGATGGTCCAGGGCGTGGTGGTCCAGATGACGATGGCGCCGTCGTCGACCTTGTCCAGGCCGAAGGCCTTGGCCAGCTTGTCGTGCTCGGCGAACGGGAAGGCCACGTCCACCGCCGGGTCGACGCGGTCGGCGTATTCGACCTCGGCCTCGGCCAGCGCCGAGCCACAGTCGAAACACCAGTTCACGGGCTTGAGGCCGCGGAACACGTAGCCCTTGTCCAGGATGCGGCCCAGGGCGCGGATCTCGTCGGCTTCATTGCTGAAGTTCATCGTCATGTAGGGACGATCCCACTCGCCCAGCACGCCCAGGCGCTTGAAGTCCTTGCGCTGGCGGTCGATCTGCTCGAGCGCGTAGGCGCGCGCCTTGGACTGCACCTCGGCCACCGGCAGGTGCTTGCCGTACTTCTTCTCGATCTGGATCTCGATCGGCATGCCGTGGCAATCCCAGCCCGGCACGTAGTGCGCGTCGTAGCCGGCCATGTTGCGGCTTTTGACGATGATGTCCTTCAGGATCTTGTTGACCGCGTGGCCGATGTGGATGTCGCCGTTGGCGTAGGGCGGACCGTCGTGCAGCACGAAGCGCGGACGGCCGCGGCTGGCGGCGCGGATCGCCTGGTAGACGTGGTTTTCCTCCCACTGCGCAATCCAGGCGGGCTCGCGCTTGGCGAGGTCGCCCCGCATGGGGAAGGGGGTATCGGGCAGGTTGAGGGTCTTTTTATAGTCCATGAACGGCAAAATAGGCGCGCGCGTTTCGCGCGTCTTCGGCGATGGCGGCAGTCAGGGAAGGGAGATCAGGAAATTTTTCTTCGTCCCGCAGCTTTTGCAGGAATTCGACACGCACGAGTTTACCGTATGCGTTGATGGTCTCGTCGAGCAGGTGCGCTTCCAGCAGCACGCGTCCGCGGTCCTCGACGGTCGGGCGCACGCCCAGGCTGGCCACCGCCGGCAGGGCGCGCTCGGCCAGGCCATAGACCTGCACCACGTAGATGCCGGAGCGGGCCGCGCAGCGCTCGGCCACCCGCAGGTTCATGGTCGGATAGCCCAGGGTGCGGCCCAGCTTCTGGCCGTGGATCACGTGACCGCTGATATGGAAGGGGTGGCCCAGCAGGTGGCGGGCCCGGTCCAGGTCGCCCACCGCCAGGGCGGTGCGCACTTCCGAGCTGGAAATGCGGTGGCCGTGGCGGTCGGTGACGTCGGCCAGGGTCTGCACCTCGAAGCCATGGCGCAGGCCGGCTTCGCGCAGCAGGTCGATGTCGCCGCTGCGCTTGTGGCCGAAGCGGAAGTCCTCGCCCACCAGCAGCCACTTGGTATCCATCCCCCGCACCAGCAGGTTCTCGATGAAGGCGTTGGCCGACATTTCGGCCAGGCGGGCGTTGAAGCGCTCGACCACGACCTGGGAAACGCCATAGCGGGCCAGCGCCGCCAGCTTGTCGCGCAGCCCGGAAATGCGGGTGGGCGCCAGCTCGGGACGCTGGTTCAGCGTGGCGAAGTACTCGCGCGGGTGCGGCTCGAAGGTCATTACGGCGGGCGTCAGGCCGCGGTCGCGCGCGACCTGGCAGACGCGCGCCAGCATGGCCTGGTGTCCTCGGTGGACGCCGTCGAAATTGCCGATGGTCAGCGCGCTGGGAGCGCGCTGGGCGGGCGGCGGAAGGGATCGGTGGATGCGCAGCGGTGGTTTCACGAGCGAGAGTTTACAATTTTGGGTTACGGGATTGTTCGTCATCCCCAATTTGGATCGCTCATCTTGCCGGAAACTTCTACACCACCGCGCCGCATCGTCATCCTGATCTCGGGACGAGGCAGCAACATGCAGGCGTTGGTCCAGGCCTGTCGCCAACAGGGCTGGCCCGCCACGATTGCCGCCGTGATCGCCAGCCGGCCGGACGCCGCCGGCCTGGAATGGGCCGCGGCCCAGGGCATCGCCACGGCGGCGCTGTACCACAAGGACTATGCCAGCCGCGAAGCGTTCGACGCCGCGCTGGCCACGGAAATCGACCTGCACGCGCCGGACTACGTCATCCTGGCCGGCTTCATGCGGGTGCTGACCCCCGGCTTCGTCAATCGCTACAGCGGCCGCCTGGTCAACATCCATCCGTCGCTGCTGCCGGCGTTCCCGGGGCTGCACACGCACGCCCAGGCGCTGGCCACCGGGGTGCGGGTGCATGGCTGCACCGTGCATTTCGTGACGCCGGTGCTGGACCATGGCCCCATCATTGCCCAGGGCTGCGTGCCGGTCCTGGCCGGCGATACGCCGGAAAGGCTGGCCGAACGTGTGCTGGAAGTCGAACACCAGGCTTTTCCAACCGCCGTGCGCTGGCTGGCCGAGGGCCGGGTTACCCTGACGAATGACCACCGGGTGGACGTGCAGGGCGATCCTGATCGCCTGTTCACCTGGTCCGCGGCGGCCTGAGCCGACGCCAGCCGCGCAGCCGGGCCGCCGACGGCCCTGAATCGCATTTATCGGGCGGCATGTGTCCGCCCCACTGGAATACACCATGAGCAAACCCCAATCCCCGCGTTCCCGCCCGGCAGCCGCCGGCGGACGCTCCGCCGAAGGGCGCGACGGCCGCTCCTTCTTCTCGCGTCCCAAGGGCGAGGCCCGCGCCGCCCAGGAGCGCGCGCCACGCCCCGAGCGCGCCGCCAGCGGCCGCGAAGGCCGTCCCGACGAGCGCCGCGACAGCCGTCCGGCCCCGCGCCCCTCCTATGAGGCGCCGCGCGGCGAGGGCCGTGGCGAACGCGGTTCCTTCGGCGGCGACCGTCGCGAAGGCTCGGGCCGCCCGACGCCGCGCCCTTCCTACGAAGGCGGCCGTGGTGAAGGCCGTGGCGAGCGTGGCGCGTACGGGTCGGACCGTCGTGAAGGCCAGGGCCAAGGCCGTGGCGGTGAGCGGGGTTCCTTCGGCTCGGACCGCCGCGAAGGCTATGGCCGCCCGGATTCACGCCCGTCCTACGGCGCTTCGCGCGGCGAAGGCCGTGGCGGCGAGCGCGGTTCCTTCGGTTCGGACCGCCGTGAAGGCCAGGGCCGCCCGGATTCACGCCCCGCTTATGATTCTCCGCGTGGCGAAGGCCGGGGCGGTGAGCGCGGTTCCCACGGTTCGGACCGCCGCGAAGGCTACGGCCGTCCGGATTCGCGTCCGTCCTACGGCGCCCCGCGCGGCGAAGGCCGGGGCGGCGAGCGCGGTTCCTTCGGTTCAGACCGTCGCGAAGGCTTTGGCCGTTCGGATTCGCGCCCGTCCTACGGCGCCCCGCGTGGCGAAGGCCGTGGCGGCGAGCGCGGTTCCTTCGGTTCGGACCGCCGCGAAGGCTTTGGCCGTCCGGATTCGCGCCCGTCCTACGGCGCCCCGCGTGGCGAAGGCCGTGGCGGCGAGCGCGGTTCCTTCGGTTCGGACCGCCGCGAAGGCTTTGGCCGTCCGGATTCGCGCCCGTCCTACGGCGCCCCGCGCGGCGAAGGCCGCGATGGCGAGCGTGGCTTCCAAGGTTCCGACCGTCGCGAAGGCCAGGGCCAGCGTGATGCGGCCCCGCAGAAACCGCAATTCAACCGGCCGCGCCTGTCGTATGCCGCCAGCCGCATCGACCAGGTGCAGCGTGTGCTGGGCGAGATCCTGCAATGGACCTACCCGGCCGACGCGGCCCTGTCGCACTGGCTGCGTGGCCATCCCGGCCTGGGCGCGCGCGACCGCTCGGAAGTGGCCGAAGCCGTCTACGACGTGCTGCGCCACCTGCGCCGCTACCGCCAGTTCGGCGAAAGCGGCGTGGGGCCGGCTTCACGCCGCCTGGCCATCCTGGGCCTGGCCGCCACGCTGGGCAAGGAAACGCTGCAGGAGGGCCTGGACCCGGCCGAAGCCGAATGGCTCCAGCGCGTCCTGCAGATTGACCTGGCGACGCTGCCGCGCGCCGTGCGCGGCAGCATCCCCGATTGGCTTGACGAGCGCCTGGGCGCCATGGAAAGCCCCGAAACCTTGATCGAAGCGCTCAACCGCCAGGCCAGCCTGGACCTGCGCGTCAATCCGCTCAAGGTCGAACGCGACGCCATGCTGGCCGAACTGCAACAAAGCGCCGGCCGCTACGAACCCGTTGCCATGCCGTATTCGCCCTGGGGCATCCGCATGGAAGGCCGTCCGGCCATTAACCGCTGGCCGCAGTTCGAGAATGGCAGCATCGAGGTGCAGGACGAAGGCAGCCAGTTGCTGGCCTTGCTGGTGGCGCCGCGCCGCGGCGAAATGGTCATCGACTTCTGCGCCGGCGCTGGCGGCAAGACCCTGCTGCTGGGGGCGCTGATGCGCTCGACCGGCCGCCTCTATGCCTTCGACGTCTCGGCGGCCCGCCTGGCGCGTGCCAAGCCGCGCTTTGCCCGCAGCGGCCTGTCGAACGTGGTGCCGGTGGCGATCGAAAGCGAGAACGACGCCCGCGTCAAGCGGCTGGCCGGCAAGGCCCAGCGCGTGCTGGTCGACGCCCCGTGCAGCGGCATCGGCACGTTGCGCCGCAATCCCGACCTGAAATGGCGTCAGCATCCCGAGGCGCTGGCTGAACTGGGCCAATTGCAGGAACGCATCCTCAACAGCGCCGCGCGTTGTGTCGCGCCCGGCGGCCGGCTGGTGTACGCCACCTGCAGCCTGCTGGCCGAGGAAAACGAGGTGCAGGCCGAACGCTTCCTGGCCAGCCACCCCGACTTCGAGCGCATTGACGCGGCCGAGATCCTGGCGGCCCGCTGCGAGAACCTGAAGTTGGAGGGGCCTTACGTCCAGCTGCGACCGGATGTCCACGGCACCGACGGCTTCTTTGCCGCCGTGTTCGAGCGCCGCAAGAAAACGGTTGCGGCTGCCGAAGCCGATGCCGGGGCCGACCTCGGCGCCGAGGCGCCGCTGGAAGAGGGCGCGCTGGCCGTCGAAGGCGTGGAAGACGACGAGGCGGCGCCGATCACGGCCGCCTCCGACGACAAGCCCGCGGCCTGAGTGTGAGACCGGCCCGTGGGGCCGGTCCACGTGGCCAGTCCGTGAAGGCGGTGTGTGAAGGCGGTCCGTGAAGCCGGATCGTGAGGTCGGTTCGTGAGGCCGGTTCGTGAGGCCGGTTCGTGAGGCCGGTTCGTGAGGCCGGTCCGTGAGGCCGATCCGTGAGGCCAGTTCATGAGGCCAGTTCATGAGGCCAGTTCATGAGGCCAGTTCATGAGGCCGGACCCCGAGCCGGCCGTCCTGGCGCCGATTGCGCTGGGGGCGGGTCAGTCGATGGACCGATCCGACCGGCTGTCCACGGACCTGTTCCGACGCCCGGCCTGCGGGGCGAAAGCCGCCGGCTCGCTCAAGGGGCCGGCGCGATGCCGAGCGTGGCGCTATAGCGGCGGATTCCGATGGTCTTGTTCTGGTACTTCACTTCCCAGGCCAGGGAATCGGACCCGGGCTGGTTGGCTTGATAGACCAATTGCGCGATTGGCACTGTCTTATACGCGCAACGTCCGGAATCGCCGGCCTGGCCGCGCGTCTGCACGATGCTGGCGACGCCCAGGCGCGGCTGCAGGGTAATGGTGACGCGGGGCGCGCGCAGGGCCAGGCAATCCGATCCGCGGATCTCGTAATAAGACGCCAGCACGGCTATGTCCCCGGTTTTCAGGGACTGGGCGCTAGCGGGCATGGCCAGGGAAACCATCGCGGCAGCCAGGGTGGAAACAAAATAGGGACGGATATTTTCGACGAACATCGTGTAGCGGTGGGAGCGGTGATGGCGGGCCGAAGTGTGCGCCAGGCGCGTGGCGGCCGCAAGACAGCGGCTCAGCCTGACAGGAACTTTAACGGCGACGGGCGGCCAAAACCCAGTGGCCATGTGCCGACGATTCCCCGCCAGGATGACGCCAGTGGCGTTGCCGGCGGGCCGCCGCACCGGCCGCGAGCTTGCCGTCAAAAGGTCAAAAACAGGTCAAAAGCAGGGCTTAGTCCTTGATTTCCCTCAAAAACTATTTTGAAACTCCGTTGTCATAACGCGGCAAAGGTAAGCTAAACTTTAGGTACTCTTCAAGCGAGGCTCATTACAGCTTTATGGATTACATCCTCTCCTTCATTGCCGGCGGTCTGACCCAAGCCACTTGGTGGCAGATCGTCGTTTTCACCCTGGTCATGACGCACATCACCATTGTGTCCGTCACCGTCTTCCTGCACCGCAGCCAGGCGCACCGGGGCCTGGATCTGCATCCGGCCGTCATGCACTTCTTCCGCTTCTGGCTCTGGATGACGACCGGCATGGTCACCAAGGAATGGGTTGCCATCCACCGCAAGCACCACGCCAAGTGCGAAAAGGAAGGCGATCCCCACTCGCCCATCCTGTTCGGCATCTGGAAGGTGCTGTTCCGCGGCGCCGAGCTCTACCGCGAAGAATCCAACAACAAGGAAACCATGGCCAAGTTCGGCCACGGCACGCCTGACGACTGGCTCGAACGCAACGTCTACAGCAAGCACAGCCTGTGGGGCGTGCTGACCATGCTCGCCATCGACATCGCCCTGTTCGGCGCGATCGGCGTCACGGTCTGGGCGGTGCAGATGGCCTGGATCCCCTTCTGGGCGGCCGGCGTCGTCAACGGCATCGGCCACTACTGGGGCTACCGCAACTACAACAGCCCGGACACCAGCACCAACGTGTTCCCGTGGGGCATCGTGATCGGCGGCGAAGAGCTGCACAACAACCACCACGCCCACGGCACGTCGGCCAAGTTCTCGGCCAAGTGGTACGAGTTCGACATCGGCTGGTGCTACATCAACATCCTGAAGTTCCTGGGCCTGGCCAAGATCAAGAAGGTCGCGCCCAAGCTCAAGCTGGATGATTCCAAGACCGGCATCGACCTGCGCACGCTGCAGGGCGTGATCACGCACCGCTACGAAGTCATGGCCCGCTACGCGGACGTGATCAAGAGCGCCGCCCGCGAGGAACTCGCCAAGCTGAAGGCCTCGCGCCAGGACGGCAACGCCGATTGCGGGTGGACCAAGCTGCACAAGGTGCGCCGCGCCATCCACCGCAACGAGGACATCCTCCAGCCGGAACAGCTCGAAGCCGTGGACAAGGCCATTGCCCAGAACAAGTCGCTGTCGACGCTGGTGCAGATGCGCCGCGAACTCGGCCGCATCTGGGAAAGCTCCAGCGCCAGCAGCGAACAGCTCCTCCATGACCTGCAGGCCTGGTGCCAGCGCGCCCAGCAAAGCGGCATCGCCGGGCTCGAGCAATTCGCTCAACGTCTGCGCCGCTACGCGGCATGATGCTAGAGAAGCTCAATCCTGAACAACGCGCCGCAGTAACGTTAGAACCGCAGCACGCCCTGGTCCTGGCCGGGGCGGGCAGCGGCAAGACCCGGGTGCTCACCACCCGCATGGCCTGGCTGATTCAAACCGGCCAGGCCTCGCCTTTTGGGCTGCTGGCCGTCACGTTCACCAACAAGGCCGCCCGCGAGATGCTGGCGCGTATGTCGGCCATCCTGCCGATCGATACGCGCGGCCTCTGGATCGGCACCTTCCACGGCCTGTGCAACCGCATGCTGCGCGCGCATCATCGCGACGCCGGCCTGCCGCAGACCTTCCAGATCCTCGACGTCACCGACCAGCTCGCCGCCATCAAGCGGCTGATGAAGGCCAACGGCGTCGACGACGAAAAATACCCGCCGCGCGACGTGCAGCGCTTCATCAACGGCGCCAAGGAAGAGGGCCTGCGCCCCGCCGACGTCGAAGCCTATGACGCGCACCGCCGCCGCCTGATCGAGATCTACCAGCTCTACGAAGCCCAGTGCCAGCGCGAAGGCGTGGTCGACTTCGCCGAGCTGCTGCTGCGCGCCTACGAACTGCTGTCGCGCAACGTGCCGGTGCGCGAGCACTACCAGCGCCGTTTCCGCCACATCCTGGTCGACGAGTTCCAGGACACCAACACGCTGCAGTACAAGTGGCTGCGGCTGCTGGCTGGCGGCGGCGCGGCGATCTTCGCCGTGGGCGACGACGATCAGTCCATCTACGCGTTCCGCGGCGCCAACGTCGGCAACATGTCCGACTTCGAGCGCGACTACGCGCACGGCACCGTCATCCGCCTGGAGCAGAACTACCGCTCGTACGGCCACATCCTGGATTCGGCCAACGCGCTCATCGGCCACAACAGCGGCCGCCTGGGCAAGAACCTCTGGACCGACCAGGGCGAAGGCGAACCGGTGCGCGTCATCGAACAGCCCTCGGACGGCATGGAAGCGCAATGGATCGTCGACGAGATCCGTTCGCTGATCCACGAAGGCAGCCTGCGCCGCGAGATCGCCGTGCTCTATCGCAGCAACGCGCAGTCGCGCGTGATCGAACACGCCATCTTCTCGGCCGGCATTCCCTACAAGGTCTACGGCGGCCTGCGCTTTTTCGAGCGCCAGGAAATCAAGCACGCGCTCGCCTACCTGCGCCTGATGGCCAACCCGCACGACGACACATCGTGGATGCGGGTGGTGAATTTCCCCACGCGCGGAATCGGCGCGCGCACGCTGGAACAACTGGCCGACGCGGCCCGCGCGCATGATTCCAGCCTGTACTCGGCGGTGGCGCTGGTGGCGGGCAAGGGCGGCTCCAACCTGGCCCAGTTCGCGCAGTTGATCCATCGCCTGATCGAGGAGACGCGCGATCTGCCGCTGCCCGAAATGGTCGAGCACATGCTCGAGGCCAGCGGCCTGAACGCGCACTACAAGGCCGAGCGCGAAGGCGCCGAGCGCCTCGAAAACCTGAACGAACTGATCACCGCCGCGGCGGTGTTCGCGTCCGAGGAAAACTACGACGGCATGCCCGCTGGCGTGGTGCCCGACCAGGATACCTCCAGCACCTTGATGCCTGGCGTGGTCGACGCCGCGCCAGTGGTGTCCGACGGCCTGACGCCGCTGGCGGCCTTCCTGTCGCACGCCGCGCTCGAAGCCGGCGACAACCAGGCGCAGCAGGGCCAGGACGCCGTGCAGCTCATGACCGTGCACGCGGCCAAGGGCCTGGAGTTCGACGCCGTCTTCATCACCGGCCTGGAGGAAGGCCTGTTCCCGCACGAGAACAGCATCCTGGAGCAATCCGGCCTGGAAGAAGAGCGCCGCCTCATGTACGTGGCGATCACCCGCGCGCGCCAGCGCCTGTACATCAGCCTGGCGCAAAGCCGCATGCTGCATGGCCAGACGCGCTACGCCATGCGTTCGCGCTTTCTCGACGAAATCCCCGAGCAGCACCTGAAGTGGCTGTCGCCCAAGGCCGGCCTGACGCCGTCGCTCAGCGCCGGCGGCGGCTGGAACGGCAATCGCGGCGACGCCTTCGGCCGCAAGCCCACCAACACCATTGCGCCGCGTCAACCGCGCGGCACGGCCTCCGGCGTCACGGTGGGCGACAAGCAGTATCGTGTGGGACAGGGCGTGCACCACGCGCGCTTCGGCGACGGCACCATCGTCAGCCTGAGCGGCGCGGGGCAGGACGCGCAGGCGGAAATCCATTTCCGCGATGTCGGTTCCAAGACGCTGGCTCTCGGCATCGCCAAGCTGGATATCGTTCAAGGTTGATAGACATGGCCAATCAAGACTCCCCGAAAGCCGAACTGGCAGCGCTGCGCGCCGAAGTCGACGAGATCGACCAGCAGATCATCCTGCTGCTGGGCGTGCGTTTTCGCTGCACGGACATGATCGGCGAGCTCAAGCAAGCCAACGACATGGACCTGGTGGATCCGGTGCGCGAAGACCAGCAGGTCCAGCGCATCCGGCGCCTGGCCGAAGAGGCCGGCGTGCCGCCGGCCCTGGCCGAAACCATCCTGCGCGAAGTGATCGACACGGTGGTCGATCACCACACCCGGTTGCGCGAGCGCCCCTACTCGTGATGCGTGGGGGGGCCGGTGGCCTGCTTGGCCGCCGTCGCCATGCGCAACGGCAGTCCCATGGCCGCGGCTCCAGCCGCGGCCATTCTTTTTTTCGCGGCGTGGGAGGCCGCGCCGCGCCTCGACGAAAAAGCGCCCTGCGCCCAATCTGATTCAGTTGTCGGGCAGAAAGTGATTCCTGCGACGCGGAGCGGGTGGCGTCCGCTATAGGGTCTTCAGGAACGCCAGCAGCGCGTCGATCTCGGCCGGGCTCAGGTCGAGCGGCTTGATATGTTCCGACTTGCGCGGCGCGTACGGGTCGGGAGGATCGGCCGGCGGCGCGTCGCGGCCCATGCCAGCGTTGTACATCCGCAGCAGCCCGCGCAGGTCCGGGAACAGGCCGTTGTGCATCCATGGGCCGGCTTGCGCCACGTTGCGCAGGCTCGGCGTGCGGAACCTGCCCAGGTCGGCGGGATCGCGGGTGGCCTCGTAGCGTCCCAGGTCCTGGTTGCGGCGGCCGTAGAACGACAGGCCGATGTTGTGGAACTGATGGTCGGTGAGCAACGGGCCATTGTGGCAGTTCATGCAGCGCGCCTGCGTGCGGAACAGATGCAGGCCCAGTAGTTCGTTATCGTCCAGCGCATCGGCGCGGCCAGCCAGGAATTCATCGAAGCGCGTCTTCTCGGGGCGCAGCGACGCCACGTAGGCGGCCAGTGCGCGCGCCAGGCGGTCGGCGTCGATGGCGGATGCCGTGGTCGATGCCGCAGGCGCTTGAGCTGTCGGTATCATTGCCGCCGATGCCGATGCCGATGCCGATGCCGATGCCGATGCCGATGCCGATGCCGATGCCGTTGAGCCAGCCGCTGATGAAGCCGGCGCAACTGTTGATGAAGCCGATCCAGTCGCTGGAGAAGACGCCGCCGTCGCGCCGCCGAACGCGTCCAGGAAGCGCGCGGGATATATGTCGGTCTCCCGCAGCCGCGCCACCGCCCCGGCGGCGTCGTGGTTCATTTCCCGTGGATCATGTAGCGGTCCCATCACCTGCTCCTTCAGGCTGGCCGCGCGGCCATCCCAGAACAGCCGTGGCGCGAACGGCGCGGCATACAGCGGCGTGGAGCGGCGCCGGCCCATCAGCTTGTCCTCGCCCACCGCGAGCGGCAGGCCGTCCGTGAAGGCGCGCTGCGGTTGGTGGCAGGAGGCACAGGAGATTTGGCCCTTGCGCGACAGGCGGGTATCGAAGAACAGCATCTGACCCAGCGCCACGACTGGCGGCCGCGCCACGTCGGCGGCCAGTTCGGCCTGGCCGGGGTTGGCGGCGGTCCATTGCATCGGCGGGTCGGCGACGGGCGGGACCGGCGCCCATTCATGCCACTGCACGCCGGCGTCGATGGTGGGCGCGGGCCAACCGGCCGCGGGTCCGGAATAGCGCGCGCGCAGGCAGGCGATGTTCCAGCCCGCCGGGTCGTGGCAAGCGGCGGCGTTGGGCGCGATGCCGGATGGCGTGGCGGCGCGCTGCTGGCCAGAAGCGGTGGACGGGGTGGCGAGCACGAGGGCCAGCGGAATGGCATGCAGGAAGGCGGCCAGGGCGTTCTGCCGGAGCCGGGATTTGCCACGCAGGGGCATCGATACGTTCCGTGTCGCGTTGGTGTCAGGCGTAGGACGCTGCGACGATTGCAATACCTCAGCACGCAATCGATGAATAATTTATATGGATATCGATTTTTTGATTGGCGCATGAGGGCCGATGACCCGTGCCAGGCGCCTTTTGATTGGCGCCGCGTCGTGGCTGGCTTTGCCTTGCCGGTCCCTCATTTGCCAAGAAGGCGGAATGCCCCGGCGGGATCCCGCTCGACGATGCCGCGCCGTTCCGCTCGCGACAGCAGGGGTTCCAGGATGTAGTCGATATACGCCAGGCCGTTCGGGCCGATCTTGATGCATCCCGCGCTGTCACCCGCCACCGGATAGCCGGTGTAAGTCTCGGCGTCGAGTACGAGCGCGCCGGGGCGGGGGGCGGGATGGGTGGCGGTCAGCAACCGGGTATCGTCGGTGACATGCTTGCGATAGAGATCGCGCGCGGTTTCCTTGAACAAGACCGGTCCGCCCCGCCCGCCGTGGTGCATGACGAAGACGAATTCCCCCAGCGGCATGTCGTCGGGGATATGGCGATTGGAGGCGGGACTGTGGTACCAGGCCGCGTAGGTCGCCAGGTCGGTGTAGAAGGCGGCGATCTGGCTGCCCGGGGCGTCCTTTTCGCCCACGGCTTGATGATGCGCGTACCAGGCCTCGTCCGTGTACTGGAACAGGCCCGATGCGCTTGAACTGGCGTCGGCGCACCGCGGCGAGGCGCCGAACGCCGATTCGATGTAGGCAATGTCCGCCGCGATCTGGATGGTCGGGGGGCTGAAGCCGCGCTGCCGGCCGTGGTCCGCGATGGCGGCTTTGATTTCGGTCTGGGATCGGCTCAATGCCATGCAAATAGCTCCTGCGTGACGGCGCGACTGGCGTCCCGATGGAGAACCCGCGCCGTGGTCGTGATGGCCACGGCGCATGTTAGGGACGAAGGCCGCGGCGCTCCATGGCGCATGGTCTGATTTGTCGTCAGAAGCGGTAGCCGACCTGCATCCAGAGTTCGCGCCCCGACTGATAGGTGCTGTTGTCGGCCGCCAGGTTGGGATTGCTTGCGACAATCGCGGGCATGCGGTTGAGCAGGTTCAGGATTTCCACCGTCAGTTCCAGGTGCGGCAGGAAGGTCGGCTGCCAGGTGAGCTGCGTGTCCCAGGTCCAATAGGACGGCAGGCCGCCCGACTTGTAGCTGTCCAGCAGGTACGGCGCGGGACCTTTGCCGACATACATGACGCCGTCGCGCTTGCCGCGCCAGTTCAGCATGTTGCTCCAGGCCAGCCCGGCCTTGGGGTAGGTGCCGGTGAGCGCGAGGGTGGCCACCTGGGGCTGGCAGAAACTCCTGGGCGGCAGGTCGATGACACGGATCTCCGAGCCGTTGTAGATCACCCGTTCGTCGGGGGCGCGGGCGTCGCCGCCATAGCCCGTGACCAGATCGGTGTTGGTCTTGCGCTTCTGCCAGCTCCACGAAGCTTGCATGGTCCAGCGGGTGGGGCCGGCATGCCAGGGTTCCAGCGTGTGCAATGTCAGGCTGACGGCGTCGGTGGTGGAGCCGCCGCCGTTGCGGTACTTGAAGCCCGTATTGATCTTGCCGGTCTTGATCCACTGCTGCCGGCCGTTGCGGCGCACATAGCTCAGCGAGCCCTCCAATCCCGCCACGCGCTGTCGCAGCGCCAGCGCCCATTCGTCGTCATACGGCATGCGCAGGCCGCTGTAGTCGACCGAGAAATCCTGCTCGTCCGCGGGTACCGGCTTGCCCTCGAAGTTCGTTACGCGTTTCAACAACCTCAGGCGCCTGGCCTCGAGCGCGGTTTCCAGGACCGGACCGCCGTAGTAGCGCGACCAGCCGCCGCTCAGCAAGGTGTCGCCCGAACCGAACAAGTCCCAATCCAGGCGCGTGCGCGGCGCCACGTTGTTGCTGCGGAACAGGCTCTCGCGGTCATAACGCAGCCCGGCATCCAGCGCAAGGCGCCGCCATTCGATGCGGTCGGAAAGGTACAGGGCGGCTGTGCGCGAACGTGCGCGCACATTCCCCGGCCGCCACAGCGACAAATTGGTATCGACATAGGTGTCCGCGCTGCGGTAAGTGCGCGTGTAGGCCGTGGACAGCTGCGGGCGCTTGAAGGCCGCGTCGATCTGTTGCACGTCGATCCCCGCGTACAGGTTGTGCGTGAATGCTTCGGTGTGCAGCGGATCGAGATCGATACGGCTCTTGAGCGCCACGGTGTCCTGCTGCTTCTGCTCGCGGCCGAAGCCGCCCTTGAAATACGACGGCAACCCGTAGGGGCGCGTCGTAACCCATTCGCGGCTCATCGAGCGGCGGTTGCTCATGGCGTGGTCCCAGCCGGCTTGCAGCGTCAGGCGCCCCGCGCCGAGGTGGTGTTCCAGGTTGCCGCTGACGCCATAGGCGCCATGGTTGTTGTCCCAGTGCGTGTCGCGGAACAGGTTGCTGGCCAGCGTTTCTCTGCGGTCACTGTATTTGAGCGTCATGTCGGCCACCGTGTCGGCGCTGGCATGCACGCTGAATTTTCCCAGGAAATTGTCGATGCGATCGCCATAGATGTTGGGCGTGCGCAGGGGCTTGCCCTTGTCGTCCACGCTCATGATCCAGCGTTCGATCCTGGACTGCCGGTGCGACATGGCCAACACCAGGCCGGCCTTGTCGTTGACGGCGATGTCGGCCACGGCCGAATAGAAGCGTTTTTTCCATCGCGGCGTGAAGCCGGGTTCTCCTTGGGTCCATTTGTTCTCCTGGCCGGGCGAGACGCGCTGTTGGGTCATGTTCGACGTATTCCAGCGGTAATCGAACTTCAGGTGGCTCTCGCCGGAAAAGCGTCGCAGCCGCGCATCGACGACGCCGCCGTTGAAACGCCCGTACTCGACCGGGATGAAACTGTCGCGCACTTGCACGGCTTGCAGCAGACTGGTGTCGATGAAGTACGACTGCGGATTGCTGGGCACGTTGCCCCCCGCCTGGGCCAGCCGCTTGTTGGCCGGGTCGACGCGATTGGTGGCGTCGATGCCATCGATCTGGAACAGGTTCTGGTAGGGACTGGCGCCGTGGAACGAAATGTCCTCGACATCAAGCGAGCCGCGATTCCGCGAGCCGGCCGCGCCCGGGTTGGTGCGCACCGCCGGGTGGTTGGCCACCAGCGTGCTCAGGTCGCGGTTGGACGATGGCGTGGCGGCGATCTCTTCCTGGTCGTAGAGGCGCTCGCCGACCTGATCGCCATAGACGCGCACGGGTTCCAGCCGCGAGGTGCTGGCCGGGTCCGGCTTGTCGACGTAGATGATGTAGCGGTTTTCGCCGTCCGCGCGCAGCGCCAGGCCCGAGCCTTCCAGCATCTGGTCGAGCGCCAGCCGGGCTGGAAACCGGCCCCGCACGACCGGCGACGTCTTGTTCGCCACCGCTTTGGGCGGGAACGAGATTTCCAGCCCGGATTGGCGTCCCAGTTCGACCAGCGCGTCACCCAGCGGCAGGGAGGGGATGCAGAGGCGGATGGTGTCGGTAAGCGGTTGGGCCGTCACGGGAGCGGCGAGGGCCAGCAAGGCGCAGAAAAGAAGCGCGGATGTGCGTGTGGGGGGCAAATGGCGTGGCATGAGGCGTCCCGGGTTCCGTGGATGTCGGCAGTGGGACGCCGCAAGCCTGCCAGGACCTCAGCGGCGAAGCAACGATCGGTCGGTCATATTGTCCGATTTCGTCAAAAGCGATAGCCGACCTGCAACCAGAGCTCGCGTCCGGATTGATAGATACGGTGGTCCGCCGTGAGTTTGGGTCTGTTGCCCGTGACCGCAGGCGTGCGATTGAGCAGGTTCAGAACTTCGATCGTCAGTTCCAGGTTGCGTGCGAACGTGGGCTGCCATTTCAACTTGGTGTCCCAGGTCCAGTAGGATGGCAACTTCTCCGATGTATAGCTGTTGAGAAAGTCGGGAGCCGGTCCTTTGCCTGCATAGAAAATCGCGTCGCGCGCACTGCGCCAGTTGAATTGATTGCTCCACGTGAGGCCCGCGCCCGGGTAGGCTCCGGTCAGGGTCAAGGTGGCGACTTGCGGTTGGAAGAACGAATTGGTTGGCAGGTCGAAGGCGCGAATCTGTGCGTTGTTATAGAGCACCTGTTCATCAGGATCCCCCGCGTGGTCGTTATAACCCTTGGCCAACTCGGTATTGGCCCGACGCCGCTGCCAGCCCCAGGTGGCGCGCATGGTCCAGCGGGTCCTTCCCAGGGCAATCGGATGAAGCGTACGCACGGTCATGTTGATGCCGTCGGTCGTGGAATGACCATCACTGTTGTATCGGGAAGCGTTGGCGTTGACGTTGACGTTTGTCCACTGGTCCCGCCCGTTGCGATGCACATAGTTCAGCGCGCCCTCCAGACCCGCCACTCGTTGGCGCAGCGATATCGCCCATTCGTCGTCATACGGCGTGCGTAGCCCCTTGTATTCCACCGTATACGGCTTGCGGCCATCCGCGATCGGGTTTCCATTCTTGTCCGTCTCGTGTAGTTTCAGGCGCGCGCGCTCCGCCTCCATGGCGATGCCCAGTATCTGTGCGCCGTAGTAGCGTGACCATCCCATGCTCAGCACGGTGTTGTCCGTTCCGAACATGTCCCAATCCAGGCGCGTGCGGGGCGCCAGATTGTTGTTCCCAAGAAAACTGTCACGGTCGTAGCGCAGCCCGGCATCCAGGGCCAGTCGTTGCCATTCGATGCGGTCCGACAGATACAGGCTGGCAGTGTGATGCTTTACCTCGGCCGTCCCGGGCAGGTAGTGGGTTCTATTGCTGTCTTCGACAGTGCCATCGGCGAACTGGCTGCGGCGGTACGCATAGGCATCCTGAAATCGCTTGAATCGAGCGTGGGTCTGCCGCAGCTCTGAACCCGCGTAGACGGTGTGGGCAAACATGCCAGTGCGTAGCGGATCCAGGTCAATGCGGCCCTTGAGAACGCCGGTGTCCTGCAGCGTCTGCTCCTTGCCAAAGCCCACCACCGCGTACTGGACCTTTTTGATCGGCGGAGTGAAATAGGAAACAAACTCTTCACGAACCGACTGCCGGTGGCTGGTGGCGCGATCCCATCCCGCTTGCAGAGAAAAGCGCCCGCCCTGGAACCGATGCTCCAGTTTGCCGTCGACGCCCCGTCCACTGTGATAATTGTCCCAGGTGGTGTCGCGGAAATAGGCGTCGGCCAGGGCCTGGCGATACTCGCTGTATTTCAGCGTCAGGTCGGCGACGGTGCCTGGGGCGGGACGCACACTGAATTTGCCCAGAAGGTTATCGATCTGGTTGCTGTAGGTTCCCTCGCGCAACTCCGGTTGACCCTTGTCGTCAACGCCCATGGCTGCCCGCGTGATGTCGGATTGGCGACGAGACAATGCCAATACCATGCCGGCCTTTTCGCTGAATGCGACATCGCCCATCGCCGAATAGAAGTTCTTCTTCCACTTGGGTGAATAGTCGAAGTGGCCCTGTGACCACTTTTGTTCATCGCCATGCGCCGTGCGCTGTTGGGTCATGTTGGAGCTGTTCCAACGGTAGTCCAGCTTCATATGGTTCTGCCCGGAGAACCGGCGCAATTTTGCATCCACCACGCCGCCAGTGAAGTGACCGTATTCCACAGGCACGAAGCTGTCATGCACTTGCACCGATTCCAGCAGACTGGTGTCGACGAAGTAGGACTGCGAATTGCTGGGCACGTTGTTGACGACCAGGTTCGGATTCTTGCTAGCCGGGTCTACGCGATTGGTGGCGTCCATGCCATCGATCTGGAACAGATTCTGGTAGGGGCTGGCGCCATGGAATGAAATTTCCTCGACGTCCAGCGATCCCCGATTCTTCGAACCCGCCGCGCCGGGGTCGGTGCGGACCGCCGGATGCGTCGCCACCAACGTGCTCAGGTCCCGGTTGGACGACGGCGTTTCCGCGATCTCCTCGCGGCTATAGAGGCGCCCGCCAATCTGCTCGCCGTAGACGCGTACCGGCTCAAGCCGCGATGCCGAGAACGGATTGGCCTTGTCCTCGAAGACGATGTAGCGTCCCGGCCCGTCGGCGCGCAGCGCCAGGCCGGAGCCGGCCAGCAACTGGTTCAGCGCCGCCAGCGCCGAGGTTTCGCCCCGCAGGGCGGACGAGAGCTTATTGGCCACGGCGGCCGGCGGAAACGAGATCTGCAGGCCAGACAGGCGACCCAGTTCCAGCAAGGCGTTGCCCAGCGGTTGCGCTGGAATGTCGTAGGCGAAGGTGCGGTCGGGCGACTGGGCCAGAGCGGGGGCGGCCATGGCCAGCGTGGCGCAGAAGATCGCGGCCGACGCGTTGGCGCGGAAACGGCCGTTGAATGAGAGAGGCATGCGAGCGTCCTATGGCTGATTGGAAACCAGCCATAGGACGCGGCGATCGACGGGGAACCTCAGCGTCAAACCGGCCGGTAAGCCATGCGACGCGTCGAAGTCAGACCGGATGAACGCCTGCGCCCCATGTCAGGCCCGCTTCAGAACCGATACCCCACCTGCAGCCACAGTTCGCGTCCCGACTGGAACGTGCTGCGATTGGCCTTCAGGTTGGGATTGCTGGCCGTGACCGCCGGCATGCGGTTCAGCAGGTTCAGCACTTCCACCGTGAATTCCAGGTTGCGCGCGAAGGTCGGCTGCCATGCCAGCTTGGTGTCCCAGGTCCAGTACGACGGCAGTTCGCCGGACTCGTAACGGTCCAGGTATTCCGGCCGCGGACCGACACCGACGTAGATGGTGGCGTCGCGCTTGCTGCGCCAGTTCAGCTTGTTGCTCCAGGTCAGGCCGGCGCGCGGGTAGGCGCCGATCAGCGTGAGCGTAGCGACCTGGGGCTGGTAGAAGGTGCTGGGCGGCAGGTCGATGGCGCGGATCTCCGAGCCGTTGTAGATCACGCGGTCGTCAGGGTCGCGCGCCTCGGCGGTATAGCCCGTGACCAGGTCGCCGTTGGTCTTGCGCTTCTGCCAGCTCCACGATGCCTGCATGTTCCAGCGCGTCGGACCCAGGCGCCAGGGTTCCAGCGTGCGCAGCGTCAGGCTGACGCCGTCGGTGGTGGAAAAGCCGTCGTTGTTGTAGGTGTAGCCCGTGGCCTGCGTGCCGCTCTTGGTCCATTGGTCGCGGCCATTGCGGTGCACGTAGCTGAGCAGGCCCTCGATGCCCGCCATGCGCTGGCGCAGCGACACCGCCCATTCGTCGTCGTAGGGCATGCGCAGGCCGCGGTAGTCCACGAAGTATTCCTTGCCGCCGTCGGCCACGGGCTTGCCCTTGCTGTCGAGCACCTGCCGGCGCAGCCGGCTGCGCTCGGCTTCCAGCGCGGTTTCCAGCACCTCGCTGCCGTAGTAGCGCGACCAGCCCGCGCTCAGCAGCGTGTCGCCCGAGCCCAGCACATCCCATTCCAGGCGCGTGCGCGGCGACAGGTTGGTGTTGCCCAGGAAGGTCTCGCGGTCGTAGCGCACGCCCGCATCCAGCGCCAGCCGTTGCCACTCGATGCGGTCGGACAGGTACACGCTGGCCATGTTGTATTTCACGTTGACCGTGCCGGGCAGGTAGTGGACCTTGCTGAAGTCCTGGTAGGTGCCCTTGTTGTTGTAGGCGCGGCGGAACGAATACGAATCCTGGAAGCGCTTGAAGCCGGCGTCGATCTGCTGCAGGTCGGCGCCCGCGTACACGCTGTGGGTGAAGATGCCGGTGCGCACCGGATCGAGATCGACGCGGCCCTTGAGGGTCCAGGTGTCCTGCCGCGTCTGCTCCTTGCCGAAGCCGCCCGCGGTGTATTGCGGCAGCCTGTAGGGTTGATAGGTCACCAGTTCGTCACCGACGGATTGGCGATCGCTGGTGGCGTGGTCCCAGCCGGCCTGCAGCGAGACGCGGCCGCCCTGGAACAGGTGGTCCAGGTTGCCGCTCAGGCCGTAGGCGCCGTGGTTGTTGTCCCAGTGCGTGTCGCGGAACAGGTAGCTGGACAGGGTTTCACTGCGGTCGCTGTATTTGAGCGTCAGGTCGGCGGTGGTGTCGGCGCTGGCGCGCACGCTGAACTTGCCCAGGAAGTTGTCGACGCGGTCGCGGTAGGTGTCCTGGCCTTGCTGCGGCTGGCCTTTGTCGTCCACGCCCATGTTCCAGCGCGTGATGTCGGATTCGCGGCGCGACATGGCCAGCACCACGCCGGCTTTGTCGTTGAAGGCGAAATCGCCCACGGCCGAGTAGAAGCGCTTCTTCCATTCAGGGGAATAGCCCGGCTGGCCCTGTGCCCAGCTGTTCTCCTCGCCCTCGGACACCTGCTGCCGCGTCATCTTCGAGGTGTTCCAGCGGTAGTCGAACGTAAAGTGGTTCTCGCCGGAAAAGCGGCGCAGCCGCGCATCCACCACGCCACCGGTGAAGCGGCCATATTCGACCGGCACGAAGCTGTCGTACACGCGCACGGCTTCCAGCAGACTGGTGTCGATGAAGTACGACTGCGGATTGCTGGGCACGTTGCCGACCTGCAGGTTCAGGTTCTTGCTGGCTGGGTCGACGCGGTTGGTGGCGTCAATGCCATCGATCTGGAACAGGTTCTGGTAGGGGCTGGAACCGTGGAAGGAGATGTCCTCGACGTTGAGCGAGCCGCGGTTCTGCGAGCCGCTGGCGCCCGGATTGGTGCGCACCGCGGGGTGGCTGGCGACCAGGGTGCTCAGGTCGCGGTTGGACGACGGCGTTTCTGCGATCTCTTCCTGGCTGTAGATGCGTTCGCCGGCCTGCTCGCCGTAGACCCGCACCGGCTCCAGCCGCGAGGTGGAGAAGGGATGGGTCTTGTCGATGAAGACGATGTAGCGGCCCGGGCCGTCGGCGCGCAGCGCCAGGCCGGAACCGGCCAGCAGGCGGTCCAGCGCCAGCAGGGCGGAATATTCGCCCCGCAGCGCGGGCGACACCTTGCCCGCCACGGCGGCCGGCGGGAACGAGATCTCCAGGCCCGATTGGCGGCCGAGCGCGAGCAGGGCGTCGCCCAGCGCCTGGGACGGAATGTCATACGCGATGGCGCGCGCGGGCGGCTGGGCGGCGACGGGGGCGGTAACGACCAGCATGACGCAAAGAAGAACGGCCGAGGCGCTGGGCCGGCGTTTGCGGTCAAGAGGGAAAGGCATGAAAACGTCCTACGCTGTGTTGATGTCAGCCGTAGGACGCCGCGTAGGACGCAACTCCTCATTGCAAAATAGATGAATAATTTATATTGATTCTTATTTACCAATTGAAAATACCGACGATTGAAGACGCGTGAAGGCAGCGGCACCGAGCGCGGGACAAGCTGGAAAAGAGGATCTTGCCGAACTGGCGATGTCTGCGATGGAGACTGCGCCGGTCTCGCCAGGCCTGCGAGGGCAAGCCCTCAGCGCAGGATCAGCAGGCCGGGCAGGTCGGTGATGCGGACCTTGGTCTGCGCCAGCAGCAGATCGAGCGCGCGCTTGGGATCGGCGATGCCGGCCGTGCCGGAGACGCGGGTGCCGCGCGCCAGCTCGCCCATCACCACGATGCGCTTGCCGGTGTAGCGCGCCAGCTGCGCGGCCGCCTCGGGCAGCGCGGTGTCGTTGAAGGCCAGCAGCCCTTCGCTCCAGGCGGGCGCGGATTCGCGCGGCGCCGGTGCGAGGACCATGCCGGCGGGGGTGACGGCGATGCGTTGGCCGGGTTCCAGGATCCGCGCTTGCGCGTCGGCGCAGGCCAGGCATTGCACCGCCACCTGGTGCGTGTAGACGGTGATGCGGGTCGCGTCGTCGTCGCGTGCGACCGTGTAGCGCGTGCCCAGGGCCGTGGCGCTGGCGTTGGCCGTGACGACCGTGAAGGCGGGGCCATCGGCGCCGCGGGGCGTGGCTTCGAACAGGGCCTGGCCAGACAGCAGGCGCACCTCGCGCTTGCCCGGCCTGAAGTCCACGGCGATGGCCGAATGCGCATCAAGGATCGCGCGGGAACCGTCGGGCAGGGCGACGCGCAGCGGTTGCGTGCCGCTGGCGTAGTCAGCGCCGGGCTGGAAGTCGCGCAGGGAATAGAGGGCCATGCCAGTGGCGGTGACGACGGCCAGTGTCAGCAGGGTGCGGCGCTTGCGAGGCGGGCGTGCCGCCAGCTTGCCACGGTCGATCTCGCCCATGCGGCGCCACACGCGCGCCAGGCGGTCAAAGGCGGCCGCATGGCGGGGGTCGGCCTGGTACCAGGCGTCGAATTCCGCCTGCGCCTGCGCGTCCAGGGGCTGGCCGCTGTGCCGGATGACCCAGCGCGAGGCCTGCTCGTCGGCGGACGTGGCGTTGCCGCGGGCGGCGGTCTTGCTCACGCCGACAGCGCCTGGTCGCAGGCCAGCAGGATACGCATCATGTGCTTTTCGACCGCGCTGACCGAGATGGCGAAGCGTTCGGCGATGGCGCGGTAGGTCAGGCCTTCGTGGCGATGCAGGACGAAGACGTCGAGGCTGCGGCGCGGCTGGCGCAGCAGGGCGGTTTCGAGCCGCCGCAGCAGTTGGTTGGCCGAGGCCACCTCCAGCGTGTCGGCCTCGAAGGCGGGCGGTTGCGCGGCGGCATAGTCGGCGGCCAGGTTCAGTTCGCGTCCCCGGCGGCGGTGCCAGTCGGTGGCGATGTTGGCCGCCACGCGGAAGACATAGGCCCGGTGGTTGTCCGGCAGGGTCTTGTCCTGGAACTCGGCCAGCTTGATCCACGTGTCCTGGGCGCAGTCCTGGGCCACGTCGCGCGAGCCGGTGCGCATGGCCAGAAAGCCCAGCACTTCGCGATAGTGCCGGAGAAATACGTCGGTAAGCGAAGACATGTCGCTGACGCCTCGCGCCAGATAGAGTCAGATTCGCGACAAATTATAAATGATAATTATTATTGTTATTGAGTGTTGCGACCCAAGGGAAAAGGCGGACGGCGCCAGCCGTCCGCCCGCGGCTCAGGCTTCGCCCTGCTCGATTTCTTCCAGCGAGCCCTGCAGTTCGAGCCACTGTTCTTCCAGCGTTTCCAGGCGCTTGCCGTGTTCGCCGTGCTCGGCCATGACCTTCTGGCGTTCGGCGCGGCGCGCGTCGGAATACAGGTCCGGGTCGGCGATGACGCCGTCCAGCGCCTGCAGCTTGACGCGTAGTTTCTCCATCTCGGTCTCGACCTTGGCGAGCTTGGCTTCCAGCGGCTTGCGCAGCGCCGACAGGCGCTGACGCTGCTCGGCCTCGGCGCGGCGTTGCGCCTTGCGGTCGACCACGGCCTCGCCGTTCTCGGCGTTTTCGCGGGCGGCCTCGGCGCGTTCGCCGGCGTTGCGGGCGGCGAGCCAGTCGCGATAGTCCTCCAGGTCGCCGTCGAATTCGCGCACGGCGCCGTCGGCCACGATCCAGAAGCTGTCCACGGTGGTGCGCAGCAGATGGCGATCGTGCGAGACCAGCAGCATGCTGCCGCCAAACTCGGCCAGCGCGGCGGCCAGGGCCTCGCGCGTCTCGACGTCCAGGTGGTTGCTGGGCTCGTCCAGCAACAGCAGGTTGGGCTTCTGCCACACGATCAGCGACAGCGCCAGGCGAGCCTTTTCGCCGCCCGACATTGGCCCGACCTTGCTGTTGACCGTGTCGCCCGAGAAGCCGAAGCCGCCCAGATAGTTGCGCAGCTCCTGCTCGCGCGTTTCCGGCGACAACCGCGCCAGGTGGGCCAGCGGCGTGCTGTCCACGTCCAGCATGTCGAGCTGGTGCTGGTGGAAGTAGCCGATCGCCAGCCCGCGCGAGGCGCGGCGTTCACCGGCCTGCACCGGCAGTTCCTCGGCCAGGGTCTTGATCAGCGTGCTCTTGCCGGCGCCGTTGGCGCCCAGCACGCCGACGCGGCTGCCGGCGCGCACCATCAGCGTCACGTCGCGCAGGATCGGCACCTCATTGCCGGCCGCGTCGGTGTAGCCGGCCGACAGGTGCTCCAGCGTCAGCAGCGGATCCGGCACTTGCTCGGGCGAGGGGATGCGGATGTCGATGCCGGCCTCGGCGTGCAGCGGCGCCAGCACCTGCATGCGGGCCAGCGCCTTGACCCGGCTCTGGGCCTGCTTGGCCTTGGAGGCCTTGGCCTTGAAGCGGTCGATGAAGCCCTGCAGGCGCGCGGCTTCGCGCGTCTGGCGTTCGTAGGCGATGTTGGTCTGGCGCAGGCGCTCGGCGCGCTGCGTCAGGAAGTCGCCGTAGCCGCCGCGGTAGCGCACCAGCTTGGCGTGATCGAAATGCAGGATGGACTTGGCCACCGCGTCCAGGAACTCGGTGTCGTGGGAGATCAGCATGACGGTGCCGGGATAGGCGGCCAGCCATTTCTCCAGCCACAGCATGGCGTCCAGGTCCAGGTGGTTGGTGGGCTCGTCCAGCAGCAGCAGTTCGGACGGCGCCATCAGCGCTCGCGCCAGCGCCAGGCGCATGCGCCAGCCGCCGGAGAAGCTCGCCACCGGCTGGCTCCATTCGGCCGGCTTGAAGCCCAGGCCGGCCAGCAGCTGTTCGGCGCGGGAGGCCGCGCTCCAGGCGCCGGCCTCCACCAGCGCCGCTTCGACCTCGGCGATCTGCGTGCCCTGGTCGTCGGTGAGTTCGGCGCGGCGCGCCTGCAGCGCGCGCAGCGGCGTGTCGCCGTCGATGACGAATTCGCGCGCGGGGCGGTCGTCGGCGTGCAGTTCCTGTTCGACGCTGGCGATGCGCCAGCCGGCCGGCAGCGCCAGGTTGCCGGCGTCCAGGTCCAGCGCGCCGGTCAGCAGCGCGAACAGCGACGACTTGCCGGCGCCGTTCTTGCCGACGATGCCGACGCGTTCGCCCGGGTGCACCACGAATTCGGCGTCGTCCAGCAGCACCTTGGTGCCGCGACGCAGGGTCAATCCAGAGGCGCGGATCACGTCGTCAACTGCTCGCGGGTCAGCAACAGCAACTGGTCGGACGCTGCTTCCGTATCCAGCCACACCGGCGACAGCTCAGGGAAGGCGGCTTCGAAGAAATCGCGCTCGTGGCCGATCTCCAGCACCAGCACGCCGTTTTCCGACAGGTAACGCGGCGCGGCCTGCAGGATGCGGCGCACCAGATCCATGCCGTCGGCGCCGCCGGCCAGGGCCAGGTGCGGCTCGTGGCGGTATTCCTGCGGCAGCACGTCCATCGAGCCGCTGTTGACGTAGGGCGGGTTGCAGACGATCACGTCGTACTGGCGTTCGGGCAGGTTGTCGAACAGATCGCTCTGGTGCAGCGCCAGCCGGTCGGCCAGGCCGTAGTCGTCGACGTTGCGGCGCGCGACCTCGAGCGCGTCGGGCGACACGTCGACGGCGTCCACCTGGGCATAAGGGAAGGCCAGCGCCGACAGGATCGCCAGGCAGCCCGAGCCGGTGCACATGTCCAGCACGCTGTCGACGGCCTGCGCGTCCTGCACCCAGGGCGACAGGCCTTCGTCCAGCAGCTCCGCGATGGGCGAGCGCGGCACGATGACGCGCGCGTCCACGTAGAAGCGATGCCCGCGCAGCCAGGCCTCGTTGGTGAGATACGCGGCCGGCACGCGCTCGGTGACACGGCGGTCGATCAGCTCCAGCACACGGTTGCGTTCCTCGGTGAGCACGCGGGCGTCCAGAAAGGGCTCCAGCGTGTCCAGCGGCAGGTGCAGCGCGTGCAGGACCAGATAGACCGTCTCGTCCCAGGCGTTGTCGCTGCCGTGCCCCAGCGCCACCTGGGCGGCGTTCAGGCGCGATACGCCGTAGCGGATCAGGTCGCGCAGGGTCAGCAGTTCTTGGCGGGCGGATTGATACATGAGAGGCTTTTTATTCGGCGGGCAGGAGGTTTTCCAGCGTGCGCCGATAGATGTTTTTCAGCGGATCCAGCGAGGCCAGCTCGATACGCTCGTTGACCTTGTGGATCGTGGCGTTGCAGGGGCCGAACTCGATGACTTGGGGGCAGATCTTGGCGATGAAGCGGCCATCGGACGTGCCGCCGGTGGTCGACAGCTCGGCCGTCACGCCGGTCTCGGCCTGGATGGCCTGCACCAGCGCATCGGTCAGCGAACCGCGCGGGGTCAGGAAGGGCTCGCCGCCCAGTTCCCAGTCCAGCGTGTATTCCAGGCCATGGCGGTCCAGCACTTCGTGCACCCGCGCCTTCAGGCCTTCCGGCGTGCTGGCGGTGGAGAAGCGGAAGTTGAACAGCGCCACCGCCTCGCCCGGCACCACGTTGGTGGCGCCCGTGCCCGAGTTCAGGTTCGAGACCTGGAACGTGGTCGGCGGGAAGTACTCGTTGCCCTGGTCCCATTCGATCGCGACGATCTCGGCCAGCGCCGGCGCCAGCTGGTGCACCGGATTGCGCGCCAGGTGCGGGTAGGCCACGTGGCCCTGGATGCCCTTGACCGTCAACGTGCCCGACAGCGAGCCGCGGCGGCCGTTCTTGCAGGTGTCGCCGAGCACGTCGCCCGAGGTGGGTTCGCCGACGATGCAGTAGTCCATCTGCTCGCCGCGCGCCTTGAGCGCGTCACAGACGATGGCGGTGCCGTCGATCGACGGGCCTTCCTCGTCCGACGTGATCAACAGGGCGATCGAGCCGCCGTGCCGCGGGTTGGCGGCCACGAATTCCTCGGCCGCCACCACGAAGGCCGCGATCGAGCTTTTCATGTCGGCGGCGCCGCGGCCGTACAGGTAGCCGTCGCGCTCGGTGGGCACGAACGGATCGCTTTCCCACTTCTCGCGCGGGCCCGGGGGCACCACGTCGGTGTGGCCGGCGAAGACCACCAGCGGCGCGCTGTTGCCACGGCGCGCCCACAGGTTGGTGACGCCGCCCTGGGCGATGGTTTCGCAGGTGAAGCCGAGCGGCGCCAGCCGCGCGGCCAGCGTCGCCTGGCAATCGGCGTCCGCCGGGGTGACCGACGGACGGGCGATCAGGTCCTTGACCAGATCCAGAACCACAGAGGGAGGTTGGCCCTCCTGCCGCTGCGCGGCTGCCTCCCCAAGGGAGGGTGCACGCCCTTCGGGCGGCCGTGCGGTCGTGCGCATTTACGCCCTCAGCAGATCGTTGATGCTGGTCTTGGCGCGGGTCTGCGCGTCGACACGCTTGACGATGACGGCGCAGGCCAGGCTGTGCGAGCCGTCGGCCGAGGGCAGCGAACCCGGCACCACCACCGAACCCGACGGCACGCGGCCGTAGGTGACCTTGCCCGTGGCGCGGTCATAGATCTTGGTGCTTTGCGACAGGTACACGCCCATGGCCAGCACCGAGTTCTCTTCGACGATCACGCCTTCCACGACTTCCGAGCGGGCGCCGATGAAGCAGTTGTCTTCGATGATGGTGGGGTTGGCCTGCAGCGGCTCGAGCACGCCGCCGATGCCGACGCCGCCGGACAGGTGGACGTTCTTGCCGATCTGGGCGCACGAGCCGACGGTGGCCCAGGTGTCGACCATGGTGCCTTCATCGACGTAGGCGCCGATGTTGACGTACGAGGGCATCAGCACCACGTTGCGGCCGATGAAGGCGCCGCGGCGGGCGACGGCGGGCGGCACCACGCGGTAGCCGCCTTGCTTGAAGGCGTTGTCGCCGTATTCCGAGAACTTGAGCGGCACCTTGTCGTAGAACTGCAGCGGGGCCTGGCCCATGATGGCGTTGTCGTACAGGCGGAACGACAGCAGCACGGCCTTTTTGATCCACTGGTGCACGACCCAGTCGTCGTTGATTTTCTCGGCCACGCGCAGGCGGCCCAGGTCCAGCCCGTCGATCGTGTGTTCGACGGCTTCGCGCACTTCGGCGCTGGCGTCGACAGGCGACAGGTTGGCCCGGTCGTCCCAGGCTTTTTCGATGGTGGTCTGGAGGTCGAGAGTCATAGCGGCTCAGCTTTTCAAAAAAGGTTGATCAAACGGAAGTATGTACGAAATGGGCGATGCGTTCGGCCGCCTGTACGCAGTCGGCCAAAGGCGCCACCAGGGCCAGGCGGATGCGCCCCTGCCCGGGATTCACGCCGTGCGCTTCGCGCGCCAGGAAACTGCCCGGCAGCACGGTAACACCGGTACGGCCATAAAGGTCGCGCGCGAACGCGGTATCCGAACCCGGGGTGGCTGCCCACAGGTAGAACGAGGCCTGCGGACGCTGCACGTCCAGCACGTTCTGCAGGATCGGCAGCACGGCCTCGAATTTCTCGCGGTACAGGCGGCGGTTGTCCTTGACGTGGGCCTCGTCGGTCCAGGCGGCGATGCTGGCCGCCGACACCAGCGGGCTCATGGCGCTGCCATGATACGTGCGGTAGCGCAGGAAGCGGCCGATCAGCGCGGCGTCGCCCGCCACGAAACCCGAACGCAGGCCCGGCACGTTCGAGCGCTTGGACAGGCTGGAGAACGCCACCAGGTTGCGGTAGTCGTTGCGGCCCAGCCGGCGCGCCGCCTGCAGGCCGCCCAGCGGCGGATTGCCTTCGTCCAGGTAGATCTCGGAATAGCACTCGTCGGAGGCGATCACGAAGCCGTAGCGGTCGGACAGGGCGAACAGGTCCTTCCATTCGTCCAGCGACATGACGTTGCCGGCCGGGTTGCCCGGCGAGCAGACGAATACCAGGCGGGTCTTTTTCCAGATGTCTTGCGGCACCTGGTTCCAGTCGCAGGCGAAATTGCGCAGCGCGTCGGCGTTGACGTAGTAGGGCGTGGCGCCGGCCAGCAGGGTGGCGCCTTCGTAGATCTGGTAGAACGGGTTGGGGCAGATCACCACCGATCCGGCCGACGGATCGATCACCGTCTGGGTGAAGGCGAACAGGGCCTCGCGCGAGCCCAGCGCCGGCAGCACCTGGGTCTCGGCATCGGGCGCCGGGATGCTGTAGCGCCGCGCCAGCCAGTCGGCGATGGCCCGGCGCAGTGCGGGATCGCCCTTGGTCGACGGGTACACCGACAGTCCGCCAAGGTTGTCGCGGATGGCCTGCGCGACGCGTTCCGGCGCGGCGTGTTTGGGCTCGCCGATCGACAGGTTGATGGGCGTCAGGCCGTCCGGCTGCGCAGTGGCCGAGGCCAGCAGGGCGCGCAGTTTTTCGAACGGGTAGGGGTGCAGGGCATCGAGGCGCGGATTCATGACGCAAGATTTTAACAAGCAAGCTACAATAGCGGGCTTGGCCTATTGCGAAGGTGGCGAAATTGGTAGACGCACCAGGTTTAGGTCCTGACGCCGTAACAGGTGTAGGGGTTCGAGTCCCCTCCTTCGCACCAACCCTATTCGGGTACTGAATCGGCGCCATGCCGGCAGTATCCCAAGACCCCGAGACATCCGTGTGTCTCGGGGTCTTTTCATTTTGGGAGTCTTTTCATATGGCGGATCTTGGTGATTTCCTTATGAATCAGAGGGTTGATAGGGATGTCGGCGGGATGCCGGCTCCGAGTCCGGCCCCGTATTTTCGCGCCTATACCGCATTTCCCATGCTTGTTATAAAGACGCCTGAAGCTTTTCTTGTCGAGCGAGGGTAAATGTCTCCGATTCAACTGCTTAGCCGCGGCGGCCCGCTGTTGTTGCTCGCCGCGCTCATGTCTGGCTGTTCCTCCTCCTCGCCCGTCAACCCCTGGTCTTCGCCCGCGGCACCGGGCTCCGGTCCCGATTCGTCGCGTGTCAGCCTTGAATGCCGGGTAAGCCGCAACAGTTGCCTCTACAACGGTAAGTACGAGGTGGGCGAGCGGGATTACGCGGAAGAAGAGGCCAAGCGCCTGAACCGGGCCGAGATGGAACGGTTGCGTCGCGCTTTCGGCGGTTGAGTCAGGATATGAAAAAGCCCGTCAGATGACGGGCTTTTCACATGCGGTGCGCGCTTGATGGGCGTGCACCGCTTTTTTTTGTGCTTACTTCAAGAGCTTGGGGAACGCCGGGTCGCGCACCGCCTTCTTGATCAGTTCCTGAACCGCGCCGAGCCCCGCCAGTGCCGTCTGGGTGCAGGCCGTTTCGCCGACGAAACTGGTGGTGAACTTGTAGGTGTCTTCCACCGACAGCGAATTGCCGTTGCTGGATCTCAATGTCAGGGCGCTGACCCATTTGCCACTGTTTGAACTGAAGTTGAGCTTGTCGAGCGTGCCGGTGAGTTCCACTGGCGCTTTTTCGGCATAGAGATTTGCCATCACAAGCTCACTGACGAGCGCTTTGCGGACGTATTCCGAATACGCCTCGGCATTCGGCGTCTTGACGGGACCGAAAGCGCGGCAGGTCAGCACGCCAGACTTGCTCTGATCGCCGGGGCCATTGTTGAAGGGGCCGACATTCACCTTGACTTCGCCCATCGAACGCAATGCCGATACGGTTTCGGCATCGGCCGAATACCGGGGCACGGCGAACGTCGAACAACCCGAGATCGTCAGTGCAAGGACGACAACGGCAGACAGCTTTAGCATGTACCTCTCCCTATTATTGGTTTCGTTTTGTAGCACAAAAATAGGGGCGGTACAGCGCGAGATCTGGACGGGCAATAGCAGGCGTTGATCAGGCGAGGGCGGCAGCCGTGGCTTGCGGTCTGCCGTAGAACACCCGGGCGCAGACCGCGCCGCTGACCAGTCCGGGCAAGCCACCCAGGAACAGCGGGAAGCCCAGTTCGATGAGCGAGCTGTCGCGCACCGCGAAGCCCGCCAGGAACACGAAGGCATAGAGGCCGCCCAGCAGCCCCGGCCAGCAGTACGAGCGCCATGTCACGACGGCGGGCCGGCAGGCGCCCGCCACCAGGCCGCACAGCAACGCAGGCACGCCGCCGTACAGGTATGACCAGATCACCAGGAACATGGACGTAAACAGCGTTTCCAGGCTCTTCGCGGCGATGGCCAGGAACAGCGCGAAGATCAGGGTGCCCACCGGGGGGCCCAGCGCGGCGAACAGGGCGGCCCCGGCGGCGGCCGAGCGGGCAATGTCGCCGTGCGTCTTGCCGTCGGGTCGGCGCGACATACGCCAACTCAGCACGCCCAGCGACACGGCGGCCAGCACATATACGGATAACAGCAGCACAGCGTGGTTCTTTCTTATGCGTCGGTGGGCTTGTTGGGAAACAGGTTCAGCGACAGGATCGCGTCGGGATAGGTCGCCAGCAGCATCCCCGACAGGTGGCCGTGCAAGGCGCCGAACAGCGGCCAGGTCAGCGCCTCGCTGCCGGGCAACAGGTCCAGCAGCATCAGTTGGCCGGTGCGCACGGTGCCGACGAAGTAGGCGCGTTCGTCATGCTGGCCGGTGGGCGTGGCGCGATAGATCTTGGTGGCGCGGCCGCTGTCGTCCTTGCGCCAGCTGTTGCCGCTGGTCGTGGCGCGGGCGCCGATGGGAACGATGTCAGCCTGGATGGTTTCCCAAAGGCTGCGGGCGTTGGCGGCGTATACGACGATGGTCATGATGGGCGCTGTCCTAAGCGAAAAACGAGGAACGCGAGGCCGGGCACGGCAAAGTTACCAACGTCTCCGAGGCACGGCAAGCGCCAGCGCGCCAGAATCAGTCGCCTGCCAGTTCCCGCAGTTCATCAGCGCGGTTGATGTTGAGCAGCATCGGGCAGTACTCGTACATGGGCGAACCGACGTGCGACCCGGCCAGCGCGCAATGGCCGTTGCGGTAGGCCAGCCAGGCCTTCTGGGTCTGTTCCAGCTTGACGGCGTCGTCCGGGTATTCGTTGGCCAGGCGCGCCTGGATCCTGGCGTAGAGCGTGTTGATTTCACGCTTGGCGGCCGCCGAGACGCCTTCCGCGCAGGCCCCGACGGTGCCATTGTTGGTGACACCCGCGTCGCGCAGGCAGCGGTCGTACTGGCCCATGTAGTCCGGCGTGGAGGCGCCCAGGACCAGGGCGGGAGACAGCATCAGGGAGAGCGCGAGGGCATGTCGGATCATGGTGGCGCGAAGGCGAAAAGTGGAAGGATCGGACGCGCCGGAAGCGGCGCGCAGCGCAAGCATACCGCCTGTCGCGGCTTGGTGTTTTCCCGGTTGACACTGTCCTGGATAGTCCATAAAGTCACTCGCACAGATCTAGATAAAAGACCATCTGTAAGATGGTCTTTTATCGCGCGCACGCTGCGTCGACCTCTTACAGAAATAATTCCAAGAGGAGACTGCCGTGCATCAATCAATACCCGTCAAGCTGCGTGGCATCGATGATGTCATCGCGTATATCGATTCACGCCCGGGCATCGTCGGCCGGGCTGGGCTGATCTGGTGGCTGGCCCTGGGCGGATTGTTCCTGGACGCATTCGCCAATTCCGCGCTCAGCGCGGGCCTGGGGCCCATGACGCGCGACCTGAGCCTGAGCGCGGCCCAGGTGGCGCTGATGACGTCCTTCGCGTCCTGGGTGGCCATCGCCTTCAATCCCATCGGTGGCTGGATGGCCGATCGCTGGGGGCGCATGCGACCGCTGATCGTCGCCAAGCTGCTGGCGCTGATCGGCGCGCTGCTGGTGGTGTTCGCGCCGTCGTTCGACGTCATCCTGGCCGGCCGTTTTTTCGTTGGCGCGGCCTATGGCATCGACTTCGCCATCGCGATGGCGGTGCTGGCGGAATTCACGCCCGTCAGGCTCAAGAGCCGCCTGAACACCTGGCAGGGCATGTGGTACACGGCGGTCTGCTCCAATCTGCTGCTGGCGCTGCTATTCCACTCCTGGGAGGTGGGCGACGCGATCTGGCGCTATTCGGTCGCGGCCACGGCGGTGTTCGCGCTGACCATTCTGGCGCTGCAGCTGCGCTACATGGTCGAGAGCCCGATCTGGCTGGCGCGCAAGGAGCGCGTCGACGAGGCGGCCGCGGCCATGACCCGCATCTACGGCCAGTCCTTCACGGCCGCGCCGCCGCGCGAACGCGTACCGGTGGCCAACCAGGCGCGGCGCGGGCTGGCCAACGTGCTGTTGATCTTCCGCGGCGTGTACCTGCCGCGCACGATCCTGGCCGCCACCGTGCAGATCGGCCAGTCGATCCAGTACTTCGCGGTGGGGTGGTATCTGCCGCTGATCAGCGCGGCACTGTTCGGCAAGGACTTCGTCTATGCCACGGTGGGTGCGCTGGTGTTCAACATCTTCGGCATCTTTGGCGGCTTCATGTCGCCCTACGTCGGCCGCAAGCTCGGCCTGCGGCGCGCCTCGGCGTTCGGATTCGCGGCGGTCTTCCTGATGCTGCTGATCCTGGGCACCTTCCACGGCAGGATGCCGCTGTGGCTGGCGGTGGCGGTGCCATCGCTGTTCATCCTGTTCCATTCCGGCGGTCCGGGCGCCAACGGCAAGAGCCTGTCGTCGCTGTCGTTCCGGGGCGAACTGCGGGCCGGCGCCAACGGGGTCATCGGCGCGCTCGGCTCGATCGGGGCGGCGGTCGGCCTGCTGGTGTTTCCGCTGTTCCGCGAGAGCTATGGCCTGGAGAAGACCTTCCTGATCCTGTCGGTCGTGCCGCTGGCCGCCAGCATCATCTGCTTTGCCATCAAATGGGATCCCACCCGCAGCGGCATCAATCCGGACAACGAAGCCGGCGCGCCGCAGTTCAAGGGTGACGAGAACCTGCCCGCGCTCGATCCGGCGCTGGGGAAAACCGCACGATGAGGGACGGAGACAATATGCCGAACAACGTGATCCTGGCCATCGACGCCGGCACCTCGGGGACGCGCGCGGCCCTGGTGTCGGGCGACGGCCACGTGTCGGGCCAGGAATACCTGGCCCTGCGGGTCGATACGCCGCGGCCCGGCGTGGTCGAACAGGATGCCGACGCGATTCTCGAAAGAACCCTGCAGGTGTGCCGCAAGGTGATCGCGCAGGCGCGCCGGGATGGCCAGGCCATCGTGGCGCTGGCGTTGGCCACGCAGCGCGCCACCGCCGTGCTGTGGGACACCGCCACGGGTCGCGCGCTGGTGCCGGCCATGGTGTGGCAGGACACGCGCTACGTCGACGAACTCGATCGCCTGGCGCCGGCCTGGAACCCGCGTTTGCTGGAGCAGGTGGGCCGCCCGGCCGGGGTGCGTTCGCCCTATCTCTGGGCGGCGCGCCACCTGCGCGATTCGCCCGCGGTGGGGCAGGCCTGGCGCGAGCGCCGGCTGGGGTTCGGCACCGTCGACACCTGGCTGCTGTGGCATCTGTCGGACCGCCGCGAGTGCGTGACGACGCCCACTAACGCCACCTCGGCCGGCGCCTATGTGCTGTCCGGGCACCGCTATTACCTGGACTGGATCGACGCGCTGGAATTTCCGCGCGAGTTGCTGCCGGCCTTGCGCCAGGAATCCGACGACTTCGGCCAGACCCGCGCGGACCTCCTGGGCCTGGCCGTGCCCATCCGGGCGTCGGCCGGCGATCAGCATGCGGGCGCGGTGGGGTTGGGCTGCCTGGATCGCGGGCAGGCGATGTGCGTGCATGGCACGGGCAGTTTCGTCGACCTGATCATCGGCCCCGAAACGCCCGTCAACAGCGGCCGCTTCGAAGGCTCGCTGACGATGACGGCGCGGCGTCAGGACCAGGTGTCGCACTTCGCGGTCGAGACCTTCGTCGCCACCACGGGCTCGGCCCTGAACTGGGTCTGCGACAAGCTGAAGTGGTTCAGGAACGCGCAGGAGATCAGCGAACTGGCGGCCACCGCGCAATCGGCGGGCGGCGTGACGTTCATCCCGGCCTTGACCGGGTTGCGCGTGCCGCGCATGGCAGCCGGCGCGCGCGCTTCGCTGACCGGCATTTCCATGGCCACCACGCAGGCCGAGGTGGCCTACGCGATCCTTGAAGGCATCGCCCATTCGGTCGCCAGCTGCATCGAGGCGGACGAGGAGGTTTCGGGCGTGCGGGTGTCGGAACTGGTGGTGGGCGGCGGGCTGTCCAGCAGCGATCCGTTGCTGCGCATCCAGGCCGACCTGCTCGGCATTCCGATCCGCCGCATGCGGGAGGCCGATCGCGCCAGCCTGCGCGGCGCCGCTTTCCTGGCGGGGGCGTCGGGCCTGCTGTGGCCATCGCTGCAGGCCGCGCGCCAGACCGCCGCCACCGATGCGGTATTCCAACCCACCCTGGCGGCCGAGGCCCGCGCCCGCCGCCGCGCATTGTGGCATTCGCGCGTCGAATCCGAACTGGCCCACGCGGGCCTGTATTCCCAGGACAAGCAGGAGGCATTGCGGACATGATCGGCTGGCCATCGAGAAAGCCCAGGAAGGAGAGGGCCGGCATGACCCGCGGCGAACCGTTGCGGCTGGCTCGGCAGGAGCAGGCGGACCGGCTTGGCGACGAGCATTTCGACATGCTCATCGTCGGCGGCGGCATTACGGGCGCTTATGCCGCGCTGGACGCCAGCCTGCGCGGCTACCGCGTGGCGCTGGTCGAAAAGGATGACTTCGCGTCGGGCACGTCGTCCAAGTCATCCAAGATGGTGCATGGCGGCTTGCGTTACATCGAACAGGGCAACCTGGGGCTGGTGCGCCATTCGCTGCACGAACGCCAGCGGCTGCGGCGCAACGCCCGCCACCTGGTGCAGCGCCTGCCGTTCCTGTTCCCGCTGCTGGAGCGCGACGGGGTCTTCGACAAGCGGCTGGCCAAGGCGTTCGAGAGCCTGCTCTGGACCTACGACGTTGCCGGCGGCTGGCGCGAAGGCATCCTGCACCAGAAGCTGACCCCGGAGGAAGTGCTGTCGCATTGCCCCACCTTCAAGCAGGATGGGCTGCTGGGCGGCTTCCTGTATTTCGACGCGCGGGTCGACGATGCGCGCCTGACGCTGGCGGTGGCGCGCACCGCCGCGTTCCACGGCGCGGCGGTGCTGAACCATGCCAGGGCCATCGAGGTCACGCGCGACACCCATGGCAGGATCGACGGCGCCATCGTGCAGGCCGGGCAGGACGAGATCCGGGTGCGCGCCAGCGTAGTGATCATGGCTACCGGCGTGTGGCTGCGCGACTGGAACGGCAGCCGCAAGGGCGATCCGCAGGCCTTGCACATCCGCCCGGCCAAGGGCGTGCACGTGGCCGTGCCGTGGCTGAAGGTGCGCAACGACTGCACGGTGACCATCCCGGTGCCGGGACGCAGCCGCCGCGCCACCATCACCCGCTGGGGCAACGTGTCCTACCTGGGCACCACCGACGAGGACTACGAGGGGGACCTGGACGATGTCCATTGCACCCGCCGCGAGCTCGATTTCCTGCTGGAAGGGGCGCGTTCGGCGCTCAAGACCGACCTTTGCGCCGCGGACGTGGTGGGCAGCATCGCGGGCTGCCGGCCGCTGGTCGGGCCGCCGGGCGGCAAGACGCTGGAGATCAAGCGCAACCATGAAATCCGGGTCGCCGCGGATGGCCTGGTCACCATCGTCGGCGGCAAGCTGACAACCTCGCGCCACATGGCCGAACAGACCATCGACGCCGCCCAGAAAGTGCTGGGGCGCAAGGCGCGCTGCGTCACGGCCCGCGCCTTCCTGCTGGGCGCGGCGGGCTACGACCCGCAGGCCATCGTGGCCTCGGGCGGCCTGTCCGCCCACCTGGGCGAGCGCTATGGCACCGAGGCGCGCTTCGTCAGCGACCTGATGCAGCAGGCGCCGGCCTTGGCGGCGCCGCTGGTGCCGGGGTTGCCGTACACCGAGGCCGAGGCGCTCTATGCCGTGCGCCACGAACTGGCGGCCACGGTGGAAGACGTGCTCTCGCGTCGCATGCGGGCCCGGCTGATGGCGCGCGACGCCTCGGTCGCGGCCGCCGCGCGCGTGGGCCAGATCCTGCAGGCCGAACTCGGCCTGTCCGACGCAGCGGTGGCGGAACAGGTGCGAGGCTACCGCGCCGCCATCGAACATGAAAAATCCGTACTCATGGGAGACGACACGTGATCAGTAAAGAAGCCATCAAGCGCGGCTACAACCGCGGCAACTATGTGGTCGGCGCGCATACCCCGCCCGCCTATGCGGCCGGGCTGGCGCGCACGGGCAGCGAGCCGGGCCTGCAGCGCGACCCGGTGTCCGTGCCGGCCGCGCAGGTCGAGGCGTTGCGGGCGGCCGCCGACGAGGTCCTGACCGCCAGCGCCGACGCCGTGGCCTGGACGCGCGATTGGTGGGCAGGGTCGATGATGACCGAGACCGCCGGCCGTCCCGCCACGCCGCACGCGGTGATCGTCAAGGTATCGACGGTCGACCAGGTGCAGGCCGTGATGCGGATCGCGCATGCGGCCTCGCTTCCCGTCACCGTGTCGGCGGGCCGCAGCAACGTCACCGGCGCCGCGCTGCCGCTGCGCGGCGGCATCGTGCTGGATGTCTGCCAGTTGAACCGGTTCGTCGGCATCGACCGCGAGAGCCAGATCGTCGAGGTCGAGGCCGGCATGTTCGGGGATGTGTTCGAGCAGACCCTCCAGCGCGACCACGGCCTGACCATGGGGCACTGGCCGTCCTCTTTCGGCATCAGCACAGTCGGCGGATGGGTGGCATGCCGGGGCGCGGGGCAACTGTCCACCCGCTACGGCAAGATCGAGGACATGGTGTTCGGCATGGATGTGGTGCTGGCCGACGGCAGCCTGATCACGGTGGGCGGGTACTCCCGCGCGGCGGTCGGGCCGGATCTGCTGCAATTGTTCATCGGCTCCGAGGGCACGCTGGGCGTGGTGGTGCGGGTGCGGCTGAAGCTGCACCGGCTGCCTGATTACGGCCGCGCCATCGCCTACGGCTTCGAGACCTTCGCCGCCGGCCTGCAGGCCTGCCGCCAGATCATGCAGCGCGGCGCCAATCCCGCCGCGTTGCGGTTGTACGACGCGCTCGAAAGCGGTGTGCAGTTCGGCCAGCCCGACCTGAACGTGCTGCTGGTGGCCGATGAAGGCCCGCGGCCGATGGTCGACGCGGTCATGGATATCAGCGACGAGGTCTGCCGTGAGTCGGGCGTGGCGCTGGATGGCGAGGCGGTGTTCGAGCGCTGGCTGGATACCCGCTACCTGACTGGCAAGAGCGCCGAGGGCTTCAAGCGCAGTCCAGGCTTCGTGGCCGACACGCTGGAGATGGCGGGGCGCTGGAGCGACCTGCCGGCCATCTATGACGAAGTGGTGGCCGCCGTCAATGCCGTGCCCGGCACCCTGGCCGGTTCGGCGCACCAGTCGCATGCCTACGTCGACGGCGCCTGCCTGTATTTCTCGTTGCGCGGCGAGGTCGCGGTCGAAGACCGGGCGCAATGGTATCGGCGCGCGTGGGATGCGGCCAACGCGGTGTTGATCAAATACAATGCCGCGCTCAGCCACCACCATGGCGTGGGCCTGTTGCGCTCGCCGTACATGCGCGAATCGCTCGGGCCGGCTTTCGCGGTGCTGCTCGCCGTCAAGCAGGCGCTGGATCCGGGCAACCTCCTGAACCCCGGCAAGCTCGGCCTGACGGACGAAGGCCTCTACGATCAAGGCAGGCGATAACATGGACAGGTCACTCGGGGCATGCCTGGCGCGGCATCCGGTCATTGCCACGCTCTACGGGCCGGAGCAGGTCAATGCCTTCGTTGGCAGCGTGGCCGAGATCGGCATTGTCGCCAACGTCGAGCTGCGCCGGCTCGCGCCGGTGATCGCCGCCCTGAACCGGGCGGGCAAATACCTCATCGTCAATATCGACAGCTGCGAAGGCCTGTCGCAGGACAAGGGCGGCGTCGAATATCTGGCGGACATCGGCGTGGCGAGCCTGGTGTCGACCCGCGTCGCCACCATCCAGCGCGCCAATCGCGCCGGCATGGTGACGATGCAGAAGGTGTTCGTGACCGACCGTTCCACCTGGCCGCGCAGCGTCAAGGCGCTGGAGCAGAGCGATCCCAACCTGGTGCAGATCATGCCGGCGCCGATGCTGGCCCACATGGCGCCGTCGGACCTGAAGGCCTTGCCGCCGATCGTGGCGTCCGGTTTCGTTTGCAACCAGGCGGACGTGGCGGCTGCCTTGCGCCACGGCGCGGTGGCGGTGTCGACCAGCGATGCGGGATTGTGGAGCGTGGACGCCAAAACGCTGCGATGAGCGGGCTTGCGCGATGCCGGGCGGCCCGCTGGCCGGCCGGCATCGTCAAGCAACGTCAAGAATCGCGCGGAATTTGCATTGCTTTGAAGTCGTAACGCCGGCCCCGCGCTACCTTCGCGTTTTCAATCGCGGAGGGCGAAACATGTACCCACTATCCAAGCGCTGCGGCGCGGAATTCTTCGGCACCTTCTGGCTGGTGCTGGGCGGCTGCGGCGCGGCGGTGCTGGCGGCGGGATTTCCGCAGCTGGGCATCGGCTTTGCCGGTGTCGCGCTGGCGTTCGGCCTGACCGTGCTGACCATGGCGTTCGCCGTCGGTCACATTTCGGGCGGACACTTCAATCCCGCGGTCACGGTCGGGCTGGTGGCCGGCGGCCGCTTCCCGGCCCGCGAAATCCTGCCCTACGTGGTGGCGCAGGTGCTGGGCGCCATCGCCGCGGCCGGGGTGCTGGCGGTGATCGCCAATGGCCAGCAGGGATTCGATCTGCAGGCCAGCCGCTTCGCCGCCAACGGCTTTGATGCCTATTCGCCGGGCAAGTATTCGATGGCGGCCGCCCTGGTCACCGAAGTCGTGATGACGGCGGGCTTCCTGTTCGTGATCCTGGGCGCGACCTCCAAGCGCGCGCCGGCCGGTTTCGCGGCCATCCCGATCGGCCTGGCGCTCACGCTGATCCACCTGGTCAGCATTCCGGTCACCAATACCTCGGTGAATCCGGCTCGCTCCACCGGCCCCGCGCTGTTCGTGGGAGGCTGGGCGCTGGAGCAACTGTGGCTGTTCTGGGTGGCGCCGATCGTGGGCGCGATCATCGGCGCGCTGGCCTACCGGCTGGTGAGCGAGCGAGGCCCGCAGGCATAAGGTCGGGATGCCGCGTTCGCGGGGCCTGCGCGATCAATCCACGGCGCGCAGCCGCGCCAACTGCGCATCATCGGGAAAGCCCCGCGTGCGGTAGCGCACCGGATACCGGTCTTCGGGTTCGAGCAGCGGCACCAGTTCGGCCGCCGCCTGCTCCCAGCTCACCACCCGGACTTCGCCAAGATCATCGGCGGCCTCGGGCCGCACCAGCGCCAGGCGATCCACCTTGGGCAGCGAAGTGTCCACGCCCCGCGTCCAGGTGGCCAGCGAGAATGACGCGGCCACGTCGTCGTTCTGGGTAAACAGGTTGTAGGTGGCCACGAACACGTCGATGCCCCGCTCTTCGTACAGTCGGTCCAGGGCCTCTTTCTGTGCGTCGTAATCGCCCTGGGCCAGAACCCGCGCCAGGTGCGCCTGCAGGCGCATGAGGGGTTCCCCTCGAGGCTGGTAGCGTTCGACGCCGGCCTCGCCGTAGCGGTACATGCAGGCGGAGACGGGGCGGCCGTGCTCCACCACTTGCAGGCAGAGTTCCATCATCTTCAGCAAGCCATCCTCGTCGCTGTCGCCGCTGACCAGCAGCAAGTCGCGGGTGGGCATCATGAATATCGGGCGGCCGCGCGCCGGGATGCGCTCCAGCATGTCGGGCAGCAGCGCGCGGCTGATGTCGTAGCCATCTTCCCACCCACCGCCATACACGCCCGGCGCCACTTCCACGAAGTGGTCGACCGACTCGCGCAGATTGTCGATGGCGATGGCCAGGGCCTCGTCGAACGACACGCCCCATTCCTCATCGGGCCCGTTGGTGAGCGTGGCGATGGACTCCGGGTGATCCAGCGCCAGCAGCACCACGCAATCGTCGCCGAAGGGGCGCAGCGCCGGGTGGAAATCGTCGTCGTTGCCATCGCTGCGCAGGTGGTGCATGCGCACCGCTTCGAGGATGGCGCGGCCGCGGATCACCGGACGCAGCAACGGGCGGGCCTCGGCCAGCGAGGCCGGGCGGGTCTGGCTGCTGGTCAGCAGGGTGGAGACATAGCCCTGCAAGGCGCCCTGGCGTTGCCCGCCGGGGGCGTCGCAATAGGCTTGGTACGCGTTGTGCAGATTGAAATACGAGCCTTCGCCGTGCACCAGGCGGAACTCATCGGCCTTGTAATCCAGGTCGCCGGTAAAGCCCCGTTGCCGCACGGCGGCGATGAACAGCGCGGCGAACTGGTCTTGCGTGGGCTTGCGCCGGAACAGCGAGTCGAGGAATCCCATGCTTGTCTCACGAGGAGGGGCCGGCGCCGGACAACCCGCCGTCGCTACGCCGGCCTGGCGCGCGGTCGGGGCTGGCCGAGCTTGAACCAGGCCTTGGCGATCCTGCCATCGCGCACTTCGTAGATCGCAACGACGTCGATCTCGCCGGCCCCGTCGGCGAAGTTGCGGGTGACGACTTCCTGGTCCACCACCATGTCGCCATTGACGATGCGGCTGACCAGGCGGCCGTGCAGGTCGGGCTCCTGGAAGCGTTCCACATGCCGCTGGCGGATCTGGGCGCTGCCGCTGGCCAGCAGGGTGTCGGGAAAGGCGTAGTACAGGCAGTCGTCCGCCCAGGCTGACATGAAGGCGTCGATGTCGCGGGCGTTGTACGCGTCCAGCTGCCGCTGGACCACGTCGGCGGGCGCGTTGGACGGCGCGGCGCGGGCGGCGGCCTGCCAGCGGATATGCGCTTCGGTGTCGGCGTCCAGCAGCCGCCGGATTTCCCGGAACAGGGGCAGGGCGTCGGTGTGCTTGCGGCCGTAGTCCAGGTTGAACGCATAGTCGAAGTCCGGGGCATTGGCGCCCTGGTTATGTTGTAGCAGGGTTTCCAGCTTGTCCATGGCTTTGACGGCGCGGGCTTCGGCCGATGCGGCGTTTTCGTAGTCGTCCCACAACGCCAGCAGCCGGGCGCGCGCCGCCTCGTCCAGCGGGCCGGCCAGTTGCAGCAGATCCTGCCGTTCCTGGACGCCCTTGCCGGGGCCGGCGGCGGATTGCCGGGTGGCAGGGATGTCGCCGTGGATGGCCTCGCCCAGGTCGTGGACCACGCACAGTCGCAGGACGCGGGCGAAGTCCAGGTCCGCCAGGCCTTCTTCCAGCATCATGGCCATGAGGCACAGTCGCCAGGTGTGTTCCGCCGTGCTTTCCTGGCGCCCGCCCGAACTGCGGGCGCTGCGCAGCACGTCCTTGAGCTTTTCGGCTTGCCGCAGGAATTCGAGCCGGCCTTGCAGGGTGGCAGTGTCCATGGATCAGGTAATCGTAAGTCTGTTGTCAATACGCTGGTGAAGCGGTCTGCGCCAGGGCCAGTGTATCTCGTGACCTTTGCGGCGACGTCCCTGCCGGCTGCGCGGCGGCGTCCCGGGCCGCATGACGTCCAGCCGCTGGAACATGGCGAAAAAGCCGGGGGGCGGACGGGATCCGGCCCGGGCTGGTTGTACATTACGCACTTGTCACCTGCTTCATCTTTACAGGACCGCCTCATCATGACCGCCCCGGAAGTTGTCATTTCGCCCTCGATCACCTGCGCCAACGACCAGCCTTTCGTGCTGTTCGGCGGAATCAACGTGCTGGAATCCAAGGATCTGGCGTTGCGCGCCTGCGAGGAATACCAGCGCGTGACCACCCGGCTGGGCATCCCTTACGTGTTCAAGGCGTCGTTCGACAAGGCCAACCGCTCGTCGATCCACTCCTACCGCGGCCCGGGCCTGGAAGAGGGCATGAAGATCTTCGAGGCGGTCAAGCAGAACTTCGGCGTGCCGGTGATCACCGACGTGCACGAACCCTGGCAGGCCGCGCCTGTCGCGGAAGTGGCCGATATCCTGCAACTGCCGGCCTTCCTGGCCCGTCAGACCGACCTGGTGGTGGCGCTGGCCAGGACCGGCCGCGTCGTCAACATCAAGAAGCCGCAGTTCCTCAGTCCCACCCAGGTGCTCAACATCGTCGAGAAATTCACCGAAGCCGGCAACCAGCAGATCATCCTGTGCGATCGCGGCACCAGTTTTGGCTACGACAACCTGGTCGTCGACATGCTGGGTTTCGGCGTCATGAAGAAAGTCACCGGCAATCGGCCGGTCATCTTCGACGTCACCCATGCCCTGCAACAGCGCTCGGCGCTGGACGCGGCCTCCGGCGGACGCCGCGAGCAGGTCGCGGAACTGGCGCGGGCAGGCATGGGCGTGGGGCTGGCCGGCCTGTTCCTGGAGGCCCATCCGGACCCCAGGAACGCCAAGTGCGATGGCCCCAGCGCCTTGCCGCTGGACAAGCTGGAGCCCTTCCTGACCCAGCTCAAGCAGCTGGATGACCTGGTGAAATCCTTTGCGCCCATCGATATCGAACCCTGACGGCTGTCATCGCGGATCCGCGAAGTTGTTATACGATCCGGGCCACCAAGTCTGAGGGGAGCCCGGATGTCGTTTTACGCGATCGTCGCCGTTCGTAAAGATGCCGTCAGCGGCCATATCGCCTACGTGCGGTGGGGCCTGGCCGAGCGCGGCGTCCCCGGCTGGGTCAGCGAGCCCGTGACCGCGGCCGCGTCCGAAGTGATCGAGGCGATCAGGGCGGGCGCCGATGTCGAGACCCTGATCAGCGTGGATGGCGTGTCGGTGGCGTCGCGCGCGGTG
This sequence comes from Achromobacter ruhlandii, assembly GCF_902859695.1. GTDB lineage: Bacteria > Pseudomonadota > Gammaproteobacteria > Burkholderiales > Burkholderiaceae_B > Achromobacter > Achromobacter ruhlandii. Next base: position 105,330 of record NZ_CADIJL010000002.1, read on the forward strand.
CGCGTGCTGACCGACGACGACGGGCGTGAACACCTGGCTTCCGTGCCGGTCCCCAGTTCCACCCTGCACACCGTGTTCGACCTGCCGGAATTCTGACCGGCCCCCCTGGTAATTTTTCCACGGTGCTGGCGTCATCTGCCCGGTGCGGTCGGCCGGGCATGGCGCTTGCTGCCGCCTGCCGGGTGATATCGCCGGGTTCCTTGCGGCCGCGGCGAGGCTTCTGGGGGAAACAGCATGATGGACCATAGTGAGATGATGGCCCGCATGATCAGTAAACCCGTCGCGCCTGGCAAACCTGAAGGTTGGGATGGCATCCTGTCCGCCTACGCGGACTGCCTGATGAGGGTGCAGGGTAAGCTGACCGAGGAGGACATGCGGCGCTTCCTGGATATCGGCGCCCAGGTATTCAGGACATGTTGCCAGGAAGAGGCGCGGCAACGCTGGACCGCCGAGCAATTGGCGGCGTATCACCGCAAGCCGCCCATCCGCCTGTAAATAAAAGGCGCAGGCGGTGGCCGCCTCAAAGGCACTGGCGCAGGGCGAACTTGCGCCCAAAGGCGCGGATTTCGTCGCCGTCGACCGAAGCGGCGACGTCCCAGTGGTCACCGCGCGTGACCAGCATCGATTGCGACGACAGCGCATGGCGCAGGGCGAACAGCCAGAAAGCGGCCTCGGAGCCCACCGGAGCCAGGTCGTGGGGCCCGATCCGCAACCGCGCCGGCCGGGGGGTGGCGCCCAACGACCAACGCAGCGCGATCGCCAGGAAGGCGAAGCGCGCCGATACCGACGAGGGCTGCACGCAGAGCACGCGGATCTTGGGTTTCATGGTCGTATGGCCTCCACGGGGGTGACCCAGCGTAGCAAAGAAGGTTGCAATCTTCCATACCGCGTCTGGCGGATGCCGCGCCTGGCGGGCGCGGTCGCGGGTCAGTCCGCCTGGAGCCGGGTGAAAATGTTGGTCACGATCAGTTGGTCCGGGCGCCTGGCATCCGGCGCCGGCGACGGCATTAATTTGTCGATTTCCTTGCGATCCTGGACGCGAGTGAGGGTCAGGTGGTCGCCCTGGATCTTCACGTAGCGGATGGACGCCACGCCGATTTCGTATCGGGTGGTGGACTGCTCCAGCGTCTGTTCGATGCGCTTGGCGTCAAGCCAGCGATAGGTGCCGCTGGATACCGCATCCGGCCCTTGCATCGACCAGGTGCCGTCGCTGCGGAATTCGGCCACGCCCGCGCCGCCCGAGGGCTGCGGCGGCAGCGCCTGGCCGTCGACCGTGCGCAGCATGGTCTGGTGCCGCCACTTGCCCACCAAGGCCTGCGCGATCTCCGGCGCCGGCGGTTGGGCGGACGCGACGGCCGACAGCGCGGCCGAGCCAAGCAGGGCGGCCAGGAGGGAATGGCGCAGGAGCTTCATGTTGCGGGGCAAGAAATCCAGTTTGCGGGAGAGGGCGTGGCGGGCCGCCAGAGGCGGGGGCCGGGCGCGTTGTGCTGCATTATGCGCGACGGCGGCGTTTGCGGCGAGGGCTGTCTCGCGCCCGGACGGGGATCAGGGCTGGCGCAGGCCTTGCAGCAGCAGATCAAGCGCTTGCAGGGCTGGCGCCAGGCGTGTCTGGCCCTCATCCTCGGCAATCCATAGGGCGCTCTCGGCCAGGCCGCCGTGCAGCATGCGGGCCAGCGCGCGCGGCTCGGCCGGCGCGATCACGCCCTGTTCCATCAGCGCCCGCAACAGGTCGGCCAGGGAGGCGGTGCATTGTTCCTGCACGGAGGCCGCCTGGCCCAGAATCGCGCGCGCGTCCTGCAGCACGATCCGGCGGATTTCAGGTTCGGCCGCCATCGCCAGATAAGCGCGGCAGCGCTCGCGCAGGGCGGTCCAGGCGTCGGGCGCGTCGCGGGAAATGGCCTGCAGCCGCAGCTCCATTTCGCCGTCGATCTGCGCGGCGACCGCGGCCAGAAGACCCTGTTTGTCACCAAAATGGTGATACAACGCTCCTCGGGTCAGTCCCGCGGCCGCCGTCAGATCATCCATCGACGTGCCCGCGTAGCCGGCGCGGCGGAACGACGCGCGCGCCGTCGCCAGCAGTTTTCCGCGGGTTTCCTCAATCATCTCGGCGCGTGATCGCGACATGTCAGGCTCCATTTACCTACGGGGCGTATGTTAATTGACATTCGCCCCGTAGGTGAATACGATCTCACATACGTTACGTATGTCAATCTGTCCGGTGGCCGTTGCCCCCGGCCTGCAACAACCCCAGAGGTATCGGGTGTCGAATCCCTATCGCGAATTGTTCCAGGCGCCCGGCGCCGCCGGTTTCGTTGCCGCCTGCGCCGTGGCGCGGCTGGCCCTGCCCATGATCGGCATCGGCATCATCACCATGTTGTCCCAGGTGCGTGGCGCCTACACCCTGGCGGGGGCGGTGGCGGCCACGTTCGCGCTGGCGACGGCGTTGCTGGCCCCGCGCATTTCGCGGCTGGTGGATCGCCACGGACAGGGACGCATCCTGCCGCTGGCTGCCGGCGCCAGCGTGGCCGGCCTGGCTGGCCTGGCCCTGTGCGTGCGCCTGCAGGCGCCCGACTGGACCTTGTTCGTGTTCGCGGCGCTGGCCGGCAGCCTGCCAAGCATGCCCGCCATGGCGCGGGCGCGCTGGACGGAAATCTATCGCGACCGCCCGCAGCTGCGCACCGCCTACGCGCTCGAATCGGTGTTGGATGAGTTGAGCTTCATTATCGGGCCGCCGCTGGCGGTGGGCCTGTGCGTGATCCTGTTCCCGGAGGCCGGCCCGCTTGGCGCGGCGTTACTGTTGGGCCTGGGGGTCACCGCATTCGTCATGCAGCGGTCCACCGCGCCGGCGGTGCAGCCGCGCGTCGAGGGCCGTGAAACCTCCGTGCTGGCAGTGCCGCTGATGCGCCAACTGACCACCATGATGGCCGCGATGGGCGTCATCGTCGGCACCATCGATGTGTTGAGCGTGGCCTTCGCCCGCCAGCAGGGTGTGCCGGCGGGCGCCAGCGTGGTGCTGTCGGCCTACGCGTTCGGCTCCTGCGTCGCGGGGCTGGCATTCGGCGTACTGAAGTTCCAGATGCCGCTGGCGCGCATGCTGGCGATCGCCGCCAGTGTCACGGCCTTGACCACCTTGCCGTTGCTGCTGGTTGGCGACCTGCTGACCCTGTCGCTGGGGGTGCTGCTGGCGGGACTGTCGTTCGCGCCGACCATGATCATCGCCATGGCGCTGGTGGAAAGCACCGTGCCAGGGCGGCGCCTGACCGAAGGGCTGACCTGGCTGGTAACCGGCCTGGGCGCGGGCGTGGCGGCGGGGGCGGCGTTGGCCGGCTGGATCGTCGACCACCACGGCGTGGGCGCGGGCTTCTGGACCGCCGTCGGCGCCGGCGCGGTGGTGCTGCTGGTGGCGCTGTACGCGGCCCGTGCCGCCCGGCCCGCGCCGGCCACGGCCTGAGCCTAGAATGACTTCCTCAACACACCGGCCGCCAGGAGAACAGACATGACCCGGACCGTCCTCAATCCCGATACGGTTTTCAATAGCGTGCAATACGGCTTCAGCCAGGCCGTCATCGTCACTGGCCAGCGCCGCATGCTGCTGTCCGGCCAGGTCGGCGTCGACGCCGAGGAGCGCACTGTCGGGCCCGGCCTGCAGGAACAGACCGAGGCCGCGCTGGACAACGTCGAACGCGTGCTGGCCGCCGCGGGCGCGACCCTGGCGCAGGTCATCATGCTGCGTATCTACATCTGCGAAACCGCGCGCGAAGACCAGGAGGTGATCGCCCAGGCGCTGCGCGATCGGTTCCCGAAAGACCCGCCGCCGTCGTCATGGATCATCGTCAGCGGCCTGTCGCTGCCCGAATGGCTGATCGAGATCGAAGCCGAGGCGATGCTGGACTGACCTGCCGGCCCCGGCCCGGGCAGCTCATTCCTGGGGCTTGTCGCGCCATGGCGTGACGGCGAAGGCCCCACGCAGATGCGCCAGGAATCCCGCCGTGCGCGCCGGCAGTTCCTGGCGCGATTTCACCAGCGCCACCACATTGGCTTCCGGCAGGTTCCAGCCGGCCAGCAGCGGCACCAGCGTGCGCGCTTTCACATGCTCGGCCACGTCCCATTCCGATCGCGCCACGATGCCATGGCCGGCCAGCGCCCAGGCCACCGCCACCGCGCCCGCGTTGCTCGACAGCACCGGCGCAATGCGCACCCCCACCGCCGGGCCGCGGCCGCGCTTGAAGCGCCACAACGTGACATCCTCTTCGTTCTCGCGCAGCGCGATGCAGTCATGGTCGCGCAGGTCCTCGGGTTTGGCGGGGGCGCCATGGCGCGCCAGGTAGGCGGGCGAGGCGCACAGGATGCGGCGGTTCGGCGCCAGCGGATACGCCACCAGGGTGGAATCGCGCAGTTCGCCGATATGGATCATCACGTCCCAGTCGTCGCTGGCCAGGCGGGGGGGGCCGTCCGACAATGTCAGGCTGGCGGTCACGTCGGCCTGTCCGTCGCGGAATCCGGCCACCAGCCCGGCGACATAGCGCTGGCCAAATCCCAGCGGCGCCACCACGCGCAGATGGCCGGCGACCACGCCGCGGCGTCCGGCCAGCTCATCGGCCAATTCATTCAGTTCGCCGCAGATCTGGCCGGCGCGCAGCGCCAGCAGCCGGCCTTCGTCGGTCAACGCGGTGCCGCGGCCCGAGCGGTTGACCAGCCGCACGCCCAGGCGCTTTTCCAGCGCGTGCAGCCGCTGTGTCACGGCCGGCGGCGTCACGTCCAGGGCGCGCGCCGCCTGGGCCAGCGAGCTGGTGGCCGCCAGGCTCAGGAAGAAGCGCAGGTCGTCTGTCGTGATCATTCAGGAAAGCCTTAATGATTGATTAAGTCCTTATTAAACACGCAAGGCCCGGCGCGCGCCATACTCCATGCATGCGGATCCGCCGGGGCGGCGTCCGCGTCGCTCCCGTCCGTCCCGCCCGTTCCTGTCCCGTCGATATCGCCATGATCTCTGCTCCCGCCGCCACCCTGGATACGCTGGAAACGCCCTGCCTGTTGCTGGACGAAACCCGCATGATGCGTAACATCGAGCGCCTGAACGGCCTCATGGCTGGCCACGGCGTGCAACTGCGTCCGCACCTGAAGACGCCCAAGTCGATCGACGTCGCGCGCCGCCTGATGGCCCGTCCGCAAGGCCCGGCGGCGGTCTCGACGCTGCAGGAGGCCGAACAGTTCGCCGCCGCCGGCGTGACCGATCTGCTGTACGCGGTGGGCGTGGCCCCGGCCAAGCTCGATCGCGTGCTGGCGCTGCGCCGCCGCGGAATCGACCTCACCGTGGTGGTTGACAGTGTCGAGGCCGCCCGCGCCGTGGCCGCGCGCGCCAGCGAGGAGGGCGCGGCCATTCCCGCCCTGATCGAAATCGACTGCGATGGCCATCGCGCGGGAGTCCAACCCGGCCAGACCGACCAGTTGCTGGCGATTGCTGGCACCTTGCACGCGGCTCACTGTCTGCGCGGCGTGATGACACACGCCGGTGAATCCTACGGCTGCCGCAGCACCGAGGCCATCGCCGACATGGCCGAGCAGGAACGCGCCGCCGCGGTCGGTTGCGCCGAGGCGATCCGCGCCGCCGGCCTGCCATGCCCGGTGGTCAGCGTCGGTTCCACTCCCACCGCCCACTTCGCCCGCAACCTGGCCGGCGTGACCGAGGTGCGCGCCGGCGTCTACGTATTCTTCGACCTGGTCATGGCTGGCCTCGGCGTATGCGCCGTGGACGACATCGCCGCCACCGTGCTGACCACGGTGATCGGCCACCAGCCCGACAAAGGTTGGATCCTGGTGGACGCGGGCTGGATGGCCATGTCGCGCGATCGTGGCACCGCCAAACAGCCGGTGGACCAGTTGTACGGCCTGGTATGCGACGCCGACGGCAAGGTCTACCCCGACTTGCTGTTGGCCGAAACCAACCAGGAGCAGGGCATCGTCAAACTGCGGGCGAGCAGCGCCGCCGCCTTGCCGGATCTGCCGCTGGGCACCAGACTGCGGATCGTGCCAAACCATGCCTGCGCCACCTGCGCCCAGCACGACGCCTACCAGGTCGTACGCAGCGGCGACCGCGCCGTCGTGGCCCAGTGGCAGCGCTTTCGCGGCTGGTAGTCCCGCCGCCCCGGACAGGAGTCAAGATGGACACCATACACACCCCCCACGCCACGCCGCCCGCCGGCCATTACTCCCAGGCCGTGCGCGCCAACGGCTTCGTCTTTGTTTCCGGCCAGCTCGGGTTCCTGCCGCCGGCCCAGCCCGGCGAGCGGCCGCAACTGGCGCAAGGCGCGGCCGCGCAGACCGAGGCCGCCTTGCGCAGCGTGGCGGCCATCCTGCAGGCCGCGGGCGCGTCGATGGCATCGGTGGTCAACGTCACCGTCTACATCCCTGACATCGGTCTGTGGAACGAGGTCAACAGCGTCTACGAACGCAGCTTCGGCGATCATCGCCCGGCCCGCGCCATCGTGCCGACGCGTGAACTGCACTATGGCGCGCTGGTGGAGATCAGTGCCATCGCCGTCGCGTCGCAGGCCTGACGATCAGGCCCGCGGCCGGGCAGGGCGCGCCAGGCGGCTCCCGCGGCGATTGGTCTCGGGGACGGATAGCATGCGCCTCCGCCTATAATGCGAGCGCCTCAACACCCCCGGGGAGTCCGTCCGCATGCAGTACGAATACCTGTTCTGGTCCATGGCCGCCATGGTGGCGGTGGCGCTGGTGGGCGGCTCGCTTTGCGGCCGGCTGCGTTCACCCGGCCGGGTGCTGGCGGGCGTGGCCGCGCTGGCGGCGGCGGTCTGCGCCGCGGTGGCGGTGCTGTCGCGGTCGGCCGGCTTCGGCGACCAGTCGGCGATGCTGGCGATCGCCGCGTTCATGTTCAGCCTGGTGATCGGCGCGGCGGCGGCGTTGTTGACGCGCCGCATCCTGCGGCGCCGTTGAGCGCGCCCGGCCGGGCGGCCGGGGGGGCTTGTCCCGATGCGCGGCGGCCCGCGCCGCCCGCGCTGATCGGAGGGTTCATTCCTCGGCGTCGAAATCCTCGTCGTCCTCGTCCTCTTCATCCTGTTCCAGGGCGTCGTAGCCCTTCCAGGTGATGCGCCAGCGCGTGTCGCCGGCGGTGGCCGCCGTTTCGCTGACTTGCTTGACAAGGCCGGCGTCCGCCAGCAGGTCCAGGTGGTGCGCGACCAGTTGCAGGCCTTGTTCGTGGGCCAGGGCCGCTTCCTTGATGTCGTGGGTGCTCAGGTTGGGGCCGGGCGCGTCGCGCAGGGCTCCCAGGATGGTGACGACCAGATCGAAATCGCGTTGCATGATGTCCGCCGTTGCAGGTTGGGAAGAAACAGGCCGACGATAGCAGAGTTCGGTGGCGGCCAAGCGACAGCCCGCGGGCCCGGGTTACAGTGCGGGATTACCGACAACCGTTACAGGCAGTACCGATGAAGAAACCCGCCGAGCGCGATTGCCTCGCCCTGGTCCCCGGCTATACCGGCCAGGCCGCCAAGCTTTTCCTGACCCGTGCGGAGGACGGCGCCATCACCGGCGTCACCGTGTTCGACCTGCTGGGACACATCAAGCAGCAGGGCGACGCGCAGGCCGCCGCCGACTGGGTGGCCGCCTGGCTGGCCCAGGAGGCCGACAACCGCAAGGCCCGCCGCACCCAGCTGCTGGCGCAGATGTTCGTGTGCAAGCTGGCTGACGACGAGAAGGCCGTGTTCCTGGACGCCCAGAAGCCGCTGCTGGCCGCGCTGACCGGCGCCGGCGTGCGCACCCGCAGCGTCGCGGCCACCTCCGGCGCGGCGCGCCGGTCGCTCGGCCCCGCTGTCAGGAAGTCTTAGCATAAGGCTGTTATAGTCGCGCCTGGGCGTGTGCGCATCCGTGCGGGCGCGCCCAGGCGGGCTCGGCCCGCAAGTCAAGGAAGAGTGATCATGGAAATACTGAGTCGGCATGTTGCCGACGTGGCGGGCGGCGTTGAGCTGCACACAACGCTGGATGGCGAGAGCATCAGCGCCTATGTCGTGACGGGCGTGACTGATCTGAACGCGATCGCCGATATCGTGCCCCCCGAAAAGGTCGAAGGTGGAGCGGACATACACGCTGCCAGTGTCGACAATGTTGATAATGCGCAAGACCAAATCGACCAGGTCCTGGAGAATATCAATCCCGGCGACGTGGCGGTTTTCCTTTGCTCGGGTCCCGATGCTTTTGGCGCGGCACTCGACTTGCTGGGTTTACCTATCGACGAGTAAGCCTGGCGGCAAACCAAAGTGCCCGCCCAAACGGCGTATGAGTTCATGCGAGTTTTGGGGGCCGGGCATTTATATAAGCCTTGATTGTTTTTTTATGATGCGTGGGTGTTTACACCTATGCAGGCGTTCTTTTTGCCTATGAAAACGTGTAAATTCTGTCCGCAGTTTCTCTTTGTTGCATTATTGGCACGTATTTTTTAGGATTATGTTGACTTGTGAGGGGAACATAACGATAGTGTCGGCACACGATCACAAGCGTTGCGATTTTCGTTCAGTGCCGTGCCTTTTCCGGCTCAGCGTTATTGTTCTACTGTCCCCTCCTTGATTGATTCGTGACCTCCGGGCATTTGCCCATTATCTCTAGGAAATACAGTATGGAAACCGGCGTCGTTAAGTGGTTCAATTCGGAAAAAGGCTATGGCTTCATCACCCCGGAAGCGGGTGGTAAGGACCTGTTCGCTCACTTCTCCGAAATTCAGGGCTCGGGCTTCAAGTCTCTGGAAGAGAACCAGCGCGTCAGCTTTGTGACGGCCAATGGCCCCAAGGGCCCGCAAGCCACGAAGATTCAGGTCCTGTAAGGTCCTGCGTTTTCGGAAAAGCCCCTTCGGGGGCTTTTTTGCGTCTGGGCTCCCCCTCGGGGAGCCTTGTCGTTTCCGCCGTCCGGCGGGTGGCGCACGGGTGTCGCGCGCGGCCAACGCGTCGCCTGCGGCGGGCTCGCGGTATCCTTGCCGCAGTTTTCCGTCGCCGCGTCCGCCCGGCGCGGCGCTCGCAACCGACACAGGACGATACCCATGACCCACCCCGGATCCGCCCCAGTTTCCCTGCAACCGCAGGACATCGTGGCGTTCTGGCGCGAAGCCGGGCCGCGGCAATGGTTCACCAAGGACGCGGCGTTCGACGAGCGTTTCCGCCAATTCTGCGGCCAGGCCCACATGGCCGCCGCCGCGCGCCAGCTGGATGGCTGGCTCGATGCGCCGGAGGGCGCGTTGGCGCTCATGATCCTGCTGGACCAGTATCCGCGCAACGCTTTTCGCGGCACCGCCCACATGTTCGCCACCGATCCGCTGGCGCTGGTGTTCGCCGAACGCGCCATCGCCGCCGGCCACGACCTGGCGGTCGATCCGGCGCTGCGCCAGTTCTTCTACATGCCGTTCGAGCATGCCGAGACCGTGGCCGCGCAGAATCGCGCGGTGGCCTTGATGGAGCCGCTTGGCGCGGACGCGGTGCGCTGGGCCGTCCTGCACCGCGACATCATCAAGCGCTTCGGCCGCTTTCCGCACCGCAACGCCGCGTTGGGCCGCCAGACCACGCAGCCGGAACAGGAATTCCTCGACTCGGGCGGCTTCGCCGGCTGACACCCGTGCCGGACGGCGCCAGGACCTCTGCGTATCTGCTTGTATCGGCGCATGGCCAGTTGAAAAAAGCCGCGCGGCCAGGCCCGGCGCGGCTTGCGCGATGGCCGCATATTTGACGTTTTTCGCGGTTCGCCAATACACTGGGTTTAGCGAGATTCTCAAGCGACGCGGTCTGCGTTTAACTTGTCGCGGTCAGTGGTGCTGCAGTGGCTTCCTCTCCCATCCTTGATGATCTGGCGCCCCGCGAGCAATCGCTTCTTTAGGTTCGAGGAAATTCCATGGCAACCGGCATCGTCAAGTGGTTCAACGCCGAAAAAGGGTACGGTTTCATCATGCCCGACGACGGCAGCAAGGATCTGTTCGCCCACTACTCGGAAATCCGCAGCGAAGGCTACAAATCGCTGCAGGAGAATCAGCGCGTCACGTTCGAGGTTGGCACGGGGCCCAAGGGCCCCAGCGCCAAGAACATCAAGGTAGCGGCCTGATCCCAGGGTTGTGGCGCGCCGCCGCGCGGCCCGCCACAAAGACAAAAGCCCCGCACGGCTGTGCGGGGCTTTTCATTTGGCGCAAGGCGCTCAGTGTTTGGCGTGCGAAGGCGTGGCCAGCTTGTCGACCAGCGCGATGCCCAGCGCCGACAGGATGAACAGGGCGTGGATGATGGTCTGCCACATCACGCCGGCCTCGGAGAAGCGCGCGTTGGGCGTGCCCAGCGTACCCGCCTCGATGAAGGTGCGCAGCAGGTGAATCGACGAAATGCCGATGATGGCCATGGCCAGCTTGACCTTGAGCACGCTGGCGTTGACGTGGCTGAGCCATTCCGGCTGGTCCGGGTGGCCTTGCAGGCGCAGGCGTGACACGAAGGTCTCGTAGCCGCCGACGATCACCATCACCAGCAGGTTCGAGATCATGACCACGTCGATCAGGCCCAGCACCAACAGCATGATTTCCATCTCGCCGAAGCTGGTGGCATGGGTCAGCAGGTGCCAAAGTTCTTTCAGGAACAGCATCACATAGACGCCCTGGGCGACGATCAGGCCCAGGTACAGGGGCAGTTGCAGCCAGCGCGAACTGAAAATCAGGCTTGGCAGCAGGCCAAGGCGGGGAGGGGTGTGGGGGGTCATGATGGGTGCGAGCCGTTATGGGAAGCGCGGGAAAAACCGCGGCGGCAATTCTATCAATCTCGGACTGCTCCGAAATCTGTTTTTGATGACAACACCGAGTCGCGGCGCAGGTACTTACCACGGTAAGGAGCCCCGCGCATGCCTTTTGTGTAAGAGAAATTCGCATTTGCGAAACTCTGTGGCGAAACGGTTTGAATGCTTTTGGCGTATATAGAATTGCCGCCTCACTCGCACAGAGTCAGTCAAGAGGAGTTTTTGCCATGAAGATCCGCTACACCGTTGCCGCGCTGGCCGTCGCACTCGCCCCTTATTCCGCGTCGCATGCGCTCGATATCGGGGGATTGGTGGGCGCTGGCAGCAAGGTGGTGCAGGCCGCCACGCTGAGCGATGCCGAAATCAAGACCTTGTCGGACAAGGCTTGCGCGCAGAGCGATTCCCAGGAAAAGATCGCGGCCCCCGGCAGCAAGTACGACGTGCGCCTGCAGAAGATCGCCAAGCAATTGGGCGGCACGGTCAATGGCCAGAAGGCCAACTACAAGGTCTACATCACCAAGGACGTCAATGCCTGGGCCATGGCCAATGGCTGCATCCGCGTCTACAGCGGCCTGATGGACATGATGACCGACGACGAAGTGCTGGGCGTCGTGGGCCATGAAATCGGCCACGTGGCGCTGGGCCACAGCAAGAAGGCGATGCAGACCGCCTACACCGTTTCGGCCGCGCGCGACGCCGCCGGCGCCGCCGGTGGCGCCACGGTCGCCGCCCTGAACTCGTCGCAGTTGGGCGACCTGACCGAGAAGTTCATCAACGCGCAGTTCTCGCAATCGCAGGAAAGCGCCGCCGACGACTACTCGTTCGACCAGCTGCAGGCCAAGAAGCTGAACACCCGCGGTCTGGTGACGGCGTTCCAGAAGCTGGCCGAACTGGACGGCGGCAAGAGCGATATGATGAGCTCGCACCCGTCCTCGGCCAAGCGCGCGCAGCACATCGAAGATCGCATCGCCAAGGCCAAATAAAGCGCCCTGGCGGGCATTTGCCGCCCTTTCGGGGTGGAAAACGGGGCGCGAGCATCCGGGCTTATCCGGGTGCTCGCGCCCCTTTGCGTCAGGGGTCCGGAAGTTTCCGGTAAAATGCCGCGTTTATCCGCCCGTCATCTCATATCTCTCGGAAAATAGGTCTTTTAATGCAGCCTGTGGTTGAAACCCTCTCCGGCCTCGAGCGCCGTGTTGATCTGGCCGTCTCGGTGGCCGACGTCGAAAAGGAAGTCCAGGCGCAATTGAAGCGCGTGGCCCGCACCGCCAAGGTTCCCGGTTTTCGTCCCGGCAAGGCGCCGCTCGCCATGCTCGAGCGCAGCCATGGCCCCGGCATCCGCTACGACGTGATCAACAGCCAGGTCGGCCGTGCATTCGAACAAGCCGTCGATGGCGCCAAGCTGCGCGTCGCCGGCGCCCCGAACCTGGAACCCAAGACTGAAGGCGTCAGCGATGACACGCTGGCCTTCACCGCCACGTTCGAGGTCTACCCCGAAGTCGCCGTGCCGGACCTGTCGGCCCTGGCCGTGACCCGCTATGAAACCGCCGTCACCGACGCCGAAGTGCAGCAGACCCTGGACGTCCTGCGCAAGCAGCGCGCCACGTTCGAAGCCCGCGAAGGCCGCGCCTCGCAAGACGGCGACCGCGTCACGCTGGACTTCGCCGGCACCATCGACGGCGTGCCGTTCGATGGCGGCAAGGCCGAAGACTTCCCGTTCGTGCTCGGCCAAGGCCGCATGCTGCCGGAATTCGAAGAAGCCGCCCGCGGCCTGAAGGCTGGCGAAAGCAAGGTCTTCCCGCTCAAGTTCCCCGATGACTACCAAGGCAAGGAAGTCGCCGGCAAGACCGCCGAATTCACCATCACCGTCAAGGAAGTGGCTGAAGGCGTGCTGCCCGAACTGAATGCCGAATTCGCCAAGTCGCTCGGCCAGGCCGAAGGCGATGTCGAAAAGCTCAAGGCCGACATCCGCAGCAACATCGAACGCGAAGTCAAGGTGCGCTCGCAAGGCCGCACCAAGGCCAGCGTGATGGACGCCCTGGTCGAAGCCGGCAAGTTCGACGTGCCGAAGGCGCTGGTCGACAACGACGTGCAAAGCCGCATCGCCGCCGCCCGCGAAGAGCTCAAGCAGCGTGGCGTGCCGAACGCCGAGTCGGTGCCGATCCCGGCCGAAGCCTTCTCGACCGAATCCGAGCGCCGCGTGCGCCTGGGCCTGCTGGTGTCCGAACTGGTCAAGCAAGCCCAGCTGCAGGCCAAGCCGGAACAGGTCCGCGCCCGCATCGAAGAGTTCGCGGAAAACTACGAACAACCCGCCCAGGTTGTCAGCTATTACCTGGCCGACCGCCAGCGTCGTGCTGAAATCGAGGCTATCGTGCTCGAAGACAACGTCGTCGCGCATGTTCTGGAAAAGGCCAAGGTCACCGACGAAAAGGTGCCTTTCGATCAGTTGATGGGGATGGCGTAACACTATGCAGAGATTCACCGATTTCTATGCGGCAATGAATGGCGGGTCGTCGGTGACCCCCACCGGCCTGGGCTACATTCCCATGGTGATCGAGCAGTCGGGGCGCGGCGAACGCGCCTACGACATCTATTCGCGCCTGCTCCGCGAGCGGCTCATCTTCCTGGTGGGCCCGGTCAACGACGCCACGGCCAACCTGGTCGTGGCGCAGTTGCTGTTCCTGGAATCGGAGAATCCTGACAAGGACATTTCCCTGTACATCAACTCGCCCGGCGGGTCGGTGTACGCGGGCATGGCCATCTACGACACCATGCAGTTCGTCAAGCCGGACGTGTCGACCCTGTGCACCGGCCTGGCGGCCAGCATGGGCGCCTTCCTGCTGGCGGCAGGCAAGAAGGGCAAGCGCTTTTCCTTGCCCAACTCGCGCATCATGATCCACCAGCCCTCGGGCGGCGCCCAGGGGCAGGCCTCCGACATCCAGATCCAGGCTCGCGAGATCCTGGACCTGCGCGAGCGTCTCAATCGCATCCTGGCCGACAACACCGGCCAGTCGATCGAGCGCATCGCCCTGGACACTGAACGTGACAACTTCATGTCCGCCGAAGATGCGGTATCGTATGGACTGGTCGACAAGGTGATGACCTCCCGTTCGGAAGGCTGACTTCCCGGTTGAGTCCCACCCGCTGTTGCCATGTTTGAGTAAGCGCCGGGCCCTTCACCCGGTCCGGCGCTTCTTTACCTGAGATACGAATACATATGCCTGAAAAAAAGGGATCGGCAGACGCAAAAGTGCTGCATTGCTCGTTTTGCAATAAAAGCCAGCACGAAGTCCGCAAGCTGATCGCGGGTCCGTCGGTATTCATCTGCGATGAATGCATAGACTTGTGCAACGACATCATCCGCGAGGAAGCGCAGGCGACCGCGCGCGCGGCGATTCGTTCCGAACTGCCCACTCCGGCTGAAATCAAGACGTTCCTGGACCAGTACGTGATCGGGCAGACCTCGCCCAAGCGCATGCTGGCGGTGGCCGTCTACAACCACTACAAGCGCATCCGCCACGGCGAGATCAAGGGCGACGAAGTCGAGTTGTCCAAGAGCAACATCATGCTGATCGGCCCCACCGGGTCGGGCAAGACGCTGCTGGCGCAGACCCTCGCGCGCATGCTGAACGTGCCGTTCGTCATGGCAGACGCCACCACGCTGACCGAGGCCGGTTACGTCGGTGAAGACGTCGAGAACATCATTCAGAAGTTGCTGCAGAACTGCAACTACGAAGTCGAGAAGGCGCAGCGCGCCATCATCTACATCGATGAAATCGACAAGATTTCCCGCAAGTCCGACAACCCGTCCATCACCCGCGACGTGTCGGGCGAGGGCGTGCAGCAGGCCCTGCTCAAGCTGATCGAAGGCACCGTCGCCTCGGTGCCGCCGCAGGGCGGGCGCAAGCACCCCAACCAGGACTTCGTCCAGGTCGACACGACCAACATCCTGTTCATCGTCGGCGGCGCCTTCGACGGGCTGGAAAAGGTCATCCGCGACCGCACCGAAAAGTCCGGCATCGGCTTCTCCGCCTCCGTGCGCGCCAAGTCCGAGCGCGGCGTGGGCGAGCTGTTCTCCGAAGTCGAGCCCGAAGACCTGATCAAGTTCGGCTTGATCCCCGAACTGGTCGGTCGCCTGCCGGTGGTCGCCACGCTGGACGAGCTGGACGAGGCCGCCCTGGTGCAGATCCTCACCGAGCCCAAGAACGCCCTGCTCAAGCAATTCCAGAAGCTGTTCGCCATGGAAGGCGCCGAACTGGACGTGCGTCCGGCCGCGCTCAAGGCCATCGCCCGCAAGGCGCTCAAGCGCAAGACCGGCGCGCGTGGCCTGCGTTCCATCATCGAGCAGGCCCTGCTCGACACCATGTATGACCTGCCGTCGCAAGGCAACGTCAAGCGCGTGGTGCTCGACGAAGGCGCGATCGAAGGCGAGGGCAAGCCCTTGCTGATCTACGCCGACGAGGAAGGGGCGGCCGAAAAGCCCGAGCGCGGAGAAGTCCGCGACGCGGCGGCCTGACGGATATTTCAAGAAAACCCGTTTCCGTAACGGGTTTTTTTGTCTCCGGCCCCCTGATGGAACGCACACTGCCGCAGTGTGTCCAATGAAACAGGATGCCGGCCGCCGTTTTTTTTAAGGTTTTGTTTATCCGGCCGCCGGGATCTTGAATTTTCGGCTATTGTTCCCATAACAGACGTAACTGACGGGGCTGTCCGGGTATACCCGGTCATCCTGTCCCCGATACGCCGAGTCATACCGAGGAACCTCCTATGTCTGCCAGCCAGACCCTGCCTTCCGACCCGATCGACCTCCCCCTGCTGCCACTGCGCGACGTCGTGGTGTTCCCGCACATGGTCATCCCGCTGTTCGTCGGCCGTCCGCGCTCTATCCGCGCGCTCGAGGTTGCGATGGAAGCGGGCAAGAGCATCATGCTAGTGGCCCAAAAATCCGCCGGCAAGGATGATCCCACCCCTGAAGACGTCTACGAGATCGGCTGCGTCGCCGGCATCCTGCAGATGCTCAAGCTGCCCGATGGCACCGTCAAGGTGCTGGTCGAGGGTACCCAGCGCGCCCGCATCAACAGCATCGAAGACGCCGATTCGCACTTCACCTGCCAGGTCACCCCGATCGAGCCGGACGCCGTCCAGGGCTCCGAGACCGAGGCCCTGCGCCGCGCGATCGTCGCCCAGTTCGAGCAATACGTAAAACTCAACAAGAAGATCCCCCCGGAGATCCTGACCTCGCTCGCCGGCATCGATGACGCCGGCCGCCTGGCCGACACGATCGCCGCGCATCTTCCGCTGAAACTCGAGCAGAAGCAGAAGATGCTCGAGATCGTCGGCACCTCCGAGCGCCTCGAAGGCCTGCTCACGCAGCTGGAAACCGAAATCGACATCCTCCAGGTCGAGAAGCGGATCCGCGGCCGCGTGAAGAAGCAGATGGAAAAGAGCCAGCGCGACTACTACCTGAATGAGCAGGTCAAGGCCATTCAGAAGGAGTTGGGCGAAGGCGAAGAGGGCGCCGACATCGAGGAGCTCGAAAAGAAGATCATCGCCGCGCACATGCCCAAGGAGGCGCGCAAGAAGGCCGATGCCGAGCTCAAGAAGCTCAAGCTCATGTCGCCCATGTCGGCCGAAGCCACCGTGGTGCGCAACTACATCGATACGCTCATCAACCTCCCCTGGAGGAAGAAGAGCAAGATCAACAACTCCATCTCCAACGCCGAGACCGTGCTCGACAACGACCACTACGGCCTGGAGAAGGTGAAGGAACGCATCCTCGAATATCTCGCCGTGCAGCAGCGCGTGGACAAGGTCAAGGCGCCGATCCTGTGCCTGGTCGGTCCTCCGGGGGTCGGCAAGACCTCGCTGGGCCAGTCCATCGCCAAGGCCACGAACCGCAAGTTCGTGCGCATGGCCCTGGGCGGCGTGCGCGACGAAGCCGAGATCCGCGGCCACCGTCGTACCTACATCGGTTCGATGCCCGGCAAGATCGTCCAGAACATGTCGAAGGTCGGCGTGCGCAATCCCCTGTTCCTGCTCGATGAAATCGACAAGCTGGGCATGGATTTCCGCGGCGATCCCTCGTCGGCGCTGCTCGAGGTGCTGGACCCGGAACAGAATCACACGTTCCAGGACCACTACATCGAAGTCGACTTCGACCTGTCGGACGTCATGTTCGTGGCCACCAGCAACACGCTGAACATTCCGCCGGCCCTGCTGGACCGGATGGAAGTGATCCGTCTGTCGGGCTACACCGAGGAAGAAAAGATCCACATCGCCCGCGACCATCTGCTGCCCAAGCTGATGAAGAACAACGGCGTCAAGGATACCGAGCTGACCGTCGATGACAGCGCGCTGCGCGACATCGTGCGCTACTACACCCGCGAAGCCGGCGTGCGTGCGCTCGAACGCGAAGTGGGCAAGATCTGCCGCAAGGTGATCAAGCAGCTGCTGACCCAGAGCGACCGCGCCAAGGCCGAAGGCAAGACCTTCGAACTCAAGCCGGTCAACGTCACGGGCGACAACCTCAGCGATTACCTCGGCGTGCGCCGCTACACCTTCGGCATGGCCGAAAAGGAAAACCAGATCGGTCAGGTGACCGGCCTGGCCTGGACGGAAGTCGGTGGCGACCTGCTCACGATCGAAGTGGCGGACATGCCCGGCAAGGGCGTGATCCAACGCACCGGTTCGCTGGGCGACGTGATGAAGGAATCGGTCGAGGCGGCCCGCACGGTGGTGCGCTCGCGGGCGCGTCGCCTGGGCTTTGCCGACAGCGTGTTCGAGAAGCACGACATGCACGTGCACGTGCCGGAAGGCGCGACGCCCAAGGACGGTCCGTCCGCCGGTATCGCGATCACCACGGCCATGGTGTCGGCCCTGTCGCGCATCCCGGTGCGCGCCGACGTCGCCATGACCGGCGAGATCACGCTGCGTGGCGAAGTCCTGCCGATCGGCGGCCTGAAGGAGAAGCTGCTGGCCGCCCATCGCGGTGGTATCAAGACGGTCTTGATCCCGGAAGAAAACGTCAAGGATTTGGCGGAGATCCCGGACAACGTCAAGAACCATCTCGAGATCGTGCCGGTCCGCTGGATCGACAAGGTGCTGGAACTGGCCCTGGAACGCCTGCCGGAGCCGCTGGCTGAAGACGAAGCGGTCAAGGAACCGCTGGTCGCCAAGCCGGCCGAGCCGGGTTCGACGGATCCCGTGCTCAAGCACTGATGCCTGGCCCCGGGGCGTCCCGCAAGGGATGCCCAATGAAAGAAACCCCGCTTGCGCGGGGTTTCTTTTTTGGCGCGGCCGTCGAGGGGCGCGCGCCTGTAGGGAAGCGGCGGATCAGTGCAGCGCGTGCGGACGGATCAGGCCGACCGCGATGCCTTCCAGCGCGAATTCCTGGTCTGCCTCGACCACGATGACGTTGAAGTCAGGATTCTCGGGCAGCAGTTCAACGCGGCCGTTCTGGCGCTGCAGGCGCTTGACGGTGACGTCGTCGCCCAGGCGGGCAACCACGATCTGGCCGTTGCGGGCCTCGGACGCCTTTTTGACGGCCAGCAGATCGCCTTCGAGGATGCCGGCGTCACGCATGCTCATGCCGCGCACCTTGAGCAGGTAGTCGGGCGCCTGGGCGAAGAGGCCGGGGTCGACACCGATTTCGCGTTCGACATGTTCTGCCGCCAGGATCGGGCTGCCGGCGGCCACGCGGCCGACCAGCGGCAGCAGCAACTGCGCCAGGCCGGGCAGGGGCAGCGGCGCCTGGGTCTGCGCGGGCGAGGCATCCTTCAGGCGGATGCCGCGCGAAGCGCCGGCGGTGAGCTCGATGGCCCCCTTGCGCGCCAGGGCCTTCAGATGGTCTTCAGCCGCGTTGGGCGAGCGGAACCCCAATGCCTGGGCGATCTCGGCGCGGGTGGGCGGAAAGCCGGTGCGCGCGACGGTTTGCCGGATGAGGTCCAGGATTTGCTGTTGACGATCAGTGAGTTTGCTGGCCATGGCGGTGATCCGTTTGGAATCGGACTGTACATATATACAGCGGCATTCTGGGGGACATAACGCAAAAATGCAAGCGTTGAGCGGACATGGTTTTGTGACAGGCAATGAAAACGGGACCCGAAGGTCCCGTTGGAGGCTGTTGCCGGGGGGGGCTTACAGCACCGCGGCGATGCCCTTGGCCACCTGGTCGATGTTGCCGCTGTTGAGCGCGGCGACGCAGATGCGGCCGCTGGAGACGGCGTAGACGCCGTGCTCTTCGCGCAGGCGGTCGACCTGGGCCGAGGTCAGGCCCGAGTACGAGAACATGCCGCGCTGCTGCAGCACGAAGCTGAAGTCCTGCTTGCCGCCGTGTTCCTTGATTTTCTCGACCAATTGCTTGCGCATCAGGCGGATGCGGTCGCGCATGGCGCCGAGTTCTTCTTCCCACATGGCGAACAGCTCGGGCGAGTTCAGCACCGTGGAGACGATCGTGCCGCCGTGGGTGGGCGGGTTGGAGTAGTTGGTGCGGATGACGCGCTTGAGCTGGCTCAGCACGCGGGTGGCTTCGTCTTTGCTGCCAGCCACGACCGTCAGGGCGCCGACGCGCTCGCCGTACAGCGAGAACGACTTCGAGAACGACGAGCTGATGAACATGGTCAGGTCGAGGTCGGCGAACAGGCGCACGACCGCGGCGTCTTCGCGCAGGCCTTCGCCGAAGCCCTGGTAGGCGATGTCCAGGAAGGGCACCAGCTTGTTTTCCTTGACGACCGCGGCGATCTGCTTCCATTGGTCGAAGGTGGGATCGACGCCGGTGGGGTTGTGGCAGCAGGCGTGCAGCACGACCACGGTGTTGGCCGGCGCGGCCTTCAGGGCGGCCAGCATGCCGTCGAAGTTCAGGCCGCGGGTGGCGGCATCGTAGTAGGCGTAGGTGCCGACTTCGAACCCGGCGCGTTCGAACAGCGCGCGGTGGTTTTCCCAGCTGGGATCGCTGATCAGGACCTTGGAGGTCGGCAGCAGCTGGCGCAGGAAGTCGGCGCCGATCTTGAGCGCGCCGGTGCCGCCCAGGGCCTGGGTGGTCAGGACGCGGCCAGCGGCGGCCAGCGGGGAATCCTTGCCGATCAGCAGGGCTTGCGCGCCCTGGTTGTAGCCGGCGATGCCTTCGATCGGCAGGTAGCCGCGAGCGGCGGCGGCCTCGATGCGGGCGATTTCCGCCTTGCGCACGGCACCCAGCAGGGGAATGCGACCCTGGTCGTCGTAGTACACGCCCACGCCCAGATTGACTTTACCGGGGCGGGTGTCCGCGTTGTATTGTTCGTTCAGACCAAGAATGGGGTCGCGCGGCGCGAGTTCGACGGAATCGAAAAGGGTGCTCATGGGACTCTGCTGAGGGTGAGTGGACGCAGTCGGAAGTGCTGTGGATAATGGGGGGTTTACCCTGGGAACAGTCTAGCATGCCTAAGAGCGCAATAGACCCGAGCGCGGCGGGTGCCGCAGCCGTTGGCTCCGTCACCGACGGGGCGGCCGATGCGGCCCCTGGCTCTGCCGCGGCGGCCCCCGGCCCGGGGTACGTCGATTACCCCGGCAGCCCGTTCCACCTGTACCAACCCTATCCGCCCGCCGGCGACCAGCCGGGCGCCATTGATGGATTGGTCCAGGGCGTGCAGGACGGCCTGATGTACCAGACGCTGCTGGGCGTGACCGGCTCGGGCAAGACCTACACCATGGCCAACGTCATCGCCCAGCTGGGGCGGCCGGCGCTGGTGCTGGCGCCCAACAAGACGCTGGCCGCGCAGCTGTACGCGGAAATGCGCGAGTTCTTTCCCAAGAACGCGGTGGAGTACTTCGTCTCGTACTACGACTACTACCAGCCCGAAGCCTACGTGCCGACGCGCGACCTGTTCATTGAAAAGGACTCGTCGATCAACGAGCACATCGAGCAGATGCGCCTGTCGGCCACCAAGAGCCTGCTGGAACGGCGCGACACCATCATCGTCGGCACCGTGTCGTGCATCTACGGTATCGGCAACCCCGGCGACTACCACGCGATGGTGCTGATCCTGCGCGCCGGCGACCAGATTTCGCGGCGCGAGATCCTGGCGCGGCTGGTGGCCATGCAGTACACGCGCAACGACGCCGAATTCACGCGCGGCGTGTTCCGCGTGCGCGGCGAGACCATCGACATCTTCCCGGCGGAAAGCGCCGAGCTGGCCCTGCGCCTGACGCTGTTCGATGACGAAATCGAAAGCCTTGAGCTGTTCGATCCGCTGACCGGCCGCATCCGCCAGAAGTTGCCGCGCTTCACCGTTTACCCCGGTTCGCACTACGTGACGCCGCGCGACACCGTGCTGCGCGCCATCGAGACCATCAAGGAAGAGCTGCGCGAGCGCACCAAGCGCTTCGTCGACGACGGCCACCTGGTCGAGGCCCAGCGCCTTGAGCAGCGCACCCGCTTCGACCTGGAAATGCTGCAGGAACTGGGATTCTGCAAGGGCATCGAGAACTACTCGCGCCACCTCTCCGGCGCCGCGCCGGGGGAGCCGCCGCCCACGCTGATCGACTATCTGCCGGCCGATGCGCTGATGTTCATCGACGAGAGCCACGTCACCATCGGCCAGCTCAGCGCCATGTACCGGGGTGACCGCTCGCGCAAGGAAACCCTGGTGCAGTATGGCTTCCGGCTGCCATCGGCGCTGGACAACCGGCCGCTCAAGCTCGAGGAATTCGAGGCCCGCATGCGCCAGTGCGTGTTCGTCTCGGCCACGCCGGCGGCGTACGAAAAGGAGCATGCCGACAACGTGGTCGAGCAGGTGGTGCGCCCCACCGGCCTGGTCGATCCGATCGTGGAGGTGCTGCCGGCACGCACCCAGGTCGATGACCTGCTGGGGCAGATCAAGGCGCGCACCAGCCAGGGGGAGCGGGTGCTGGTCACCACGCTGACCAAGCGCATGGCCGAGGACCTGACCGACTTCCTGACCGAGCACGGGGTGCGGGTGCGCTACCTGCACTCGGACATTGACACGGTGGAACGGGTGGAAATCATCCGCGACCTGCGCCTGGGTACGTTCGACGTGCTGGTGGGCATCAACCTGCTGCGCGAAGGACTGGATATCCCGGAAGTGTCGCTGGTGGCCATCCTGGATGCCGACAAGGAAGGCTTCCTGCGCTCCGAGCGCAGCCTGATCCAGACCATTGGCCGGGCGGCGCGCAACCTGAACGGCCACGCCATCCTGTATGCCGACCGCATCACCGACTCGATGCAGCGCGCCATGGAAGAAACCAGCCGGCGCCGCGCCAAGCAGCTGCAGTTCAATGCCGACCATGGCATTACCGCGCGGGGAGTGCAGAAGGCGGTGCGCGAGCTGATCGACGGCATCGTCGCGCCGGTGCAGCACGACGCGCTGGAAGCCGCGGTGCCGGCCGAATTGCTGAAGGACGAAAAGGCCCTGGCGCGCGAGATCAAGCGCCTGGAAAAGTTGATGATGGACCACGCCCGCAACCTCGAATTCGAACAGGCCGCGGCCGCCCGCGATGCCTTGACGGCCCTCAAGCAACGGGTGCTGTTGGATGGCGCGGTATGAAGGTCGATGCTTATCTGAATGTATCTTTTCGCTGACGGGCTGCTGAATTGCAGGTTGGCGCGAAGTGTCGCCGAAGTGGGCGTGAAATTTGCACAAGCATTCGGTCGGCGGTCTCTTGCATAACCTTAAATATAGCTTTCAACTATTTGATTTATAGGGAATATTTTAGGGGACGTATTGATGCGAAACGGTGTGCCCGGGAGCAAAAAAAGCTTGCCTTATCTCGGGTTTTCCCGCACACTTACTCCCATGATGACCAAGGTACTTTTCGTTTGCATGGGCAATATCTGTCGCTCGCCGAGCGCAGAGGGCGTGTTTCGCCATTTGGTGAACGACGCGGGTTTGGGCGATGTGGTTCGCATCGACTCCGCGGGCACGCACGCGTTTCACATCGGCGAGGCGCCTGATGCCCGGGCGCAGGCCGCAGCGCGCAAGCGCGGCTACGAGATCACGCACTGTGAGGCCCGTCAGGTCACCGCGGAAGACTTCCGCGACTTCGACCTCATCCTCGCCATGGACTGGGACAACCTGTCCGCCATGCAGCAACAGTGCCCCAAGGCCTATCAGCACAAGTTGATGCTGCTGATGCGCTTCGCCAATGAGTTCGAGGAGGCCACCGTGCCCGACCCGTACTACGGCGGCGCCGATGGCTTCGGCAAGGTGCTGGATTATCTCGAAGATGCCTGTCAGGGCGTGCTCGAGCTGGTCCGCAAGCGCGCTACCCAATACCAGGCGGCCTGAGAGGTCTCCGGTGTGCCGGGGCGTCCTGCGGGACGCCTGGCGAATTGGCAGTGAAAAGAACCGCGCGACAGCGCGGTTTTTTCTAGCCGGGAGCCATACCAAATTACTCGGGAATTTGCTATACTTGAGCCAATTACTCGGGTATTGACCGCCGGATTCGCCGACGGCCATTGCCGAATCACAGGGAATTCACCATGCGGCTAACTACCAAAGGGCGTTTCGCCGTGACTGCCATGATCGATCTGGCTATGCGGCAGCATAGCGGCCCGGTCACTCTTGCGGCCATCAGCCAGCGTCAGAATATTTCGCTTTCCTACCTGGAACAGCTGTTCGGGAAACTGCGCCGCCACGAACTCGTGGACAGCGTGCGCGGCCCCGGCGGCGGTTACTCGCTCGCCCGTCTGGCGCGAAACGTGACCGTGGCCGACATCATCTTCGCCGTCGACGAACCCCTGGATGCCACCAGCTGCGGCGGCAAACGGGACTGTACGAGCGGCAACGACGGCAAGCCTGGCAAGTGCATGACGCATGAGCTCTGGGCCACATTGAATCGCAAGATGGTCGATTACCTGGATTCGGTGTCGCTGCAGGATCTGGTCGATCAGCAGCGTGTGCGCCAATTGCAGGAAGCCAACAATCAAGCGCAGGCCTGCGCGGTGCGAGTGAACCGGGTGGGAGGCGCCAACAATACCGCCGCCAACGCCCCGACCACCACCGTCGCGGCCAATGCCACCGTATAAGCAGTAGGAGTTGTAGAAATGACCACCCGTCCGATCTATCTGGATTACTCGGCCACGACCCCCGTCGACCCGCGCGTCGTCGAAAAAATGATCCCCTGGCTGTACGAGAGCTTCGGCAATCCCGCGTCGCGCAGTCACTCGTTCGGCTGGGAAGCCGAGGAGGCCGTCGAACGCGCCCGCGAGGAAGTCGCCAAGCTGGTGAACGCGGATCCGCGTGAAATCGTCTGGACCTCCGGCGCCACCGAGTCGGACAACCTTGCCATCAAGGGCGCGGCCAACTTCTACGCCGAGCGTGGCAAGCACATCATCACCATCAAGACTGAACACAAGGCCGTGCTCGACACCTGTCGTGAACTGGAGCGCCAGGGCTTCGAGGTGACCTACCTGGACGTCAAGGATAACGGCCTGATCGACCTGGACGTGTTCAAGGCGGCGCTGCGTCCCGACACCGTGCTGGTATCGGTGATGATGGTGAACAACGAAATCGGCGTCATCCAGGACATCGAAACCCTGGGCGAGATCTGCCGCGAGAAGGGCATCATCTTCCACGTCGATGCCGCGCAGGCCACCGGCAAGGTCGAGATCGACCTGCAGAAGCTGAAGGTCGACCTGATGTCGTTCTCGGCCCACAAGACTTACGGCCCCAAGGGCATCGGCGCGCTGTACGTGCGCCGCAAGCCGCGTGTGCGCATCGAGGCGCAGATGCATGGCGGTGGCCACGAGCGCGGTTTCCGCTCGGGCACCCTGGCCACGCACCAGATCGTCGGCATGGGCGAAGCCTTCCGCCTGGCGCGCGAGGAAATGGGCACCGAGAACGAGCGCATCCGCATGCTGCGTGATCGCCTCTGGGCTGGCCTGTCGCAGATCGAAGAGGTCTACCTCAACGGCGACATGGACCAGCGCGTGCCGCACAACCTGAACGTCAGTTTCAACTATGTCGAAGGCGAGTCCCTGATCATGGCGATCAAGGAACTGGCCGTGTCCAGCGGTTCGGCCTGCACCTCGGCCAGCCTGGAACCTTCCTACGTGCTGCGCGCCCTGGGCCGCAACGACGAGCTGGCGCACAGCTCGATCCGCTTCACGCTGGGCCGCTTCACCACCGAGCAGGAAGTCGACTACACCATCGAACTGCTCAAGAGCCGTGTCGGCAAGCTGCGCGATATGTCGCCGCTGTGGGAAATGGCCAAGGAAGGCATCGATCTGAATACCGTGCAGTGGGCCGCGCACTGAGCGCCCGCGCCAAAGAATACGTGGAGAACTAACATGTCTTACAGCACCAAAGTCCTGGATCACTACGAAAACCCCCGCAACGTCGGCTCGTTCGACAAGTCGGACGACTCGGTGGGCACCGGCATGGTCGGCGCGCCGGCCTGTGGCGACGTCATGAAGCTGCAGATCAAGGTGAACGAAGCCGGCGTCATCGAGGACGCGCGCTTCAAGACCTACGGCTGTGGCTCGGCCATTGCCTCCAGCTCGCTCGTGACCGAGTGGGTCAAGGGCAAGACGCTGGACGAAGCCATGAACATCCGTAACACGCAGATCGCCGAAGAACTGGCCCTGCCGCCCGTGAAGGTGCACTGCTCGATCCTGGCCGAAGACGCGATCAAGGCCGCCGTGCAGAACTACAAGGAAAAGCATTCGGTTCCGGCCGAAGCTGTTGCGAGCTGAACATGTCCGTTACCCTGACCCAACAGGCTGCCACCCACATCGGCCGCTACTTGCAAAAGCGCGGCAAGGGGATCGGCTTGCGCCTCGGCGTTAGGACGACGGGTTGTTCCGGCATGGCCTACAAGCTGGAGTATGTGGACGACGCGGCGCCCGAAGACCAGGTGTTCGAGAGCTTCGGCGTGAAGGTGTTCGTCGATCCCAAGAGCCTGGCCTACCTGGATGGCACCGAGCTGGACTACGCCCGCGAAGGCCTGAACGAAGGTTTCAAGTTCCGCAACCCCAACGAGAAGGCGACCTGCGGCTGCGGCGAGTCGTTCACGGTGTAAGTCTTGGCTGGAGACGATCACTTCAGCCTGTTCGGCTTGCCGGCACGCTTCGACCTGGACGCCCAGGCGCTGGAATCGGCGTGGCGCACCGTCGCCGCGCAGGTGCATCCCGACCGCTTTGCCACCGCCAGTCCCGCGGAACGCCGCGTGGCCATGCAGTGGGCGGCGCGCGCCAATGAGGCCTACCGCCAGTTGCGCGATCCGCTGTTGCGGGCGCGCTATCTGTGCGAGCAGGCCGGCGTGGATCTGCAGACCGAGAGCAACACGTCGATGGACACGGCTTTCCTGATGCAGCAGATGACCTGGCGCGAAATGATGGACGACGCGCGCAATGACGCCGGCGTGCTGGCCGAGCTGCGGACCGAGCTGGAGGATGCCCGGCAGCAGATGCGCGTCGCGTTGACGCGCCTGCTGGACGAACAGCGCGACTACGCCGCGGCGGGTCTCAAGGTGCGGGAATGGATGTTCGTGGAGAAGCTGGCGCAGGAGCTGGCACAGGCCCATCCCGATTCCTAGTCCCCCAGGATGGCCCGGCGCGCGGGGCGCCCGGACTTCGCCGCCTACTGAGTAGAAAAAACAATCATGGCCTTATTGCAGATTTCCGAGCCCGGCGAATCGCCCGCGCCGCACCAGCGCAAGCTGGCGGTGGGGATCGACCTGGGCACCACCAATTCCCTGGTTGCCGCCGTGCGCAGTAGCGTCGCCGAGGTACTGCCTGATGCGCAGGGCCACGTGCTGCTGCCGTCGGCGGTGCGCTATTTCCCCGGCGGCAAGGTCACCACGGGGCGCGAACCGCTGGCGCAGCAAGCGGAAGACCCGTTGAACACGGTGGTGTCGGTCAAGCGTTTCATGGGCCGTTCGCTGGAAGAGGCGCGCGCCACGCGCGCGCCGTACGAATTCGTGGACGCGCCCGGCATGGTGCGCATCCGCACCGCGCAGGGCGACCTGAGCCCGGTGGAAGTGTCGGCGCAGATCCTGGCGGTGCTGCGCCAGCGCGCCGAGGACGTGCTGGGCGATGACCTGGTGGGCGCCGTCATCACGGTGCCGGCCTATTTCGATGACGCCCAGCGCCAGGCGACCCGCGACGCCGCGCGCCTGGCCGGCCTGAACGTGCTGCGCCTCTTGAACGAGCCGACCGCCGCGGCGATCGCCTACGGTCTGGATAATGCCGCCGAAGGCGTTTACGCTGTTTATGACCTGGGCGGCGGCACGTTCGATATTTCCATCCTGCGGTTGACGCAGGGCGTGTTCGAAGTGATCTCGACTGGCGGCGATACCGCGCTGGGCGGCGATGACTTCGATTCGCTCATCGTCGACGACGTGGTGGCGGCCGCGGGCGCCACCGACCTGACGCACGCCGACCGGCGCGGCCTGCTGATGGCGGCGCGCGCGGCGCGCGAGGCGCTGTCGGACGCGCAGGAAGCCAATCTGAATCTGACGCTGGCCAATGGCCAGGTGATCGATCACACGCTGACCCGCGCGCAGTTCGAGGCGCTGGCCCAGCCGCTGGTGCAGCGCACGCTGGATAGCGCGCGCCAGGCGCTGCGCGACGCCGCGCTGAAACCCGCCGACGTGCGCGGCGTGGTGATGGTGGGCGGCGCCACGCGCATGCCGGTGGTGCGCGCCGCGGTGGGCGAGATGTTCGGCACCGAGCCGCTGACGGATCTGGATCCGGATCAGGTGGTGGCGCTGGGCGCCGCGCTGCAGGCCAATCTGCTGGCCGGCAACCGCGCGCCGGGCGAGGATTGGCTGCTGCTGGACGTGACGCCGCTGTCGCTCGGCCTGGAAACCATGGGCGGGCTGGTTGAGCGCGTGATTCCGCGCAACAGCACCATCCCGGTGGCGCGCGCGCAGGAATTCACGACGTTCAAGGATGGCCAGACGGCCATGAGCATCCACGTGCTGCAGGGCGAACGCGACCTGGTGACGGATTGCCGTTCGCTGGCGCGCTTCGAGCTGCGGGGGATTCCGCCCATGGTGGCGGGCGCCGCGCGCATCCGCGTGACGTTCCAGGTGGATGCCGACGGGCTGTTGAGCGTGACCGCGCGTGAACAGAGCACGGGCGTGGAAGCGGCGGTGTCGGTCAAGCCTTCGTACGGCCTTAGCGACGACGAAGTCGCGCGCATGCTGGCCGATAGCGTGGCGCAGGCCGACAACGATGCCCGCGCCCGCATGCTGCGCGAGCAGCAGGTGGAAGCGCGTCAGTTGGTCGAATCGGTGCAGGCCGCGCTGGCGGTGGACGGCGACCTGCTGAACGCCGAGGAACGCCAACGGGTCGATGAATGCCTGCAGGCGGCCGCCCGCGCCCAGGAGGCGCAGGACGTGGACGCGGTGAAGGCCACGGTCGAGGACTTGTCGGCCGCGACCGATGAATTCGCCGCGCGCCGCATGGACCGCAGCATCCGCGCCGCGCTGGCCGGCCGCAAACTTGACGAAATCGCCTGATAAGACGCTATGCCGAAACTGACCGTACTGCCTCATCCCGACTACTGCCCCGAGGGCGCCGTGATCGAGGACGCGCCCAAGGGCGTGTCGATCTGCCGCATCCTGCTGGACAATCACATCGACATCGAGCATGCCTGCGAACTGTCGTGCGCGTGTACGACCTGTCACGTGGTGGTCAAGCAGGGTTATTCGTCGCTGGAAGACGCGACCGACGACGAAGAGGATCTGCTGGACAAGGCCTGGGGCCTGACGCCGACCTCGCGCCTGTCGTGCCAGGCGCGGGTCGAGGATGCCGATCTGACGATCGAGATTCCCAAGTACACCATCAACCACGCGAAAGAGGGCCATTGATGAAGTGGACCGATACCTACCAGATTGCCGAGGCGCTGGCGGACGCCCATCCGGACGTCGACCCCAAGACGCTGCGTTTCACGCAGTTGCGCGAATGGGTGCTGGCCTTGCCCGGTTTCAATGACGACCCGGAACGCAGCGGCGAGAAGATCCTGGAGGCCATCCAGATGGCCTGGATCGACGAGGCCGACTGATCCTCCAGCGAAACGCTCCTTCGGGAGCGTTTTTGCATTGGGGGCGCGGGCGGCGGGGTATCATCAAGACTCTTTCGTTGTCCTTGCCATCCGAGTCTACCGATGCCCGCTGCCCAATTGCGCTTTGGCCTGGCCGCCAACCGACTGCACCATGAATCGCCCGACGCCGCCTTGTTCACCTGGCTGCGGGCCTGTTCGTCCACCATCCGCGAACTGGGCGTGCAGTTGCATACCGTGGGGCGCACCCACGATGCCATCGTGCGCGAGGGCATGCTGCAAGGCTATTCCGGCCTGATCCGCTATCCGTATGGCCGCGAAGGCGGGTTGATGAAGCTGGTGGCGCGCGTGACCGAGGGCCGCGACGGCCAGGAGCCGTTCGATGGCGCGATCTACCTGATCGATCCGGTGGACCCGTCGTCGATCTTTCCCGAGGCGCTGGCGCTCAAGCGCCAGTGCATCACGCATGGCCGTCCCTTCATTTCAACGCTGGCCGGCGCCATCGAGTGGATGGAGGTCGAACGCGTGCATGCGGGCCTCGCGCCGGACATGGCGGCGTCGCGGCTGTTCAACTACACCGGCCAGACGCTGGCGCTGATCGCACACGATGCGCTCAAGGACGAGATGGTGGCGTTCGCGGCCGAGCACTTCGACGTGCTGTCGCAGTTTGCGCGGCGCGTGGCGACCGGCACCACCGGTGGCCGCCTGAACGAACTGGCGTGGTCGCGCGGCTGGCCCAAGGACACGCCGTGGGTACACCGCTACCTGAGCGGTCCGCTGGGTGGCGATGCGCAGATCGCCGAACTGGTGCTGGAGCACCAGTGCCAGCGGGTCATCTTCTTCGAGGATCCCCATGTGGCGCGCCAGCACGAGGCGGACATCCAGTTGCTGGAACGCGCGGTGCGCGTGGTGACGGAGTCGGCCACGTGCGCGACCTCGCCGTCGGTGGCGCGGCGCTGGGCCAAGGCGGTGGAGTTGCGGGCCGGACGCGGTTGAGCCGGTAGCATGCCGACGGGGCGCCCTTTGGGGCGCTTTTTTTATTGTCGTTTTCCCTGATGGGACGGAGCGCTTGGGGGCGCTGCCCGTGGGCGGTCTGTTGTAAACAGGGGAAGTCTTTCTTTTCGTAGGGAAAAGGAACCATTTCAATAACGAGAAACATTAACATCTGGCTCTTCGAAATTCATCAAGGGGAGCCACGTCGATGTTTGATCCTGCCATGTCCCGCCGCGCCAGCCTGGCGGCGGCGTTGAGCCTGCTGCCGGCCGCGCTGGCGGCGCAGTCCGCGCCCGTCGAACCGACCACGTTGCCGTCGGTCAAGGTGGAAGGCAGCGCCGAGACGGCGACCAGCCCGGTGCTGGGCTACGCGGCCACGCGTTCGGCCACGGCCACCAAGACGGATACGCCGCTGAACGAGACGGCGCAGTCGATCACCGTGGTGCCGCGCGACCAGATCGTGGACCAGGGCGCCACCAGCCTGCAGGAGGCGCTCGGCTATGCGGCGGGGGTACGTTCCGATGCGTATGGGCTGGATTCGCGCAGTGACAGCGTGCGGGTGCGAGGGACCGACGTCGACGTCTATCTGGACGGCATGCGCCAGGCGTTCGATTATTACACCAGCACGACCCGCCCCGATCCGTACATGCTGGAACGCATCGAGGTGCTGCGCGGGCCGGCGGCCATGACGTATGGCCAGGGCAGCACCGGCGGCCTGATCAACATGGTCAGCAAGCGCCCGTTGGCCGAGGCGCAGCGCGAGGTCGGCGTGCAGGTGGGCAACCATGGGCGCAAGCAGGCGCAGATCGACCTGACGGGGCCCGTCACCGAGGATGGCCAATGGCTGTACCGCCTGGTGGCGTTGCAGCGCGATGCTGATACCCAGGTGCACCATGTGCCGGACGACCGCACGCTGGTGGCGCCGTCGCTGACCTGGCGACCGAGCGCGGCGACGTCGTTGACGCTGCAGGCGCTGTACCAGAAGGATAAGTCGGGTTCGACCGCGCAGTTCATGCCGTGGTCGGGCATGCGCACGCCGAATCCGAACGGCATGATTCCGACCTATCGCTTCATCGGCGAACCGGACCACGACCGCTACGATTCCGAGCGCCGCAGCTTCGGCTGGCTGTTCGAGCACCAGTTCAACGACAAGTGGTCGTTCACCCAGGGGTTCCGCCACGCCAACAACAAGGTGACGTACTTCACGCACTACGCGGATGCATTCTCGGTGCCCGGCGGCTGGGCGGATGATCCGATCAACCAGCGCATCATCGGCCGCTATGCCGATGACACCATCACCAAGGTGCGCATGGACACGCTGGACCAGCACCTGACGGGCGAGGTGAGCACCGGCGCGGTGACGCACAAGCTGCTGCTGGGGCTGGACTGGTCGCGCTATCGCCGAGACCGCGAGAGCGGCAGCGGCAAGGATACGATCGACGCCTATGATCCGGTGTATGGCAATGGCTATATCCCCGAGCTGACCGGTGAGCCAAGGTTCAACCAGCGCCAGACGGGCATCTACCTGCAGGACCAGATGAAGATCGGTCAGCACTGGATCGTGACGGCGGGCCTGCGGCATGACCGCGCGCGCAGCCAGCTTGAGGGTGGCGAGGCGGACAAGGCTCAGGCCACCACCAAGCGCTTCGGCCTGATGTATGCCGCCAGCAATGGCTGGTCGCCGTACATCAGCTACAGCGAGTCATTCACGCCGGTGGCCGGCACTACGCGCAACACGCCCGACGGCGCGGTGCCCGAGCTGTACAAGCCGCTGCGCGGCAAGCAGTGGGAGGCGGGCGTCAAGTACCAGTCCGCCGACGGCGGCCACCTGGCCACGGCGTCGGTTTACGACCTGCGCGAGAAAAACCGCCTGGTGCCGGATCCGACGGCGGCGTTGAACAACGTGCAGACCGGCAAGACGCGCACGCGCGGCCTGGAGCTGGAATGGCGCGGCCAGGTGACGTCGTCGTTCGACGTGATCGCACACTACAACTACATCGACCTGGATCCGAAGCTGGAGGGCATTCCGCGCCACCAGGCCGCGGCGTGGGGGCGTTACCGTTTCGCGCTCGACAACCTGGACGGACGCTTCACGGTGGGCGCGGGCACGCGCTGGATGGCGTCGTTCCGCGATGGCGACGGGCCCAAGCTGGCGCCGGCGTGGCTGGTGGACGCCATGATGGCGTACGAGACCACCCACTGGCGCTACGCCTTGAACGTCAACAACCTGACCGACAAGACCTATCTGGCGACGTGCCTGTCGCGGGGCGATTGCTGGTACGGCGCGCGCCGCAGCGCGGTCGCCAGCGTCACCTACAAGTTCTGACGCGGGGCGTCAGCGGCCCTGGAAGCGCGGCGCGCGTTTTTCACGGAAGGCGCGCACGCCTTCGGCGAAATCCTCGCGCCGCGCGGTTTCCAGGAAGCAGGCGGTTTCTTCGGCCAGCTGCGTTTCCAGCGGGGCGTGCGCGGCGTTGCGCAGCAGGTGTTTGGCGCCGGCGATGCCGTGCGGCGCGTGGCTGGCGAGCTGACTGGCATAGGCCTGCGCCTGTTGCGCGAGCAGGCCGGCGTCGGCGACGCGGTTGAGCAGGCCCCAGCCCAATGCATCGGCGGCGCTGAAGGCGTCGTGGCGCAGCAGCAGGTCGAGCGCGCGGCGCGGGCCGAGCAGGCGGTTCAGGCCATGCGTCATGCCGGCATCGGGCGTGGCGCCGAGCTTCAGGTAGGCCGTCATGAAGCGCGTGTCGGCCTCGGCGATGGCCAGGTCGCAGGCCAGCACCAGCGACAGGCCGGCGCCGGCCGCGACGCCGTGTATCTGCGCCAGCCACAGCTTGTCCATGCGCGCGACGTGCGCGACGAAATCGTTGAGGGGCGTGAACAGGTCGAGCAGCTTGCCGCGCACCGCGTTGACGTCGCCTTCGAACAGCGTGATATCGCCGCCGGCGCAGAAGGCCTTGCCGGCGCCGCGCAGCAGCACGACACGGATGTCGGCGCGCGTTTCGAGCCATTGGGCGGCGCGTTGCAGATCCAGCGCCATGGCGACGTCGATGGCGTTGAGCGTGGCGGGCTGGTTCAGCGTCAGCGTGGCGATGCCGTCGCCGGCTTCCAGCAGCAGGGTGGGAAAGACGGGCAGGGGTGGGTTCATGGCTTGTCTCCGTTATCGGGTAAATACCAACTTTCGATCCAAAAACCACGATGCTATGGTCGGAACCAAGCGCTTGCTCGGTTGCCGTCCGCCACGCAAGCGTAACGCATAGAACGATTTTCCGGCGCTGTACAGCGTAGGTAAAGACAGGTTCGCCGCATCGCCTGCCTCGGGGCTACGCTGATTCACCGCCAATAGAAAAACAGCTTCGCGATCAACAGCGAGGAGACAAAGGTGGATCAATCCGATAGCCCTCCCTTGCTGGAGGTGGATGGGGTCACGTTGGCGTTCGGCGGGGTCAAGGCGCTCACGGGCGTGGGCTTTCGCGTCGCGCCGGGATCCATCACCACGGTCATCGGCCCCAATGGCGCGGGCAAGACCTCGTTGTTCAACACCATCTCGGGTTTCTACCGGCCTGCCGCGGGCACCATCCGCTTCCTGGGCCGCGACATCACGCGCGTGGCGGCGCCCGAGCGCGCCCGCCTGGGGCTGGCGCGCAGCTTCCAGAACATCGCGCTGTTCCGCGGCATGACGGTGCTGGACAACATCAAGCTGGGGCGCCACGCCCACCTGCGCACCAATGTGCTCGATGCGCTGCTGTACCTGGGCCGGGCGCGGCGCGAGGAGATGGCGCTGCGCGCCGATATCGAAGAACGCATCATCGACTTCCTGGAGATCGACCACATCCGCCATGCGCCGGTGGCGGCGCTGTCGTACGGGCTGCGCAAGCGGGTGGAGCTGGCGCGGGCGCTGGCGATGCAGCCCAAGGTGCTGATGCTGGACGAGCCGGTGGCGGGCATGAACCGCGAGGAGACCGACGACATGGCGCGCTTCATCCTCGATGCGCGCGCCGAGTGGGGCGTGACGGTGCTGATGGTGGAGCACGACATGGGCATGGTGATGGACCTGTCGGACCACGTGGTGGTGCTGAACTTCGGCCAGGTGATCGCCGATGGCACGCCGGCGGCGGTGCAGGCCGATCCCGAGGTCATCAAGGCCTATCTGGGCGCGGGCGACGTCGGCGACCTGCGCCGGCGGCTGCGCGAGGCGGCCTGATGGACGGCCTGTTCTTCCTGGAGGTGACGCTGGCGGGGCTGGGCAGCGGCGGCCTGTACGCGCTGGCGGCGCTGGCGTTCGTGATCGTCTACAAGGCGACGCGGGTGGTGAACATCGCCATCGGCGAATTCCTGATGATGGGCGCCTACGTGTTCTATGCGTTTGCCGCCGGCATGGCCTGGCCGGTGTGGGCGGCGATCGCAGGGGCGGTGGCGCTGTCGGCCGCGCTGGGCGCGCTGGTGGAACGTTTGACGATCCGGCCGATGCTGGGCGAGTCGCCGATCTCGGTGTTCATGATCACCGTGGGACTGGCGTCGATCCTGGTGGGCGTGGTGGAACTGATCTGGACCGCGGACCAGCGCCGCCTGCCGGAGTTCATGCCGCGCGCGCCGGTGATGGTGGGCGAGGCGTTTGTCGCGCCCAAGGTGTTCTACGGCTTCTGGGTGGCGCTGGCGCTGGTGCTGCTGGTGCTGGCGGTGTTCCGCTACTGGCGCGGCGGGGTGGCCTTGCGCGCCACCGCGTCGGACCAGGGGGCGGCGTATGCGATGGGCATCAACGTGCCGCGGGTGTTTTCGCTGTCGTGGGCGGCGGCGGGCGCGATCGCGGCGGTGTCGGGGGTGATCGTGGGGGCGATCGGCGGCATCTCGTCGTCGATGGGCGTGTTCGGTCTGTCGGTGCTGGTGGTGGTGATCGTGGGCGGGCTGGACAGCGTGGCGGGGGCCTTGGTGGGAGGCATTTTCATCGGGCTGCTGGAGGCCTGGGCCGGCGCCTACCTGGGCGGCGAATACAAACTGCTGGCGACCTTCGTGGTGCTGGTGGCGGTGCTGATGATGCGGCCCTACGGGCTGTTCGGCACGCGCGAAATCGAGAGGCTGTAGCCATGCGCATCGCGACCGCGAAAGAGACCTACCGGGCCGACGAGGCGCTGTTCGACACCAGCACCCAACGGCTGTGGCTCGCGCTGCTGGCGGCGTCGCTGGCGCTGTTCCCGTTCGTGGCCGACGCCTACTGGCTGTACCTGGCGTGCCTGGTGGCGATCAACGTGGCCAGCGCCACGGGGTTGAACATCCTGACCGGCTACACCGGGCTGGTGAGCCTGGGGCAGGCCGCCTTCATGGGGCTGGGCGCGTACACGGTGGCGGTGATGGAACTGCGGCTGGGCACGCCGGTGCTGCTGAATCTGCTGGGCGCCGGCGTGGTGGCGATGCTGGGCGGGCTGCTGGTGGGGATTCCGTCGCTGCGGGTCAAGGGGCTGTACCTGGCGATCTCGACCATCGCGGCGTCTTTCATCGCGCACTTCGTGTTCGCGAATTGGGCCTTCACCGGCGGCACGGGCGGGTTGCAGGTGCCGCCGGCGCGGCTGCTGGGGATCGATCTGGACACGTCGTTCAAGATCTATTGGCTGATCGTGCCCTTGACGGCACTGATGGTGCTGGGCGCGGCCAACCTGTTCCGCACGCGCATCGGCCGCGCGTTCATCGCGATCCGTGACCGCGACATTTCCGCCGAGGTGCTGGGCATCCACCTGCTGCGCTACAAGCTGCTGTCGTTCGGGCTGTCGTCGTTCTACGCGGGCGTGGCGGGCGGGCTGTGGGCGTATTTCTTCCGCGTGGTCACGCCGGAGAGCTTTCCGCTGATCATGTCGATCTTCTTCCTGGCGGCCATCATCGTGGGCGGCATGGGGTCGATCCTGGGATCGATCCTGGGCGCCGTGTTCATGACCATGGTGCCCGAACTGCTCAAGCTGGTGGTGGGCTGGCTGCCGGTGGGGGGCGATGCCCTGCGGCTGATATCGCCGGTGCGCACCATTGTGTTCGGCCTGCTCATCGTGGGCTTTCTGATCTTCGAGCCGCACGGGCTCGCGGAAATCTGGCGCCGCGTGCGCCGCTACTTCCATCTGTGGCCATTCCGCACCTAGACGGCGGCCGCGTATTCCCAAGAGAACCAGGAGACGAAACCATGAAGCGCATCCGGATAGGCAGCGGTTTATCGAAGTTGCTGGCGGCCTTGGGCGTGGCGTTGGCGTTGGCCGCGGCGCCGGCGGCCCAGGCCGAGGAGGACCTGGTGCTGGGCGGCTCGATCCCGCTGAGCGGCGTGTTCGCGTTCGCCGGGCAGGGCATCCATGCCGGCATCACCGACTACGTCAAGATCGTCAACGACCAGGGCGGCGTCAAGGGCCGCAAGCTGCGCTACGTGCCGGAGGACACCGCCTACAAGGTGGATGCTTCGGTGGCGGCCTTCAAGAAGATCACCAGCCAGAACAAGGTCAATTTCTACTATGGCGATTCGACCGGGTTCTCCAAGACCATCAATGCCGAGCTGAACCGTTCGGGCAACATCCTGATGACGGGCGCGTCGTTCGCGACCGAGCTGAATGACCCGGCCAAGTATCCGGCGCAGTTCATGCTGGGGCCGGACTACACGGAGATGTTCGGCATCCTGCTGCGCTCATCGCCAAGGAGAAGCCGGGCGCCAAGGTGGCGTTCGTGTATTCGGACACGGAGTTCGGGCGCGACCCGATCGCCAGTTCGCGCGCGGTGGCGCAGAAGCTGGGGCTGACGGTGGCCACCGAGATCATGACGCCGCCGGGCAGCGTCGACGTGTCGACCGAGGTCATCAAGCTGCGCCGCGCCGATCCGGACTTCACCATTTTCCACGGCTACGTGCTGGCGCCGATTCCCGAGTTCGTCGGGCAGGGCAAGCGCATGGGCCTGAAGACGCGCTACATGGGCACGTTCTGGACCATGGATAACTCCACCGTGATGCAGATGGGCGAGGATGCCGAGGGCTTCATGGGCGTGATGCCGTACCGCTATTACTACGACGAGACGGCCGATGCGCCGATGCTCAAGAAGATCCGCGAGCTGCGGCCGCAATACCAGAGCACCGGCTACATGCAGGGCTTCCTGGCGGCGATGCTGTTCACCGAGGTGGCCAAGCGCACGCTGGATGCGGGCAAGGAGCTGACCAGCGCCAACATGAAGACGGCGCTGGAGGGCATCAAGGACTTCGACACCGGCGGACTGATCGGCGTGCCGATCAGCATCAAGGGCAATTCGATTCCGGTGGGCCGGATCTACCGCGCCGATACCAAGCAGAAGCAGATGGTGCCGGCATCCGACTGGATCGTGCTGCAGTGAGGCGCCCGTGAATCCCGGACACGCCGCGTCGCCATCCACGGTGCTGGACATCAACAACATCGAGGTGGTCTACAACAAGGCGGTGCAGGTGCTGCGCGGCCTGTCGCTGTCGGTGCCGGCCGGCGCCATCGTGGCCCTGCTGGGCAGCAACGGCGCCGGCAAGTCGACCACGTTGAAGGCGGTGTCGCGCCTGCTCGACCTGGAGGACGGCGAGCTGGCGCGCGGGCGCATCCTGTTCGACGGCGGCGACACCGCCGGCGCGCGGCCGCAGAACCTGGTGCGCGCCGGGCTGGCGCATGTGATGGAAGGGCGCCGCGTGTTCGAGGATCTGTCGGTCGAGGAAAACCTGGTGGCGGCGACCTACGCGCTGAGCGGCAGGCCTGGCGCCAAGGCCGACTTCGATCTGGTGTATGGCTATTTCCCGCGCCTGTACGAGCGACGCCGGGGACTGGCGGGCTATCTGTCGGGCGGCGAACAGCAGATGCTGGCGATCGGGCGGGCGCTGATCGCGCAGCCCAAGCTGATGCTGCTGGACGAGCCGTCGCTGGGCTTGTCGCCGATGCTGGTGGAAACCATTTTTTCCATCATCGCCCGCATCAATCGCGAGCAGGGGGTGTCGATGTTGCTGGTGGAACAGAACGCGTCCGTGGCGCTGGCGGTGGCGCACTACGGCTACATCATGGAGACGGGCAAGGTGGTGATCGACGGCACGGCCGAGAAGCTCGCGGCCGATCCCGACGTGCGCGAGTTCTACCTGGGCGTGGGCGGCGCGGGCGAGGCGCGCGGCTTTCGCGACATCAAGCACTACAAGCGCCGCAAGCGCTGGCTGTCATGAACGGGCCGATCGACCCTGGCTCGGCCGGAGATGCCTGGCCGGCGCTGACCCTGCCGCAGATGCTGCGCGAACAGGCGCGGCGCCAGCCCGACGGCATCGCGGTGCGGCAGAAGGACTTTGGCATCTGGCAACCGGTGTCATGGGCGCAGTATTGGCGCCGCGCCTGCCGCGTGGGGCTGGGGCTGCAGGCCGCCGGCCTGTCGCGCGGTGGCCGGGTCGCGATCGTGGCCGACAATCGACTGGAGTGGCTGTTGACGCAGTTGGGCGCGGGCGCGGTCGGCGGCGTGGCGGTGGGGGTGTATGCCACGAGCCCGGCCGAGGAAATGGGCTATGTGCTGGAGCATGCCGACGTCGAACTGGTGGTGTGCGAGGACCAGGAGCAGACCGACAAGGTGCTGCAGGTGGCGCACCGGCTGCCGCTGTTGCGGCGCATCGTGGTGATGGAGACCAAGGGGCTGCGTTCCTACGCGCCGTCCGAACGCGCGCGCATCATCGCCTTCGCCGAGCTGGAGGCCGACGGCCAACGGCTGGAGGCGGAAGGGTTGCAGGCGCTGAATGAGTTGCTGGACACGCAGAGGCTGGATGATCTGGGCTTGATGATCTACACCTCGGGTTCGACTGGCAAGCCCAAGGGCGCGATGCTCAGTTACCGCAACATGCGCGGCGTGGCCCCCGGCATTGCCGAGCGGCTGGGCATGGATGCGCGCAGTGTGCATCTGTCGTACCTGCCGCTGTGCCACGTGGCCGAGCAGATGCTGTCGACCTTCGTGCCGATCTATCTGGGCGCGCAGGTCAATTTCGGTGAATCGATCCGCACCGTGCAGGAGGATCTGCGCGAAGTGGCGCCAAGCGTGTTCCTGGGCGTGCCGCGTATCTGGGAAAAGCTGCACGCGTCGATCTCGATCAAGATGCAGGAAGCGGGCCGATTGCAACGGTGGTTGTACCGGCGCGCGCTGGCGGCGTGCGCGCCATTCGCGCACAAGTCGGCGCGCCAGCGCGGTCCCGGCGAGCGGCTGACCTATGCGCTGTGGTATTGGCTGGTGCTGCGCGCCTTGCAGAATTTCATCGGCCTGCGGCGGGTACGGGTGGCGATGACCGGGGCGGCGCCGATCGCGCCCGAGGTGGTGCGCTACTTCCGCAATCTCGGCGTGCCGCTGGTGGAGGTGTATGGCTTGACCGAGTCGACCGGCATGATCTTCGGCCAGCATCCGGACCGCGTGCGGGCGGGCACGGTGGGCGAGCCTATCCTGGGAGTGGACTGGCGCCTGGGCGAGCAGGGTGAATTGCAGGTGCGCGGCGAGATGGTGTTCGCCGGCTATTACAAGAACGATGCCGCGACCGCCGAGACGGTGCGCGACGGCTGGCTGCATACCGGCGACGTGGCCGAGGCGCGCGACGGCCAGTTGCGTATCGTCGACCGTCTGAAAGACATCATGATCACGGCGGGCGGCAAGAACCTGACGCCATCCGAGATCGAGAATGCGGTCAAGGGCAGCCCCTATGTGAAAGAGTGCGTGATCGTCGCGGACGGCCGGCGTTACGTGGCGGCGCTGATCCAGCTGGAGTTCGAGACGGTTGGCAAGTGGGCCGAATCGCGTCGCATCGCCTTCACCCATTTCCGTTCGCTGGCCGAATGCGCCGAGGTGCGCGACCTGGTGGCCGATGAAGTGGCGCGCGCCAACGCGGGGTTGGCGCCGGTGGCGCAGATCAAGCGCTTTCATCTCTTGACCAAGGAACTGGACCACGACGATGGCGAGGTGACGGCGACCATGAAGGTGCGCCGCGCCAGCATCTACCGCGCCTATGCGGATGAAATCGAACGGCTCTACGCCGAGGAGACGCCAGCATGAATGAAGCGGTGATCGTGGAGGCGGTGCGCACGCCGTTCGGGCGGCGCGGCGGCTGGTGGGCCGATACCCGGCCTGATGACTTGCTGGCGGAGGTGATACAGGGATTGCTGGCGCGCGCCGGATTGCCCGGCGGCCAGGTCGATGATGTGATCGCCGGCTGTGTCAGCCAGGCGGGCGAGCAGGGCGCCAACATCGGCCGCCTGGCGGCGCTGCTGGCCGGTCTGCCGGAGACGGTGCCGGGCGTGGCCCTGAACCGCATGTGCGGATCGAGCCAGCAGGCGGTGCATGCCGGGGCGCAGGCAATCGCGGCCGGCGACATGCGCTATGTGGTCGCTGGCGGCGTCGAGAGCACGAGCCGCGTGCCGATGTTCCTGGACGTGACGCTGGGCCAGCGCGAATTCCGCGGTTTCGAATCGCTCAACCCCGGATTGTTGCGGCGCTATCCGCTGATCCACCAGATCGAGAGCGCCGAACGCATCGCCGAAACGTGGCAGCTGGGGCGCGCCGAGCTGGATGCCTGGTCGATGCAGAGCCATGCGCGCGCCTGGGCCGCCGCCAGCGCCGGACGCCACACTGAACTGCTGCCTGGTCCGCCGGGCGCGCCGGCGCGCGACGAGGGCATACGCGAGCACGCCGATCCGGCCAAGATGGCGGCGCTGCCGCCGGCCCTGCGGCCGCCGGGGCAGGGCAACGTGACGGCGGCGCAGTCGAGCCAGCTGGCCGATGGCGCGGCGGCGGTGCTGTTGGCGGATCGGACGGCTGCGTTGGCGGACGGATTGCGGCCGCAGGCGCGCTTTCGCGCCCGGGTGGCGATCGGCTCGGATCCGGTGTTGCAGCTGACCGGCGTGATCGCCGCGACCGAGCGCGCCCTGGAGCGGGCCGGCCTGCGGCTGCGAGACGTGGACTGGATCGAGATCAATGAGGCCTTCGCCAGCGTGGTGCTGGCCTGGTTGAAGACGCTGGAGGCGGATCCGGCGAAGGTCAACCCGTGGGGCGGCGCCATCGCCCACGGCCATCCGCTGGGCGCCACGGGCGCGGCGTTGATGGCCAAGATGCTGGCCGGGCTGCGCGCCATGGGCGGCCAGTTCGGCCTGCAAGTCATGTGCATCGGGCATGGCATGGCGACCGCCACCATCGTCGAGCGGTTATGAGCCGGTCGGGCAAGGTTGCGGCGCAGCCGGCACACGCCGGTCACGAAGACGGCGCGGAATCGCTGCGCCGCGCGGAAGTGATCCTGACGGCGGCGCGGCTGTTCCGCGAGCACGGCTACGAACGCACCACGGTGCGCGAACTGGCGCGCGCCGTGGGCCTGCAGTCCGGCAGCCTGTTCCATCATTTCCGCAGCAAGGAGGAAATCCTGGTGGCGGTGATGAACAACGGCATCCAGGAGGTGCTGGACGAAGGCCGCCGGGCGCTGGCTCGCTACCAGGCGCCGGCCGACCGGCTGGCGGCGCTGTTCCGGGTGCATATGTGGAGCATGCTGCACGGCGCCGGCGGCGATGCGATGAACGCGCTGGTCTATGAATGGCGCAGCCTGTCGGCGCCGAGCCAGGCCAGCGTCAAGGCGCTGAGCGACCGCTACGAAGCCATGTGGCAGGAGGCGGTGGCGGCGGCGGTGGCCGCGGGCGTGCTGCGCGGCGATGCGCGCGTGATCAAGCGCTGTGTGCTGGGGGCGATGAACCTGACGGTGCAGTGGTACAAGCCCGACGGCCGGCTGCGGCCGGCGGCGTTCATCGACGAGATGCTGCGGGCCAGCCTGCCGGCGTTGCCGGAGGGCGCGGGGCGCTGGCCGGTGGCCTAGCGCCGTTCCGCCGCGCAGGCTAGGCCGCGCCGGGCCAGTAGTGGCTGTCCGGCAACGCGCGCGCGCCGAATATCGCCTGGCCGACGCGCACGACGGTGGCGCCTTCCTCGATAGCGATCTCGAAATCGCCGGACATGCCCATCGACAGTTCGTCCAGGCTGATGCCGGCCGGCGCCTGCTGGCGCAGGCGGTCGCGCAGGCCGCGCAGCAGCACGAAGCACTGGCGCACGCGTTCGGCCTCGCGGGAGAACAGCGCCAGCGTCATGAAGCCGCGTACCCGCAGGGAAGAAAACGCGGGCAGTGCCTGGAGGAAGGCGGCCACCTCGTCGGGCGCCAGGCCATACTTGCTTGGCTCGCCGGAGGTGTTGACCTGCACATACACATCCAGCGCGCGGCCTTCCGCCTGCAGGCGCCGGTCCAGCGCTTCGGCCAGGCGCAGGCTGTCCAGGGCCTGGAACTCGCTGGCGAACCGCGCCATCAGCTTGGCCTTGTTGGTCTGCAAGTGGCCGATGACCGACCAGCGCAGGCCGGCCAGGTCCGTGGTGTTCTCCCATTTGCGATGGGCTTCCTGGATCTTGTTCTCGCCCAGCAGGCGGCAGCCGGCGGCATGGGCCAGCCGGATGCGCGATTCGTCCATGGTCTTGCTGACCGGCAACAGGCGCACGCTGGCCGGGTCGCGGCCGACGCGCCGGCAGGCGGCGTCCATGCGCGCGTGGATCGCGGCCAGGTTGCGGCGGAAGTCCTCGACGCTGAGGGCCTGGGGATAGCGGCCGTGCTGGTCGTGACGGGTCTGCGTATCAGGGACGCCGGGCGCGGCCTCGGGGGAATCGGGCGGGAGCGTCATCATTTCACCATGTCCTTGCCGGCGGATTCAGGACGCGGCAGATCAATGTGGCGGGGCGGGCGGATGCGCCGCGGCAGGCGGCCATTGAGCGCGGCGTGGGCGAGCAAGCCGATCACCAGGCCCCAGAAGGCGCCGCCGATGCCGAACAGCTTGATGTTGGCGGCGGCCGCCAGGAAGGTGATGAGCGAGGCCTCGCGGGTCTTGGGGTCGGCCAGGGCGCTGGCCAGGCTGCCGCCGATGGTGCCCAGCAGGGCCAGGCCCGCCAGCGTGGTGATGAACGTGGCGGGCAGCGCCATGAACACGGCGGCCAGCGTCACGCCGAACACGCCGACCAGGATATAGAAGATGCCCGCGGCGATGCCAGCGATCCAGCGCCTGGACGGATCGTCATGCGCTTCGCGGCCGGTGCAGATCGCGGCGGTGATGGCGGCCAGATTGAAGGCATGCGAGCCGAAGGGCGCCATCAGCAGCGACCCCAGCCCGGTGAGGGTGACGATAGGGTTGGCGCTGGTCTTGAATCCGTCATTGCGCAGCACCAGCATGCCGGGCATGTATTGGCCGGTCAGCGTGATGAGGAACAG
This sequence comes from Achromobacter ruhlandii, assembly GCF_902859695.1. GTDB lineage: Bacteria > Pseudomonadota > Gammaproteobacteria > Burkholderiales > Burkholderiaceae_B > Achromobacter > Achromobacter ruhlandii. The sequence continues at coordinate 148,329 of NZ_CADIJL010000002.1, forward strand.
CGGCAGGGCCACGCTCAGCAGGCCGTTGAGGGAGAACTCGGGCGCCGTGAAGACGGGGGTGGCGAACTCCAGCCGCAGCCCCGACAGGTCGACCCGGTCCTGCGCCAGCAGCAGCGCCAGGCCGGACACCAGGATACCGACCACGGCGTAGCGCGCGGTGTAGCGCTTGAGCGCGACGTAGGCGAGGATCAGCCAGCCCACCAGCAGCGGGTCCAGGCTCATGCCGCCGAAGGCGCCGATGCCGAAGGGCAGCAGGATGCCCGCCAGCAGGCCCGCGGCGACGCCCGGAGGAATCAAGCGGATGGCCTTGTCGAAACAGCCGGATAGCCCGAGCAGGACAAAGGCGGCGGCCGAGACCAGGTAGGCGCCGATGGCCTCGGCATAGGGCGTGGTCGCCAGGGCCGTGACCAGGAACGCGGCGGCGGGCGTGGACCACGCGGTGATGACCGGTTCGCGGCTGAGCCAGCTCAGCACGATGCCGGTGACGCCCACGCCGATCGACACCGACCAGACCCAGGAGGCGGTCAGCGCCGGACTGAGGCCGGCGACCTTGGCGGCCTGGAATACCAGGATGAAGGTGCCGCCGTAGTTGACGATGACCGAGATCAGGCCGGCCACGATGGGATGGACGAGATCGCGCGGGAACAGGGAAGAGGCGCTTGGCGATGACATGGGGGCGGTGAGAAGCGGGAAAGGTTGAATGGCAGACCACTTTGTAGCGCGGCATTGGACTGTCAAGGCAGTACACTTTGGCAATACGTGCCAGACCACTTTTTCGTTGCGACGACTTCTGCCTCGCCTGGAATGGCAGGCTGCCAGTGACACTTTCTCCGCCTGCGGGCAGGCTACATGAGCAAGACCTTCGCGCTTGAGACGCTGAAAATCCGTATGGGCGACGCCGACCTGGCGCCGCTCGACCTGCACTTGCGCATCCAGCGCGCCTTACGCGCGCTGGTGCTGGACGGCGACCTGGATCCCGGCGTGAAGCTGCCCGCCAGCCGCGCGCTGGCGCAGTTGCTGGGGGTGGCCCGCGACACGGTCGAGAACGCCTACGTGCAGTTGCAGCGCGACGGTTTCATCGCGCGGCGCAAGGGCTCGGGCAGCTATGTGTCCGAGACCATCGGCGCCGAACTGCGGGGTTCGGCGCGGCGCCGCGCCCCGCAGCGCGAACGCCGGGCGACGGCGCAGCCGTCCGCGCCCGCGGCGGGCCTGAGCCGGCGCGGGCGCGCGATCTTCGACAGCGGCGGCGTGGCCGACCAGCAGACGATCCAGGCGTTCGCCACCGGCCTGCCCGAGACCCGCACCTTTCCGACGGACGTGTGGGAGCGCTTGCAGCGGCAGGTGATGAAGGACCATCGCGGCCATGTGCTGCTGCACGGCGATCCCCAGGGCGCCGAGCCCTTGCGCCGCGCGATCGCGACTTATCTGAACCTGGAGCGCGGCGCCCGGATCCGCGCCGAGCAGATCGTGGTGCTCAGCAGCACGCGGCAGGCGCTGTTCCTGTGCGCGCAGTTGCTGGCGGATGCCGGCAAGCCGATCCTGCTGGAGAACCCGGGCTACTTCGGCGCCCGCAAGGCGTTCGAGTTCGCCGAGGCCAGGGTGGTGCCGATCGACGTCGATGCGCACGGGATCCGCACCGACCTGCTGCGGGCCGACCGCAGCGGCGCCAGTTGCGTCTACGTGACGCCGTCGCACCAGTATCCGACCGGGGCGACGCTGTCGCTGGCGCGGCGGCTCGAGCTGACCCGCTGGGCGGCCGAAAACGGCAAGTGGATCATCGAGGACGATTACGACAGCGAATTCCACTACGACGGCCTGCCGACCGCGTGCGTGCAAGGCCTGGACCGGCATGGCCGCACGATCTACCTGGGCACCTTCAGCAAGACGCTCTATCCTGGGCTGCGGATGGGCTACATGGCGCTGCCGGACGAGCTGGTCGGCGCCTTCAGCCGCGCGCGCAGCATCGTCGACGGCCATACGCCGCAGGTCCTGCAGCTGACGCTGGCGCGCTTCATGGCCGATGGCCATTACAACGCCCACGTGCGCGCCATGCGCAAGCTGTACGCCGGGCGGCGCGAGGCCATGCTGGAGGCGGTTGGCAAACACCTGGCGGGCGTGGCGCGCGCGCTGCGTCCCGAAGGCGGACTGCAGGTGCCGTGCCTGCTGGAACCGGGATGGTCCGAGGCCGACACCATCCGCCGCGCCGCGCAGGCGGGGCTGGTGCTGCCAGGTCTGGCGCGGTTGTATGCGGATACGCCCGCGCTGCAAGGTTGGCTGCTGGGCTATGCCTCGCTCAGCGCGCACGAGATCGACCTGGCCATGCGGCGCCTGGCGGTCGCGATAAGGAAGAAGGGGTAGGGGGCCTGGCGCCGCGGAAGGCGGTCGCTCGCGGACGGCCCGAGGCGCCGAATCAGCCCTTGCGCTTGAGGAAGGCGCCGACCCCGCAGGCCACGGCGATCGCCAGCAGGGCGCCGGCGATGGTCAGGAGGAAATCGGCTTCGCCATGGTAGCCGCCGCCGGTCACGCCGCCGGCAACGCTGCCCATCCAGATCACCGCGGTGACCAGCGTGCCGGTCAGGGCCAGCGCGGTGGCCAGGCACAGCGCGATGAACAGCGGCGTGCGCCGCGCGGGCGCGGGGCCCGTGGCGTAGCCGCCGCGGCCGCGGCGGGGTTGCATCACCATGAAGAACAGCGCCGCAACCACCGCGGCCAGCATCAGGATCTTGACGATCATGATGCCGCCCGCGTCTTAGTCTTCACGGCGCAGGTGCGGGAAGAGGATGACGTCGCGGATGCTGGGGCTGTCGGTCAGCAGCATGACCAGGCGGTCGATGCCGATGCCGCAGCCGCCCGTCGGGGGCATGCCGTATTCCAGCGCGCGGATGTAGTCGGCGTCGTAGTACATCGCTTCCTCGTCGCCGGCGTCCTTGGCCTCGACCTGCGAGCGGAAACGCTCGGCCTGGTCCTCGGGATCGTTCAGCTCGGAGAAGCCGTTGGCGATCTCGCGGCCGGTCATGAACAGCTCGAAGCGCTCGGTGATGCCCTCGCGGGTGTCGGAGGCGCGCGCCAGCGGCGACACTTCAACCGGGTAGTCGATGATGTACGTGGGGTTCCACAGCTTGGCTTCAGCCGTTTCCTCGAACAGCGCCAGCTGCAGCGCGCCCAGGCCGGCGCGCGACAGCACCGGGCCGTCGGCGTCGGCGCCCAGCTTCTTGAGCTCGGCGCGCACGAAGGCCGGGTCGTCCAGTTGCGCCTGGGTGTAGCCCGGGGCGTACTTGAGGATGGCTTCGCAGATGGTCAGGCGGTCGAACGGCTTGGACAGATCCAGCTCGCGTTCCTGGTAGGTCAGCACGGCGCTGCCGGTGGCCGAGATGGCGGCCTGGCGGATCAGTTCCTCGGTGAAGTCCATCAGCCAGCGGTAGTCCGCGAAGGCCGCGTAGAACTCCATCATCGTGAATTCCGGATTGTGGCGCGGGCTCACGCCTTCATTGCGGAAGTTGCGGTTGACCTCGAACACGCGCTCGAAGCCGCCGACGATGAGGCGCTTGAGGTAGAGCTCGGGCGCGATGCGCAGGAACATTTCCATGTCCAGCGCGTTGTGGTGCGTGACGAAGGGCTTGGCCGCCGCGCCGCCCGGGATCGGGTGCAGCATGGGCGTTTCGACTTCGAGGAAGCCGGCGTTCAGCATGAACTGGCGGATGCTGCCCACGGCCTTGCTGCGCGCCTCGAAGGTGCGGCGCGTGGCGTCGGTCATGATGAGGTCGACGTAGCGCTGGCGGTAGCGCAGCTCCTGGTCGGCCACGCCGTGGAACTTGTCCGGCAGCGGGCGCAGCGACTTGGACAGCAGGCGCGCCGTGGCGGCGTGCACCGACAGTTCGCCCTTGTTGGTCTTGAAGACCGACCCTTCGACCGCGATGATGTCGCCGATGTCCCATTGCTTGAACGCGGCGTAGCTGTCTTCGCCCAGCGTGCCGCGGTCCAGGTAGATCTGGATGCGGCCGGTGCTGTCCTGCAGCGTGGCGAAGCTGGCCTTGCCCATGACGCGCTTGAGCATCATGCGGCCGGCGACCTTGACGGTAACGGGCGCGGCGGCCAGGGCTTCCTGCGTCTGGTCGTCGTACTTGTCGTGCAGGGCGGCGGCGCGGGCGTCGGGGACGAAATCGTTGGGATACGCGACCCCGGTTTCGCGCAGTTTGGCCAGCTTGGCGCGCCGTTCGGCGATCAAGCGGTTTTCATCCTGGGCGGTTGCCGGAGCGGTCGTGTGGTCGGTCATGGTCGGGGGATCAGTCGTAATTGCGGATGTCGTCGATTTCGGTGGCGCCGAAATCGTCGCGATCCAGGTAGGCGAGGATGCGGGAGGCCACGTTGGCGGGCGAGGACAGCTTGCCGGTGGCGTGGAAGTCCTGGAACTTGGCCAGCGCCGGGAAGCTCTTGGGATCGCTGGAACGGATGGCGGCCTGCATGTCGGTGTCGACGATGCCGGGGGCCAGCGAGACGACGCGCGCGCCGTTCTCGCCCTGTTCCTGCTTGACCACGCGCGAGTACATGTCGAGCGCGGCCTTGGTGGCGCAGTACACGCCCCAGCCGGCGTTGGGGTTGCGGCCGGCGCCGGAGGAGATGTTGAGCACGCGGCGGTCGGCCTTGAGGTCTTCGACCGCGGCCAGGAAGCGTGCGGTCAGCAGCATCACGGCCGTGACGTTCAGATTGAAGGCGGCGGCGATAGCAGGGCCGTCGATCAGCGCGTCGGTGCCGGACACGGGGTGCACGGTGCCGGCGTTGTTGATCAGCAGGTAACGACGGGCGTCGCGCGGCAGCGTGTCGCAGATGCGGCGCGCGGCCGCTTCGGCCGCGGCCAGGTCCGAGAGGTCCACGGACACCTGTTCAAGCTGCGCGTCCTGCGAGCGGGCGTAGGCGGCCAGCTCGGGGTCTTCGCGGCGCGCCAGGGTGATCAGGCGGGTGCCCGGTTTGGCCAGGCCGCGCGCCATGGCGGCGCCGATGCCGCGCGAGGCGCCGGTGAGAATTGCGATGGTGTCGGACATGCGTGAACCCTCGGGGGACGGTGGACGGAAGTATCGCGGAACTTACACGCCTTGCTTGAGGCTGGCCTGGATGAAGGGATCCAGGTCGCCGTCCAGCACTTTCTGCGTGTTGGAGATTTCGACGTTGGTGCGCAGGTCCTTGATGCGGCTCTGGTCCAGCACGTACGAGCGGATCTGGTGGCCCCAACCCACGTCGGTCTTGGAGTCTTCCAGCTTCTGCTGCTCGGCCATGCGGTTGCGCATTTCCAGTTCGTACAGCTTGGACTTGAGCATCTGCATCGCTTCGGCGCGGTTGCGGTGCTGCGAGCGGTCGTTCTGGCACTGCACCACGATCCCGGTCGGGATGTGCGTCAGGCGCACGGCCGAGTCGGTCTTGTTGATGTGCTGGCCGCCCGCGCCCGAGGCGCGGTAGGTGTCGACGCGCAGGTCGGCCGGGTTCACTTCGACTTCGAAGGAATCGTCGACCTCGGGGTAGACGAACACGCTGGCGAACGAGGTGTGGCGGCCGCCCGACGAGTCGAAGGGGCTCTTGCGCACCAGGCGGTGCACGCCGGTTTCCGTGCGCAGGTAGCCGAAGGCGTACTCGCCCTCGAGCTTGATGGTGGCCGACTTGATGCCGGCCACTTCGCCCTCGGATTCTTCCAGCACTTCGGCCTTGAAGCCCTTGCGCTCCGCATACTTGAGGTACTGGCGCAGCAGCATCGAGGCCCAGTCCTGCGCTTCCGTGCCGCCCGCGCCCGCCTGGATGTCCAGGAAGCAGTTCAGGGGATCGGCCGGGTTCGAGAACATGCGGCGGAATTCCAGGCTTTCCAGCTTTTCCTGGAAGCCATTGGCGTCCTGCTCGATGGATTCGAGGGTGGCGTCGTCGTTGTCGGCGGCGGCCAGTTCGAACAGTTCGTTGGCGTCGGCCAGGCCCGTGCCGAGCGCGGCGAGGGTCTCGACCACGTCCTCGAGGGATTTCTTTTCACGGCCCAGGTCCTGGGCGTGCTTGGGGTCGTTCCAGACCTCCGGGTCTTCGAGCTCGGCGTTTACGACCTGCAGGCGTTCGGTTTTGGCATCGTAGTCAAAGATACCTCCGTAGAGCCTGTTCGCGCTCCGCGTAGTCGGCGAGGCGGGCTGCGAGCTGGTTCTGACGTTCGGCTTCCATGATGATTCCTGATGACTTTTGTGCGAAACCGGGCATTTTACCGTGTAAGACGCCGGCCCGTGGGGCCGGCCGGGCCACCGGGGGGACGGATGACGACAAAAACCGTGCCGGCAAGGGGCCGCCCGATTCCGCCGGTTCGTTCTAGGGGTTTGCGCGCAGAGCGCATATTTGTTCAGTTTTTTGTCAACTATGGGGTTCTAGGCTTGGTCTGCCGGCCCATATGTCCCCGTCGCGGGAACGCGGGACCGGCAAGGCGCCGGCAAACAGCCGGCCTTTCCCGTGAGAGGAGGAGACGTTGATGGAACACACTATGGCCCCCGGGGTCTCGCCGGCGATCCCGGCGGCTGAGGAGGACCGGATCTACCGCAAAGTGGGGTGGCGGCTGGTGCCGCTGTTGGTCGTCTGCTATGTCGTGGCCTACCTGGACCGCGTCAACGTGGGCTTCGCCAAGCTGCAGATGCTGCAGGAACTCCAGTTCAGCGAGACGGTGTACGGGTTGGGCGCGGGGATATTCTTCATCGGCTATTTCCTGTTCGAGATCCCCAGCAACATCATTCTCCACAAAGTCGGCGCGCGGGTCTGGATCGCGCGCATCATGATCACCTGGGGCATCATCTCGGCCTGCATGATGTTCGTGACCAGCGTGCACATGTTCTATTTCCTGCGCTTCCTGCTGGGCGCGGCCGAGGCGGGTTTCTTCCCGGGCATCATCCTCTATCTGACCTACTGGTATCCGGCCGCCCGGCGCGGGCGCATCACCACTTTCTTCATGACCGCGGTGCCCATGTCCGGGCTGATCGGCGGCCCGATCTCCGGCTGGATCATGAATACGTTCCACGGCGACCATGGCCTGTCGGGCTGGCAATGGCTGTTCCTGCTGGAAGGCATTCCTTCGGTGATCATCGGCGTGCTGGTGCTGGTCTACCTGGATGACCGCATCAACAAGGCCAAGTGGCTGACCGCGAGCGAGAAGGCGGTGCTGATCCGCAACATCGCGGCCGAGGAGCAGCACAAGGAAGACCCGCCGATCCGCGCCGCGCTGGCGCGCCCGCGCGTTTGGGCCATGGCGCTGATCTACTTCTCCTTCGTGATGGGCCTGTACGGGGTGGGGTTCTGGATGCCGACGCTGATCAAGAGCACCGGCGTGCAGAGCCCGCTGGCGATCGGGCTGTTGACGGCCGTGCCGAACCTGTTCGCGGTGATCGGCATGATCCTGATCGCACGCAACTCCGACCGCAACCGCGAGCGCCGCTGGCACGTGGCGATCCCGGCGCTGTTCGGGGCGCTGGGGCTGCTGTTCTCGGCGGTCTGGAGCGGCAACACGGTGCTGGCCATCCTGGCGCTGACGGTGGCCAACATCGGCATCTGCACGGTGCTGCCGCTGTTCTGGAGCCTGCCCACCGCGCTGCTGGGCGGCACCGCCGCCGCGGCCGGGATCGCGCTGATCAACTCGGTGGGCAACCTGGCGGGCTTCGTCAGCCCCTACCTGGTGGGCTGGCTCAAGGACATGACCGGCACCACCAACACCGGCCTGTACATGCTGTCGGCGTGCCTGGTGGTCGGCGCGCTGGTGGCGCTGGCGCAGCCGGCCAGGCTGGTCAACAAGTAGCGTAGCCGCGCGCGGGGCCCCGCTTGATGGGGCCGCGAGCGAAACGGGCGCATCCGCAAGGATGCGCCCGTTTTCTTTTACGGCGCCGAGCGTCATTTGGTCTGGCTTCGAGGCGACAGCGAAACTTTCCGCCCGTTTTGTGCCGAAAATGCTGAGGCGTATTGCGTTAATGAATCATTCTCATTAACGCATTTTCCTCCAGCAATTTTGCGGCTCGGCCGCGGTCATTCTGACCGCAGCGGCCGCGGAGTTCAAAACGATCATGACCCCTGCTTCCTCGCGCGCCGCTTTCCGCCCACCGACCCGGTCCACCCGCAGTCACACCGGCTCCAGGCGTTTCATTCCCCGCAAAACCACCACTGCCCTCTACGTCGCCCTGGCGCTCTCGGGACAGGCGGCGGGCGTGCATGCGGCGGAAGTGCCAGGGGAAACGCCCGCGAACCCTGCCGCCACGCAGAACATCCTGCTGACCAAGCACAACACGCCGTTCTTGGCGGCGCAGCCCCCCGGGCTGAATGGCAGCAACGGCAGTGCAAAGGGGCAGCCCTATGCGTCCGCGACCGATGGCGAAACGGCGTATGCATTCACCACGCAAGACGGTTCGCTGCGCGACAACAACGTGGTGCGGGTAAACAGCGCCCTGGTCGGTGGCGCGGCGGGGACCGCGGCCGTCAAGGTTGGCGAAAATGGCGCCCGCGGCGCGGATGCCATTCATGGCAGCAATCTTCGGATTGTCATCGGCGGTGGTTCAGTCAAGGGGGGCGCAGGCGCCCATGGCATGAATGGCCGCGGCGCTGTCGAAGGCGGAGATCCGCCGGTGAAGGGCGGCAATGGCGGCGATGGCGGTGCGGCCATCGTGGGCAGCGACCTGGACATTGTGTTTACCGATGCCACGCCCGCAGGATCAATCAGCGCTGGAACGCCCGGTTTTGGGCGGCAGGGCATTGGCACGGCAGGAGGCGAGGCCCAGGAAAGCGGGGTCCATGGCCGCTATGGAGAGGCTCTCCACTTCACCGGCGGCAACAACCTGCTCATGCTTGAGCGAGGATCCACCATCAACGGCAGCGTGGTGCTGGATGCGCCTGTCGGCTCATCCAGCAGTTCGCTGCATATCTTGAACAATGCGGCAGAGTGGATTGATTTGAATGGAACGTACCAAACAGGTTTCGCCGACATCAAGCAAGGGCCACAGCGCAGTAAGCTGGCGGCCACCTTGTTTCCCGCCGACGATTCGGCTGCCGTGATAAATCGCATGCGCATGCCGCAACTCGCCATTGGCGAGGGCGCTACGCTGATGGTGTCGGGAAAGGGCTTGACCCGGATCGGCGACCTGGTCTTCAAGGATGGCAGCACCTTCTCCGTCATTGCCCGCAGCACGCTCAAAGGCGACGGCACGAAATCCAGCAATCCGGAAAATTTGCGGCTCATCCTCAATAACAGCAAGGCCACCATCAGTAGAACCGGCACGACGTTCAACCTGGCCGGTATCACCGATGGCAGCGCGACCGATCAGTTGCTGTTTGTCACCCAGAATCAAGTCGAATCGGAAGTCTTCGTCGAGGGCGATTTCGCCAAGACCGCCGTCGGCGGCATTGTCGTCACCGACACCTCGCCGGTCGATTACCTGACGTTCGCATCCGGCATTGCAATGGGCGGGGAGCGGACCCAAGAGGAGGTCGATAAGCAGGATACATTCGGCGGGATGCTCCCGCCCCTGCCGGTGATACCGGCCCACCCCATCGGCTACCAGGCCACCTACAAGCTCAGCTGGCTCGAAGACCCCGCCAAGGCACACGGTACCTTCACGATTGCCGAAGGCGGCGACTTTACCCTGGGCGCGGCGCTGAGCGACATCAAGGACCTTCCGGCGTCCAACAAATGGGATGGCAAGAGCCTGACCAAAGCCGGCCCGGGCGTGTTGCAGTTGACGGCGGCGAACCTTTACACCGGCGCCACCACGATCCACGGGGGCGTGTTGAAGACCGGGATCGCGGACGCGTTTGCAAACAGCAGCGAGCTGACGATTGGCCCAAGTGCCACGTTGGACCTTGGCGGATTCTCCCAGGCCGGGAGCGAAGACAGGGTCATCACCAACAACGGCAGCATCCTGTTCAACAGCCTGAATGCCGGCAAGGCGGGCACAAATTCGGCGAGCCTGACCGGTAACCTGCTCAATGCCGGCACGCTCGATCTCGACAACGGCGACGATACCGTTGGCAAGACGTTGCGGATCATTGGCAATTGGACTGGCAGTGCCGACAGCCTGATCAAATTGGCCGCCGCCCTTGGCAACGGCGACGCCAGTGTCACCGACAAAGTCGAAATCACGGGCGCCGCCACCGGCTCCACCAAAGTCCAGGTGCGCAATATCAACGGCGCAGGGACGACCGGCACCACAAACGGCATCACCCTGATCACCGCTGGCGAAGATAGCGCAAGCGGCGCCTTCACCTTGACCGCCGGACCCCTCACCGCCAACGGCCTGGTCTATTCGCTCCTGAACAAAGCCGATTCGGCCAATCAGAAAGTCTGGTATCTGAGCAGCGCCAAGGATGAGGATGGCGGTGTGCCGCCGGCCGCCCCGCCTGTTCCCGGGTCGCAGGAAGTCCCGCCTGCAGCCCCGCAGCCGGACATTGACAATGTCACCCTTCCCACGATCGCGGCAGGCACCACGCTGCCGTTCGATTTCTCCAGGGAGCTGACCGCCGAAGAGAAGGCGAAGTACGCCGTCAATGCGGAGGGAGACATGATCTTCGGCGAGGGCGTGACCCTCGACATGACGATGCCCCGCATCACCGAGGCAGAGAAAAGCGGCGTCGGGATCGCAAGCGTCACCGGGGCCATCAAGGGCGATTTGCCCAACGTCATCCTCAACGGCGCGGCGCAACCCGATTATTTGACGGCCAACGTGTCCAGATCTCCGGACGGCAAGACCCTGCAAGCCGGCTACAAACTCAGTTGGAACGAAACGGCCGATAAGGCGCACGGCACCTTCACTGTTGGTGGCGGCAGCTTCGAGCTTGGCGCGGCGCTGGCCGACACGGGGGCGAACACCAACGGCGCCACGCCGTGGGACGGCAAGACGCTGACCAAGAACGGCCCGGGCACGCTGGTGCTGGCAGCCAGCAACCGCTACACCGGCGACACCATCATCAACCAGGGCGAACTCAAAGCGGGAGCCGAAAATGCTTTCGCCACCAGCGCCAATCTGACGATTGCCGCGGATGCCAAGCTCAACATGGGCGGCTTTGCCCAATCCGTGGGCGGCAACACTCACGGCGCCATCACCAATCGCGGCATCATCGCGTTCAATGACAGAGGCGAGGGCAGGAAAGGTGCCAGCCCGATGAGCCTGGCCGGCAACGTCAGCAATGCAGGCACGCTCGAACTCGACACCGGCGACGGCACCGTTGGCAAGACCTTCCAGGTCCAGGGCGATTGGGTCGGCGGCGCCGGCAGCTTGATTTCCCTGACCGCCATGCTGGCCGGCGACGACAGCATCACCGACAAAGTCGACATCACTGGCGCGGCCACCGGCACCACCCGAGTCAAGGTCCGCAATGTCGGCGGCGCGGGGGGCGAAACCACCGACGGTATCACCCTCATCACCACCGGCAGCAGCCTGGCCAATGCCTTCGTGCTGGACAGCCCGGTCACCGCGGGCGGCTTCGTCTACAAGCTCCGGCAAGGCAGGAAGGACGCAACGGGCAAGATCAACGAGGGCATTTGGGTGCTGAGCAGCTTGGCGGACACGTTCATTTCGACGATTCCGTCAACAAAGCCGCTCACCCTCACGACAGGGGAGGCGCTTGGCGCCGACAACCTGAAGGACTACATCAATGAAGATGGAAACCTGAATATCGCCGCTGGCGACCCCATCAAGCTGACCGACGCCCATCCGCCTGCAAGCAGCGAAGCGCTGGACACGCCCCAGGTGATCCTGACCCTGCCAGCCACGGGGCCGGCCGGCAACGACACCAACGGCATTTATCTCAACGGCACGCCCAGCGTCACTGTCTTCGATACGAGCGCGACCGAGATCGATTACCTGACGCCTCGTCTCCAGGTCGCGACGGGCGACGCCAAGAAGCTGGAACTCAGCTACAAGCTCCGTTGGAATGAGGACGACAAGAACAAATCGAGCGGCAACTTCACCATCGCCGAAAACGGCGCGTTCAAACTGGCGACGGCGCTGGCCGATGTGGCGGGGGTTGACGCGACCACCAACGATTTCAAGTGGGACGGCAAGACCCTGACCAAGAAGGGCGCGGGCACGCTGGAGCTGGCGGCCGCCAGCACCTACACCGGCGCCACCACCGTCGAGGCGGGCACGCTCAAGACCGCGGTCGCCAACGCAATTGCCAAGACCAGCAATGTGACCATCCGGCCGGGCGCCAGGCTCAATCTGGGGGCGACGAACCAGAACTTCGCCGGGATCGAGAACCAGGGGACCCTGGTATTCAACGACGTTCAAGCCAACGGGAAGCCGGTATCCACGCCGGTCACCCTCAAACTCGGCACCGATGGCGTGCGGGGCAAGTTCCTCAACAGCGGCACGCTCAACCTCAAGAACTGCGACACGTGCGCCCTCCAGACCTTTACCATCGATGGCGATTGGGAAGGCAGGGATGGCAGCGCGGTGACGCTGGGCGCGGTGCTGGGCGACGACAGCAGTCCCGCCGACCAGCTCATCATTCAAGGCGTGGCCAGCGGCAAGACCCTGGTGACTGTCGAAAATGAAGGCGGCGCGGGTGGTCAAACCGTGGACGGCATCACCCTTATCACCGTCGCCGGGGGCGCGAGCGGCACCGATACCTTCGTGCTTGCCAACGACGTCACCGCCGGGGGGTATGTCTATTCGCTCAACAGCAAGGAAAACAGCAAGAATAAAGCCAACGGCATCTGGTATCTGACCAGCGCCAAGCAAGCGTCACCGGGCTCTGACGACATCCGCGATCACAACGTCAGCCCCTTGTTCGGCGCCTATGCCAGCAACCTGCTGGCGGCGAACACGCTGTTCAACACCAGCTTGAGCGATCGCGAAAGCGGCGAATCCGTGGACCCGGTCACCGGCGCGCGCGGCCGGGTGTGGGCCCGGGTTGCTGGGGGAACCACGCACGGCATGATGTTCGACGGTGAAAACCGCTTCAGTGCCGACCGCAGCCTGCTGCAATTGGGGGGCTCGATCATCGCGGGCAGTATCAACGGCCGGGATGCATGGCGTTTCGGCATCATGGCGGGCCATGGCCAGCAACGCAGCAAGACCCGCAACGCCGCCACCGGCAACGCCCGTGGCCAGGTGGACGGCTATAGCGCCGGCGTGTATGGCACCTGGTACCAGGACGGCCAAAGCCATCGCGGCGCCTACGTCGATGGTTGGCTGCTTTACAACGACTTCAACAACAGCGCTCAAGGCAGCGGTCTCAAGGAGAAGTACAAGGCCGAGGGTGTGACCGCCTCGATCGAGGCCGGCTATGCCATCGACATGGCGTCGTTCGGCAATGGCGGCGGCCGCGAACACCGCTTGAGCGTGCGGCCCCAGGCGCAGATCATGTACGGCGGCGTCAAGGCCAGGACTTTCGTGCAGCAGGACGCCGGCCCGACCGTGGTCAAGGGTGAAGGCGATGGCAACATCCAGACGCGCCTCGGGGCTCGCCTGGCCATGGTCAGCAAATCGGCCGCCGCTGGCGCCAGCCTTGCCGGCCAGGTCGAAACCGCGCTCGAATTGAACTGGTTGCACAACACCAACAAGTATGGGGTCGCGATGGGGGCCAATCGCAACTGGATTCTGGGCGCGGAAAACGTCGGCGAAGCCAGGATCGGCGTTTCGGGCAACCTGAGCGACAACCTCGCGCTGTCAGCCAACGTCACCCATCAACAGGGCGACCACGGCTACCGCGACACCCAGGGCGGCCTGAGCCTGAAGTACCGGTTCTGAGCCGGGAAGGATGCGCCCAGCCTGGGCGCATCCTCATGGCTGCGAGGGGATACAGCCATTCCGCGCGGCGGGCGCCGGGCGGGGCAACCTCACCCGGCGTGTTCGATCACCAACTGCACCGACACCATCCCGTTCCACACGTTCTGCTCCAGCCGGTAGGCCGCCTGGATGCGTTCGGGCAAGGACTGGTCGTGGCCGAACCAGATGGCGTCGAAGCGCTGCTGGCCGCGTTCGAGCGACAGTTTCAGGTGCTTTTCGCCGACCAGGCGCTGGTTGCGCACCACGAATTCGTCCAGGAACAAAGGCGCGGCAAAACCCGCGCCCCAGACCTGCTGCTGCAGCAGGCCGGCGACTTCGGCGTTGGCGTACCCGGATTCGAGCGAGCCGTCGGTCTCGATGACCGGCTCGAAGCTGTCGCGTCCGGTCAGTTCGCGCACGGCGGCATCGAAGGCGGGGGCGAAGGCCGGGAAATCCTGGCGGCCCAGCGTCAGGCCGGCCGCCATGGCGTGGCCGCCGAACTTGCGGATCAGGTTGGGGTGGCGCTTGGACACCAGGTCGAGCACGTCGCGCAGGTGCACGTCGGGGATCGAACGGCCCGAGCCGCGGATCTCGTCGTCGCCGGCCGGCGCGAAGGCCAGGGTGGGGCGCCAGAATTTCTCTTTCAGGCGCGAGGCCACCAGGCCGACCACGCCCTGGTGCCAGCCCGGGTCGAACACGCAGACCGTGGCGCCGGGCGCGGCGTCGGGCGCTTCCATGGCGGCCAGCGCCTGCTCGCGCATCTCGGCCTCGATGGTGCGGCGCTCGCGGTTGATGTTGTCCAGCTCGCGCGCCATCTCCAGCGCCTGGGCCTCGTCGTCGGTGGTCAGGCAGGCGATGCCCAGGCTCATGTCGGCCAGGCGGCCGGCGGCGTTGATGCGCGGGCCCAGCGCAAAGCCCAGGTCGAAGCCGTTGGCGGCTCGCGGCTCGCGGCCCGCCACGGCGAACAGGGCGCGCAGGCCGGGCTGCAGGCGGCCGCTGCGCATGCGCTGCAGCCCCTGCGTCACCAGCAGGCGGTTGTTGGCGTCGAGCTTGACCACGTCGGCCACGGTGCCCAGCGCCACCAGGTCGGACAGCGCGTCCAGACGCGGCCCGCCATCGGGGGCGTAGACGCCGCGGCGGCGCAGCTCGGCGCGCAGCGCCAGCATCATGTAGAAGATGACGCCGACGCCGGCCAGGTTCTTGGACGGGAAGCCGCAGCCCGGTTGGTTCGGGTTGACGATGGCCAGGGCGTCCGGCAGCGTGTCGCCGGGCAGGTGGTGGTCGGTGATCACCACGCCGATGCCGGCGGCGTTGGCCGCGGCCACGCCGTCGACGCTGGCGATGCCGTTGTCCACGGTGATGATGATGTCGGGCTTGCCGGCGCGATGGCGGCAGGCCAGCTCGACCACGGCGGGCGACAGGCCGTAGCCGGTCTCGAAGCGGTTCGGCACCAGGAAGTCGACGTCGGCGCCCATGGCCGACAGGGCGCGCAGGCCGACGGCGCAGGCGGTGGCGCCGTCGCAGTCGTAGTCGGCCACGATCAGCAGTTTCTTGCCGGCCTGGATGGCGTCGGCCAGCACGCCGGCGGCGTGCGCCGAATGGGTCAGGCCGGCCGGTGGCAGCAGGGCGGGCCAGGCCAGCTTGGTCTGGTCGGGATGGGTGACGCCGCGCGCGGCCCACAGGCGCGCCAGCAGCGGGTGGATGCCCGAGGCTTCCAGGGCGTGGCAGGCGGCGAGGTCGGCGTGGCGGACGGTTAAGCGGGGTGAGACCACCAGGCGCTCCAGTTTTTCTTGGGCGCGGGCAGCAAGCCGAGCAGGCCCCCGCGCGGTTTCAGGGTGAGGGTGGCGCTGCGATCGTCGCCCAGCAGCAGCAGTTCGGCAGGCTGGTCCGGCAGCCCCTTGGGGCCGGCCAGCGCTTGCAGGCGCTGCTCTAGCGCGGCCAGGGCGTCGAGCCAGGCGGCCCAGTCGCCGGCGCGTTGCGGGGTATCCAGTTCAGTCATGACCTGTTCCGGGCCGGCCGGGCGCATGGCCCACGGCGTGCCGCCGCCATACAGCCACAGGGCGTTGACGGGCGGCAGGCCGCGCGCGGCGCGCGATTCGTTGGCGGGATGCTCGTGCCAGGACATCTGGATCTCGTTGAGCAGCCGACGCCAGGGCCGCGTTTCGGTATCCTGGCGCCACCAGTCGTTTAGGCGTTGGCCCGCCACCGCCAGCGGGCTGGCGGTCTGGGGCCGCAGGCCGTCCGGCAGGCGCAGGCGCCAGCGGGCGGCCGTCAACGGTTCGACGGCGAAGCCGGTGTCTACGAACAGCGGACGGGCGGTTTCCAGTAGGGCGGCGGTCTCGGTGTCGCGCAGGTCCATCTGGGCCGGGTCGAGGAGGGTGGCCTGGTCGGTGCCCAGGGCCAGGTGGACCAGTTCGGCCAGCCAGACGGGGCCGTCGCCGGCCTGGCCGCCGGC
The DNA here is from genome assembly GCF_902859695.1 of Achromobacter ruhlandii. Lineage (GTDB taxonomy): Bacteria > Pseudomonadota > Gammaproteobacteria > Burkholderiales > Burkholderiaceae_B > Achromobacter > Achromobacter ruhlandii. The sequence goes on from NZ_CADIJL010000002.1 coordinate 164,535, forward strand.
CAGCAGCGGGCCCAGTCCGGCGCCCGGCAGCAGGCCGGGTTCCGTGGCGTAGCCGGCCCGGCGCAGTTGCCAGGCTTCGAACGCGGTACAGCCCTGGGTACGGATGTCGTGGGCCTGGACCCGGGCGCTGCCGGCCTGCAGCCAGCGGTGCAGCGTGGGCGCGCGCTCGGGCAGCAGCTTGGCCAGTTCTGCGGCGACGGGAAGGGCGGGCAAGGCGCCCGGGATGACGATCAGCATGGCCGGGATTGTAGTCGCTGGCTGGACTCGGACCCAGGCCGGGAACTAAGCCCGGCCCCGGCTGCCATAGCTTGTCACGGCTTGTCTTCCATTCCCGCATTCCGGGGACGGTTTTGCGGCCGGTTAATGCCATAATGCGCTCGTGCTGAAAATACCCTACGAACTCTGGATCGGCGCCCGCTATGCCGGGCTGGCCCGCATCCGCCAGCGACGCGGCCGCCGCGATCGCTTCATCTCTTTCATCGCCGCCAGTTCCATGGCAGGCATCGCGCTGGGCGTCGCCGCCCTGATCGTGGTGCTGTCGGTCATGAACGGCTTCCAGAAAGAGGTCCGTGACCGCATGCTGTCGGTGCTGCCGCACATCGAGCTCTACATCCCGGGCGCCGCGCCCGAGCGGGTGCTGGAGCAGTGGCAGCAGTTTGCCGACGCCGCCAAGCGCAACCCCGAGGTCAAGGCCGGCGCGCCGTTCGTGGCGGCGCAGGGCATGCTGGTGCGCGGCCAGGCCCTGCGCGGGGTGCAGGTGCGGGGCATCGACCCGGCCACCGAAGGCAACGTCTCGGACCTGCCGCGGCAGATGGTGGCGGGCAAGCTGACCGACCTGAAACCGGGCGGTTTCGGCGTGGTGCTGGGCAACGAGCTGGCCGACGGCATGGGCGTGAAGGTGGGCGACACCTTGCTGATGCTGGCGCCGCAGGGCTCCATCAGTCCGGCCGGCTTCGCGCCGCGCATGCGCCAGTTCACCGTGGTCGGCGTGTTCTCGTCGGGCCACTACGAATACGATTCCTCGCTGGCCTTCGTCGACAACGACGATGCCGCCAAGGTCTTCCGCGAGAGCGGCACCGCCGGCGTGCGCCTGCGCATCGCCGACATGCAGAAGGCGCCCGAGGTGGCGGCCGAGCTGCGCAACGTGCTGCCGCCTTACATCATGGCGAGCGACTGGTCGCGCAACAACCGCACCTGGTTCGCCGCGGTGCAGACCGAAAAGCGCATGATGTTCCTGATCCTGGCGCTGATCGTCGCGGTGGCCGCGTTCAACCTGCTGTCGTCGCTGGTGATGGCGGTCAAGGACAAGCAATCGGACATCGCCATCCTGCGCACGCTGGGCGCGGGGCCGGGCGAAGTGGCGCGCATCTTCCTGGTGCAGGGCGCGCTGATCGGCGTCATCGGCACCCTGCTGGGCGTGGCCGGCGGCATCCTGATCGCCTACAACGTCGACGTGATCGTGCCGTTCATCGAGCGTCTGCTGGGCGTGCATTTCCTGCCGCGCGAGATCTATTTCATCAGCGCCTTGCCGTCCGACCCGCAGGTGGGCGACATCGTGACCATCGGCGTGACGTCCCTGGTGCTGTCGCTGCTGGCGACCTTGTATCCCAGCTGGCGCGCTTCGCGCCTGCAACCCGCACAGGTGCTGCGCCATGATTGATTCCCTGTCTCCGGCGCTGCAGGCCGACAACCTCGTCAAGGTCTACGACGAAGGGCCGGCCCGCATCGAGGTGCTGAGCAATGTCAGCCTGAGCGTGGCGCGCGGCGAGATGGTCGCCATCGTCGGCGCGTCCGGTTCCGGCAAGAGCACGCTGCTGCACATCCTGGGTCTGCTGGACGTGCCCACCAGCGGTTCGGTGTCGGTCGACGGCCAGTTGGCCGTGGGGCTGTCCGAGGCCAGGAAGAGCCAGGTGCGCAATCGCAGCCTGGGCTTCGTTTATCAGTTCCACCACCTGCTGCCGGAATTCTCGGCGCTGGACAACGTCGCCATGCCGCTGATCGTGCGCCGCGAGAACCGCGACAAGGCCCGCGAAGCGGCGCGCGAGGTGCTGGGCCTGGTCGGCCTGGCGGCGCGCGAAGGCCATTATCCGGGCCAGCTGTCGGGCGGCGAACGCCAGCGCGTGGCGCTGGCGCGCGCGCTGGTGACGCGGCCGGTGTGCGTGCTGGCCGACGAACCCACCGGCAACCTGGACCGCCACACCGCGCATAACATGTTCGAACTGTTGACCCGTGTCAACCGCGAGTCGGGCACGGCATTTGCGATCGTGACCCACGATCCCGAGCTGGCGGCGCGCGCCGACCGCCAGCTGCTGATGGAAAACGGCCGGCTGGTCTCGGGCTGACGCCCGCGGCCGGTCCGTGGGCCGGGCGGCGCGATGATTGTGCAGGAAACCCGGGCAAGGAGGCCGCGCCCATGCTGATCGACACCCATTGCCACCTGGACGCCGCCGAGTTCGATACCGATCGTAGCGAGGTCATCGGACACGCGCTTGAAGCCGGCGTCCAGGCCATCGTCATCCCCGCCGTTGAACGGGCCAATTTTGCCGTCGTGCGGGAGCTTGCCGGGCAGGTGGCCGGCGGCGCCTACGCGCTGGGCATCCATCCTCTTTATGTGCAGCGCGCCGACGATGCCGATCTGGATGCCCTGCGCGACGCCATCCGGCAGTCGCTGGGCGATCCCCGTTTCGTCGCCATCGGCGAGATCGGGCTGGATTTCTTCGTGCCGGAAATCGCCTCGGGCGAACCGCGCGCGCGGCAGGAACGTTTCTACGCCGCCCAACTGGCCATGGCGGCGGAATTCAAGCTGCCGGTGCTGCTGCATGTGCGCAAGTCGCAGGACATCCTGCTGAAGTACCTGCGGCGCCACGAGCGTATCGGCGGCATCGCGCATGCCTTCAATGGCAGCGCCCAGCAGGCCCAGGCCTTTGTCGAGCAAGGCTTCGCGCTGGGGCTGGGCGGGGCCATGACCTACGAGCGGGCATTGCAGATCCGCCGCCACGCCACCGACGTCGACCTGCGCCACCTGGTGCTGGAGACCGACGCGCCGGATATCCCCCCGGCCTGGCTGCATCCGCCGCAGCGGCGCAACCGGCCTGGCGAGCTGGCCCGCATCGCCCAGGTGCTGGCCGGACTGCGCGGTATCACGCCGGCGCAGGTGGCGCAGGCGACCACGGCCAATGCGCTGCGGGTGTTGCCGCGGCTGTCGGCCGCGATCCTGGCCGACGACTGATGCCGGGCGACCGCTCACCGACGCCCTATGCCGGGCGACTGCTCATTGACCACTGATCATTGGCGCCTGATCCCCGACGCCTGATCCCTGGCGACTGCTCAACGGCGACTGCTCGCCGACGTCTGATCCGGGGCGGCAGATCACCGGCGACCGATCACCTGCGACCGATCACCTGCGACCGATCACCGACGACCGATCACCGACGACGGGTCCCCGACGATCGATTCCCGACGACGGATTCCCGACGACTGGCGAAGCGCCGCGCGGGTCAGGCGGCCATGCGCGGCAGTTCGATGCGCACGCTCAGCCCGCGCGGCGCGACGTTGCGCGCCGAAATGCGACCCTTGTGGGCCGCCACGGCGGCCCGCGCGATGCTCAGGCCCAGCCCGGCGCCGCCGTGGGGCGTGCCGGCGGCCGGGGCGCCCTGGTAGAACGGCTCGAACAGGTAGGCCAGTTCCTTTTCCGGCACGCCGGGCCCGTTGTCCTCGATTTCCAGGCAGGCTTCGCCGGCGTCGGCCAGCAGGCGCACCTGGATCGCGCCGCCCGCCGGCGCGAAACGCAGGGCGTTGCGCAGGATGTTTTCGATGGCGCTGGCCAGGCTGTCGCGGTCGGCCGCGATGCGCAGCGGCGGCGGACGGTGCCAACCGATGGCGATCTGGCGTTCGCCGGCCTCGAAGCGCGCATCCTGCACCACGTCGTCGACCACGTCCGCCAGGTCCAGCGTTTCGGTGGGCAGGGGCAGGGCGCCCATGCGCGCCAGCCGCAGGGTGCTGCCCACCAGGGTGTCCAGGCGCTCGCATTCGCGTTCCATACGGTCCAGCTGCAGGTCCTGGCGCTCGTCCTTGCGGCGCGCCAGTTCCACGCCCAGGCGCAGCCGCGCCAGCGGCGAGCGCAGTTCGTGGGCGATGTTGCGCAGCAGTTGCTCGCGCGTATCGACCAGCGCTTGCAGGCGGCCGGCCATGGCGTCGAAGTCGCGCGCCAGCAGGCCCAGTTCGTCCTGGCGCCGCGACAGCGCGCCGGGGGTGCGGGTGTCGAGCCGGCCGGCGGCCAGGGCGCGCGCGGCGCCGCGCATTTGGTCCAGCGGCGCGGCCACGTGGCGCGTCAGCGCCCAGCAGAAGGGGGCGGTGATGGCCAGCGCGAACAGCAGCAGGCCCAGCGCCACCGGCGTCAGTCCCAGCACTTCCCAGTGCGAGGAGTCGAACGGCAGGAACAGCATCAGCAATTCACGGTTATCCGGCAATGTCAGCAATTGCGGATCCCACCATGACACGCGCACCGCGGCCGGATCGGCGGGGACGTCGATGGAGGCGGCGATCAGGCCCGGATCGGGCGCGGCGCGGAAGGCCGCGAGCCAGTCGTCCAGGCGGGTCGGCAACCGGCGGCCGAGGATGTCGCGGTCGTGCGTGTCGACGATATAAATCTTGAGCGCCGAATAGCGCGCGTCCATGGCCTCGACCCAGCGCCGCAGGCCGTCAGCGCCTTCGCCGCGGGCGATCTGGGCCGCGTCGCGAGTGAGGTTGCCGGGGTTCAGGCCGTCGAGCGAATCGACGCGGTACCAGGCCACCGCGGCGGTCAGCATCATGCCGCAGACCGTGATGACGGCCATCGCGCCCCAGAAGGTCAGGAAGGCGCGCCAGAACAGGGAGCGGACGGGCAGCCAGCGCATCAGGCCGCGCCGGCCAGGACGTAGCCCAGTCCGCGCAGGTTGCGGATGGCGGGCGCGTCGGCGGCCTGGTCCAGCTGCAGTTTCTTGCGCAGGCTGCTGATGTGGGTGTCGATGCTGCGGTCGTAGCGTTCGGCGGCGCGGCCCAGCGCGTACAGGCTGATCTGTTCGCGTGGCACCACCTGGCCGGGGGCGCGCATCAGGATTTCGAGGATGCGCTGTTCGGCGCCGGTCAGCAGCACTTCCTGCTCGCCCAGGCGGGCGCGGCCGCTGGCGGCGTCCAGCGATAGCGCGCCGACGTTCAGCTCGGGCGGGGAGGGGGCGGGCTTTTCCTCGAAGCGGCGCAGCACGGCGCCGATGCGGGCCTTGAGTTCGCGCGGACCGAAGGGCTTGGCCAGGTAGTCGTCCGCGCCCAGTTCGAGTCCCAGCACCCTGTCGGTTTCGCCGCCGTGGGCGGTGAACATGATGACGGGGCGGCGCGAGTGGCGGCGCAGATGGCGCAGCAGATCGAGGCCGCTGCCGTCCGGCAGCATCAGGTCGAGCAGCACCAGGTCGAAGCAATCTTGCATTGCAAGTGGCAGACCTTGGGCGTTGTTGTGCGCCAGGGTCAGTTCGATGTGGCCGGGCTCTAGGTACTCGCGCAGCATCAATGCCAGGTCGACGTCGTCGTCGATCAACAGGATGCGGCGCGTGGCCATGGGAGTAGGTATGGGCATGCGCTTGGGTGCTGTTGCCACGGCAGCATAGCGGGTCGCCGGCGGCAGAAGTGTCAAGAAGTGCGAAGAAAGTAAAAGTTGCGGAAAGCGTGTTGCAGCTCACGGTTTGCCTCAATTCTAATATGAGAATAGTTTTCATTAAAAATTGAAGCGGACAGGGCGGCGCGCGGGGCGCGGCCCTTCCGGGACGGGAGAGTCTGAAATCATGAGCTGCAACGATCTGGCCGCGCGCCGCGCATTCGGCCCGCGTACCGGCCTGGCTGTCGCCTTGTGCGCCAGCGGCCTTGTCGCCGGTCATCCGGTCTTGGCGCAATCGGCCACGCCGGCCGACGCCAGGACGCTGGATACCGTGGTGGTGACGGCCAGTGGCTACGAGCAGCAGATCCAGGACGCGCCGGCCTCGATCAGCGTGATCACGCGCCAGGATCTCGAAAAGAAGTTCTACCGTGACGTCACCGACGCGCTGGTCGAAGTGCCGGGCGTGGTGGTCACCGGCGGCGGCGACCGCCAGGACATCAGCCTGCGCGGCATGGGCCCCAAGTACACGCTGATCCTGATCGATGGCAAGCGCCAGAACTCGCGGGAAACCCGCACCAACTCTGATTCCGGCGGCGTCGAAGGCGGCTGGACGCCGCCGATCTCGGCCATCGAGCGCATCGAGGTGGTGCGCGGGCCGATGTCGTCGCTGTATGGTTCCGACGCCATGGGCGGGGTGATCAACATCATCACCCGCAAGGTGCCCAACGAGTGGGGCGGCGAAATCCGCATGGACACCACCATCCAGGAAAACAGCAAGTCCGGCGACATCTACCAGGGCAACTTCTACCTGGCGGGCCCGATCAAGAATGACCTGCTGGGCCTGCAGATCTACGGCCAGGCGACCCAGCGCGACGAAGACAGGATCGTCGAGGGCTACCGCAAGCGCAACGCCACCAACATCACGGCCAAGCTGGCGCTCACGCCCAACCGCGACCACGACATCGTGCTGGAAGCCACGTCCAGCCGCCAGAAGTACGAGAACACCCTGGGCAAGACCGTGGCCCCGCTGGCCCCCGGCGTGGCCTGCGCGCGTACGGGCTGCCCGGCCTCGTCGGAAACCGACTACCGCAGCAGCAAGTGGGCGCTGTCGCACACCGGCCGCTGGGGCTGGGGCGTGTCCGACAGCTACGTGCAGCAGGAAGAGTTCGACAACCGCTCGCGCCAGATGAAGATCAAGAACCTGGACCTGCAGACCAGTTGGACGCTGCCGCTGGGTTCGCACATGCTGACCCTGGGCGGCACCTACCTGACGCAGCGCCTGACCGACCAGACCGGCAACCAGCTCGCCGGCGGTCCCAGCAAGGTGGAGCGCTACCAGTGGGCGCTGTTCGCCGAGGACGAATGGCGCCTGGTCGAAAGCTTCGCGCTGACCGGCGGCCTGCGCATGGATCAGGATGAGAACTTCGGCAGCCATTTCAGCCCGCGCCTGTACGGCGTGTGGCACATGGCCGAGCGCTGGACCCTGAAGGGCGGCGTGTCCACCGGTTTCCGCGCGCCCGACCTGCGCCAGACCGTGGCCGGCTGGGGGCAGGTCAGCCGCGGCGGCAACATGTACGGCAACCCCGACCTGACGCCCGAGAAGTCGGTGACCCAGGAACTCGGTCTGCTGTATGACGACGGCGAGGGCTTCAATGCCGGCCTGACCCTGTTCAACAACAACTTCAAGGACAAGATCACCCGCGTTGCGTGCCCGCTGTCGCAATGCACCGACGGCCCCAACCAGTTCGGCTCCAACCCCACCACCTACATGAACGTGGACAAGGCGGTGTCGCGCGGTGTCGAGGCCAACCTGAAGCTGCCGCTGGGCCGCGACTGGTCGCTGACCAGCAGCTACACCTTCACCAAGTCGGAACAGAAGTCTGGCCAGTACCAGGGCCAGCCGCTGAACCAGCTGCCCAAGCACCTGTTCACCACCACGGTCAACTGGCAGGCCTCCGACGCGCTGCAAGCGTGGGCCCGCGTCAACTACCGCGGCAAGGAAAGCCAGCCGATCACCGGCCCGTCCTCGACCTCGCTGGTGGCGCCGTCGTACACCTTCGTCGACCTGGGCGGCTCCTACGCCGTCAACAAGAAGGTGTCGGTGTACGCCGGCATCTACAACCTGTTCGACAAGCAGGTCGGCTACGACGACTACGGCTACGTCGAGGACGGCCGCCGCTATTGGCTGGGCGTGGGCGTGAAGTTCTGAGCCCGCGCGCAACAACCGGGACGCGCCGCCGCCTGGCGGCATTCCCGCAACCTGGAGAGACAAGCATGACGATGAAGCAAACCTTGGCAGGGCGCGCCGGCCGCTGGCTGGCGTGTGCCACCACGGCCGTGGCCCTGGGCGCCGCCAGCGCCCCGAGCCTGGCCCAGGACGCGGCCCGGAGCGTGCCGGTCAAGCACGCGCGCGGCGAGACCGCCGTGCCGTCCAACCCGACCAAGACCGTGGTGTTGGACCTGGCGGTGCTCGACACCCTGCACGCGCTGGGCGTGGACGTGGCCGGCGTGCCCAGCGCCGCCAAGCTGCCGCCGCAGCTCGCCCAGTACGCCGACAAGCGCTATCTCAAGGTCGGCAGCATGTTCGAGCCCAACTACGAGGTAATCCACGCGGCCCAGCCGCAGGTGATCTTCGTGGCCGGCCGTTCGGCGCCCAAGTACGACGAATTGGCCAAACTGGCGCCCACGGTCGACCTGACGGTTGACGCCAAGGATCTGGTCGGCAGCGTCACGCGCAACACCGAAACGCTGGCCGCCATCTATGGCAAACAGACCCAGGCCAGGGAAAAGCTGGACGCGCTGCGCGCCTCGATCACGGCGCTGCATGGCCAGGCGGGCAAGGCGGGCACCGCGCTGATCGTGCTGACCACCGGCGGCAAGATGAGCGCCTATGGTCCCGGCTCGCGCTTCGGCGTCATTCATGACGCGTTCGGCTTCGCGCCCGCCGGCAAGGACCTGAACGTGTCGAACCACGGCCAGGCGATTTCGTTCGAGTTCATTGCCCAGACCGATCCCGACTGGCTGTTCGTGATCGACCGCGACGCCGCCATCGGCCGCGAAGGCACCTCGGCCCAGCGGATGCTGGACAACGACCTGATCCGCCCCACCAAGGCCTGGAAGCAGCAGCGCGTGGTCTATCTGAACGGCTACAACTGGTACCTGCTGGGCAGTGCGGGCCTGACCGCCATGCAGCAGAACGTGGACGATATCGCCCGCGCGCTGTCGGGCGCCAAGCCGGACGTCAAGTAAGCGCATGGTCCATCGGATGGCGTCGGAGTCGGCCGGGTGAAGCAGGGCGGGATGATGACCGGCTGGGCCGGGCTGGCGGCCCTGTTGCTGCTGTTGCTGTCGTTGTGCGTGGCCAGCGTCAGCCTGGGCGCGGGGTCGTTTTCGTTCGCCGCGCTGGCCGGCGGGCCGGACGCCGAGCGCGCCTGGCGCCTGCTGCTGGTCAGCCGCGTGCCGCGCACGCTGGCCCTGTTGCTGGCCGGCATGGCGCTGGCGGTGGCCGGGCTGATCATGCAGATGCTGGTGCGCAACCGCTACGTCGAACCGACCACGGCCGGGACCGTCGAGTCGGCCACGCTCGGCATCCTGGTGGTGACGCTGCTGGCGCCGGACACGCCGGTGATCGGCAAGATGCTGACGGCCACCGGCTTCGCGCTGGCGGGCACGCTGCTGTTCCTGGCGCTGCTGCGGCGCGTGCCGCTGCGCACGCCGTTCATCGTGCCGCTGATCGGCCTGATCCTGGGCGGCGTGATCCACGCCGTCACCACCTTCGTTGCCTACCGCTATGACCTGCTGCAGTCACTGCACGCCTGGACCACCGGCGATTTTTCCGGGGTGCTGCGCGGCCGCTACGAACTGCTGTGGATCGGCTTCGGCCTGGCGGCCGCGGCCTATCTGGCGGCGGACCGCTACACCGTGGCCGGCATGGGCCGCGAGTTCGCCGCCAATCTTGGCCTGAACCACGCGCGCCTGACCCTGGTGGGCCTGCTGATCGTGTCGGCGATTTCCGCCGTGGTGGTGGTGACCGCCGGCGGCATTCCGTTTCTGGGCCTGATCGTGCCGAACGCGGTCAGCCTGATGCTGGGCGACAACATGCGCCGCGCGATTCCGTGGGTGGCGATGCTGGGGGGCGTGTTCGTGCTGGCCTGTGACATCATCGGCCGGCTGGTGATCCATCCCTACGAGGTGCCCCTGGGCACCGTGGTGGGCGTGGTGGGCAGCGTCCTGTTCCTGTGCCTGTTGCGCAGCCGGGGAGCGCGCCGTGGCTGACTCCGTGTCGCGCCTGTTGCCTTCGCCGCAGGCCTGGCGCCTGGCGCTGCTGGCCACCGCCGCGTTGCTGTGCGTTGTCGGTTTCATGACGCTGGGCGCCAATGGCCAATGGGCTTTCGTGCTGCCGTTCCGGGGCGGCAAGCTGGCGGCGATGCTGCTGGTAGCCTACGCGGTGGCGGTGTCGTCGGTGCTGTTCCAGACCGTGACGCACAACCGCATCCTGACGCCGGCCATCATGGGCTTTGACGCGCTCTACCTGCTGATCCAGTCGCTGGTGGTGTTCGGCTTCGGTCAGGCGGCCGGCGCGGTCAACCATCCGGTGGCGGCCTTCGTGCTGGAAGTGGGCGCGATGACGGCCTTCGCCTGCCTGCTGTTCCGCTGGCTGTTCACCGACGCCGTGCGCAGCCTGCATTTGATGATGCTGGTGGGCATCATCTTCGGGCTGCTGTTTCGCAGCTTGTCCAGCTTCGTGGTGCGCCTGATCGACCCGAACGAGTTTCTGGTGCTGCAGGACCGGATGTTCGCCAACTTCAATTCGGTGCGCACCGAACTGCTGCCGATCGCGCTGGCGGCGGTGGCCGCGGCCACGCTGCTGGTCTGGCGCATGCGGCGTCGCTATGACGTACTGGCGCTGGGCCGCGAGATCGCGCTGAACCTGGGGGTGGACTACCGCCGCACCTTGTTGCTGACGCTGGCCGCCATCGCCGTGCTGGTGTCGGTGTCCACCGCGCTGGTGGGACCGGTGACCTTCTTCGGCCTGCTGGTCAGCAACCTGGCGTACCAGGCGATGGGGTCGGATCGGCACCGCCATACCGTGCCGGCCGCCGCGCTGCTCAGCGTGATTTTCCTGGTGGGTGGGCAGACCCTGCTGGAACGGGTGCTGCAATTGAGCACCACGGTCAGCGTGGTCATCGAATTCGTGGGCGGAGTGATGTTCCTGGCCCTGATCTTGCGCAGGGGACGCCAATGATCGATATCCAACAAGTCAGCAAGCAGTACGGCGACAGCGTGGTCGTGGACCAGGTGTCGCTGGCCTTGCCGGCCGGCGGCGTGACCGCCATCATCGGCCCCAACGGCGCCGGCAAGTCGACGCTGCTGTCGATGATCAGCCGCCTGCTGCCGATGTCCGCCGGCCGCATCCAGGTGGACGGCCTGGACGTGACGCGCGGCGACAGCCGCGAACTGGCGCGGCGCCTGGCCATCCTGCGGCAGGACAACCACCTGCCGCTGCGCCTGACGGTGCGCGACCTGGTGGCGTTCGGGCGCTATCCGCATTCCGGAGGCCGCCTGACGCTGGACGACAAGGTCCATATCGACCGGGCCATCGCCTACCTGGACCTGGAGCCGCTGGCCGGCCGCTACCTGGACGAGATGTCCGGCGGCCAGCGCCAGCGCGCGTTCGTGGCGATGGTGCTGTGCCAGGATACGCGCTATGTGCTGCTGGACGAGCCGCTGAACAGCCTCGACATGAAGCACGCCGTGGCCATGATGGGCACGCTGCGGCGCGCGGCCGACGAACTGGGCAAGACCGTGGTGCTGGTGCTGCACGACATCAACTTCGCGTCCAGCTATGCCGACCGCATCGTGGCGATGAAGGCGGGCAGGGTGGCGCATTGCGGCACACCCGCCGAACTGATCCGTCCCGAGGTGCTGGGCGAACTGTATGAATTGCCGATCGACGTGCACGAAATCGGCGGCAAGCGCATCTGCGTGTATTACCGCTGACGGTCGCGGGGAGCGCGCGCTGGCTCGCGGGACGACGCCAGCGCCGGCGCGCGGCGGAAAATTTTCGGGGACGGAATGCGACCGGGCTGGGACATCCGGCCCGCCGCGCACGCTTTGCACACACATGCTGAATAACATCTGAATTGGACGCGTGTCTCATTTATCGTGGCCCCCAGGCAACGTAATGATAAAAGCATTGCGAGTGATTCTCGTTGTCAAGAGAATGGCGGTTTCTTCCATTTCAAACGACTTCGAAAAGACCCGCAGGCCATGCACGTCCTCCGCCCCCTCACCGCCGCCCTGTTCGCCGCGGCCCCCTTGGCCGTCCAGGCCCAGGCCGCGCCCGCCGCCACCTTGCCCGCGATCAGCGTCGTCGGCGCCGATGACCCCGCGCAAAGCTACAACCCGCCCGCGTCCACCAGCGCCACCAAGATCGACGCGCCGCTGCGCGACATTCCCCAGACGGTGAACGTGGTGCCCGCGCAGGTGCTGCGCGACCAGCACGCCATGTCGGTGCAGGACGCGCTCAAGAACGTGCCGGGCGTCAGCTTCTCGACCGGCGACGGCCAGCGCGACCAGGTGTCGATACGCGGCTTCACCGCCATCGCCGACCAGTTCGTCGACGGCTTCCGCGATGACGCGCTGTACTTCCGCGACCTGTCCAACGTCGAACGCATCGACGTCATCAAGGGCCCGGCGGCGGTGCTGTACGGCCGCGGCTCGTCGGGCGGCCTGATCAACCGCGTCACCAAGAAGCCCGGCGAGGACATCTCGCAGGTCGGCCTGAGCTACGGGTCGTGGAACGACCGTCGGCTCGACCTGGACCTGGGACGCGCCAACGAGAGCGGCAGCATGGCCTGGCGCCTGACCGGCGCGGTGGAGAAGGGCGACAGCTACCGCGACAAGCAGTTCATCGACCGCAAGGCGATCGCGCCGTCGGCCCAGTTCAAGCTGGGCGAGAACACCACCTTCCTGCTGCAGACCGAATTCCTGGAAGACCGCCGCCTGACCGACTTCGGCATCCCGGCTTACCATGGCCGTCCGGTGGACGTGGACCCGTCCACCTACTACGGCGCCGAGAACGCGCGCGACACCGACTACACCCAGACTCGCGTGCAGTCGTACGCCGGCACGCTGACGCACCGCTTCAACGACAATTGGTCGCTGCGCAACGCCACGCGCTACTACCACTACACGCTGAACCGCAACAACACGCTGCCGGGTTCAGTCAACGAGGCCGCGCAGACCGTGTCACTGACCCACGGCAACGTGCTGCGCGACGAACACGGCTGGACCAACCAGACCGAGCTGATGCAGCGCGTGCAGTGGGGATCGGTGCGCCACGACATCCTCTACGGCGTCGAGGTGGGCCAGCAGAACAAGGACCTGGTGAGCTATTCCAATCCCAACGTGGCGGTGGTCAACCTGTTCGATCCGCAACTGCCGACGCTGCGGCGGCAGGCCGTGGGCGCGCCGGGTTCCGACAACCTGGGCCGCTTCAGCACGCTCGGCCTGTATGTGCAGGACATGGTGTCGCTGGGCGAGCACTGGAAGGTGCTGGGCGGCGTGCGTCATGACCGCTTCGAGCAGAAGACCGAGGACCGCCGCAGCGGCCAGAACCTGCAGCGCACCGACTCCAACCTGAGCCCGCGCCTGGGCCTGGTGTTCCAGCCGGACAGCGTGCAGTCGTACTACGTGTCGTGGAGCCGTTCCTACCAGCCTTCGGGCGAGGCCTTCGCGCTGGCGGCCAACAACGTCGACCTGGCGCCGGAGAAGACCACCAACTATGAAGTCGGCGCCAAGTACGATTTCCTGGATGGCAAGCTGTCGACCACGGTGTCGGTGTTCCGTCTGGAGCGCACCGACATCAAGGTGACCAACCCGGTGACCAACACGCTGGTGCCGGTGGGCACGCAACGCACCGACGGCGCCGAGTGGACCTTGTCGGGCGACCTGTCCAACGGCTGGCGCGCGATGCTGGGCTATGCCTACCTGGACGCGCGCGTGACGCAGTCGGTGGCGCGCGACGCGGGCAAGGATGTGGAAGGCAAGCGCGCCACGCTGACGCCGCGCCATGCCGGCAACGTCTGGATCACCAAGGACCTGGGCGAGGGCTTCGGCGTTGGCGCCGGTTTGAACCTGGTGGGCGCGCGCTTTGCCAACCCGGGCAACACCGTCAAGCTGCCCGGCTACGTCACGGCGGACGCCGCCGCCTGGTGGCGCCAGGGGCCTTACTCGGTGCAGCTGAACGTCTACAACCTGTTCGATGCCGGGTATATCGTGTCGGCGCACGGTAGCAACGCCAACCTGAACATGCCCGGCGCGCCGCGCAACGCCATGCTGAGCCTGCAGTACCGCATGTAAAAGGAAAGGCATCCGCGCGCCGACAGGGCGCGCGGATGTGGATTCAGCGCAGTGGCGATTCGGCCGTCAGGCTGTCCGTCTCCAGCGCCGCCAGCGCGTCGAGGAAGCGCCACGCGAACGAGCCGGGGCCTTCCGCCAGCGCCCCGGCGCGCCGGCCGGCGATGCCGAAGCAGGACAGCGCCGCCACCGCCGCCGTGTAGGCGTCAGCGCGCGCCACCGCCGCGAAGGCGCCGACCACCGCCGTCAGCGCGCAGCCGGTGGCGGTGACCTGCGGCATCAGCGGCGATCCGCCGGCCACGCGCACCTCGCGCTGGCCGTCGGTCACGAAATCCACTTCTCCCGTCACCGCCACCACCGTGGCGCGGGCCCGCGCCAGTTCGCGCGCGGCCTGCTCGGCCTGTCGCACCGGATCGCGGGCATCGACGCCTTTGCTGGCGCTCTGGCCGCCGCCCAGCGCGATGATCTCCGACGCGTTGCCACGGATTACGGCGGGCCGCAGGTCCAGCAGGCGCCGCACCGCGTCGCGGCGGAACGCAGTGGCGTGGTGCGCCACCGGATCCAGCACCCAGGGCGTGCCCGCCTGGTTGGCGGCGGCGGCGGTTCGCAGCATGCTGTCCAGCCAGGGGGCCGAGAGCGTGCCGATATTGATCACCACCGCGCCGCTGATGGCGGCGAATTCGGGCGCTTCCTCCACCGCGTGCACCATCGCAGGCGAGGCGCCGATCGCCAGCAGCGTGTTGGCCGCGGTGTTCATCGACACGAAGTTGGTCAGGCACTGCACCAGCGGCGCGTCGCGGCGCACGGCCGCATACAGGTCGCGCGAAGCCAGCGCCAGGTCGGACAGGGTAGGAGTGAGGGAGGCCATGCCGGCGGGTCCTTGCAAGGGGACAACGGGCGGGGCGGGGCGGCGTGGCGCGGCATGGCGGGCCGGCGGGATGCGCACCTTCCCTACGCCAGGATTGTCTGGATCAGGTTCAACGGGTCTCGCGCGCCGCGTGCCGCGCTGGGCGCGGCCGCCATCGGAATCTCAGCTTCTTGCCGAAGCTCCCCGGGTGGATGGGGCTATGTTCGGAGGGGGGAGGGGGGCTTGTCAAGCCGGGCGAGCCCGGCGCTTCTGTCATCATGGCGGGCAATCGGATCGAGACGAGGAGGCGCGCGGCATGCAGACCCACGATGAGGCGTTGACCGAGCAGGACCTGGCATGGTTGCGCCGGCATACGAACTTTCAAGGCGCGGAAACGGTCCTGGGGGGCGGTGTTTTTCATGCTGTTCCTGGCCATCACGGTTCTCTTCGCCGGGATCTGGCTGTGGGGGCCCTCGACCACGGCGCGCGACGGTCAAGTACGGCGTGCGTGGCCGGGTGGACGAGGTCCTGACCTACAAGGTACTAATGCCGGAGTCGACGTCCTGGACCCCGCTGTATGTCTATCGGCTGGGCGGTGAACTGTACAACCTCAGCCATGGCGGCGGTCCGGCGCTTCCCGGGGAGCGGGTGGCGTTCGAGTACCTGGACCGGGGCAAGGGCGGCCTGGAGCCGTTGTTCTTTCACCGCGAAGGCGGGGCGCCATCGGTTCTGTCATCATGTCGAATACTCAAAAAAAGCGGAGACACGCATGACCGAATTACGCCGAGCCCGAATGGTTCCGGAGTTGCTGGTGGCCGACCTGCCGCGCAGCCTGGCTTTCTGGATGGACCTGTGCGGCTTCCAGATTGCCTACCGACGCGAGGCGGAGGGCTTTGCATACCTGGACCTGGACGGCGCGCAGTTCATGCTGGAGGAGGTGCGCGGCGATGACAACTGGATCACGGGCGCGCTGGAGGCGCCGCGTGGGCGGGGCGTCAATTTCGAGATCAAGGTGGCCGCCATCGAGCCCTTGCTGGAGCGCTTGGCGGCCGCCCGCTGGCCGTTGTACCGGGAACCCGAAGCGCGTTGGTATCGCAGCGATGCGATCGAAGTGGGCGTGCGCCAGTTCCTGGTGCAGGACCCCGATGGCTATCTGCTGCGCTTCTCGGCCTGGGTCGGCGATCGACCGGCGGCGCATTGACGATGCGCGCGCTGATCCTGGCGCTGGCCGCGCTGGCCGTATCGTTCGCGACCACGGCTCATTCGGCGAACACTCCCTGTTCCGGCAAGAAGGGCGGCGTGGAACGCTGTGCCGGGGAGAAGTTTCTTTGCCGTGATGGTTCGATCAGCGCATCGAAGCGTGTCTGCACGGGGCCGGACGGCGGCGCCCAATCCCTGGTGTCGCCGCCACCCGCGGCCGGTTCGAGCGGCACGTGCCACTGCCGCGACGGCCAATACTGTACGGGCCCGCGCGGCGGAACCTTCTGCTATTCGGACAGCGGGAAAAAGTCGTACCTGAGGAAGTGACGCGCTGCCGTCACGCGGCCTCGCGCTTCAGGCGCTTCCAGACCTTCGCCATCGAGGCCAGGCGGGGGCAGGCAGCGGTGGCCGCGCCGTCGCGCATGGCCGGGGCCGCGTGTCGTCGCGTGGTCGGGGGCGGCCCGGCGGCTTGGGCGGCAGGCACCGCGCGGTCCTGGCGGGGCGGCACGTTCCTGCGTACACTGGCGCCATGCTGCGCATTGACCATCTCACCAAACGCTACGGCGACCATCTCGTCTTCCAGGGGCTGACGCACACCTTCGGCCCCGGCTGCGTGGCGCTGTGCGAAGAGGACAGCACCGGTAAATCCAGCCTGCTCGCCATCATCGCGGGCGTGATCGCGCCGGATGGCGGCGAGGTCTGGGTCGAGGGCCATTCGCTGGGCGGGGCGCCCCAACTGGCCAAGTCCCGCCTCGCCTACGTGCCCGACAACTGCCTGGCGTCGCCGCAGCAGACCGGGCGCGGTTTGCTCCAGCAGGTCGCGGCGGAGAAGGGCGTGGCGGTGGATGACGCGGTGCTCGACCTGGCCGCGCGGCTGGGGCTGGAACCGCACCTGGACAAGCGCTTCGAGCAGATGTCCACGGGCACGCGCCGCAAGGTCTACCTGACCGCGGCCGCCCTGGGCGATCCGGCCGTGGTCATCGCCGACGGCCCCAGCAACGGGCTGGATACGCCGGCGCGGCGTGAACTGGCCGAGCTGTTCATGGCCTGGGGCCGGGACCGCGTGGTGCTGTTCGCCAGCCACGATCCCGAACTGGTGCAGGCCTGCGGGGCAACCGTCATGGAGGTGGCCGCGCTGCGCTAGCGCGGCGCCGCCGGCTACTTGCCTCCGGTGACGTCGACGAATGTCCCGGTGACGTACGAGGCCTCGGCGCCGGCCAGCCACAGGATGGCTCGCGCCACTTCTTCGGGCTGGCCGCCGCGGCCCATGGGCACGGTGTCCTTGACGCGGTCCACCCGCCCCGGTTCGCCGCCGCTGGCGTGCATCTCGGTATAGATGTGGCCGGGACGCACGCAGTTCACGCGGATGCCTTCGCGCGCCACTTCCTTGGAAAAGCCGATCGTGAAACTCTCCAGCGCGCCCTTCGAGGCGGCGTAGTCCACGTATTCATTGGGGCTGCCGAGCCGCGCCGCGCCCGATGACACGTTGATGATGGCGCCGCCCCGGCCGTTGTGGCGCTGGGACATGCGCCGGGCCGCCTGCTGCGCGCACAGCATGGGGCCGATGGCGTTGACGGCGAAGACCCGTTGCATCCGTTCGAACGTCAGGTCCTCCACGCGCGATTGCCGCGCGATGATCGCGGCGTTGTTCACCAGTACGTCCAGACGGCCGAATGCCTGGTCGATGGCGGCGAACAGATGGGTGACCTGTTGCGGGTCCGCGCTGTCGGCGCGCACGGCCAGGGCGCGGCGCCCCAGGGCCTGGACGTCGGCGACCACCGCCCGCGCCGCCGCCTCGTTCGAGACATAGCTGATCGCCACGTCGTAGCCCTGCGCGGCAGCCAGCCGCGCGGTGGCGGCGCCGACGCCGCGGCTGCCGCCGGTGATCAGGATGACGGGGGCTTGGGATTCGGTGGCCATGAAAAGGGGCTCCTGCTGCGAAGTTCGGGATGGGGGACCTCGGGCGCGCCTGCGCCGCGCCGGTCACTATACTTCGCGCGAATCCGCGCATCCGAGGCTGCCGCACGCGACGGGCGCCGGAATTCCCGGATGCGCCGGCGGGTCAAGGCGTCATCGGGCGCGCGATGCCGATACACTGCAGTCGCCTGCGCGTGGCGCGGTGTCGATGGCGGCCGCGCAAGGCTTGCCCGGCCCGCGCCCGGTTTTCAAGGAGTGGATTCATGGCACGCATCTTCATCACCGGTTCGGTCGATGGCCTGGGGCTGGCGGCCGCGCGCGCGCTGCTGGCGGACGGCCACATGGTGGTCGTGCACGGCCGCAACCGCGAGCGCCTGGGCGCCGCGAGGGAATTGTTGTCGCAAGGGGCGCTGGCCGTGGTGGGCGACCTGGCCGACCTGGCGCAGACGCGGGAGCTGGCGGACCAGCTCAATGCGCTGGGTCGGATGGACGCGGTCATCCACAATGCCGGCGTCTTCACCGGCCCGGCCATCCTGCCAGTCAATGTCATCGCGCCGTATGTGCTGACCGCCTTGATGGCGCGGCCGCGACGGCTGGTGTACCTGAGCAGCGAAATGCACTACGACGGCAGGCCGGACCTGGACGGCATGGCCTGGGATGGCGGCCGCGAAAGCGGCTCGTATTCGGACAGCAAGCTGTTCGTGACGGCGTTGATGGCGGCCGTGGCGCGCCGCTGGCCGGATGTGATCAGCCATGCGGTCGATCCCGGCTGGGTGCCCACCAAGATGGGCGTGCCCAACGCGCCGGACGATCTCAGCCTGGGGCATGTCACGCAAGCCTGGCTGGCGACGACCGATGATGCCGACGCGCTGCGCAGCGGCGGCTACTGGCATCACCAGGCGCGGCGCGAACCGCATCCGGCCACGCATGACGAGGCCTTCCAGGCGCGTCTGCTGCAAACCCTGCAAGGCGCCACGGGAATCGGGCTGCCCTGACGCGGTCCGGCGCCTGCGTGACGGCATTGCGGCGGCCGCGGCGCCGCGCGCTGGAGCCGACGCAGTCGCGGTTCGCGGGCGACGCGCGTGGCATTTCCGGCCGCTCCATGTTCGGCGCCAAAGTGCGCGGCTTTGCCGTGGAGCGGGTCGTCAGGTTTTGGAGCGGCCCGCGAGGAAGGGGCGGAACGTCATGCGTCGGCGGAACGGGCCGCTTGCAAGGCGCGCAGCGCGACAGCCACCTCTTCCAACACCGGCCGCCATGCATCCGGGGCCGGTTGGCGGAACAGGCGCAGCGACGGATACCAGGGACTGTCGCGGCGTTCGCGCAGCCAGCGCCAGTCGGACGCGAAGGGCAATAGCGCCCAGGCCGGGCAGCCCAGCGCGCCCGCCAGATGAACCGGCGATGAGTCCACCGACACCAGCACATCCAGCAGGGTCAGGATGGCCGCGGTGTCGTCAAAGTCCTGGATATCCTGGCCCAACGGCACCAGGTTCAGGCCCGGCGGGGGCGAGGCCGCCTGGGCGGACGCCTCGCCGACCTGCAGCCCGATGAAAGTGATGCCGGGCTGTGCCAGCGGCGCCAGATCGGCCAGCGCCAGGGAACGCTGCGCGTCGCGCGGGTGGGTCGGCCGGCCCGCCCAGGCCAGCCCGACCAGGGGGCGCGGCAGGCCCGCCAGCCGCGCGCGCCAGCGAGCCACGCGGGCCGGGTCGGCGCGCAGGTAGGCGGTGCGCACGGGCAGGTCGTCAAGCCGCAGGCCTAGCGCCAGCGGCAGGCTCATCAGCTCGCAGTGCAGATCGAACGGCGGCGGCGGCGAGCCGGCGACGATGACTTCATCAATCCCGTCGCCGCCCCGCGCCAGTGCGTGGCATGGCGCCTTGACCTCCAGGACGATGCGCGCGCCGCTGCGCGCGCGGGCCAGCGCCACCAATTGCAGGAACTGGAAGGTATCGCCGTAGCCTTGCTCGTCATGCAGCAGCAGCGTCTGGCCGGGGATGGGCCGGCCATCCCAGCGCGGCTTTTGCACGTGGCGGGCCAGCGCCGCCGTGTGCGCCAGGTGATAGCGGTAGCGGTACTCGCGCCAGCCGGCATCGAAATCGCCCTCCGTCAGCAGCACCTCGGCCAGCTCGAAGCGCGACCCCGTGTCGCCCGGCTCCGCGCGCAGCACGTGCTCCAGGGCGGCGCGCGCTTCCCGCAGCTTTCCTTGCGGGCGCAGGGCCTGGACCAGCAGGCGCAATAGCGCGACATGACGCCCCGCCTGCGCCTGCGCGTCGCGCAGCAACGTTTCGGCTTCGGCGTAGCGGCCCTCGCGGAGCAGCGCCTCGGCCTCGCCCAGCGCATGTTCATCGGGCGGCGCGGCCGGCGCCGGGGCGCCGCCGGGAATTGCCTGGCCCTGGCCTGGCCGTGGCCGCGCGCGCTCCAGCGCGGCCAGATTCAGGTGCGCCTGCGGCAGCAGCGGATCAATCTCGATGGCGCGCCGGATGGCGGCCAGGGCGGCCTCGTGCCGGCCCTCGTCGCCCAACGCCACCGCCATGTTGCTCAAGGCCTGCGCGTAGTCCGGGTCCAATTCCAGGGCGCGGCGGTAATGCGCCAGCGCCTGCGGGTTGTCGCCCAGGCGCTTGCAGGTGTTGCCCAGGTTGTTGTGGGCCTGCGGGCTGTCGGGCAGCAACGCGGCCACGCGCTGCAGGCAATCGAGGCTGGCGGCCAGCTGGCCTGCCTCCTGCAGGATGATGCCCAGGTTGTTCCAGCCCTCGGCCAGCCCCGGGTCGGCGGCCACCGCGCGCCGGGCGGCCGCCTCGGCTTCGTCGAGCCGTCCCTGCTGGCGGCACACTTCCGCCAGATTGCTGCAATAGGCGGCCGGCGCCGCGGGCGGCTGGCAGGCTGCGCGCAGATGCGCCAGCGCCAGCGCTGGATGGCCGTACGCATGCGCGATCAGGCCGAGCAAATGCCGCGCGTCAGGCTGGTCCGGAACCGCGTCCAGCACCCGCAGGCAAAGGTCTTCGGCTTGCGCGGCCTGACCGGCGTTCCAGTGCGTGTGGGCCAGGGCGATGGCCTCGCGGACGGTCAACGGCGGGGCGGCGCGGTCGGCGGTCGGGCCCAAGAAGGTCGCTCCTTGTAAATCGGCATTGGCGGCAAAAGTGCGATTATCTTCGCGGTGGGCAGGAATTGACCAGTGATTGCGCCTTTTCTTTTCGCTTCAGCCGCCCCGGCGCGGGCTATATTGTGCGCAAATATTTCGCCCATCGGCCAAAAAAAGTCGGCTCGTCCTGTCGTGGGTGCGCCGCGCTGATCGCATGCGTTCGTGCCAACTTCACGGTGGGCCAGGATGACGCGGGCCGTCGCAAAAACAAGGGATCGCGCTTTGAACCACATCTACCGTCTGGTATGGAACCGCCGTCTGCGCGTCTGGCAAGCGGCGTCGGAACTGGCATCGCAAGCGCGTGCGGGCGGGATCTCGCCCGGCCCCGTCCTGCCTTGCCTGCCGCGCCGTCATGCACTGGGCGCCGCGCTGGCGCTGGCACTGGCCGGGACCGGCGGGGCGGCCCAGGCGGACTGTATCCGCGCCGGCCTTCTCGTCCAATGCGCCTCGCCAGCCAATCCTGTCACGCCGTCCTACGCGGATGCGACCAATAACCTGCAGGTCACCGTGACTGGCACGGGGTCGTTGGGCGTCATACCGCCCGGCGGCGGCACCGCGCTCAGCCTGACCGGCAGCAACGTGACCGTGTCGAACGATGGCAGGATCGACCCCAACCCGCTTGGCGTGAATTCGGCCGGGTCGACCGGCGTGTTCGTCGGCAACAGTTCGGCCGGCGTCACACGGGTGACCAATGGGGTGACGGGGACGATTGTCGGCGTCACCCCCGGCGTCGGCGGCGGCTCCAGCCTGCCGTCGCTCCTGGGCATGGCCCTGGCCGTGCAGAACGGCAGCGGCGGGACGAGCTACCTCACCAACGCTGGCATGATAAGCAGCAGAGATGTGGACGGCACCGTCACCGCGGCGGCGGACAAGGCCGTCATTGCCGCTTACGGCGGCGCGAAGGTGGAATTCGTCAACGACCGTACCGGCACCATCGTCGGCCGCGTCGCGTTCGAAGCCGCCGGCATTCCCGGCGAGGGGCACAGTTTCACCAATGCCGGGACCATCGTCGGCGGCGTGTCGCTGGGCCAGGGCGGTAACAACACCTTCACCGCCGTCTCGGGTTCCGTCGTGTTTCGCGGTTCGGGATCCTCGTCAGCCGACCTGCCGGTGGCCGGTCAGCCCGGGCTTGCCTTCGCGCCTGCCGGCACGATCGATGGCGGCGTGGGCGGGGGCAACACGCTGGTGCTGCAGAACGCGCTGCCGTCCGCCGGCACCGGCAGCGGCACGGGAGGGGCGGTCACCGCCATCTCCGGGCTGACCTACGTCAACTTCCAGAACCTGCGTATCAACAGCGGTTCCTGGATATTGCAGGATTCGCCCCTGGTCTCCGGCGGCAGCGTGACGCTCAACGGCGGCCTGGCGACGCTGCAGCACGGCGCCATGCTAGGACTCGGCCCGATCAACGCGAATGGGGGCGCGATTGCCGCCGCCGGCGCGCCGGGGACGTTGAGAATGGCCAACGACTTCGTGCTCGGTCCTGGCGGGCTCACGGTAACAGGCGCCAACGGCATGACGCTGTCCGGCACGCTCTCCGGCGCGGGGGGGCTGAGCCTGACCGGCAGCGGCACGGTCATCCTCACCGGCGCCGGCAACCATGCCGGCGGCACTTTCGTGCAAGCCGGCACCCTGCAGATAGGCAACGGCGCCAACTCGGGCAGCCTGGCCGGCGATGCGGACATCGCGGCGGGCGCGGCGCTGGTCTTCAATCGCGGCGACACGATCCGCTTCGACGGCATACTGCGCGGCGCCGGACAGGTGCGCCAGGCCGGCGCCGGCACCCTGGTGCTGGCTGGCGAGAACGCCTTCGCGGGCACCACGGTGGTCGACGCGGGCACGCTGCAAGTGGGCGATGGCGGCAATCGCGGCTCGTTGAGCGGCAATATCGTCAACAACGCCAACCTGCGGTTCGATCGCGCCGACGATGCCGTCTACGCGGGCGCGATTTCCGGCGCGGGCGCAACGACGAAGCTGGGCGCCGGGACGCTGGCGCTGACCGGCGACAGCAGCGCCTACACGGGCGCGACACAGGTGGCGGCCGGCACGTTGCAGGTGGACGGCAAGCTCGGCGGCCAGGTGCTTGCCGCGAGCGGGTCGACGCTGTCCGGCTCCGGAACGCTGGGCGGGGTGACCATCGCATCCGGCGCCACCCTGGCCCCGGGCAGCGCCAACCTTCCCACGGGCCGCATGAACGTGCAGGGAGACCTGACCTTCCAACCGGGATCCGTCTACCGCGTCGCCACCACGCCGGATGGCTTGGCCAGCAGCGTGCGGGTGGCCGGCAGCGCCAACCTGGCGGGATCCGTGCTGCATATCGGCCAGAACGGCAACTATGCGCCTGCCACGGTCTATTCCATCCTGACGGCGGACAACGGGGTGCAGGGCCGTTTCGATAGCGTGTCGAGCAACCTGGCGTTCCTGACGCCTTCTCTGGCCTACGACAGCCAGCGCGTCGATCTGGTGGTGAGCCTCAAGCAGGTTCCGTCCGATGGCGGCGGCTCGCGCCCGATCCAGTTTGTCGATGCCGCGGCCAGCGCTAACCAGCGCGCGGTGGCGCGGGCCCTGCAGAGCCTGGCGCCCGATAGCGCGCTATACCGGCACGTGTTGAACCTGCCGGATGGCATGCCCGCGCAGGCGTTCAACGCGCTCTCCGGCGAAGCCCATGCGAGCGCAATGTCGATCCTGCAGGGCGCCACCGGCGCCATGGCGCAGATGCCGCTGTCGCGGCTGCGCGCCAACCTGGGCGCGGGCTGGGCGCCGGGCGCGCCGACGGCGCAGCTGGGCAGGGGCGATGCCGCGTCGCTGCCGCAATCGAATGCGCAACCGCTCTGGACCCAGGTGTTCGGCAATTGGAGCACCCTGGGCGGCGACGGCAACGCCGCCCGTACCACGCAGACTGACTCGGGCGTGATCCTCGGCGGCGACGTGGCGGTCGGCGCGCAATGGCGCCTGGGCGGCGCCCTGGGCTACACCAACAGCCGCAGCCGCACCAGCGACCGGGCCTCCAGCGCCGACGTCGACAGCTACAGCGTCACGCTGTATGGCGGCCGGGCCTTCGAGGCCGGCGCGGGCCGGATCAATCTCAGCCTGGGGGCCGCCTATACGTGGCACGACGTCGACACCCGGCGCAGCACCGCCGCCGCCGGTCTCGATCAGACGCTCAAGGCCGGCTACGGCGCCAGCACCGGCCAGGTGTTCGGCGAACTCGGCTATGCCATGCCGCTGAACGACCGCATCACGCTGGAGCCTTTCGTCGGCGCCAACTTCAGCGACCTGCGCACGCGCGGCTTTTCCGAATCCGGCGGCGACGCGGCGTTGCGCGGCGAGAGCGGCCGCAGCCGCATCACGACCACCACGCTGGGCCTGCACGCGCGCAGCGATTTCGAGAGCGCCGGCGCGCGCGGCGCGGTGCGGGGCACGCTGGGATGGCGCCACGCCTTCGGCGACCGCAATCCGCTCAGCACGATGTCCTTCGTGCAGGGCGGGGACGCGTTTTCGGTGACGGGCGCCCCTGTGGCGCGCGACGCCGCGGTGGTCGAGCTTGGCGTGGGCATCGACGTCAGCAAGCGCACCACGGTGAGCGCGCTGTACGGCGGGCAGTTTGGCGATGGCAACCGGCAGAACACCGGGTCGCTGGAAGTGAGATATCGCTTCTGAATCCACGGCGGCAGGGGGACGCCGGCCGCGGCAGGTCAGGACATGAAGGCGCCGCGCCGCGGCGGCCCGGCGGCCCCGCGGCGCGGCGCATCGTTTACGCCACCGTCACCGGAATCTGGCGCGGCTGCGCTTCGCGCACACGCGGCACGCGCAGCGTCAGGACCCCTTGCTTGAGGTTGGCGCTGATCGCCTCCTTGTCGAATTCCGGTCCCAGGCGGAACGAGCGGCGGAACAGCGGCTCGCGCAGTTCGCTGTGGATCAGGCGCAGTTCCCGCGGCACCGGCACGGCGGCTTCGCCTTCGATGACCAGCACGTCGGCCTCGACCTTGATGTTCAGGCGCTCCTTGGTGACGCCCGGCAGGTCGGCCAGCACCGTGACGCCGGCGGTGTCCTCGAAAATGTCCACTGCGGGCAGGGTGGCGGGACGCCGCTGCGCGGCGCGGCCTTCTTGTTCGACAACGAGTTCGTTACGCGTATTCATGATGGTATCTCCTGAACAATGCGACGGGCGGGCGTTACTGCACCGGGATGAGGCGCGGCTTGGACGACTCCTTCTTCTTGATGGAGACCAGCAGGCAGCCGTCGACATAGCGCGCCTGCACGTTGTCGGCGTCGACGTCGGCCGGCAGTTCGATGGCGCGCGTGAATGAACCGTCGGCGCGTTCACGCGCGTAATAGCGCGCGTTCTCGGGCAGTGCCTGCGTCTCGCGCGTGCCGCTGATCGTCAGCAGGCCCTTCTCGATGGACACTTTCAGGGTGTCCGGGTCGATGCCGGGAATGAATGCCACCACGACCGCGGCATCATCCGACACGCCGATATTGACCGGCGGAAAATGTCCGCGCGGCAGGGCGCGCAGGTTGGCGGGCAGGCCCGCGCCGCGCAGGATGCGGTCCATCTGTTCCTGGACCGCGTCGAAGAAGGATTCGACGCCGGTATCGGTGAATGGGTAGTTCGCCATGATTACCTCCCAAGATGGTTGGACAGGATCGGGGCCGCTTCATGCGTCGCAATCGCCAGCCGCTCGACCGCTTCAACAGAGATATAAGTGCGGTCCGCGCGGATTCAAGACCCCGCGTTTTTGATTCGTGAAATCGGTTGGCGCGAATGCATAGACGCCATTGAAGAGCGGTCCGCGAGGACGCGGCGGCGGTGGCCCGGTCGCGCGCCACGACGCAAAAAAAAAGGCACCGCGCCCGTGGCGCGATGCCTTCACGCTGCCCCGGTCCGAGCCGGATCAGAAGTCCATGGCTTCGGCCGGCGCCGCCTGCGGCTTGGCCTCTTCGGCGGCCTGCGCGACGGTGGCGTCCGTCGTCAGGATCAGGCCGGCGATCGACGCCGCGTTCTGCAGCGCGGTGCGGGTGACCTTGGTCGGGTCGACCACGCCGATCTCCACCAGATCGCCGTACTCGCCGGTGGCCGCGTTATAGCCAAAATTGCCCTTCGCGTCCGCCACCTTGGCCACCACCACCGACGGTTCTTCGCCGGCGTTGGCCACGATGGCGCGCAGCGGCGCCTCCAGCGCGCGCCGCACGATGCGGATGCCGGCGTCCTGGTCGGCATTGGCGCCCTTGAGGTCCTGGATGGAGGCGCGGGCGCGCAGCAGCGCCACGCCGCCGCCGGGCACGATGCCTTCCTCGACGGCCGCGCGGGTCGCATGCAGGGCATCGTCGACGCGGTCCTTCTTTTCCTTCATCTCGACTTCGGTGGCGGCGCCCACCTTGATGACGGCCACGCCGCCCGCCAGCTTGGCCACGCGTTCCTGCAGCTTCTCGCGGTCGTAGTCGCTGGTGGCGTCCTCGATCTGCTTGCGCAGCGTCTTGACGCGCGCGTCGATGGCTTCCTGCTTGCCTGCGCCGTCGATGATGATGGTGTCTTCCTTGCGCACCTCGATGCGCTTGGCGCTGCCCAGGTCCTGCAGCGTGGCCTTGTCGAGCTGCTTGCCGGTCTCTTCGGAGATGACGGTGGCGCCCGTGAGGATGGCGATGTCCTCCAGCATGGCCTTGCGGCGGTCGCCGAAGCCCGGCGCCTTGACCGCGGTGACCTTGAGCACGCCGCGCATGGCGTTGACCACCAGCGTGGCAAGCGCCTCGCCTTCGACATCCTCGGCCACGATCAGCAGCGGCTTGCCGGCCTTGGCGGCGCTTTCCAGCACGGGCAGCAGCTCACGCACGTTGGAGATCTTCTTGTCGTACAGCAGCACCAGCGGGTCGTCGAGCTGCGCCACCTGCTTCTCGGGATCGGTGATGAAGTAGGGGCTCAGGTAGCCGCGATCGAACTGCATGCCCTCGACGATATCGAGCTCGTTGTCCAGCGACTTGCCGTCCTCGACGGTGATCACGCCTTCGCGCCCGACCTTGTCCATCGCGTCGGCGATGATCTTGCCGATGGCTTCATCCGCGTTGGCCGACAGCGCCGCCACCTGCGCCGTTTCCTTGCTGGTGGAGATCGGCTTGGACAGTTTGCGCAGCGCCTCGACCACGCCCGATACGGCCTGGTCGATGCCGCGCTTCAGGTCCATCGGATTCATGCCGGAGGCCACGTACTTCATGCCTTCCTGCACGATGGCCTGCGCCAGCACGGTGGCGGTGGTGGTGCCGTCGCCGGCCACGTCGGCCGTCTTCGAGGCCACCTGCTTGACGATCTGCGCGCCCATGTTCTCGAACTTGTCCTTCAGTTCGATTTCCTTGGCGACCGAGACGCCGTCCTTGGTGATGACGGGCGCGCCGAAGCTGCGTTCGAGCAGCACGTTGCGGCCCTTGGGGCCGAGCGTCACCTTGACGGCGTCGGCCAGGATGTTGACGCCCTTGACCACGCGGGTGCGGGCGTTATCGTGGAATTTGACGTCTTTGGCACTCATGTCTTGCTCCTCAGTTCGCGATGGCCGGGCCTCAGGCGGCCTTCTTCAGTTGCTTGTCCCGCGGCGCGAGCACGGCGAAGACATCGTCCTCGCGCATGACCAGCAGTTCTTCGCCGTCGACCTTCACGGTCTGGCCGGCGTACTTGCCGAAAAGGACGTGGTCGCCCACCTTGAGTTCGGGCTCGCGCAGGGAGCCGTCGGCATTGCGCTTGCCTTGCCCGACGGCCAGGACTTCGCCTTGCTCGGGCTTTTCGGCGGCCGCATCGGGGATGACGATCCCGGACGCCGTCTGGCGCTGTTGTTCGATTCGCTTGACGACAATCCGGTCGTAGAGGGGACGGATCTTCATGACTCTATCTCCTGAAGTCTTGATCATCAAAAAGTGAACGCCGGCGCGTCGTCACGGCATTGCGCCGTCATGCGCCGGGCATCCGCGATCGGGATGCGCAAAAAATCTATGGGCGCGCCAAAGGCGCTTCAAGAGTCAAAAATGCATCAAAATGAAACTTAAAGAATCAAAAATCCATTCCCCTGGCCGAGCCGGTAGAGCACCTTGCGGCGCAGTTCGCGGCCGTCCGGTTGCAGCGGAACCGGGCAGGGCAGGGGGCGTCCGCCATCGGCATCCAGCGTGCTGTCGTCGCCGTCCAGCTGGCGCCACAGTCCCCCCTTGCGCGGCCTGAACAGCCAGCGCACGTAGCCCTTGCGCGCCGCCAGCGCGATCAGGTCCCGCTGGTCCGGGGCTTCCACCACGACCGGGTCGTCCGCGGACGGCAGGTCGGAATAATCGGCGAAGGCGCGGTGGCCGGCCACGGCTTCCGCGACCGGCGCGTTCAGGCGCCACCAGGGTGGGCGCGCCACGCGCTCGACGTCCCAGGCGCCGAGCGCCCATCCGGCGTCGATGATCGCGCGGTCGAGCACGGCAAAATCGTGCCAACGCAGGTTGAGCTGCACCGCCGAACCGGCGACTGAGCGCAGCCGGCGGCCGGGCTCGCCATCACGGTGAAAGCCGTGCCAGTGCAGGGTGAGGATGAGAGGAGTGTCGGCCTTGCGGATGGCGCTGGCCGTCACGGCGTACAGCGGGCGTTGCAGCGCGCGGGTGTGAGCAGCGATCGTCTCGATGATATCCATGCGTGTGACTCCCACGTCGGGCCTGCGGGGCAGGCCGCGGTAACGATTTCGCTGCAGCAAATTTATCGCTTCGGGCGCCCATGCTCAAGATCGCGGCGGGCATGGTCGGCGGACATGTCCGCGGCCGCCATCGCGACCGCCATCGCGACCGCGGCCAAAGAAATTTTCATAACCTACTAAAAGTAGGCTACGATTGGTATATAGAAACTCTGATACGAAAGGCCCCGCATGCACGCCCTTATTGTTGTCGCACATCCCGATCCGGCATCCCTGACCCACGCCGTCGCCGCCCGGCTCGCGCAGGGCATTGCCGCCTCCGGCACGGAACACACTTTCGAGATCGCGGATCTGGCCGCGCAGGGGTTCGATCCGAGATTCACTCAGGCCGACGTGGCCCTGCACCTGAAGCAGGCGGCGCCGCCGCCGGACGTCCTCGCCGAGCATGCGCGGCTTGACCGCGCGGATGCGTTGGCGCTGGTCTACCCGGTTTACTGGTGGTCATTTCCCGGCTTGTTGAAGGGCTGGATCGACCGCGTGTTCACCAACGGCTGGGCCTATGACGCCAGCGCGGACGGCAAGCTGGTCAAGAAATTGCAGCGCCTGCCCGTGCACCTGGTTGCCATCGGCGGCGCCGATATGCGAACCTACGACAAGCATGGCTATTTCAGCGCCATGAAAACGCAGATCGACCACGGCATCTTTGGCTACTGCGGCGCGCGCGTCGCGACCTCGGAATTGCTGCTTCCCTCGGATACCGGCTCTCCGGCGTCCCATCTCGACGCGGCGCACGTTATCGGCCAGCGGATCTTTGCCGTGCCGTCCTGATCGATACCCGAGAATACAGATGTCCGCCGCTCCCGCCCCGCCGCCACGCCGCCGCCTGTCGAAAGACGAGCGCTCGCGCCAGTTGTTGGAAGTCTCCTGGAAACTGGTCAGCGAGGAAGGCTCCGACGCCTTGACCCTCGGGCGCCTGGCCGAAGAGGCCGGGATTTCCAAGCCGGTGGTCTACGACCACTTCGGCACGCGCAATGGCCTGCTGGCCGCCTTGTACCAGGACTTCGATGCGCGCCAGACGGCGATCATCGACGACGCCATCGCCGCCAGCAAGCCGACCCTGAAGGACAAGGCCGGCGTCATCGCCGCGAGATACGTCGCGTGCGTATCGGCGCAAGGGCGCGAGATTGCCGGGGTGCTCGCGGCGCTGGACGGCTCGCCGGAGCTGGCCGCCGTGAAAAGGCAGTACCAATATGCCTTCATCGAAAAATGCCGGCGCCTCTTCGCGCCCTTCGCCGGGCCGCAAGGCATCGCCACGGCCAGCCTGTGGGCCATGCTGGGCGCGGCTGACGCGCTCTCGAATGCGGCCGTCGCCGGTGAAATCCCCGAGGCGCAGGCGCGCGACGAACTCTTCCGGACCATCCTGGATATGGTCAAGCGAAACAAGTGACGCCCGGCGCGGCCGGCGCACCGTGCCCGGCCGATGCCCCGTCCGCACACGACCGGCCTGCCCGGGAAAGGAGTTTTCATGGATGTCGCACTCGGCGCAAGAATGGGCGGGCCGGAGGCCGGCCTGCGGTTCCTGCCCGCCGTCGTCGCGTACCGGCCCAGACTGAAGGCGGCATTGGCGCCGGTCGTGGTGCCGGGCGCCGCCACGCTGGATATCGAACTCTTCGTGGGAGGCAGCATCAGCGACTACGCCGAGTCGGGGTTCAGCGCCGTGGCGAAGTACTCGGGCAAGAAAGCGGCCCTTGCGGTTGTCATCCAGGTTCCGCGTCACGAGGCGATGGCGGTGAACGAGGCGGACGCGAATGCAGCGGTGGCGGGCTGGGTGGCCCGCGGGCTGGAATCGATGAAACGGTCCGCCAGCGCCGGCGCGCTGGATCTGGCCGGGGTGCTGGCGGCGCTGAAGAGCACGTAAGCGCCGGCCCGGCGGCCGCGCTTCAATCGCCGGCTTGGTGGCGCGCGCTCGCGTGTTGCGTCCGTCGGTCGCAATCGGAAGGCACAGAGATGGCTCGGGTATATTTGGCCTACCCAATTTCCGGCTGCGCCCACTCCATGCCATCGTCCACCTTTCGTCCTCATATTCCTTCCCTCGGGGCCCTGGCGATGGCCCTCCTGTCGCTGCCGGGTGCGCAGGCCGATGCCGCCCAGCGCACCGTCTACAAGGGCACGCTGCAAGGCGCCGGCGAGGTGGTGCTGGAACTGGATGACGCGGCTGGCGCCGACGGGGTCGTAAGCGGACGCTATTTCTATCCCAGGAGCGGCGTCGACATTCCCCTGCGCGGCACGGGCGAAGTCCTGTACGAGCCCAAACCGAATCCGGCACGGCCGCCCGCCTCGGACACGGCCACGATCGATGCCGCCGATCGCGCCGCC
The DNA here is from genome assembly GCF_902859695.1 of Achromobacter ruhlandii. Taxonomy (GTDB): domain Bacteria; phylum Pseudomonadota; class Gammaproteobacteria; order Burkholderiales; family Burkholderiaceae_B; genus Achromobacter; species Achromobacter ruhlandii. The sequence goes on from NZ_CADIJL010000002.1 coordinate 195,635, forward strand.
AGCTGGCAAGGCACGCGCGATGAGAAGGGCTATCGCGGCCAGTGGACCGACGCGCGCACCGGCAAGCAACGCCGCTTCGACCTGCAGCGGGTGGCCGGCTACGACACCGCCCAACTCGAACGCGACCGCGCCAAGGCGCGGGCCACGCAGGTCGACCTGGGCGACATCGACCTCAAGGCGGGCATGGATGCCACCCGCGCGCCCTACGAAACGCTGAAGCTGGCCGGCCACGCCAAGCCGGTGGGCAAGGAAGCCGGCTCGGCCGCGGTGGCCTACCGCATGTGGGTGGATCCGCGCACCAGGTTCGCCTATCCACGGCTCAGCCGTCACCCCGATCCGCAAGTCATGCGGCGCGTCAATGACCTGCTGGAGCAGCGCCACTGGCGCAAGAGCCTGGGCGCGCTGGAATGCATGGCGTCCGCCTATACCAGCACGAATCCCGGCGCGGGCACCCTGGGCGGCTTCGATGATGAAAACATCAACGTTACCTGGCTGTCGCGCGCGCTGCTGACCGTGACCGAAGCAGGCAGCCTGGATTGCGGCGGGGCACATCCCGCCAATCATTTCGAGCCATACACCTTCGACTTGCTGCGCGGCGAATACCTCGATTGGAACCGCGTGTTCGACGCCTACGCGCCGGGCCAGCGCAGTTTCGGCCGCGAGCCCAGCGCCGCGCTGCGGGGGCTGGTGGAGCAGGTGGTCAAGGCCGGCCCGCCCGAGGACCGCGCCGAGCAGCATCCCAACCTGGAAGATTGCGCCGACCTCTGGCCGCAATACCTGGCCCTGGGCGCCACCGCGCCGGGGGCATTGAGCCTGTCGGTGTCCGGCGTGGGACACGCCTCGGGCGCCTGCCTGGGCACCCACGGCAGCGTGCCGTTCAAGGCACTGCGGCCCTACCTCAAGCCGGGGGGCCAGGCGTATCTGGTAACTGACTGAGCGGGCGCGGCGCCGCTGCGATGGCGCGGCTTGCAGGCATATGCCATTCAGCTTCTCGCTGCCGTGCCGTGTTGTCCGGTGATGGTCCTGCCTGTCTTTTTGCGCGGGCTGGGACTCAAACTGATAAAAGGCGTGTCATTGTTGACGGTCTAATGTTCGGCGCACAGGATGAGTCCTTGCCGTTCTGGATGTGGCTGCCAGGCCTCAGGATATGAGCATGCCCGGCTATAAGCTGCACTCTGTGAAAGGGGAACCCTCGGCCAGCCCTGCCTGCATCAGCTATTTGCAAAGCGGCACCGATGTGCCGGTGCGGCAACGGACTACGCGCCGGTGGAGACGTTGTTGACGCAGCGCGATGCCACTGGCCAGGGCACCAAGTAGATAGCTTTGGCCACGGTCATGGAGAATATGATCGACGTATCCACGGGCACTCACAATATAGCCTCGGATCTGCCCCAATGACGCCTCAATCCTCCTTCAGCAACGCCAATACGTTCTGCGCCAACTGATTGGCCTGCGTCAAGGCGACCTTGCTGGCTTGCTGCAGGATCTGCTGGCGCGTCAGGTTGGAGGTTTCGACGGCGTAGTCCGCGTCCTCGATGCGGCTGCGGGCCTGGCTGAGGATATCGGCGGTGTGATTGAGGTTGGTGATGACCGAGCCCAGGCGGTGCTGCATCGCGCCCAGCTCGCCGCGCAGGCTGTCGACCTGGCCCAGGGCTTGGGTCACCCGCTTCATGGGCACGACCTTGAGGTTCACGGTCGGCGGCGCGTCTTTCGGCTTGAAGGACACCTCGCCGGTGGACGAAATGCTGATGTCGTAGAAATTGCCATCGCTGCCGCTGATGACGTATTCGCCGTTGGCGTTGCCGGTGGCGTCCTTCAGGTAGTGCACCTTGCTGTCCTGGTCGAACAGGGGCCGGCCATCGTCGGCGGCGGGCACCGGCGCGAGGCTCCGGAGAAAATCGAACAGTCGGATGGGCGTGTCTTTCTTGACGGCGTCGGCGCTGGGCGCGGGGACGCCGGGCGCGGGTGTCGGCCCGGGCGCAGGGGCAGGGGCAGGGGCAGGGGCAGGTGCGGGCGCGGGGGGCGGCACGACCGGCGGAGCGGTCGGAACCGGAACCGGGTCGCCGATTAGCGTGATCGTGCTGCTGCCTAGCGCCGTCGATTCCGCGGCGCTCAGGGTTGTTCTGTCCAGGAGCGGCAGGCCAGCGATGTCGATTTCTGTGACGCCCGTCGCGGGCGCGGGCAAGGCGGCAAGGCGGTACTCCGTGGGGGGAATAGTAAATGAAGTCTGAATGACGTATTGCGTCGTGCCGTTGAACGGGTAGCTAAAGAGGAAGGCGTCGAATATCGTGAGGACGGTGGCGCCATTCCTGATGCTCAGGACGGAAGGGGGGGTGGGAGGCGGCGCTACTGCGGGAGGCGGTGCCACAGGGGGAGGCGGCGCAACCGCCGGTGGCGGGATGATCGGCGCGGGCTTGGACTGGGTGTCAATCACCGTCCTGTCGACGGCGCTGCCCAGACGCGGATCATGCACCACGTCGATATGATCCAGGTTCAGGGTTTTCGTGTTGACGAGCCGGGTGCTGAGTGTGAGTGTGTCGCCATCGTGGGCGCCAATCTGGATGGACAGATTGGCGTCCTGGGCCAGCACGTCGAGATTGTTGAAGCGGGTCTGGTGTGAAATCAGCTCGATTTCACCGAGATGCTGGTCGATCTCGGCCTGGATGGCACGCAGGTCGCTGAGCGAGTTGGTGCTGTTTTGCGATTGCACCGCCAGTTCGCGGATGCGTTGCAGACTGCGGCCCATCTCGCCCAGCGCGCCCTCGATGGTTTGCGCCAGCGAGATGCCGTCATTGGCGTTGCGCGCCGCCTGGTGCTGCCCGCGGATCTGGGCGGTGAAATGGTTGGCGATGGATTCGCCGGCGGCATCGTCCGCGGCGTGGTTGACCCGCAGCCCGGAAGATAGCCGCTCCATCGCCACGCCCTGCGCGGATTCCGACTTGCCCAGGTTGTTGCGCGCACGCAGCGACAGGGACTGGTTTAGGATCGAGGGCATGAGGTTCTCCAATGCAGGGTTGCGGCCAGGCCATGACATGATTGCAACCGGCATGGCGTGCGACTGGCTGCGTAAGGGGATGGCGGGGTCGATCCGCGCCATCGTTGACGAGGTGGCGCGTGACGGATCGACGCGGTGACCGATGTGGCGTCGATGATGGCACGCGACCCGTGTGCGATGGCCCTTTTCGGGTCGGAAAGACGTCGGTTCGCTTATCCAATCCGGGATGGATCGGCTGAAAAATACTAAGCGGATCGTTGGCGTTGCGTCTCGCCACGAGACCAAATCCCAGATCGATCCGACTTGGCGCGGGGCCTGCGTGAGCATGGCCGACATGAACGCCGCGCCGCGTTGCCGCGGCGGCGAGTCAGGACGCGTCGGAGTGCGCTTGCGCTGTCAGCCAGTGCTTGAGGTCATTCACCATCGGCCCGGCATCGGGGCGGGCGTAGAGGCTGAACCGGCCGCCCGTCGCCAGGAACCCGAGCGGCGCGACCAGCCTGCCCGCGCGGATGTCGGCCTGCGCCAGTTCCCTGGGGGCGATGCCGATGCCCAGGCCCGCCGCCGCCGCTTCCAGCATGTGGCCGAGCTGGTCGAACTGGCGCCCGGGTTGGCGCGTGTCCAGCGCCACGCCGCAGGCCTGGGCCCAGTATTCCCAGGCGGCGGGACGCGAGGCGGTGTGCAGCAGCGGCGTGCGCGGCACGTCGGCGGGGGTGTGGATGCGCCGCGCGATCCCGGGCGTGCAGACCGGACCGATGGTTTCCCGGAATAGCGGTAGCGCCTCGATGGCGGGCAGGTGGTGCTCGTCTGCCACGATCAGCACGTCGACGATGCGCCGTTCCAGCAGGCCGATGTCCGTCGCTGTTTGCAACCGCACCTGGATGGCGGGGTGATCGCGCTCGAAATGTTCCAGCCTGGGGATGATCCAGTTCGACAGCAGGCTGGCGGGCGCGCCCACCACCACATGGGGCGATGCCGCGCGGCCCTGCAGTTCGGCCAGCCGCTGTTCGAGCATGTCGAATGCCGGGTGGCACGCGCGTTGCAGATCCTGTCCGGCGGCGGTGAGGCGCACGCCTTCCGAATGGCGCTCGAACAGCTTGCAGCCCAGCCAGGTCTCAAGCTGCCGGATCTGCTGGCTGACCGCGCTGTGCGACACGCCCAATTCCTGCGCGGCCAGCGACAGGTTCAGGTGCCGGGCGGCGCTGTCGAAAAAGCGCAGCGAGTTCATCGGGGGCAGGTTACGCATGCTATTGATATTAGAAAATCTGATATCCGTGTGCAAGAAATCTATGATTTATTCCGCGAATTTCCCTGGATACCATGGTGCCCATGTTTCCCAAGGGCTGAATCCATGTCTTTTACCTCACATCCAGAATTTCCCGACGCGGCGGGCCAGTTCGGCGGCTACGGCGGCCGCTACATGCCCGAGACGCTGGCCCCGGCGCTGGACGCGCTGGAGCAGACCTTTCGCGCCGCGCGGGAAGACCCCGGCTTCTGGGCCGAGTACCGCGCCATGCTGGCCGACTATGTGGGTCGTCCCAGCCCGCTGCTGTACGCGGGGGCGATCAGCGACGAGCTGGGCGGCGCCCGCCTGTTCCTCAAGCGCGAGGACCTGAACCACACCGGCGCCCACAAGATCAACAATTGCCTGGGACAGGCGCTGCTGGCCCGGCGCATGGGCAGGCGCCGCATCATCGCCGAGACCGGCGCGGGGCAGCATGGGGTGGCCACGGCCACGGTGTGCGCGTTGTACGGCCTGGAATGCGTGGTCTACATGGGCGCCGTCGACGTGGCGCGGCAATCCTCCAACGTGGCGCGCATGAAGATGCTGGGCGCCGAGGTGCGTCCGGTGCGCGACGGCAGCGCCACCCTGAAGGACGCGATGAACGCCGCCATCCGCGACTGGATCGCGCATCCCGACGACACCTATTACCTGCTGGGCACCGGCGCCGGTCCGCATCCCTATCCCTGGCTGGTGCGTGAATTGCAGAAGGTGATCGGCGAGGAAACCCGGGCGCAGATCATCGAGAAAACGGGGCGGTTGCCGAACGCGATGGTGGCCTGCGTGGGCGGGGGTTCCAACGCCATCGGTTTTTTCCATCCCTTCCTGAACGACGCCGGGGTGCGGCTGTTCGGGGTCGAGGCCGGCGGCCGCGGCACCGGTACCGCCGAGCATGCGGCCAGCATCGGCGAGGGGGCGCCTGGCGTCCTGCATGGCTGCCGCAGCTATTTCCTGCAGGATGCGGATGGCCAGATCCGCAACGCGCACTCGATCTCGGCGGGCCTGGACTACCCGGGCGTCGGACCGGAGCACGCGCTGTTGCACGATACCGGGCGCGTGGTCTACGAGTCGATCACCGACGCCGAGGCGGTCGACGCATTCGTCTGGCTGACGCGGCGGCAGGGCATCATTCCCGCGCTGGAAAGCGCGCATGCCCTGGCCTATGCGCGCAAGCTCGCGCCGCGCATGGCGCGCGATCAGGCGCTGGTGGTGTGCCTGAGCGGACGCGGCGACAAGGACATGGATTCGGTGCTGCAATTCACGGGAGAAGCGCGATGAACCGGCTTGAACGAACCCTGGCCGACCTGCGCGCCGCCGGCAGGGCGGGCCTGGCGGCCTATTTCACGGCGGGCGATCCCAGCTACGACGATTGCCTGGCCCTGCTGCGGGGCTTGCCGGCGGCGGGCGCGGACGTGATCGAACTGGGCATGCCGTTCAGCGACCCGATCGCCGATGGCCCGGTGCTGCAACGGGCCAACGCGCGCGCGCTGAAAGCGGGGCAGACGCTGCGGCGCACGCTCGAGCTGGTCGCCGCCTTCCGCGAGGAAGACGAGCGGACACCGGTCGTGCTGATGGGCTATCTGAACCCATTGATGCGCTACGAAGCGGCCAGCTTCATGGCCGACGCGGCCTGGGCCGGCGTCGATGGCCTGATCGTGGTGGACCTGTCGCCCGAGCACGCGGCCGGCATCGAGCGGTTGGCGCGGCGGCACGGCATCGCCATCATCAGGATGACCGCGCCGACCACGCCGGACGAACGCCTGGAGCGGGTGCTGGCCGGCGCCAGCGGCTTCGTGTACCACGTCATGCTGGCGGGGACGACGGGCGCCGCGCTGCCCGCCGATGACGCGATCGCGCAAGCGCTGGCGCGCGTCAGGGCCTGCACGCCATTGCCCATCGCGGCCGGTTTCGGCGTGCGCACCGCGGAGCAGGCGCGGGCGGTGGGCCGCCATGCGGATCTGGTGGCCGTGGGCACGCGTCTGGTCGAGACCCTGGCGGCGGGCGGGATCGGCGCGGCGCTGGCGGAAGTGCGGTTGCTGGCCAGCGCGGCGCGGCAAGCGCGTTGAATCATCCGGGCGCCGGCTGTCGCGGGTGACGGCGAGGCGCCGTTCGCGCTTGCGGTTTGCCGAGGTGGACAAGCGCGTTCACTGACGCATCCGCCGCGCGTGGCCCGACCCTATGCTGGTCCGTGTTGCAGGAGACGGACATCAAAGGGCGCATATTCTGCCTGGCCGTGGTGGCAGGCGCGGGGGCGGTGCAGGGCTTGGCGGTCTTGCCGGGCGTGGGGTTCTACATAGGGGCGGGCGCGGCCTGCGCGCTGGTGCCGCTGGCCGCGCGCCGCTGGCCGGGGCGCCTGGCCGGGGTGATGGCGCCCTTGCTGCTGGGCCTGTTGGTCGGCGCGCTCGATGCCGCGTGGCAGGCGCAGCGGCGCCTGGATGACGCGCTGGCCGACGTGCACCAGAATGCCGTGGCGCGGCTGGCGCTGCGCGTCGTGGAACTGCCCGATGACGACGCGCGCGGGGTGCGCTTCACCGCCGAGCAGGTGGAGCCGGCGCAGCCGGGAATTCCCCGACGCATTCTGGTCTCGTGGCTGGCCCCGCAAGGCGCGGCGGCGGGCGGGCGGCCGGGCGGGCCGCAAAGCCTGCCCGCGCGGGGAACGCCGGGCGCGCCGCGCGTGATTCCCGGGCAGATATGGCGCATGGCGCTGGTGCTGCGCCGGCCGCACGCGCCGCTCAACCCGGACGCCCCGGATGGCGAGGCGCGCCTGTTCGCGCGCGGCTTGCGGGCCACCGGCACGGTGCGCGGGCAACCCCGTCTGCTGGACGACCGGCCATGGGCGTCGGCCGGCATTGCCATCGAACGGGCACGCCACCGGGTGCGCGAGGGCATGCGGCGCGCGCTGGATGGCCACCGTTACGCGCCGGTGCTGGTGGCCCTGGCGATCGGCGACCAGGCGGGCGTGGCGCGCGAAGACTGGGTCGTTTTCAATCGCGCCGGCATCACCCATCTGGTGTCGATCAGCGGCATGCACGTGACCTCGATCGCCGGACTGGCGGCCTGGCTGCTGGCGGCCTGGTGGCGGCGCGCCCGCTGGCGCGGCATGGGCCTGGCCGAGTTCGTGCCGGCCCGCGTCGCGGGCGGCGCCGCGGCGGCCGTGGCGGGGTTGGCGTATTGCCTGCTGGCGGGTTGGGGCGTGCCGTCGCGGCGCACCTTCTTCATGTTGCTGCTGGCGCTGGCGGCCCTGGGGTCGCGCTTGCGGGTCTCGGCGGGACGGGTGCTGGCGTTCGCGGCGGCGGCAGTGGTGCTGCTCGATCCCTGGGCGCCGCTGGCGGCGGGTTTCTGGCTGTCGTTCGGCGCCGTGGCGATCCTGTTGCGCGTGGCGCAGGCGCCGCGCGACGCGCAGGCCGGCTGGCGCCAGCGCTGGGCCGCGGCCTTGGCGCAGGCCGCGCGCCTGCAGCTGACCGTGACGCTGGGGCTGACGCCGCTGCTGGCGTTCCTGGTGCACCAGGTGTCTCTGGGTTCGCCATTGGCCAACGCCGTGGCGATTCCCGCGGTGACCTTCCTGGTCACGCCCCTGGCGCTGCTGTGCGCGCTGTTGTCAGTGACGCCGGGCATGGCGGCGGTGGCCGCGCTGGCCGGCCAGGCGGGGGCGGGCGTGTTCAGCGCGGCCATGGTGGTGGTGGCGCGCGTGGCCCACGCCGATTGGGCCAGTTTCACGGTGGCGGCGGCGCCGTGGCCGTGGCTGGCGTGGGCGGTCGCGGGCATGGCTTGGGCCTTGCAGGCGCCAGGTTGGCCCCTGCGCCGGCTGGGGTGGCTGTGCATGCTGCCATTGCTGTGCTGGCGGCCGGAGCGGCCCGAGCAGGGATACTGGCGCATGAGCGCGATGGATATCGGCCAGGGCAGCGCGATCCTGGTGGAAACCGCCAGCCAGTCGCTGTTGTTCGACGCGGGCCCGCGTCATTTCGGCGGGGGCGACGCGGGCGAGCGCGTGATCGGGCCGCAGTTGCTGGCGCGCGGCATCGGGCGGCTCGACGTGCTGGTGCTGTCGCACGCGGACCTGGATCATGTGGGCGGCACGCGCTCGGTGCTGGCGGCGGCGCCGGTGGCGCGCAGCTATGCGTCGTTCGATCTGGCGGCGTGGCTGCGACGCGACGCCCGCTTGTGGCCGGCCGGCGTGCGCGATGTGCCGCCGGCCCTTATGCTGCGTTGCGAACGCGGCGATGGCTGGCGCATCGACGGCGTCACCTTCACGTTCCTGCATCCGGCGGCGGGCGCCGCCGATCCGGGCGGCGACCGCAATGCCAGCAGCTGTGTGCTTCGGGTGGAAGGGGCAGCCCATTCGCTGTTGCTGACCGGCGACATCGGCGTGGCGCAGGAGCGCGAGCTGGCCGCGCTGGGCCTGCCTCCGACCGACATCGTGCTGGCGCCGCATCACGGATCGGGCGGGTCCTCGGGCCGCGAGCTGGTGATGGCCTCGCGGGCAGGCCATGCGATTGCGCAATGCGGCTACCTGAACCGCTTCGGCCATCCCGCGCCGGCGGTGCAGCGACGCTGGCTGCGCGCCGGCGCCCGCTTCTGGCGCAGCGATCGCGACGGCGCGGTGTTGGCCGAGTCGCGCGCGGACGGGCTGCGGGTGTGGGCCCAGCGCGAGCGGCATCGACGCTACTGGCATGGGCGCTGATGGGCGCTGAATCGTCACCCGGGCGCTGGCACTGCATCAGGCGCGAGGGGACGATGGGCTCATGGCGAGCGCGGCGCCAGCCCGATGCCGTCGCGCACCTGCCTGAACAGCGTCAGGGCGGCCGGCATGGCGTCGCGCTGGGTGGCGCAGGCCATGCGGATGCGGCCCTGCGGCAACGGCAGCTCGGCGTAGTACTCCAGCGTGTCGGCGTGGCCGGGGCCGGCGCCGGGCGCGACCACGTAGTCGATGCCCTGGCGGCCGGCCAGCAGGTAGTGGTCGTACAGCTCGATGCTCGCGCGGCGCTGGCGTTGCCGGCGTTCGGCGGCCTTGACCTGCGCCTGCCAGGTTGGCGCGGCGGGCGCCTTGGCGCCCCGTTCCATGGGGGGCGCGGCCAGGAAGCCGACGCGGCACAGGTATTTGGCGTCTTGCGCCCGGGGTGGGAAGCCGTCGGGGCCGGCGATTTCGATCAAGGCGTCGAAGCGCCCGCGTGCCGGCGCGGGGCCGGCACGCAAGGGCGACGGCACGGTGACGGCCAGGCCGGTGGCGGCGTCGGCGTAGCGGCGCGGCACGATGTCGGCGGGCGGGCCCCGGTCATCGCCGCGGCCGCCCGCTGGTTCGTCTTGCTCCTGCTGGAATCGCAGCGGCAGGCTCAGCGTGGTCTTTTCGCCGGTCATGTCGGCGGGAAAGGCGGGCAGCGGTCCGGCGCGCCTGACCATCCGGGTGGCGGCAAGGTCGACCGCGTCGTCGCCAGAGGAGCGATCGACGCGGATATCGGCAATGCTGCCGTCGCGCAGCACGATGATCTTCAGCGACAGGCTGATCGGGCCATCCAGCCGCCGGGCTTCGGGCGGAAAGATGAAGGTGCTGATCATGCGCCGCTGCACGGCCTGGCTCCACTCGGCCTGATTGGCGGGCGCGGCCGCGAACACGGGCGATGCGGCGCACGCCAAGGTGAGGGCCAGGCTACAGGCAAGCACGCGCCAACGCATACGCGGGTCTCCGGTCAGGGGCGGCGCCGGCGGGGCCGGCAGGATGTGACAGCGAGCATACCCGAGTGGCGCGCCTGGCGCGGACGAGGCCGGCGCGCATCCGCCCGGCCTAGGCAAACGCGGCCCGCACCGCATCGAATGCCGCCATCACCAGCGGTTCCTCGCGTCGCGCCGCCAGCGTAATGAAGGCCAGTTCGGCCTGGATCGCCAGGCCCGGCGCCAGCGCCAGGCCATGGGCCTGCGATTCGCGCAGCGCGATCGAGTCGCGGGCCAAGGTCAGGCCGACGCCGGAACGCACCAGGTCCAGCATCGAGGCTTCCTGGTCCACTTCGGCAACCGTGTTGGGCGTGACATCCAGCTCGGCGAATTTCGCGGCGAGCAGGCGGTGGTGGACCGAGTCGGGCGGTGTCCAGATCCAGGGCAGGGCGGCGATGTCGTGCCAGCCTCGGCCGGCCAGCTGCGGCCCCCAGCCCTTGGGCGCCACCACGTAGTAGGAGAAGTCGGCCAGCGGCAGGGCGTGCAGCGCCGGCTGGCCACGGGCGGCATCGCGCGGACCGAGGAAGAAGCCGACGTCCAGTTCGCCCGCGCGCACCTGGCGGCCGACCGAGCCGGACATGCCGTGGCGCAGGGTGGGACGGATCTTGGGATAGTGCTGCACCAGGTATTGCAGCGTGGCCCCCAGCCGCAGGAATTCCGGATCCAGGATGGTGCCCAGGCGCAGTTCGCCCTGCACCGTGGTGCGCAGCGCGCCGATGGCGCGCTCGAAATCCTCCAGCGCGTCCAGCACGCGCTGGGCCGACGGCAGCAGCGCGCGGCCATCGGCATTGGGCGCCAGGCCCTGGGCGGTGCGGGTGAACAGCGGCAGGTCCAGGGCCTCCTGGAAGCTCTTGAGCTGCAGGCTGAGCGCGGGCTGCGTCAGGTGCAGGTGTTCGGCCGCGCGCGTCAGGTTGCCGACGCGCGCCACGGCGGCGAAGGTGCGGATGTGCTTGAGGTCCATGGCTCCGGTCCCGTCAGGGCGATACCCATTATTAAAGAGACTTATAAAGCGCTTTTCAACAATTCATTGGACAGGGGCGGCCGGCTGCGCGACAGTGGCACAGCCCTTGAGACTCAAAAGAAGAAGCGCAATGGAGACATACGACTACATCATCGTGGGCGCGGGGTCGGCCGGCTGCGTGCTGGCCAACCGCCTGAGCCGCGATCCGGCGGCGCGCGTGCTGCTGCTGGAGGCGGGCGGACGCGACAACTATCACTGGATCCACATCCCGGTCGGCTACCTGTATTGCATCGGCAATCCCCGCACCGACTGGATGTACCGCACCGGCGCCGAGCCGGGGCTGGGCGGGCGGTCGCTGATCTATCCGCGCGGCCGGGTGCTGGGCGGCTGCTCGTCGATCAACGGCATGATCTACATGCGCGGGCAGCGCCAGGATTACGACGACTGGGCCGAGATCGCCGGCGATCCGTCATGGCGCTGGGACCAGGTGCTGCCGGTGTTCAAGCGCAGCGAAGACCATTATCGTGGCGGCGACGAATTCCACGGCGTCGGCGGCGAGTGGCGGGTCGAGGCGCAGCGGCTGCGCTGGGACATCCTCGATGCCTTCGCCGACGCGGCGGAGCAGGAGGGCATTCCCCGCGTGGCGGACTTCAACCGGGGCGACAACTTCGGGGTCGGCTATTTCGATGTGAACCAGCGCCGTGGCTGGCGCTGGAATACCGCCAAGGCGTTCCTGCGGCCGGTGCGCGAGCGGCCCAATCTGCGGGTGATGACGGGCGCGCACGCCGAACGGCTGCTGTTCGAGGGCACGCGCTGCGTCGGCGTGCAGGTGCGCCGCGAGGGGCAGTCCGTCAGCGTCCGCGCGGCGCGCGAGGTGGTGCTGGCGGCGGGCGCCGTCAATACGCCGCAACTGCTGGAACTGTCGGGAATCGGCGAGCCGGCGCGGCTGCGCGAAAGCGGCATTGCGCTGCATCACGCCTTGCCCGGCGTGGGCGAGAACCTGCAGGACCACCTGCAACTGCGCGTCATCCTGAAGGTGCGCGGCGTGAAGACGCTGAACCGCATCGCCTCGACCTGGTGGGGCAAGGCCGGCATCGGCCTGGAATACCTGCTGAACCGCAGCGGGCCGATGAGCATGGCGCCGTCGCAGTTGGGGGCGTTCGCCAAGTCGGACCCGGGCCAGGCGCGCGCCAACCTGGAATTCCACGTGCAGCCTTTGTCGCTGGGCGCCTTTGGCGAGCCGCTGCATGGCTTCGATGCCTTCACGGCCAGCGTCTGCAATCTGCGGCCGGTGTCGCGCGGCAGCGTGCACGCGCAGGGCGCGGACGGTTCGATGCCGCCGGTGATCACGCCGAACTACCTGAAGGAAGAACAGGACCTGAAGGTGGCGGCCGACGCCATCCGGCTGGTGCGGCGCATCAGCGCGGCGCCGGCCTTGCAGCGCTACCAGCCGGAGGAATGGCTGCCGGGCCCGGCCTACCAGAGCGAGGCCGAGCTGCGCGAGGCGGCCGGCAAGATCGGCACCACCATCTTCCATCCCGTCGGCACCTGCGCCATGGGCCGCCGCGCCGATGACGGCGCGGTGGTGGATGCGCGCCTGCGCGTGCATGGTTTGCAGGGGCTGCGCGTGGCTGATGCGTCGATCATGCCGACGATCACCTCGGGAAACACCAATTCACCGACCATCATGATCGCGGAACGGGCGGCGCAGATGATTCTGGAGGACGCGGCGCGAGTCGGCGCCGAGGCCAGGGCGGCTGAGCTGGTGGCGTGACGCGGAGCGGGACGCGCCCGGGGCGATCCGGGCGTGGCGCGTTGGAGGCGGGGGCGGCCAGGCCCGACATTTCCCGTCTGGGGCCCGGGCGGCGCCTTCCAGAGGGGGCGGCCCCCGGAAGGCGCTCCCCGAGTCCGCCTCAGCGCAGCGAGCGGTACATCTCCTGGCGCTGCGGATGCGTCAGGATCACCTGCCACAGTTGCCCCTCGCGCGAGCGGAAGAAGCCGGCGCAACACATCAGGTAGTACTGCCACATGCGGTAGAAGCGCGTGCCGTAGCGTTCCTGCAGCCGCGGCCAGGCGCGCTGGAAGTTGTCCCACCAGGCCATCAGCGTGCGGTCGTAGTCGGCGCCGAAGTTGTGCCAGTCTTCGATGATGAAGCGGCCTTCGACCGCGGTGCTGATCTCGCGCGCCGAGGGCAGCTTGCCGTTGGGGAAGACGTAGCGGTCGATCCAGGGATCGGTGCTCTGGCTGGTCGAGGCGATGCCGATGGTGTGCAGCAAAAAGATGCCGCCGGGCGCCATCAGGCGTTGCACATTGCTGAAGTAGGTGTCGTAGTTCTTGGGGCCGACGTGCTCGAACATGCCGACCGACACCACCTTGTCGAAGCTGCCTTGCAGGTCGCGGTAGTCCTGCAGCAGCAGTTCCACCGGCAGTCCGCGCACGCGTTCCTGGGCCAGCGCCAATTGCTCCTTGGAGACGGTGATGCCGGTGACCTTGACGCCATAGCGTTCGGCCGCGAACTTGGCCAGCCCGCCCCAGCCGCAGCCGATGTCCAGCAGCGTCTCGCCGGGCTTGAGCTGCAGCTTGCGGCAGATCATGTCGAGCTTGGCTTCCTGCGCGGCTTCCAGCGTGTCGGCCCGTTCCCAGAAGGCGCAGGAATAGATCATGCGGCTGTCGAGCATGGCCTCGAAGACGTCGTTGCCGGCGTCGTAGTGCTGCTCGCCGACTTCGAAGGCGCGGCTTCGGGATTGCAGGTTGAACAGCTTGTGGCGCAGGTGTTCGGCGATCAGCTTGACGCGCGCCAGGCCCAGCGCGGCCGAACCCATGTCGGCGCGCAGCAGGCGGGTGAAGAGTTCGTCGAGCTGCTCGCAGTCCCACTCGCCGTCCATGTAGGACTCGCCCAGCCCCAGCGACCAGCTGGCGAAGACGCGCTCGTACATGTGCTTGTCATGGACCTGGATGTCCCAGGGGCGCGAGCCGTTGATCCGGACATCCGCCCGCGCCAGCACGTCCTGCAGGACCTTGGGCGGTTCGGGCGGCGGGGCGGCCTCCGGGCGGGAGTGGGTTAGCGGAGTAGTCGGACTGCTTTGGTGCATAGTGGCTCCATATCAATTCTGGACTGACTGATCTGGCAATGCTCGAAGCGCATAACTCTCGCCCGGACCGGCGCGTGGAATCCAATTTAATGATTGAATCGGGCCGATAGGCAATCTAATTTCAGCGGGCCGTCAGCGCCGGGCTACCTCGGCCACTGAACCGGGACCCGCCAATCTTAACCAACGTATGCTGCTGCGCAAGGCCCATGCGCATCCTGCCACCAACAGGCCGGTGGCGACGATAAAGACCATGGAAGTAATGGTGTCGTTGATGTCGAACGAATAATCGTAACGATGACCTGACCAATAACCCAACAGGCTGTACAGCAGCACCGCGGCCAGCAGTAGCAGCCAGGGTGTGCGCGGCAGCCGTTCCAGCCCGGGCCGCAGGCCGGTGAAGAGGCGGATGCTGCGCCGCAGCCACCATAGCGCGGCGAGCGCCGGCAGGGCCAGCGCGTAGCGGGAAATCAGGACCACTCCGAAGATGTCGCCGTCGGCGGCCAGCGCCAGCAGCCACGGCGGCAGCAGCGCCAGCGCCAGCAGCCAGGCCAGCACCAGTTGCAGTCGGCTACCGCGGCCGGCGCGCCAGCCGGCCACCAGGCCGACCACCAGCACGCCGAACAGGGCGGCGATGAAGAGCAGGGCGGCGGCAACGTAGCCGCCGTTGAGCATGTAGCCACCGGGCATGATGTTTGGAGTTCCTGGAACGTCGCAGCATTCAAAGGCGCCTGGCTCGCGGCGGCAATGCGCCGCCAGGCCAGGCGCCATTCTAGTGCGGCGGCGGGCCCGCGCGCCCGCATGGCGAATGCGTCGCTGCGCGCCGGCGCCACGCGATCGCCGCTACACTGGTTGCCAGGCCCGTGCCTGCCGCCGGCGGATCCGCGATCCGCCCTGTCGCATCCGTTTCAAGGGGAGTCGCATGGCTGCGCGCATACATCTTTTCGGCGCGTCCGGCTGTGGCGCCACCACGCTGGGCGCCGCGTTGGGCGAACGCCTCGGCGTGCCGCATCTGGAGGCCGATGACTACTACTGGCTGCCGACCGATCCGCCGTTCACCCACAAGTATCCCAAAGAGGAGCGTTGGCGCCGCATCCGCGAACGGCTGCAAGGGCACGACGATTGGGTGCTCAGCGGCGGCTCGGTGTATCACTGGGGCGAGGGCCTGATTCCCGCGTTCACGCTGGTGGTGTTCCTGCGGCTGCCGGCGGCCGAGCGCATGGCGCGGCTGCGGCGGCGCGAGGTTGAACGCTACGGCGCGGCGCTGGAAAACGATCCCGCGGTGCGTGAGAAGAGCCGCCTTTTCCTGGAGTGGGCCGCCGGTTACGACACGGGCGCCGAGGGCGCGCGCACGTTGGCGCAGCACCGGGAATGGATCCGCCAGCTGCATTGCCCGGTGCTGACGCTGGACACGCGCGCCAGCGTGGACGACCTGGCGGACCAGGTGCTGGCCGCGCTGCGCTTCCGATAAGATACCGACCATGCGCGGCGCCGCCGTGGCGGCGCGCCGGTCTGATGGAGCACAACGATGCTGGATGCGAGCCTGGAACCCCGTTTGGAATTCGTCACCTGTGCCAGCCCGGCGGGCCTGCACCGCATGGCGTACTGGGAGTGGGGCGATCCGGCCAATGACCAGGTGCTGGTCTGCGTCCACGGCCTGACGCGCAGCGGCCGCGATTTCGACACGCTGGCGCGGCGCCTGGCCGATCGATACCGGGTGGTGTGCCCGGACGTGGTCGGCCGCGGCCGTTCCGATTGGCTGGTCAATCCGGCCTTCTACACCGTGCCGCAGTACGTGTCCGACATGACGACCCTGGTGGCCCGGCTGCGTCCCGCCACGCTGGCGTGGGTCGGCACCTCCATGGGCGGGCTGATCGGCCTGGGACTGGCCGGCGCCGCCGCGTTCGCGCGGGCGATGCTGCCGCTGCGCCCGCATGCCGGCATGCTGCCGCCGCAGGAGGGCATCCGGCTGTCGAAGCTGGTGCTCAACGACGTCGGCCCTCGCCTGGAGACCGGCGCGCTGGCCCGCATCGGCCAGTACGTGGGCGAGCCCGGCGCCTTCGCCTCGTTTGCCGAGGCGGTGGCGGCCATGCGCGCCAATTCCGAGACCTTCGGCCCGCACACGGACGCGCAGTGGGACCACCTGGCGCGTTTTGTCTATCCCGAGCAGGGCGGCCAATGGGTCAAGCACTACGACCTGGCGCTGGCGCAGCCGATGGCGCTGCAGACCGGCGAGGAACTGGCCGCCGGCGAGCAGATCCTGTGGCGCTCGTATGAGGCGGTCGACTGCCCGATCCTGATCGTGCGCGGCGAGCATTCCGATCTGCTGACCCGCGCCACCGTCGATGAAATGCGCCAGCGCAATCCGCGCGCCCAGGTCCACGAGGTGCGGGGCGTCGGCCACGCGCCGACGCTGATGGCCGACGACCAGGTGACGGCGGTGGCGGATTTCCTGTTGGCGTGACGGCCGCCGCGGCGCTTCAGTTGTTCCGCAACGGCCGCGGCCATCATATTGGGGACGCCGCTGGCCGGCGCCGCTACCCAGGGGGGCGGGGCTTCTCTACAATAGGCTTCATGAACACGCCCGTCCTCAACATCGATTTGCATTGCCATTCCACCGTGTCCGATGGCGCCCTGGCGCCGCGCGACGTGGCGCAGCGCGCGCACGCCAATGGCGTCGATGTCTGGGCCCTGACGGACCACGATGAAGTCGGCGGCCTGGCCGAAGCGGCGGCCATGGCCGGCGAACTCGGCATGCGCTTTGCCACCGGCGTGGAGATCTCGGTGACCTGGGCCGGCCTGACGGTGCACATCGTCGGCCTGCGTTTCGATCCGTCCAACGCGGCGCTGGTCGAGGGGTTGCGCAAGACGCGCTCGGGCCGCGCGGAGCGGGCCCGCCGCATCGGCGAGCGCCTGGCCGACATGGGCATGCCCGGCGCCTACGAAGGCGCGCTGCCGTTCGCCGGCAATCCGGAATTGATCAGCCGCACGCACTTCGCGCGCTATCTGGTCGAAGCCGGCTACTGTCCCGACGTGCAGACCGTCTTCACCAAGCACCTGGGCGATGACCGCCCCGGCCATGTGCCCATGCAATGGGCCACGCTGGCCGAGGCCGTCGGCTGGATCCGCGGCGCCGGCGGCATGGCCGTCATCGCGCATCCGGGGCGCTACAAGTACACGCCGCTGCAGTTCGCCGCGCTGTTCGACGAATTCCTGCAACTGGGGGGCGTGGGCATCGAAGTCACGACCGGCAGCCACACCGTTGAAGAGGCGCGCCAGTATGCCGAGGTGGCGCGCCGCTATGGTTTCCTGGCCTCGCGCGGGTCGGACTTCCACAGCCCCAAGGAAAGCCGCATGGACCTGGGCCGGCTGCCCCCGCTGCCGCCGGACCTGAAACCGGTCTGGCACGACTGGTTCTAGCGCGGGCGGCGCGTCGCCGCCCGGCTCCTGGCATGGCGTGTCCATGCCGCCCTTGAATTGACTGATCGCGCGTCGACCGCGCCGCCGCCATGAACAAAGCATTTGTCAAAGAATCCGACAACGAGGACGACGATGACCTGCCGCAAGCCCAGGCATTGCCGGCCGGCACCAAGAACTACATGACGCCGGAAGGCTACGAGCGCCTGCGCGGCGAGCTGACGCACCTGATGAACGTGGAGCGGCCGGCGGTGGTGCAGGTGGTGTCGTGGGCCGCATCCAACGGCGACCGTTCCGAGAACGGCGACTATCTCTACGGCAAGAAGCGCCTGCGCGAAATCGATCGCCGCATGCGCTTTCTGACCAAGCGCCTGGACATCGCCGAGGTGGTCGACCCGGCCGCCCAGCCGAACCGCGACCAGGTCTTCTTCGGCGCCACGGTGCTGTATTCGGACAAGGCCGGCGAGGAACATACCGTCACCATCGTCGGCGTGGACGAGGCCGAGCCGCTGGCCGGCAAGATCAGCTGGATTTCGCCGGTGGCGCGGGCGCTGATCAAGGCGCGGGAGGGCGACACGGTGGTGCTGCGCACGCCGGGCGGGATCGAGGAACTGGACATCCTGGAAGTGCGTTACCCGGGGTAGCGCGATGCCACGCGGCGGCGTTGCGGCGCCCGCCGCCGGGCGATGAGCGGGAAGGCGCCGAAGGGCGATCCCACGGGCCGGAACGAACTCTCCAAAAGGCGACGGGCGCCGGCTTGTGGCCGGCGCCCGTCTTTGGTGGGCGGGATCTGACGTCCCTGCCTCGGTTGGCGGCTTGCGCCGCCGTTCCCCTGGGGCTTGCTGCTTGTTCGGTATCGTGTCCTGGCCGGATTACTTCTTGCGCGCCGCGATGGACTTCTCGGCCAGGTTGACCAGGTCTTCGCCGATCTGCTTCTTCCACTTGTCGTAGACGGGCTGGGTGACCTTGGCGAAGGCGTCATGCTCGGCCTGGCTGAGCGAGGTCACGGTGACGCCATGGCCCTCGATCTCCTTCAGCAAGGACGGATCTTCCGGCGTGACGCCCTTGCGCGCGATCACGATCTGCTGCTTGCCGGCGTCCAGCGCGGCCTGGCGCACGATGTCGCGGTCCTTCTCCGACCACGAATTCCACACCTCGCGGTTGACCACGAAGATCAGCGGATCGGCCACGTAGTTCCACAGCGTCAGGTATTTCTGGCCGACGGTGTAGAGCTTGGAGCCGGTGTAGATCGACAGCGGGTTCTCCTGGCCGTCGACCGCGCCGCTGGCCAGCGCCGGCTGGGCGTCGGCCCAGCTCATCTGGGTCGGGTTGGCGCCCAGCGCGGTGAACGTGTCGATGTAGAGCGGCGAGCCGACCACGCGCAGCTTCATGCCCTTCATGTCCTCGGGCCGCTTGATCTCGCGCTTGGAGTTGCTGAGCTGGCGGTAGCCGTTCTCGCCCCAGGCCAGCGGCACCACGCCGGCCTTCTCGATCAGCTTGAACATCTCCTTGCCCACGTCGCCCTGCACCAGCGCGTCGATGGCGGCGTAGTCCGGCATCAGGAAGGGCAGCGAGAACAGGTTCAGTTGCTTGATCTGCGGCGACCAGTTGATGGTCGAGCCGACGGCCATGTCGATCACGCCCTGGCGGATGGCGGTGAATTCGCGGGTCTGGTCGCCCTGCACCAGCGAGGTGCCGGGGTAGACCTTGATGTTGATGCGGCCCTGCGTGCGCTCGCGCACCAGGTTGGACCAGATCTCGGCGCCCTGGCCCCACGGGAAAGTGGTGCCGACGACGATGGAGAGCTTGTATTCGGGCTTGTAGTTCTGCGCCTGCGCGGCGGCGGGCAGGCCAACCACGGCGGCGGCGCACAGGGTGGCGCCGATCAGCTTGCGGAAATTCATGTTGCGTCTCCTCTCTTTGCGGGTCTGTCTGTTGTTGTCATGAATGCATGCCGGACGAGCCGGTCCGGGTCCCTCAATAGCCCAGCTTGTGCGGCAGCCACAGCGCCAGCTGCGGGAACACCAGCACCGCCACCAGCACCAGGAACATCGCGCCCAGCAGCCACACCACCCAGCGCACGGTCGATTCCATCGGCACGCGCGCGATGCGGCACGACACCATCAGGTTGACCGCCAGCGGCGGGGTGAACTGGCCCAGCGCGACCTTCAGCGTCAGGATCACGCCGAACCACACCGGATCCCAGTTGTAGGCCTTGGCGATCGGCATCAGGAGCGGCACGAAGATCAGGAAGATGGAGATGCCGTCCAGGAACATGCCGACGGTCATCAGCAGCAGGATCAGCAGCGCCAGCACGCCCCATTCGCCCAGCCCGGAATTGACGATGGCGTGGGTGATCGGGTCGATCACGCTGAGCGTGGACAGGGCCCAGGCGAAGATGCCGGCCAGGGTCACCACCAGCATGATCACGGCCGACAGCTCGGCCGCCTCGCGCAGGATCACGTACAGGTCGCGCAGCTTGATGGTGCGGTGGATGCACATGCCCACGAACAGGCCGTAGAACACCGCCACCACGGCCGCCTCGGTGGGCGTGAACCAGCCCATGCGCATGCCGCCCAAAATCAGCACCGGCGCGGCCAGGCCCCATGAGGCCTCGCGCAGGCTCTTCCAGAACGGCGGACGCGGCAGGTGCGCTTCCAGCATGCCCATCTTGTGCTTGCGCGACAGCCACACGGCCGGCACGATCAGCGCCAGGCCGGCCAGGATGCCCGGCACCATGCCGGCGGCGAACAGCGCCGGCACCGAGGCTTCGGGCACCAGCACCGAATAGATGATGAAGGCCACCGACGGCGGAATCAGGATGTCGGTGGCCGCGCCCGCCGCCACCACCGAAGCCGAGAACGGCCCCGGGTAGCCGGCGCGCGACATGGCCGCGATCATCACCGCGCCCACCGCGGCGGCGCAGGCCGGGCCGGAGCCGGAGATGCCGCCCAGGAACATGGCCACGGCGATCGATACCAGCGGCAGCATGCCCGGGCCGCGCCCGACGATGGCGATGGCGAAATCCACCAGCCGCTTGGCCACGCCGGAGCGGTCGAAGATGGAGCCGACCAGCACGAACATGGGAATCGCCAGCAGCGGGTACTTGGCCAGCCCGGCGTAGAAATTCTGCGGCACGGTCAGCAGGCCATACCAGGGCGTATCCAGGTTGGACAGCACGATGGCCACGGTGCCGCCGATGCCCAGCGCCACGCCGACCGGCACGCCGATCAGCATCAGCGCGATGAAGACCGCGAACAGGATGCCGGCGATCATGCCTGGCCTCCGTCGGCCTTGGGCAGCGGCGCTTTCCACAGGCGCCGCAGCGTGCCCAGCGTGCGCAGCGAGATGGCGGCGGCCATCACCGGCAGCCAGATCGAATACCACCAGGTCGGCACGCCGATGGCGGGCGAGGTTTCCTCGTAGATGAATTCATCGGACACCAGCTTGACCGACAGCACCGTCAGCAGCACGAAGAACGCCAGCACGCAGAAGTTGGCGATCAGCGCCATGATGCGCTGGCGCCGCGGCGAGCCGTTGTCGGCCAGGATCTCGATGCGGATGTGGTGGTTGCGCACGAAGGCCACGCTGCCGCCGGCCATGGTCAGCACGATCAGCAGGAACACCGAGATCTCTTCGGTCCAGGCGAACGACTGGTCGGTGAAGTAGCGCACCAGCACGTTCAGGAAGGTGATGAGGGCCAGCGCCGCCAGCAGGATCACGGCCAGCCAGTCCTCGATCGCCAGCGGCACTTTCACGGCGGGGTCTGTTTCGGCGGGGATGATCGGTTCGACAGGCTCGGCGGGGGCTTCGGGGCGTGACATGTGAGGCGACGGCCAGCGCGGCGGGGCGCTTTCTTGGTATGGGGTCGCTGCATCCTACCGTCGGGGCAAGGGCAGGGGTGTTCGTGTTTTCCCGCGCTGCGGTATGGGTGCAACATGGTGCGTCGCAATAGGCGGGCCGCGCCGGCAGGGCGGCGATGCGCCATAACCCGCGATGGCGGCGGGGTTTGCCCGTCATATTGCTGTGCAGCAGGTCGGACGTTACGTCGCGGAATTCTTTTGTAACAATGGCCAAAGCCGGACGAATTCGGGCCGGATCGGGACAGGGCCGTGCTTCCGTCCGGGAAAACCCGCCAAGCGGGGTAAAATCCTGCTTTTGCTTCCCTCCTTATATACGGCGCCCGCATCGTGTCCCTTGTTCAGCATCTGCCTGGTTCCTCCGTCCTGTCCTCCTTTCGTCGTGACCGCCTGCTGGCGCAACTGAAGGAAGCCGGCCTGCCGGTGGCCGACATTTCCGCCCGCTACGAGCACTTCGTCAGCACCGACGCCGCCCTGACGGCCGAGCAGCAGCAGCACCTGGCCCAATTGCTGGACTACGGCACCCCCGCCACCGGCGAGGCGCCGGCCAAGAGCCTTGCGCTGCTGGTGATCCCGCGCCTGGGCACGATCTCGCCGTGGGCCAGCAAGGCCACCGACATCGCCCACAACTGTGGCCTGTCGGCCGTGCACCGCATCGAACGCGGCGTGCGCTACGTCATCACGCCCGAACGCGGCCTGCTGGGCAGCAAGACGTTCGACGCCGACATGCTGGCGCGCGCGGCCGACTGCCTGCACGACCGCATGACCGAAACCGTGGTCGACGCCAGCTTCGACGGCCAGGCGCTGTTCCAGCCGCTGGCCGGCAAGCCGATGCGCACGGTCGACGTGCAGGCGCGCGGCGCCGCCGCCCTGGTCGAGGCCAACAGCACCCTGGGCCTGGCCCTGTCCGATGACGAGATCGAATACCTGGCCAAGTCGTTCAGCGACCTGGGCCGCGATCCCACCGACGTCGAACTGATGATGTTCGCGCAGGCCAACAGCGAACACTGCCGCCACAAGATCTTCAACGCCCAGTGGGTGATCGACGGCCAGGAGCAGCCCAACACGCTGTTCGGCATGATCCGCGCCACCCACAAGGCGCAGCCGGAAGGCACCGTGGTGGCTTACTCGGACAACGCCGCCATCATGGCCGGCGGCCCGGCGCAGCGCTTCCAGGCCGGCGTGCCCGGGGTGACGGGCGAGGGCGTGGATGGCGCCAAGTACATCCGCCGCGACACCACCGTGCACACCCTGATGAAGGTGGAGACGCACAACCACCCGACCGCGATCGCGCCGTTCCCCGGCGCCTCGACCGGCGCGGGCGGCGAAATCCGCGACGAAGGCGCCACGGGCCGCGGCTCCAAGCCCAAGGCTGGCCTGACTGGTTTCACCGTCTCGCACCTGCGCTTTGACGACGCCACGCAGCCCTGGGAAGCCGACCACCACGGCCTGCCGGACCGCATCGCCTCGCCGCTGTCCATCATGATCGACGGCCCCATCGGCGGCGCCGCCTTCAACAACGAATTCGGCCGTCCCAACCTGCTGGGCTATTTCCGTTCGTTCGAGCAGACCGCCGGCGGCACCCGCTGGGGCTACCACAAGCCCATCATGATCGCGGGCGGCCTGGGCAGCATCGACGCCGGCCTGACGCACAAGGACGTGATTCCCCCCGGCGCGCTGCTGATCCAGCTGGGCGGCCCGGGTTTCCGCATCGGCATGGGCGGCGGCGCCGCCTCCAGCATCAGCATGGGCAGCAACTCGGCCGAGCTGGATTTCGACTCGGTCCAGCGCGGCAACCCCGAATTGGAACGCCGCGCCCAGGAGGTGATCGACCGCTGCTGGCAGCAGGCCGAGAACAACCCCATCATCGCCATCCATGACGTTGGCGCGGGCGGCCTGTCCAACGCTTTCCCGGAACTGGTCAACGACGCCGGCCGCGGCGCCATCTTCGATCTGAAGCGCGTGCCGCTGGAAGAATCCGGCCTGTCGCCCGCCGAGATCTGGAGCAATGAATCGCAGGAACGCTACGTCCTGTCGATCCTGCCCAAGGACCTGGAGCGCTTTGACGCCATCGCGCGCCGTGAACGCTGCCCCTACGCGGTGGTCGGCGTGGCCACCGAGGAACGCCAGCTGCGCGTGGTCGACGGCGAGGGCCTGCCCGGCCTGGACACCATCCGTCCGCAGGGCGAGGCCGAGGTGCGCCCGGTCGACGTGCCGATCGACGTCATCCTGGGCAAGCCGCCGCGCATGACGCGCGACGTGCGCCGCCTGCCGGGCGTGTCCGAGCCGCTCGACCTGGCCGGCATCGACCTGACCGAAGCGGCCTACCGCGTGCTGCGCCACCCCACGGTGGCCAACAAGTCGTTCCTCATCACCATCGGCGACCGCACCGTCGGCGGCCTCTCCAGCCGCGACCAGATGGTCGGCCCGTGGCAGGTGCCGGTGGCCGACTGCGCCGTCACCCTGGCTGACTACCAGGGCTTCCGCGGCGAAGCCATGGCCATGGGCGAACGCACGCCCATCGCCATGCTGAACGCGCCGGCCTCCGGCCGCATGGCCGTGGCCGAGGCCCTGACCAACCTGGCCGCCGCCGACGTGGCGCGCCTGGAAGACATCAAGCTGTCCGCCAACTGGATGGCCGCCTGCGGCGTCGACGGCCAGGACGCCGCGCTGTACGACACCGTGTCGGCCGTCAGCGAGCTGTGCCAGGCCGCCGGCCTGTCGATCCCGGTGGGCAAGGACTCGCTGTCCATGAAGACCTCCTGGGAACAGGACGGCGAGCAGCGCCAGGTGGTGGCGCCGGTGTCGCTGATCGTCACGGCCTTCGCGCCGGTCGGCGACGTGCGCGCCAGCCTCACGCCGCAACTGCGCACCGACGCCGGCGACAGCGTGCTGATCCTGATCGACCTGGGCCGCGGCCTGCACCGCATGGGCGGCTCGATCCTGGCGCAGACCTACAACCAGGTCGGCGAAACCGTGCCGGACATCGACTCGCCGGAAGCCCTGCGCGCCTTCTTCGTCACCATCCGCACCCTGGCCGAAGCCGGCACCATCCTGGCCTACCACGACCGCTCCGACGGCGGCCTGTTCGCCACGCTGGTCGAAATGGCCTTCGCCGGCCGCACCGGCATCTCGGTCAACCTGGACATGCTGACCTTCGACCCGCAATCGGCCGATTGGGGCGACTACAAGATCCGTCCGGAACAGGTGGCGGTGCAGCGCGACGAACTGACGCTCAAGGCGCTGTTCGCCGAGGAAGCCGGCGCCGTCATCCAGGTGCCGGCCGCCCAGCGCGACGCCGTCATGCAGGTGCTGCGCGGCGCCGGCCTGTCGGCCCACTCGCACGTCATCGGCGGCCTGAACGGCGGCGACGAGGTCGAGTTCTACCGCGACGGCAAGAAGGTCTGGGGCCAGCCGCGCGCCGACCTCGGCCGCGCCTGGAGCGAAGTCTCCTACCGCATCATGGCGCGCCGCGACAACCCGGCCTGCGCCCAGGCCGAGCTGGACGTCTGGAACGACACGCAGGATCCGGGCATGAGCCCCAACGTGGCCTTCGACCCGCAGGAAGACGTGGCCGCGCCGTACATCAACAGCGGCAAGCGTCCGCGCGTGGCGATCCTGCGCGAGCAGGGCTGCAACAGCCAGGTGGAAATGGGCTGGGCCTTCGACACCGCCGGTTTTGACGCGGTCGACGTGCACATGACCGACCTGCTGTCGGGCCGCGTCGACCTGGCGCAGGTACAGGGCCTGGTGGCCGTGGGCGGTTTCAGCTACGGCGACGTGCTGGGCGCCGGCGAGGGCTGGGCCCGCACCATCCGCTTCAACAGCAAGCTGTCGGATCAGTTCGCGGCGTATTTCGCTCGCCCCGACACCTTCGCGCTGGGCGTGTGCAACGGCTGCCAGATGATGGCCGCGCTGGCCCCGATGATCCCGGGCGCCGAGCACTGGCCGCGCTTCACCCGCAACCTGTCCGAAAAATACGAGGCGCGCCTGTCGATGGTCGAGCTGGCCAAGTCGCCGTCGATCTTCTTTGCCGGCATGGAAGGCGCGCGCATCCCGGTCGCGGTGGCGCACGGCGAAGGCTACGCCGACTTCTCGCAGCAGGGCGACGCCGGCCGTGTGCTGGCGGCGGCGCGCTACATCGACAACCGCGGCAATGCCACCGAGGCCTATCCGTTCAACCCGAACGGCAGCCCGGGCGGCCTGACCTCCGTCACCACCGCCGACGGCCGCTTCACCGTGATGATGCCGCACCCGGAACGCGTGACCCGCAACGTCATGATGTCGTGGGCGCCCGAGAAGTGGGGCAACGCCGACAGCGGCGGCCAGTTCAGTCCCTGGATGCGCATCTTCCGCAACGCGCGCGCCTGGCTGAAATAAGGCAAGACGGCCGCCGCGGCGGCCTGTTGCAGGCAGTGAGGCAGCCAACAGCCCCACCGGTTATCGGTGGGGCTTTTTCATGGGCGGTCGGCGGGCTTATGGGGCACCACCCATGTAACCCAATGAGATATTTAACTTTTCATTGCAATAAGCCGTAAACAGTCCGACAGCCGCCCAAGGCTGCCCTCCGCAACCCCCGAGTGGCCCTCCCCATGTTCAAGAATCTGAGTATCCGCGCCGTCCTGACGACCGCGCTCTGTATTTTTTTCGCCCTTTTCCTGGTCACCGGCATCGCCGTCTACCAACAGCTGACCTCCAACCGCAGCTCGATCGAGGTGATGCTGGACACCAACCTGGTGCGGGCCAACGCCGTGGACGATGCCGGTTCCGAACTGCTGCGGGCGCGCCTGGTGCTGCTGGCGGCCCAGACCACCTTGCTGGAAGGCAAGAGCATCGACAGCCTGGCGAGCATGCAGCGCCTGGACGGCTACACCAAGAAGGCCGCCGACCTGATCCAGAGCGCGCGCCAGAATCCCGAGACCTCACCCGTCGGCAAGCCCTTGTTCGACGAGGCGCTGGCTGCCTATGAGGTCTATCAGCGCGATGCGATTACGCCGATGATCGCCGCGATCCGCGCCGGCAAGGCGCATGACGCCAGCCGCCTGAACCTGGAAAAGGTCACGCCGCTGGGCATCGCCTTCACCCAGGCAATCCAGAAGTACGTGGACTTTGCCGACGAAATCGGCAAGCGCGTGGCGCGCGAAGCCAACGCCCGCATCAACGGCGCCATCGCCTTCCTGATCGGCCTGCTGGTGGTGGTGGCGGTGCTGGTGGTGGGCCTGTACGCGGTGTTCGCGCGTTCGGTGTTCCGGCCGCTGCACGAGGCCGGCCGCCTGTTCGACCGGATCGCCGGCGGCGACCTGACCAACCGCATCGAGCAGCGCGGCAACAACGAAATCGGCGTGCTGTACGCAGCCGTCAAGCGCATGCAGGACAGCCTGGCGCGCACCGTGGCCGCCGTGCGCCAGGGCGTGGAAGAGATCCACACCGGTTCGCGCGAGATCGCGGCTGGCAACATTGACCTGTCTTCGCGCACCGAGCAGCAGGCCGCCTCGCTGGAGGAAACCGCCGCCAGCATGGACGAGTTGTCGTCCACCGTGAAGAACAACGCCGACAGCTCGCGCAGCGCCTCGCAACTGGCCTCGGCGGCATCCGACGTGGCGACGCGCGGCGGCCAGGCGGTGGGCGATGTGGTGGGCACCATGCGCGCCATCGCCGACAGTTCCAACCGCATCGCCGACATTGTCGGCGTGATCGACGGCATCGCCTTCCAGACCAACATCCTGGCGCTCAATGCCGCGGTGGAAGCGGCCCGCGCCGGCGAGCAGGGCAAGGGTTTCGCGGTGGTGGCCAGCGAAGTGCGCGCGCTGGCGCAGCGCAGCGGCCAGGCCGCCAAGGAGATCAAGGGCCTGATCGACGATTCGGTGCAGAAGGTTTCGATCGGTTCCGACCAGGTCGAAGCGGCCGGCGCCACCATGCAGGAGATCGTGGCGTCGGTGCGCCGCGTGACCGACATCATCAACGAGATCTCCAGCGCCTCGGAAGAGCAGTCGCAGGGCATCCAGCAGGTCAACCAGGCGGTGTCGCAGATGGACAGCGTGACGCAGCAGAACGCCGCGCTGGTCGAGCAGGCGGCGGCATCGGCGGCGTCGCTGGAAACCCAGGCGCAACGCCTGCGTGACGCGGTGGCGGTGTTCAAGCTGCAGACCGGCCGCGTGATCGATGCCGAGGCGCCGGCCCTGGGCCACGGCGCCGAGCCGGCGCTGCTTGGCGCCTGAATGGCCGCCTGAATCGCCGTGCTTCGGGGCGCGGGACGCCTGTGCGTGCCGCGCCTTGTTGATGAGGTGGCGCCGCGCCGCCGTTGCGGTCAGTCCGCCAGCGCCCGTGTCAGGTGCGCGATCAAGGCGCGGGTGCGCGCCGGCAGCCGGGGCGCGCTGGTCAACGCATACAACGCCACCGGTTCCAGCTCCCAATCCGGCAGCACCGCCACCAGCCCCGGCGCGCCGTCGCGCAGCGGCGCGATGCCGGCGCCGCGTGCGGCCAGCTGCCGCGCCATCTCGGGATCCTCCACGCAATAGCGTTCGCGCGTCATGACGACGGCGCGGTCCTGGCCGCGCCGCAGTTGCCAGCGCGCGGGCGCGCCGTGGTCGTCGGCATGCACGCCGATGCAGTCGTGCGCCGCCAGGTCCGCCGGGTGTTCGGGGGCGGGGCGCCGCGCCAGGTAATCGGGGGCGGCATAGAGCCCGGCGCGCAGGGTGCCCAGGCGATGCGCCAGCCAGGACGGGTCGGTGGGCGGTTCCAGCCGGATCGTCAGATCGGGGCGATCCGGCGCCGCGGGCGCGGCCCGCGTCACGCGCAATTGGAACCGCAGGCCGGGATGGCACGCCGCGAAGGCCGCCAGCAGGGGCGCCAGCGCCTGCCGGGTGCCGGCGTCGGGCAGGTCCACGCGCAGCGGCCCGGCGTCGCGGCCCGCCGTGGCCACCTGGCGCGGCAGCGGTGTCAGTGGAATGCCCAGCGCCGCGGCGGCGCGGCCGAAAGCCCCGACGCTGGTGACCTTGGCGAACACTTCCATCCTGGGCAGCGGTTTCATGGCGCGGGTTTCCTGGGAAGGCGCGGCCGGGGCCGCTCAGAAGGCGTAGACCACGCCGACGCTGCCGAACATATTGGTGCGGCGCTCGGTCAGCGGGCTGTCGCGTGCGTCGCCCAGCAGCGTGTTCACGCCAAGCGTGGTGATGGTGCTCCAGCTGGGGTTGATGCGGTACGACCAGGTGGCGAACAGCGCCGCCGACTTGAAGCCGGACCCTGGCGAGTAGGTCGACAGCCCGGCGCGGCTGCTGGCGGCCTGCGAGGAGGTGACGCCGTACCAGGTCTGCATGGCGTCGTGGCTGGCCCACTGCGTGCTGGCGCCGATATTGACGCGATGGGCGCCTTCCTGCCAGGCGGCGTAGGTGGCGCGCAGTTCGAGCGTGCCGCCGTAGCCGCTGCGCGCGGCCTGGCGGTAGGCGGCTCCCAGGGAGAGGGGGCCGGGCGCCCATTCGACGAAGGCGCCGTAGGTGCCGTGGAAATTGATGTCGTCCAGGCCCTTGGTGCGGTCGGCGTCGCTGGAATCGCGGCCCAGGCCCATGCCGACGAACACGCCCGCCTTCCAGTCGGGCGCCAGTGCGGTCTGCAGGCCCATCGCAGGCAGGCCGGCGCGTGGCGAGATGAAGAAATTGCCCGAGTGGTAGTTGACCAACGGCACCGGCAGGGCGCGGTATTCGCGCGAGCCTTCGTAGACCGGCACATAGCCGACGCTCAACCCGATGAAATTGGTGCCAGGTTGATCGGCCTGGGCCGGGGCGGCGGCACAGGCCAGGGCGGCGGCCGTGGCGGCGCCAGTTGCTAACATAGCCAGCTTCATTGCGGGAACTTTCCTTTCTCGTGGACAGGCGCCCGGCGGCGGCCGGAGCGCGACAAGGCGCCATTGTCGGAGCCGGCTTTTAAAAATTCTTTAAATCCAGGACGGCACAATGCGGCGCCATGGAGAGTCAGGGAGCGTTTTTGCAAGTTCTGCTGGTGGAAGACGATGCGATGCTGGGCGACGCCTTGCGCGCCAGCATGGCGCAGGCGGGCATGCGCGTGGACTGGGTGCGCGACGTGCCCGAGGCCCGGCTGGCGCTGGTCGACCACGGCTATGGCGCCGTGCTGCTCGACCTGGGGCTGCCTGGCGGCAGCGGCCTGGCCGTGCTCAAGCATCTGCGCGGACGCTATGACGCCACGCCGGTCCTCATCATCACCGCGCGCGATCGCCTGAGCGAGCGGGTGCAGGGGCTGGATGCGGGCGCCGATGACTATATCGTCAAGCCGTTCCAGCTGGACGAACTGCTGGCCCGGCTGCGCGCCGTCGTGCGCCGCAGCAGCAATTCGGTGGTCTCGGTCCTGCGCTGCCGCGACGTGTCGCTGGACCCGGCGCGGCGGGTGGTGACCCGAGCTGGGGCCGAGGTGACGCTCAGCGCCAGCGAATACCGCACGCTGCTGGCGCTGATGGAGCGCGCCGGCCAGACCGTCAGCCGCGAGCAGCTGGAATCCGCCGTCTACGGCGGCAGCGGCACCATCGAAAGCAATACCGTGGCGGTCTACGTGCACCAATTGCGGCGCAAGCTCGGCGAGGACCTGGTCGCCACCGTGCACGGCCTGGGCTATCGCATTGCCGCGGGGGACGCGCCATGAAGACGCTGCGCAAGCGCCTGACCGTCACGCTGCTGCTGACCTTGTTGTTGACCTGGGCCGCGGTGTTCCTGTGCCAGCAGTACGCCATGAACGAGGCGCGCACCGGCATCCGCGACCAGACCTTGGTCGACTCGGCCAACCAGACCATCCTGTCGCTGCGGCGCGGCCTGCTCGATGAGCGGCCGGACGAACGTTTCAAGTTGCCGCCGTCCAGCCATTTCCGTGGCGAGCGGACCACGGTGCAGATCTGGTCGCTGGCGGACCGGCGCCTGGCGCTGCGCTCGCCGGAATCGCCGGCCCAGCCGCTCAATCCGCATTTCGACGATGGTTTCCGCGACAGCGTGATCCATGGCGAGAGCTGGCGCGTGTATTCGCTCAGCGACGCCTCGGGCCAGGTGCAGGTGCAACTGGCCCGCGCCGACAGCGTGCTGCGGGCCGAGACGGTGGCCGCGTTCAAGCGCGGCCTGGTCATCGTTACTGCCTTGTTCCTGCTGCTGGCGGCGGCCACCTGGATCGTGGTGCGCCAGGCCTTCCGGCCGGTCAACCAGGCCGGCGAGGCGATCCTGCGGCGCGCGCCGTTCGATCTGGCGCCCCTGCCGCTGGACCGCCTGCCGGGCGAACTGCATCCCTACGTGCAATCCATCAACGCCCTGTTGCTGCGCCTGCAGGCCGCCATGGACCACGAGCGCCGCTTCCTGGCCGACGCCGCGCACGAACTGCGCACGCCGCTGGCGGCGCTCAGCGCCCAGACCGAAGTGCTGTTGCAACGCATCGCCGGCACGCCGGCCGCCGACGCCGCCCTGCCACTGCGCGCGGTGGCGCAGCGCACCGCCCGCCTGGCCGAGCAATTGCTGGACCAGGCGCGCATGGACGCGGCCAGCGAATCCGGCGCGGATTTCGGACCGGTGGCGCTGGATACGCTGGTGGTGCTGCTGGTGCGCGATTGCGAAGCGGCCGCGGCGCGCAAGCGCCAGCGCATCCAGCTGGACGTGCAGGCCTGCGGCGCGCGCGGCGACATGGACACGCTGGGGGTGCTGGTGCGCAACCTGCTCGACAACGCCCTGCGCTACACCCCCGAGGGCGGGCAGATCGCCGTGGCGTGTGGGCCGGGCGAGGGCGGCGGGGCCTGGCTGCGGGTGGCCGACGACGGCCCCGGCATCGCGCCGGCCGAACGCGCGCGGGTGTTCGACCGCTTCTACCGCGCGCCGGGCGCCAATGGCGGCGGCAGCGGCATCGGCCTGTCGCTGGTGGCGCAGATCGCCGCGCGCCATGGCGCGGTCGTGGCGTTCGCGCCAGGCCTGAACGGGCGCGGCGTGGGCTTGACGGTCACGTTCCCCGGCAACTTCGCGCCGGCCTGACGCTTGGCCGCCATGCGCCGGGCGAGGGAACCTCGCCGGCTGCTTCGTTACTCACCGGGATGCGGGCAGCTCCCTGCCCGTGGACAACGATGCGCGGAGGAGTCCCATGAACGACATTGCGGCCTTGCGGTCAGGCGCGAATTATCTGCAGCATGAAGTTAGCGATTTGCAGGAAGACCATATCAAGACGGCCAACAATTACTCCCGGCTGGCCCAACTGCTGGATGGCATCGCCGCTTCGAAGCAGGAACACCGGACCAATCTTGAGGCGCAATACCCCACGGCGTTCCAGCCCGATGCCAGGAATGGCGAGGCGGTCGCCAAGGGCGCCGACGAAATTCTGCGGCAGCAGCGATTGGTCCACGAATGCCTGTCCCTGGTGGGAGCGTTGAGCGAAGAAGAGCAGGTCCACGGCGAACAGCTCAATCGCGTCAACGAGCGCCTGCACGACGCCTTGGCGCTGGTCCGGCATGGTCATACGCCTTCGGTCGAGGATGCGACCCGGCTGCGCAGCCATCTGCAGGAAGTGCGCGACGACGTTTCCGCCATGGCCGACCGTCATCAGATGACGCTCCAGGCCCATGCCGCGTTGATGGAAATGATTGGCCAGTTGAAGGCCGAGGCGCCGAATGTGCCACCGCCGGTGCGGGATCCCCGGCAGGCCTTGGACAATATGCGGACGGAAGGGGATATCCAGATTCCCGTGGGCGGCACGGTGGCGCCATCCACCTCGGCGTTCCCCGTGCCGACCTTTTACGCGGTGAGCCGTCGTATCGAGGAGGGGTTGCAGCCTGGCAGCGAGTTGGGCTCGCGCGCCATCGTCAGTGCCGACGAGTCGAGCAGCCAGGTGGTCTGCAACAACCTGGTGCGTATTTCGGCGCAGGATCTCGAGGATCCCGCTCGCCTCGAGCGGGTGGTCCAATCACTCACCCACAATCCCGCCCGGGGCTGCTTTGCGGTCGCCGCGGAACGGCAGGGAGAGCTGACCGCGCCCTCGGAGCAGATATTGTCGGCTCGCATGTTCAACACTGCGATCCTCATCATCGATCCAAAGAAGCTCGACCAACAGGATCAGGAGGGCCTGGGCGGCCTGCTGCTCAATCCGACGGTCAGTACGGAATGCTCGGTGGCCAGGGTCGGCCAGGATGCGATCATTGCCGCGATCGTGCCGCGGCGAACGGGCGGCGACGTAGGCGTTCCCACCCTGCAGGTGGGCGACACGACCGCCAATTTCGAAATGCGCGTTGGCGGCGGCAGCACGGCATTCCACAACCTGACCATGCCTGACTACGCCCAGGGCCTGACCGACTTGCTGCGCGCCAATTCAGATCGGACGATGCTGATCCACCTGACGCGGTTCAAGTAAGCGCAGGGACCGCGCCTGCTCGGCCGCCTGTAGCGCGGCGGGGCGGGCGCGAGACCGCTGGGGCCTGACAGCCTTACTGATCCAGCTGGATCTTGGCGTCGGCCGCCACGTTCTTCCACTTCTTCACGTCGCTGGCGATCACGTTCTTGAATGCTTCCGACGTGCCGGCCACTACCGTGCCGCCCAGGCTGGCCAGCTTGGCCTTGACCTCGGGGTTGTTGAGCGCCTTGACCGAGGCGTCGTGCAGCTTCTGCGTCACGTCCGCCGGCAGGCCCTTGGGCGCCAGCAGGCCGTTCCAGGCGTTGGCCTCGTAGCGCGGCAGGCCGGCTTCCTTGAAGGTCGGCGTGTCGGGCAGTTCGGGCGAACGGGTGTCGGCGGCGATGGCGATGGGACGGATCTGGCCGCCCTTGATGTACGGCAGCGAGGCCGGCACCGGCTCCCAGATCATCGACACCTGGCCGCTGATGACGTCGGTGAAGGCCGGGCCGGCGCCGCGATAGGCGATGTGCATGAGCTTGGCGCCCGTCATCGACTTCATCAGTTCCATCGCCAGGTTGCCCAGGCCGCCCGCGCCCGACGAGGCGTAGGTGTACTTGTCCGGGTTGGCCTTGGCGGCGGCGATCAGGCCGTTCAGGTCGGCGGCGGGGAAGTCCTTGGTCACGCTCAGCACGCCGGGAACAGTCACCAGCTGCGTGATGGCGGTGAAGTCCTGCGCCGCGTCGTAGGTCAGGTTCTTGTACACCGCCGGGTTGGTGCCGTGGGTGCTGGACGAGGCCAGCAGCAGGATGTAGCCGTCCGGCGCCGAATCGGCCACGAAGCGCGTGCCGATCGAGCCGCCCGCGCCGGCCTTGTTCTCGACCACCACGGTGGCGCCCAGTTCGGTGCCCAACTGCGCGGCGAACACGCGGCCGATGATGTCGGCGGTGCCGCCGGGGGCGAACGGCACGATCAGGCGCACGGGTTTGTTGGGGTAGTCGGCCTGCTGCGCCGAGGCCGCGCCCGCGATCAGCGAGGCGCCGCTCAGCAACGCCACGGCGATTGCGGTTTTGGTCAGTTTCATGGTGTCTCCAGGCGAAGGTTAGTCGAGGCCGTTGAGCCAGTCGACGATGAGTTCGGCGATGCGGTCGCTGTTGCGGTCCAGCATGCAGAAGTGGGAATTGCCGCCGATGCCGGCGGCGGGCAGGTCCAGCACGTCGGCGCGCCTGCCGGCCCGCCGCAGGGCGTCCCAGTAGGCGTCGGTCTGGGCGCGGTAGCGTTGCCAGGTGTCGTGCGGGTCGAAGTGGTCGCCCCATACCAGCAGGTGCGGGGGCAGGGGGCCGTCGACGCGCTCGGGCGTGCCGGTCGGTTCCACCGCCACCACCGCGCGGATCGGGCCGGGGCATTCGCGCGCCAGTTGCGTGGCGTAGCCCCCGCCCTGGCTGTGGCCGATGACGATGCAGGGGCCGGCCAGGTCCAGCAGTTCGCGATAGGCATCCAGCGCCATGGCGTCATGCGCCAGCCAGCGCGGCACGAACTGCTTGGCGAAGGTGTCGAAGGCCTCGGTGGGGAATTGCTGGGCGGGGTGCGCGCGGCGCGGCTGGCCGGCGGGCGCGTAGCCGCCGGCCGGGCCGACGCGGAACAGGTGCCAGGCCTCTTCCTTGGAACGGAATATGGGCGCCGCGTCGTAGATCTGCGGGTACATCGCCCACGAGGCGCGGCCGCGCTCGGGCGCGTCGGCCACGAACACGTCATAGCCGGATTGCAGCAGCCGCCATAGCCAGCCCTGGCGGCCGTCCGGGGTGCTCTCCCATTGCGCGCCGGTCATGCCGCCGCCGTGCCACAGCAGCACCGGATGCGGGTGGCGCGGCTCGGCCAGGCGGTATTCCTGCACGTACAACTGGCCGGCGCAGTAGCTGCCGTTCATGTCGATGGCGCGCGCGGCGCCGTTGCCCACCACTTGCTTGCGCAGCACCGGCAGTCCGCTGGCCGCGACCTCGCGGCCGCCCAGGAAGTGGCTGCGCAGGGATTTCAGCAGGACGGGGGCGTCGGACATCGGCATCTCCAGAAGACGCCGTAATACTAGTTGTAACAAGCGCGGGGTTTGTGCAAAATGCGCAGGGCCTGTGCCGATCCGGCACAGCCACACAAAAAGAGGGGAGACGGATGGATATCAAGTGGCTGGAGGACTTCGTGGCGCTGTCGAAGGCGCGCAACCTGTTCCAGGCGGCCGAGGCGCGCAATGTCACGCATCCGGCCTTCGGGCGCCGCATCAAGGCGCTGGAGGACTGGGCCGGCGTGCCGCTGGTCGAGCGCGGCCACCAGGTGTCGGCGCTGAACGCGGCCGGGCGCAGCATGCTGGCGGCCGCCATCGACGTGCTGGACATCCTGCGCGAGACGCGCCAGGGCCTGCAGAAGCCGGAACAGGAGCGTGTCCGCCGCATCGCCATCGCCTCTGGCAAGACGCTGGCGCATTCGGTGCTGCCGGGGCTGATGGCCAGGGTGCAGCAGGGCATGCAGCCGTTCCAGCTGAAGGTGGTCACCACCACGCTCAACTTTGGCATCGACATGCTGGCCGACGGCGAGGTCGATTTCCTGCTGTGCCACGCGCACGAGCCGCTGTACGCGCAGATCGACAACCCCAACTACCGCTTTCGCCGGGTCGGCGCCGACAAGCTGGTGGCGGTCAGCGCGCCGCTGGCGCCGGGCAGCCGCCATCCGCGCCATGCCGTGCCCAAGCTGGCCTCGGATCCCGCCGTGCCGTTCCTGGCCTACGCCGACAGCATGTCGCTGGGCCGCATCCTGCGCGATCGCCTGCGCGGCCTGTGCGTGCCGGCGCGGTTGCAGGCCATGTATGAATCCGACCTGGCGGACGCGCTGCATGCCATGGCGCGGCAGGGCTTCGGCCTGGCGTGGCTGCCCCACACGCTGGTCGAATCCGACCTGCGCGCCGGCGCCCTGGTGCGCGCCGACAGCGCGCGCAACGACATCCACATGGAGATCCGGCTGTACCAGTCGGTGGATAACGCCAAGCCGCTGGCGCGCCAGGTGTGGAGCCGGATCGAGGCGTATGCGGCGCGCTAGGGCGAAGGGCGGCGCCAGCCGGCACTGTTTTTCCGGCGCCGCGCGGCAAACAGGGACAAAAGATGCCGGCGGCGCCCGGCAGGCATAAAATGGCGGATTATTCCGCTTCCCGACCACAGGATCCCGCGCCATGAACGCACGCATCCCCGACGACGCACTTCCTCCTACCCTCGATCCGAAGGCTCTGCAGGCTTTTGTGGACGACAAGTGGGACAACGAGATCATCCCCGCGCTGACCGACTACATCGCCATCCCGGCCAAGAGCCCGGCGTTCGACGCCGACTGGGAAAAGAATGCGTTCATCGAGCGCGTGGTGCGCGACGCGGCGCAGTGGGTCGAAGCCCAGAAGGTCTCGGGCCTGAAGCTGGAAGTGGTGCGCCTGCCCGGCCGCACGCCGGTGATCTTCTTTGACGCGCCCGCCACCCGCAGCGACAACGGCGACACCGTGCTGCTGTACGGCCACCTGGACAAGCAGCCGGAATTCTCGGGCTGGCGCGCCGGCCTCGGCCCCTGGACCCCCAAGTACGAAGACGGCAAGCTCTACGGCCGTGGCGGCGCCGACGATGGCTACGCGGTTTACGCCTCGCTCACCGCCATCATGGCGCTGGACAAGCAGGGCATCCCGCGCCCGCGCTGCGTCGGCATCGTCGAGACCTGTGAGGAATCCGGCAGCTACGACCTGCTGCCCTACGTCGACGCGCTGCGCGACCGCCTGGGCAACGTGGCCCTGGTGGTGTGCCTGGATTCGGGCGCCGGCAACTACGACCAGCTGTGGATGACCACCTCGCTGCGCGGCATGGTGTCAGGCACGCTGGAAGTGCAGGTGCTGGACGAAGGCGTGCACTCGGGCGACTCCAGCGGCGTGGTGCCGTCGTCGTTCCGCATCCTGCGCCACCTGCTGGACCGCCTGGAAGACAGCGCCACCGGCCGCCTGCTGCCGCAGAGCCTGCACTGCGAAATTCCCGCCGACCGCATCGAACAGGTGCATGCCACCGCCCGCATCCTGGGCGACGAAGTGTGGCGCCGCTTCCCCTGGAGCTGCGGCGCCGACGGCGGCTTCGTGCTGCCCATGACCACCGAGCCGGAACAGGCCTTGTTGAACCGCACCTGGCGCCCGACCCTGTCGGTGACCGGCGCCGAAGGCCTGCCGCCGCTGTCCAGCGCCGGCAACGTGCTGCGCCCGCGCACCGCCTTCAAGCTGTCGCTGCGCCTGCCGCCGCTGGTCGACGCCGTCGCCGCCTCGGAGGAAATCAAGGCCCTGCTGGAAGCCGACGCTCCCTACAACGCCAAGGTCCTCTTCAAGGCCAACGAAGGCGCCGCCACCGGCTGGAACGCGCCGGCCTCGGCGCCGTGGCTGACCCAGGCGCTGGATGCCGCCTCGCAGCAGTACTATGGCGCGCCCTGCGGCTACATCGGCCAGGGCGGCACCATTCCGCTGATGAGCATGCTGCAGAAGGGCTTCCCCAAGGCCCAGTTCATGGTGTGCGGCGTGCTGGGCCCCAAGTCCAACGCCCACGGCCCGAATGAATTCCTGCACGTGCCCTACGGCAAGAAGCTGACCGCCGCGGTCGCGCAGACCATGGCGGCGATGCCGGCGGCCTGATCGGCGTTGGCGCAGGAAAGAAAGCCCGGCCTGGCCGGGCTTTTTTCATGGCGTCGCGGCGGCGCCGCGCGCCGAGGGGCGGAAGACCACGTGGAGCGAAGCGTTGGAGGTCACGCGCAGGATCACGTTCGCGCGCGGGCGGCCTGAAAGACGGTGGGCAAGCCGCCGCAGCAACAGCCGCAGCGAGACAAGCACGAACGCGGCTTCCACGAACACGAGGGTGAGCAGCGTGCCGGGAGATTCATTTTGGGGAGCGAGCCGCACGACGCTGTGCAATCCGTCGTCGGCCAGCAACGCCTGCATGCGCGCCGTCAGGCTATTCATGGCATCGATGTTCTCGATGTAGAAGTCTTCGCGCCGCCGTAGCAGCGCCGCCAGCGCTTCGTCGGACAGGTGGTCGGCGAAATAGGTGAGCGCGATGGCCATCCGTTTCTCTCGTGGGGGGCGTGGCGCCACGCTAGCACAGCCCCGTCTCGCGGCGCCACAGGCGCCGGCGATGTCGGACGAAAGGTGGACGGTGAGCGCGACCGTCAAGGGCGCCCCGGCCGCCGCCGTCACAGCGTCCGCACCAGCGCCATCGCCGCGAACAGCGCCGCCAGCCCCATCCCGAGCGACAGGCCGGCGTACAGCAGCGCGGTGCCGATGCGACCCTGTTCCACATGCAGCGCGGTCTCCAGCGCGAAGGTCGAAAAGGTGGTGAAGCCGCCGACGATGCCGGTGGTCAGGAACAGCCGGGTCGGCTGCGACACCGAGAACTTCAGCGCCAGCAGTTCGGTGATCAGCCCCATGACGAAGCAGCCGATCACGTTGGTGGCCAGGGTGGCGTAGGGGAAGGCGATCCAGCCCAGGCGCAACGCGGCCAGGCTCATGCCGTAGCGGGCGGCCGAGCCGAGGCCGCCACCGATGAAAACCAGCAATAGATTCAAGATTTCTCTCCAGGTGAAACGATGGAGAGCAACAGCCTGGGGCTTGTCCACGGGCCGCGCCGGTTGAAGGCGCGGGCGGCCTGCGACGAGGTCGCGGCCCGAAAAACAAGAAACCCGCCGCGGCGGGTTTTGTCCGGACGGCACCCGCTGCGGGCATGTTGCCCGGTCAGCAGGAGCCATCAGCCGAGGGATCGGCGGTTTTGGGAAGCTCCATTCCCATTGCGATCGATTGTATCCCAGGCGCGGCGGCAGGGCGTTGGCCCAGGGTGAACCCGGTCGCGGGGCCTTCCACCGGGTCGCCTATACTCGCGTTTTGCCAGGATGACCCGCCATGATTTCCACTTCCGACGCCTACGCCAACGTGGTTGCCGAAACCCGCCACTGGCTCACCCAGGCCGTGATCGGCCTGAATCTCTGTCCGTTCGCCAAGGCGGTCCAGGTCAAGGACCAGATCCGCTTTGCCGTCAGCGATGCGACCGATGCCGAAGGCGTGTTGACCGACCTGCAGGACGAGCTGGCGCTGCTGGCCGAGGCCGATCCGGAAAAGATCGACACCACGCTGCTGATCATCCCCGACGCGCTCGATGATTTCCTGGAGTTCAACGACTTCGAGGACCTGTCGGACCGCCTGCTCAAGCGCATGCGTCTGGTGGGCGAGCTGCAAGTGGCCACGTTCCACCCCGGGTTCCAGTTCGCCGACACCCAGCCGGACGATATCGAAAACTACACCAACCGCTCGCCGTATCCCATCCTGCACCTGCTGCGTGAAGACAGCATCGACCGCGCGGTCGAGTCCTTCCCCGACGCCGCCGAGATCTACGAGAAGAACATCGACACGATGCAGCGGCTGGGCCTGGAAGGCTGGAAGCGGTTGATGAGCAAGCCCTGAGGCGGGCTTTGCTCAGGTTCCAGGCGGACCTCTCCTGCGTGGGGCCGCGCAGGCGCGCGGCGCGGGGGCGAACCCGGCACCGGGATATCCCTAGATAGCCCCCGCGCCATATTGCATACAAGATACCGTCATTGAGACCCCCCGCCGTTCGGCGGGCGGCCTGTGCTTCCTTCCCCCCTTGTTCATCGCATGGCTCGCGCGGCCGCCTGTCGCGCGGACGTCGTGCGCGCCTGTCTGGAGAGAGCCTTATGCCGTTCACCCGCCGCCACGCCCTGGGCGCGCTTGCCGCGCTGCCGTTGCTGCCTCGCCTGGCGTTTGCCCAGGCCCAGGCCGATTTCCCCACCCGCCCCGTGCGCCTGCTGGTCGGCTTCGCGCCCGGCGGCCTGACCGACATCGCCGCGCGCGCGCTGGCCGAGCGCATGGGCAAGATCCTCAAGGGCAACGTGGTGGTCGAGAACCGGCCGGGCGGCCAGGCCATCATCGCCACCGTGGCGGTGGCGCGGGCCGAGCCGGACGGCTACACGCTGGGCTTTGCCGGCACCAACGGCATGATCCTGAACCCCTTGCTCTACAACAACCTGCCGTACCAGCAGTCGGACTTCAAGCAGCTGGGGTCGATGGGCAAGTCGCCGATGCTGCTGATCGTGCATCCGGCGCTGGGCGTCAAGAACGTGCAGGAATTCATCGCGCTGGCCAAGAAGAAGCCGGGCGACATCACCTGCGCCCATGCCGGGCGCGGCGTCATCAACCACCTGGCGCTGCTGCACTTCCAGTCCAGGACCGGCACGCAGTTCCAGGACGTGCCCTACAAGGGCAGCGGCCCGGCGCTGCTGGACCTGATGGCGGGCACGGTGCAGAGCACCTTCGATTTCCCGACCTCGGCGCTGCCCAACATCCAGTCGGGCAAGCTGCAGGTGCTGGCGGTGACGGCCGACCGGCGCCTGTCGAGCCTGCCCGACGTGCCGACCATGAAAGAGGCCGGCGTCGATGGCTTCGAGCTGTACACCCGCATGATGATCTCGGGCCCGGCGGCGATGCCGGCGGCGGTCGCCGCGACGCTGGAGAACGCGGTGCGCGAAGGCACGCGCGACCCCAGCCTGGTCAAGCAGTTCGCCGAGCAGGGGGTGACCGTGGAGTTCACCTCGTCGGCCGACCTGGACCGGGTCATCGCCGAAGAGTCCGCCCTGTGGGCGGGCGTGATCCGCGCCAACAACGTGCCCAAGACCGATCTGAAAGGCTGAGGACGCGCCATGACTGAAACAGCCCGCATCACCGTCAGTCCCGAATCCGCGCTGATCGACGTGCCGCGCGAGATCCGCATCGACGGCTTTCCCGCCTACGCCTTCGTCACCGTCACGGCCCGCATGTCGATGAGCGGCGTGCCGTGGCGCTCGCAGGCGGTGTTCATGGCCGGCCACGACGGCAGCCTGGACCTGGCGCGCGATTGCCCGGTGTCCGGCAGCTATGCCGAGCCGTCCGCCATGGGACTGGTGTGGTCGATGACCTGCGAGGAGATGGACCGGGTGGTGTTCCCGCCCGATCGCAGCGAGCCGCTGGTGATTGACCTGCACGCCACCGACGGCCAGCGTGAGGCCACCGCGCGGCTGGTGCAGACCTTCGTGGCCGAGGGCGTCACGCACCGCGCGGTGCGCGAGCAGGTCGGCGGCATGACGCTGTCGGGCGAGCTCTACACGCCCGCCGGCCCCGGCCCGCACCCGCTGGTGATCTACATGAACGGCTCGTCCGGCGGCGTCAACGCGCCGCGCGCGGCGCTGTTCGCGGCCCGCGGCTACCAGTGCCTGGCGCTGGCCATCTTCAACTACGACGGCCGGCCCAAGTACCTGAACGACATGCCGCTGGAATACTTCGAGCAGGCGCTGCGCTGGGCCCGCGCCGAACTCAAGCCGCGCGACGGCTTCGTGGCGCTGTCCGGCATCAGCCGCGGCGGCGAGACCTCCTTGCTGGTGGCGTCGCACTATCCCGACCTGGTGAGCGCGGTGGTGGCCTACGTGCCGTCGCCGGTGACGCACGGCGTGGTCAGCGCCGGCGAGCCGGGCACGGGACGCAATGCGCAGGTCTGGCGCAAGGGCGGCGAGCCCTTGCCGCACCTGTGGCAGGACAACCCCAGCGCCGATTGGGAGGCGGCCTACGCCTCGGATCCGCCGTACCGGCAGACCCATGCGTTCCTGAGCGCCAGCCGCGATGCCGCCGCATTCGAACGCGCCCGCATCCCGGTGGAACGCTATCCGGGCCCGGTGCTGCTGGTGAGCGCGTCGGACGACGGCTTCTGGCCCAGCACCGCGTATTCCGAGATCGTCATGCGCCAGCGCGAGGCGCACGGGCTGCCCACGTCGCATTACGTCTGCAAGGGGGCCGGGCATCATGTGCACTATCCGTGCCTGCCGGCCACGCTGATCAGCAAGCCGCACGCCATGTCCGGCCTGTTGCTGGACGCGGGCGGCACGCCGCCGGCCAACGCGGCCGGCAATGAGGGGTCCTATCGCGCGGTGCTGGCCTTCCTGGCGCGCGCGACCGGGCAAGGCCAGTAACGCACACGGCCCCGACCGGCGAGGCCGGCGGGGCCGTGGGGGCGCGGGCCGGCGCGTGCGCCGGCCCTTGAGCGTTCCAGAAGATCACGCCTCGGCGGCGGCTTCCTCGGTCGCGGCGACCGGCTGCACCTGATCGATCAGGCTGGGCCAGGTGTTGATCGACAGCAGGTGGCAATAGACCAGCGGCAGCCAGCCATTGGCGCGCCAGCGCAGGAATTCCGCTTCCGGCAGCTTGTTGAACTTGGCTTCGTCGATCACCTTGAAGCCGGACATGGCCAGGCGCTGGCCGTCGGCCAGGGTGATGTCGGCGCGGTTCTCGATCAGCAGGTCGGCGTCGGCCAGGGCGCGCGCGAATTCCAGCGTGTAGGCGTGCTGGTTCTGGTAGTCGCGGCAGAATTCCAGGGCGCTGCGGGCCAGCGCGGTCGGCTCGCCGGCCTCGTCGAAGAACGGGTTGTCACGGCCCTCGACCACCGCGGCGGCCTTCTCGTCGACGCACAGCGTGTACTGGCTGCGGTCTTCGTTCTCCATGAAGATGAAGGGATAGCGGCGCACGTAGGCCGGGATGTAGGTGCCGGGGCGCCATTGGCCCTGCGCGTCGACGAACAGGTTTTCCTGGCCGCGCACGCCCAGCACGGCGACTGGCGTGGGCTGCTCGCCATCGGTGAAGACGATGGGGAAGTGGCGGCACGCGGTCGGCAGCTCGGTGGCCACCAGCGGCACGGCGTTGGTCTTGGCGGCGTAGGCGAAGCCGGTATTGCCGGCCAGCGACAGGTTGGCGTGCACGCCGGCGGCGAGCGGACGGGGTTGTTCGTAGAACAGGGGAAGCGAGGTCTGCGTAGTCATGGTGTTCGGATCAGAGAGTTTGGGATTGGGTCTCGGTGTCGCGGCGCGCGTCGTCGGATGACGGGTTGCCCTCGACGGCCGGGCGCTGCGGATTGCCCCCGGTCGTTTGCAGCACCGGGTTGTTGCCGTTCGGCACGGTCAGGACCGCATTGTCGCCGGAAGGCAGCTGCCAGGAAAAGGCCGAAGCCACCTTCAGCACCTGCGGATCGGCATACGCGCCCAGCGCATCGGGGCCAAAGCCCTTGGACGGGACGGTGCCCTGGAACAGCGGGTTGGCGTTGGGGGTGGTCGGGATCACCGTGCGCGGCGCGGTCACCGCGGCCAGCCGGTCGATCACGTCGGTCGGACCCCAGGTGGCGCCGTTCATATAGTACGGCGCGCCCACCAGCGAGCTGCGGACCATGGTGGCGGCCATGGAACCGGTCTTGCCGCCGATGGCGCCCCACATGTCGGCCGAGCCGGCGTTCGGCACGGTCAGGCTGGCCACGTCCAGCTTGTGGCTCGGGTCGGCGTCGTTCAGGCCGATGCGCAGGGCGCCCACGCCGGAGGCCAGCGTCAGCGAGGTCTGCGGGCCGCTCAGGCCGACGGCGGTGATGTCGCCGTTGGTCTGGATGACCGCGTTGCCGCCTTGCAGCTTCGCCGGCACGCCCAGGTTGATGGGACCCTGCGTCACCAGCAATTGCGCCGGCAGCGTCAGCCCGGCGCCGCCGGTCTGGGTGAAGCCGGTGGCGGCCTTTACGGTGCTGCCCGCGCCAAAGGACGTGGTGCCGGTCGGGCTGGTGTTGGCGATGCGGATCGAACCCGTGTCGGCGGTGACGTCCTTGCCGAACGACAGCGTGCCGCCCGAGATGTCGATGCCGTCCGGGCCGGAGGCGCGCACCGCGCCGTTGTAGCTGGCGGTCTTGGCTTCCAGCTGCTGCACGCGATAGGCGCTGACATCGCCGTTGAACACGATGGTGTCGACGGCGCGCAGGGTCAGCGAACCCAGGCCGGTGGCGTCGCCCGCGACCTGGATGTTCTTGCCGGCGTTGACGTTCAGGTTGTTGCCGTTGCCGCCGTCCAGCTTGCTGCCCAGGATCACCGAGCCGGTGTCGCTGGTCAGATCGCGGTCGCCCTTCAGGGTCACGGCGCCGTTGTAGACCTGGTCGTCCGTGGTGTGCGTCTTGCCGCCGCCCAGGGTGGTGGCGCCGCTGACGGCCACGCTGCGCAGCGGCGTGGTGGCGCCGACGTCGCCCTGGATGTCGGCATTGCCGGCGATGATCAGGCCTTGCTTGCCCGATTCGGTGCCGTCGACGCCGGCCTTGAGCTGCACGTTGGTGCCGGTCAGGGTGGTGTCCACGCCGCTCAGGATGACGTGCTGGCCGTATTGCTGCGTGCCGGTGGTGTCCACCGAGCCGCCGTTGATCAGCACGTCGCCGTTGCCGCCGGTCTGCACCGAGGCGGCGCGCACCGGGCCGTCCAGCACGATGTCGCCCGCGGCGCTGACCTTCAGGTCGCCCAGGCGCGAGCCCTGGCCGACCGGGCCGGAGAAGGTCACCTCGCCTTGATTGGCCACGACCGTCAGGCCGTGGCCGCCATCGACCGCGCGGTCGAAGCCGATGTCGCCCTGGCGGCTGGTCACCGACACGTCGCCGCCCACGGTCACGTTGCCCTGGTACGACTGCTCGCCGTCGGTGACGATGCTGCCCGCGCCCAGCGTGGCGTTGCCCTTGACCGTCAGGCTGGCCAGCGGGTCGTTGGCGCCCAGCGGCCCCTTGAGCACGGCGTTGCCATCGATGGTCAGGTCGTGCTTGCCGTCGCCGCCGCCCAGCAGGCTGACGGTGCTGCCCTTGAGCACGGTGTCGGTGCCGAACACCGCGCGTTCGCCGTAGGATTGCGTGCCGGTGGTGTCCACCAGGCCGCCGTTGATCGCCACGGTGCCGCCGGCGCTGGTGCCGACCGAGGCGGCGTATACGGCCTTGTCGAAGGTGGTGGCGCCGTCGCTGTTGACGACCAGCGCGCCCAGGCGGCCCGTGGTGGCGTCGCCGACCTGTTCGGCAAAGCGCACGGCCCCGGCGCCGCTGCTGACCGTCAGGCCGCTGCCGTTGCCGCTGGTGACCGTATCGTTGAAGGTCACCTTGGCGTTGGCGGTGCTCAGCTGCGCATTGCCGGACAGTTCGACCTTGCCCAGGTAGGACTGTTCGCCCACCGTCTTGAGCGGGCCGCCGCCGAGCGTCGCGTCGCCGTCGACGGTCAGGTAGGCCAGGCGGCCATTGGCGCCGGCGCCCACCGGGCCGTTGATCGTGGCCGGGCCTTCGATGGTCAGGCCCTGGCGCTCATCGGTCGAGTTCGCGCCGCCGGCCAGGGTGACGCTGGCGCCCTTGAGCGTGACGTTGGCGCCCAGCGTGAC
The DNA here is from genome assembly GCF_902859695.1 of Achromobacter ruhlandii. Taxonomy (GTDB): domain Bacteria; phylum Pseudomonadota; class Gammaproteobacteria; order Burkholderiales; family Burkholderiaceae_B; genus Achromobacter; species Achromobacter ruhlandii. The sequence goes on from NZ_CADIJL010000002.1 coordinate 240,574, forward strand.
CAGTTCGCCGAACCGCATGACGCCGGTGGTGTCGATGCGCTCGCCGCTGATGGTCACGGCGCCCGGGTCATCGGTCTGCACCGATGCCGCGTAGACCGCGCCATTGAAGGCGGTCGTGCCGGCCGTGTCGACCGTCAGGCTGCCCAGGCGTTGCGTGGCGCTGCCGACCGCGTCGAAGCTGACGTCGCCGCCGGCCGTGGACACGACGTGCAGGTCATGCGTGCCGTCCAGCGCGCCGTCGAAGGCCACGCCGCCGGTGGTGGCGCTCAGCGTGTGGTCGCGGACCAGCGTGACGGGGCCCTTGTAATGCTGGTTGCCGGTGGTGGCGATGCTGCCCGCGTTGAGCGTGGCGGCGCCGTCCAGCGTCAGGCTGGCCAGCTTGGTGGTGGCGCCGATGGCGCCGGTCAGCAGGGCCGTGCCGTCGATTTCCAGCGTATGGGCGCCGTCGACGCCGTTGGCCAGGGTGACGGTGGCGCCGGTCAGCACCGCATCGTCGCCCAGCGTCACGTGGCCGACGTAGGTCTGCGTGCCGCTGGTGGTGACGCTGCCGCCGTTGATGGCCGTGCCGCCGGTGCCCGCCTGGTTGAGCGAGGCGATGTCGACCGCGCCGCCGTAGGTGGTGGTGCCGCTGCTGGTGACGGTCAGCGCGTTGGCGCCCGACATGTCGCCGGTGAACGTGACCGCGCCGCTGCCGGTGGTCACGCTCACGGTGCTGGCCAGCGTGGTGGCGCCGTCGACGCCGAAGGCGCCGTTGGCGGTGGTGTACGCGCCGCGCAGCGTGGTGGCGCCGTTGTACTGCTGGGCGCCGGTGGTGGCGACCTGGCGCAGGTCGATGTTGTTGCCGGTGATGGTCAGGCTGGCCAGGTTGGAGGCATTGCCGCCCAGCGTGACGTCGCCGTCGCCGGCCACGATCACCGCCTGCTGCGCGCCGCCGTTCAGCGTGCCAGAGAGGGCGACCCCGCCATTGGCGCCGTTGGCCGTCAGGGTGCGCGTGCCGCCGGCCAGCGTGGCGTTGCCGGTGATGCCGATGGCGCTGCCGGTCAGGTCGCCGTTGAGGGTGACGTTGCCGGTGTAGGTCTGGCTGCCGCTGGTGTTGGCGGCGGCCATGGCGATGGCCGCGCCGCTCACGGACAGGTCATGCGCGTCGGCGCTGGCGATGTCGTGGCTGACAGTGACGTTGCCGGCGGTGGAGGCCAGCGCGACGTCTCCGCCGTTGCCGGCCGACAGGCCGACCGTGCTCGCCAGGTTGCCGGCGGAGGCGATGCCGATGTTGCCGTCGGCCGTCGCGACGCGGCCCAGCGTCAACGGACCGGAGGCGTCCACATAGATGTCGCCGCTGCCCAGGACATTGGCCTTGAGGTTGCGGGCCGACGTGGTGAAGTGGTCGGCCTGGGTGCCGATGCCGGTCTTGCTGGTCAGGTCCAGGCTGTTGGCCGTGAGGCTGTTGTCCAGCCCCAGCAGCGAGCCCTCGGCGGCGCTCAGGATCACGGTGCCGCTGGCGGCGCCGGCGTTGACGATGCCGATCTCGACATCGCCGTGCTGCGAGGTCAGCGCGATGGTGCGGTTGCTGCCGGCGGCGGTGGCCGAGGCGTTCAGCGAGCCGGTGGCCGTGGCGCTGATGTCGCCGTTGGCGGCGCTCAGCGATGCGTCGAGCGCGCCGGTGTTGGTCAGCGTCAGGTTGGCCGGCGTGCTGGTGCCGGTCAGGCTGGCCCCGATGGTGCGGGCTTCGGTCACCAACGTGGTGTTGCCGCCCGCGGCGCCGCTGCTGAAATTCAGCGTGGTGCCCTTGACGTTGATCGTGCGCGGCGCGGCGCCGGCCGCCACCACGTCCTGCGTGCCCTTGAGCGTGATGGTGCCGTTGGCCTGCACGCCGGCGCTGGCCAGCGTCAGCTTGCCGCCCGAGGACAGCAGCAGGTTGGCGGCGGTGTTCGACATGCCGCCGCTGGCGTCCAGATCGCCGGCCGTGGTCAGGTAGATCGAGCTGTTGGCGCCGCTCTGCTGGATGTTGCCGCTGTTGGCGCTGAGGGCCCGCGTGCCGATGTTGTTGACCACGATGACCGCGCCGTCGGCGGCGGTCGACAGGTTGCCCAGGGCGCCGAGGTTGGTGCGCAGCGCGATGCCGCCCGAGCCATTGCCCGGGTAGGCGGCCGAGCCGATGCTGCCGCCGGCGACGGCCGTCAGCGTGTTGCCCAGGACCAGGTTGTTGGCCACCGCGCCAAGGATGGAGCCGGCCGCATTCAGGCTGATGTCGCCGCCCGCCGAGGCGTCGATCGTGTTGACCGACAGGTCGCCGCTGGTGGTGGCGATCGAGATGTTGTTGCTGGCCGAGCCGTTGCGGCTGATGGCGCTGGTGACCAGGGTGGGGCCGGCGGTGGTGATGCCGATCGCGCCGTTCTGGGTGATGACCGAGGCCAGCGTGGTGCCGGCCGCGCGGTTGTCGTTCAGGTAGATCGAGCCGGCGCCGGTGACTTCCGCGGTGATGTAGGCGGCGGTCGTCTGCAGGTTGTCGGGCGAGCCGGCGGCGCCGCCGATGCCCGCGCCGGCCTTGAGCACCACGTTGTTGCCGATGATGCGCGTGGATTCCTCGCGGTCGTCGACGATGGTGCTGCCCGCCTTGCTGAAGTCGATATTGACGCTGCCGGCGCCGGCGTCGATGTTGCCGGCCACCAGCTGGCTGTTGGCGCCGTTGCCGGTGATCTTGATCGCGCCATTGGACGAGATCGCGTTGGCGATCTGCAGATTGCCGGCGGCGGCGATGTCGATGATGTTGCCCGACAGGTAGGAGTAGACGGAGTTATTGTCCGCCGCCAGGTACATGCCGCCGCTGGTGGTGGCTTCGACGCGCTGGCCGGTCGCGTTGATGCGGCCGTTGCTGGCGCCGATGGCGTTGGCGGCGTTCAGCGCCACGCCGTAGGCCTTGACGGTGGCGCCGGCCGCGTCGGCCAGGATCGAACCGTTCTCGGCGTTGAGCGTGACCTGGCCGTGGTTGGCGCCGGCCTGCACGTTCTTGACCGTGATGTTGCCCGAGGTGGTCTTGACCGAGATGTCGTTGCCGGTGGCGTCGGTGCCCGAGGTGACGCTGGTCAGCGCCAGGCTGCCGTTGCCGGTGATGCGCGTTTCGCCATTGGCGACCGAGGTCGTCAGGCCGCCCAGCAGGTTGCCGCTGCTCTCCAGGTAGAGCGAGCCGTCGCCGGTGACGGTGGCCGACACCGGGCTGTTGGGCGCGGCGATCTTGATGGCGGCGTCGCGCGTGCCGATACCGTTCTGCGCCGTCAGCGTGATGGCGCCGGCGCCCGCGCCCGAGAGCGTGCCGCCGCCGTACAGGATGCTGCCGGTCTGGGCGTTCAGGGTCAGGGCGTTGCCGGTGCCATAGCTGACCGTGCCGACCAGGATGTCGCCCGTGGTGGTGGTGACCGACAGGTCGCCGCCCGCGCGCAGGTTGCCGAGGTTGATCGAGCCGGTCTGCTTGAGCCAGATGCCGCCCGAGGCGGTGGCGGCGATGTTCTTGACCTGGGTGTTCAGCGCCAGGCCGGACGAGCCGATGGTGTTGGGCGTGTCGCCCGACCCGGTGGACAGCGTCAGGTCGCCGGCGACGATCTTCGAGGAGGCGTTCAGGCCCTGGATCGAGCCGCCCGTGTAGTAGTACGGATTGGTCGACAGGGTCACCGAGCCGTTCTGCGTGACGTCGATGTCGTGCAGCTTGATCGCGCCCACGGCCTGGTAGGTGAAGTTCAGGCCGGTGGTGTCGCGCACCGTGGTCAGGGTGGTGACGTTGCCGGTGTCGGCGCCGCTGAACGTCAGGTTCTGGGCATCGATGGTCAGGAAGCCGGCGCTGCCCAGGTTCGAGCCCTGCGCGTTGGTGCGGATGATGGTCAGGTCGGACAGGTCGGCCAGGTTATCGACGTAGATGCTGCCCGGCGTGGCCATCGTCAGCTTGCCGGTGTTCAGGTGCAGGCGCGCCGAGTTGGACGCGCCGATCGTCGCGGCCGTGCCGTAGTTGGCCGTCAGGTTGACGCTCTTGCCGGTGACCAGGTTGCTGTTGTTGATGCCGGTGATGCTGCCGCGCGCGGTCGACAGGGTGACGGCGCCGTCGGTGGACGTGACGGTGCCCACGGTCAGGTTGCGGCCGTTGCTGCCGGTGTCGGCGGCCAGCGTGATGTCGCCGGCCGCGGTAACCGAGGTTGCCTGCAGGCCATAGGTCTCGTTCAGCGCGATGCTGCCATCGGCGCGGTCGGTCTTGGTGGCGCTGAGCGTGACCGTGGTGGTGCCGCCGTTCAGGGCATTGGTGCGGATGGCGCTCTTGTTGCCGATCGAGCCGTTGGCCGTCAGGTTGACGGTGGTGGCGTTGTTGATCGTGCCGCTCAGGATCGAGCCGCCGGTGTTGTTGACCGAGAAGGCATTGCCATTGGTGTTGACCGTGCCCAGCTCGATGTCGCCGACGGTGTTGCTGACCGAACTGGCGCCGGTCGAGGTCAGGCTCGGCAGGCTGGTGTTGCCCTCCACCGTGATGAAGGCGCCGCCGTTGTCGGCGCGGCCGCTCAGCGTGCTGACGCGGGTGTCGATGGCGTTGCCGGTGCCGGCGGCGCCGATGGCGTTGGCCGCCGTCAGGGTCAGGCCGGCCGCGTCGATCTTGCTGTTGGCGTCGCCGTCGCCCAGCAGCGAGCCGCCGCGCGAGTATAGCGCCACGTTGTCGTAGCCGACATTGATCGCGCCGACGGTGATACTGCGGTCGCTGGTCACGCTCAGGTTCAGGCCGCCCGCGTCCTCGATCCTGGTCAGGACCAGGCCGGCGCTGCTGCCGCTGCCGCCGTCCGCTGCCTGGAACACGATGTTGCCGCCGTCGCGCGTGGGCGAGTTGATGCTGTAGCTGCGCGCGCTGTTGCCGGTGGAATACAGCGTCAGCGCGTCGATGTGGCGGTCGGAGTCGATGTACACATCGCCGGCGTTCTGGATGTTCACCAGCGGCGCCGACAGGTTGATCTCGCGGCCCACGGCGCCGATGGCGCCCGAGCCCTGGGTGGTGATCTGCACCGACGCGGCGGTGATGCGCTGGTTGTCGTCGGCGCTGCCCAGGATGCTGTTGTTGCTCGACAGGCGCACCGTGCCGTTCTCGGTGGTGTCGATGATGCCGATGTCCTGGCCAACGTTGCTCGACAGCATCAGGTTCAGCCCGGTGTTGTCGCGCACTTCGTTGACCTGCAGGCGGCTGCCGTTGTGGGCCACGTCGAACAGCAGTTCGTTGGAGAGGATCTGGTAGGTGGCCGCCGACGAGCCCGTGGCGTACAGCGACAGGCTGGCCAGGTCGCGGTCGTTGTCCAGGTAGACGTGGCTGCCGGCGGTCAGGTACAGCTCGCCGGTGGTGGTGTGGATCGAGCCCGAGTTGTCGCCCGACGCCACGCCGATCTGGCCGCTGGCGCCCAGCGTGACCACGTCGCCGGTGATGTGCGAGGTCGGCGTCAGGTTCAGGATGTGGGTGTTCGAGCCAAAGGCGCCCAGGCTCACGGTGTTGGCCGGGCCGACGTCGACGTTGCCGACGTACAGCGTGCGGTCGCCGTTGAACGAGAAGTTCAGGCCGGTCAGGTCGCTGACCTCGGTCATGGTGTAGACGCCGGCGTCGGTGACGTTGAACGTCAGGCCCTTGGCCGCCACCTGCACCACGTTGTCCACGGCGCTGTTGGCGTGGTTGGCGGTGATGTTCAGCGAGAACAGGTCGCTGGCGTTGTTGATGTACAGGTTGCCGCCCGACTGCGTGGTCAGCTGGCGGGTGTCGGTCTGCATCGCGTTGCCGGCGGCGCCGATCGACTGCGTGGCCGTCAGCGTCAGGACCGGCGTGACGAAGCGGCCGGCGCCCTGCGTGATCGAGCCGTTGGTCACGTTGACCTGGGCCGAGCTGGTGGCGCTGTTGTCCAGCAGCGTCAGGTTCTTGTTGTTCGACACCCACAGGCTGCCGCGGACGTTGGACGAGAGCGAGTCGACGCTGACGAACAGCGGCTGGTTGGTGGCGTAGGTGCCCGTGACCGAACCGGCGTTCAGGGTCAGCGCGCCGGTGGTGATGTTGGGCGAGCTGGCGCTGGAGCTGTTGCCATAGATGGTGCCGTTGCTCGCCAGCGTCACCGAGCCGCCGGCGGCGGTGCTGACGTTGTTGACCGTCAGCGCGCGGTCCGACGAGATCGACAGCGCCAGGTTGCCGGTATTGGTGATGTTGTTGAGCGTCAGGCCGGCGACGCCGGTGGAGTCGCTCAGCGAGAACGCCGTCATGCCGCTGGCGCTGATGTTGTACGTGTTATTGATCGAACCGCTGCTGCTGTTGTGGTTGGCCGTCAGCGACAGCGCGGTCAGCGCCTTGTTGTTGGCGACGGACACGTTGCCGGCCGAGGCGATCGACAGGTTGGACGCGCTGGTCTGCGCCGAGACGCTGCCATTGGTGCCGAGCGCGCTCAGGCTGACGTTGTTACCGGTGATCAGGCCCGAGCCGCCGATGGTCGGGGCCAGGTCGGTGTTGGCGTAGCGCGAGGTCAGCGACACCGAGCCGGTGCCGGTGTTGATGGCGTTGGCGGTGATGGCGGTATCGGTGTTGATGGTCAGCGCCGCGCCGGCCATGCTGGCGCCGATCGACAGGTTGGTGCCGCCGGAGATGGCCAGCGTCTGGCTGCCCAGGCCGCCGAAGGCGTAGCTGTTGGTGTCGAAGTTGACGCTGCTGCCGGCGTCGCGGCGCGACAGGTACAGGTTCAGGCTGTTCAGCGCCAGCCCGCCGTTGTTCAGGTTGATGTCGCCGTTGTTGGTGATGGCCAGGTTGCTGGTGCTCAGGCGCAGCGCGCGGCTGCCGGCGCCGATGGCGCCGGTGTTGGCGTCGCGCGCGGTGTAGCTGTCCGAGCCGGTGGCGGACAGCGTGACGCTGCCGGCCGTGATGCGGCCGGTGCCGCCATCGCTGGTGATGCTGGAATAGACGCCGCCGCCGGCAGTGGTCAGGCTGACGGAATTGGTGGCGGTGATGGCGCCGACCTGGATGTTCTTGCGGCCGCTGAAGCTGAAGTCGGTCAGGCCGCCCGTGACCTGCTCCAGGTACTGGGTGGTGCCGTCGTCGCTGAGGGTGATGACCTGGCCGGCGCCGCCGCCGATGGCGAAGGTGCTGGCGCTGCCGGCGTTCTTCAGGCTGTTGATGGCCAGGCTGCGCAGCACGGTGTCGCTGCCGACATACATGTTGTTGCCGGCGGTCAGGCTGAGCGCCGAGGTGCCGCTCAGGGCCAGCGCGCCGCCCGTGATGGACGAGCCGATGGAGCCGTTCGCGCCGGCCGTCAGCGCGACGGTCGCGGCGCGGATGACGCCGGGGCTGGCCGGATTGTCGTTGCTGATGTTCTGGGCCGATGCCAGGCTGACCTTGCCGTTGGCGCCCGCGTCGATGTTGCCGACCAGCAGGTTCTTGTTGTTGGCGGTGAAACCGAAGTCCAGATTGGTCGAGCTGGCGATGTCCGTCAGGTGGATGCCGAGGCCGTCGTCCGTGAGCGTGAAGGCCGTCAGGTTGGGCGCGGTGATGCCGTACACGCCATTGGCCGTGCCATTGCGCGTGACATTCAATCGCGTCAGGCCGGTGAGGCTGTCCACGGCGATGTTGCCGCCGCTGGTCAGGCTGACGTCGGGCGCCTGCAGCGTCAGCGCCGCGCCGGCCGCGCCGATCGCGCCGCCCGCCGTCAGGGCGATGTTGCTGGCGCGGATCACGGTGGCGGCATCGCCGTCGTCCAGCAGCGAGCCGCCAGAATTGGTGAGCGTGGCCGCGCCGCCGGCGCTCAGGCTGCCGATGGTGGTGGTGCCGGAGGACTGGGTGTAGCCGATCTGGCCGGTGCCGGCCTGCAGGCGCGTCAGCTTGATGTTGCCGGTGGTGCCGTTCAGGTAGATGTCGGTGCCGGCGGTGGCCTGCACGTTGGCCTGGCCCGCCGCGCCCACGCCGACATAGCGCAGGGTGCCGCCGTACACGCCGCCGATCGTGCCGGCGGCCGACAGCGTGATGTCGTTGGCGCCCGCATAGACCCCGCCGCCGTTGCCGTACAGCGAGCCGTTGGCCACGTTCAGCGTGACGTTGCCGGCGTTGCTGCGCACCGTGCCGGACAGCAGCGCGTCGCCCTGGCGCAGGTCGATCTGCACGGCGTCGCTGGCGGTGATGTTGTTCAGGGTGACGATGCCGGTGTAATTGGCGTAGCCGGTGGGATTGGGCAACTGGACATAGAAGCCGCCATTGCTCGCCGTGCCGCTCAGGTAACCGGTCAGCACGTCCAGATAGCCCGTGCCGGTCGCGCCGACCGCCTTGCCGGCGATCAGGTTGACCGAGTTGGCCAGCAGGCGGGTCTGCTTGTTGCCGTCGTCGCGCAGGTCGCCCGCGGCGTTCAGCGTGATGCTGCCGCTATAGCCGGCGTCGATGCTGCCGACCGTGATGTCGCGGTCGCTGTTGAAGCTGAAGTTGACCCAGTTGCTGTCGCGGACCTCGTGGATCGTGTGGCCGCCGACGTCGTCGGTGATGTTGAACAGCAGCGACGGCGCGCGCACGTCCAGCGTGTAGCGGTCGTCCACGTCCTTGTGGCGCGCGTACACCGTCAACGAGGTGAGGTCGGCGATGTCGGTGGCGTAGAGGTTGCCGCGCGTGTCCAGCGTCAGGCCCGGCGCGTTGACGGCGACGAAATTGGCGCTGGTGCCGATGTCCTGGGCGGCCCGGAGGCTGACGTTGTTGGCGGTGACGCGCGTGTCGGCGATGCCGTCGTCCAGGATGCTGCCCTGGTTGGAGACCAGCGTGATGTTGCTGCCGGCGCGCAGGTTGCCCAGCTTCAGGCTCTGGTCGCCGGTGAACGAGAACTGGCTCAGCAGCGAACTGTAGACCTGGCGCAGCTCGTAGGCGTTGCCCAGGTCGTCATTGACGTCGAAATTCAGGAACGGCGCGGCCACCTGGATGGTGTTGCGGCGGGCCGGGTCGGCGTGCGCATTGGTGATGGCCAGGTAGTTCAGCGTCTTGGCGGGATTGTCGACGTAGATGTCGCCGCCGCTGCCCAGCGTCAGGCTGGTGGTGGCCGTCGTGAGGTGGTCGCTGGCCGTGCCGATGTGTTGTTGGGCTTGCAGGACGATGCTGTTGCCCGCCAGCGCGCTGTTGGCATTGGCGCGCACGATATTGCCGCCCTGCGCATTGAGCGAGAGCGTGCCGGTGCCGGCATCCAGCATGTTGGCGCTCAGGTTCGCCACGCCGGTGACGAAGATGCCGTTATTGGCCTTCAGGTCGTCCAGCAGCACCGAGCCCTGGGCCTGGTTCAGGTAGATGCTGCCGCCGGTGGCGTTCAGCACGCCGGCGGCCGTGCGCAGGTAGGTGCCCGCGGTGCCGACGGTATAGCTGGTGTTGGCGGCCGGGGCCAGCAGGGTGACGACGTTGCCGGTGATCAGGGAGGCCGAGGTGCCGGTGATGTTGCCGGCGCGCGCGGTCAGCGTGACATTGCCGGCGCCCGCGTTGATCTGGCCGGCGACGATGCTGTTGCCGGTCAGGTTGATGGCGCCACCGCCGGAGCCGACGTTGTTGGCCGAGACGCTGCCCGCGCCGGTGATCACGATCGGACCCGTGTCGGCCTGCGCCTGCGTGATGTTCAGGTTGGCGCTGGAGCTGTCCAGGTAGACGCCGCCGGCGCCCGCCGTGGCGGACAGGGTGTTGGCGTTGGTCTTGAGCGCGCGCGCGGCGCCGCCGATGATGCCGCGCTCGGCCGACAGCGTCAGCGACGCGGCGGCGATGCTGGTGGCGTCGTTGCCATCGTCGACGATGTTGCCGAGGAACGAGGTCAGCGTGGCCGAGCCCGCCTTGATGTCGCCCAGGGTCAGGTGGCCGCTGGTCTGCGCGACCAGGTTGCCGGTGGTGTCGATCGCCTTCAGGTTCAGCGGGCCGCTGTTTTCCACGTACACGCCGCCGCTGCCGCTGGTCGCGATCAGGGCGGCCGTCTGCGTGCGCAGCGCCTGCGCCGACGAACCGATGGCGCCGGCGCGGCCATCGCTGCCGGCGGCGCTCAGGGTGATCTGGCTGGCGCTCAACTGTCCCGTCGGGGTGCCGAGGATATGGCCGGCCGTCGACGTCAGCGCCAGCGTGCCGGCGCCCAGCGCCACGTCGCCGACGGTGATGGTGCGGTCGCCGGCGAACGAGAAGTTCAGGCCCGACTGGTTGACCGTGTTCAGCTGGTAGCCGCCGTTGTCCTGCAGGGCGAAGGCCAGGCCCGGCGAGGTCAGCAGGAAGCTGTTGTTGACGTTCGGTTGCGCGTGACGGCTGGTGATGTCGAGCGAGGTCAGGGTCTGGCGGTTGGCCACCGCCAGGTTGCCGCCGGTGGCCAGCGACAGCAGCGCCGTCTGGGTGTTGACCGGGGCGGCCAGGTCGCCGATGCTGCCGCCGCTGGCGTCCAGCTTGACGCTGTTGCCGGCCACCACCTGGTTGGCGCCGCCGGTGTTGCGGATCGAGCCGGCGCTGGTGCGGACCAGCGCCGCGCCGGTGCCGGCGTCGATGACGTTGGCCAGGTTGATGTCGCCGGTGGCGTTCAGCGTGATCGCGCCGCCGCGGCTGGTCAGCTTGCCGATGTTGTCCAGCGTGCTGCCCACGCCCAGCGCTTCCAGCGTGATGGAACCGCCCTGGGTGCTGATCTCGGTGTTCGAATTCTCGAAGCGGATGCCGCCCGTCTGCGTCGAGCGCATCGTGAAGCTGTGGCCGGCGGTGGTTTTCAGGTTGATCGCGGCCATGTCCGCGACCGTGATCTGGCCGGTGGCTTCCAGCTTGATGTTGGTGGTGCCGGCCAGGCTTTCGAGCAGGCCGCGCGACACGGTGTTGTTGGCGGTGTTGGCGTCGCCGCCGTTGATGGTGCCGTCGCCGGCCGCGCCGTCCTGCGAGCCGCCGCCGCTGGCGGAGTCGACGATGCGCAGGTCGGTCGGGTCGATCAGCAGCAGGCCGGTCTTGCCCTTGGGCGCGCGCAGGTCGGCCGATCCGGTCAGGCCGATGTTCTTGTTGCTGGAAACTTCGGCGAAGCCGCCGTCGCCGCCCTGGGCGCCGCCGCGCGCCGACAGGCTGCCGGCGAACGCGGTGGCGTCGTTGGACCACATCGTGACGCTGCCGCCGTTGCCATTGATGAGCGCATCGGCCTTGAGGGTGGCGCCCGCCGCCACCTTGACGGTCGACGACTTGCCGCTGAACGCGGCCGAGCCGTTGTCGGGCGCGACGCCCAGGCTGCCCAGCGCGATCTCGCCGCCGCCGGCCGCGCCGGACACGTCGATGGCGGCGCCGCGCGCCACGTTGACGTGCTCGCCGGTCACCACCACCTTGCCGCCGCGCTCGCCGGCGTTGACGCCGGTGGCCTCGACCGTGCCGGCCACATTGACCGTGCCGGCGTCGCCGCCGGACAACACGATCTTGCCGTTCTGCGTGCCCACCGCCTTGGCGCTGACGATGCCGTCGGTGTTGACCACGTTGTCGATCACGCCCTTGACCGCGCGCGCCGTCATCAGCACCGTGCCGCCGTCGGCGCGGATCACGCCGTTGTTGGCGACCAGCGCCGAGACCGGCTTGCCGTCAGCGTCCTTGGGCAGCTCGCTGACGGCCGAGGTGGCGTCAAAGCTCAGCAGGCCGTCGCCGTGGAAGTCGACCGTGACGGTCTTGGCGCCGGCCAGGGCCACGCGGCCCAGCTTGGCCTCGATCACGCCCGAGTTGCGCACCGCCGGCGCCACCAGCACCGCCAGGCCGCTGTCCTTGATGCTGATCGTGCCTTCGTTCACGATCATGGCATTGGCCTTGGACGAGGGCTGGTCGAACTTGTACTTGCCCGCCAGGAAGTCCTTGTCGCTGATGTTGGCGGTGGTGGCGACCAGCCCGCCCACGTCCACGCGCGCGCCCTTGCCGAACAGCACGCCGTTCGGGTTGACAAGGATCACGTTGCCGTTGGCGTTGAGGCGGCCGAAGATGGCCGACGGATCATTGCCGACCACCCGGTTCAGCGTGACGCTGTTGCTGCCCGGCTGACGGAAATTGACCGTCTCGTTGGCGCCGATGCTGAAACCCTTCCAGTTGATGATCGCCTTGCCGGTCGACTGGTTGATGTCCAGCGTGCCGTTGCCGCGGTCATTGATGGTCGCGCCGCCGGCCACGACGTTGCCGCCGGTGGGGTTGGCGTGGGCGCCGCCGGAGACCAGCGAGCCGATCACCATCGCCAGGGTGGTGAGCGCGGGCAGGGGCGGGGCCTTCAGGGCCTGGCGGCGGGCGGATTGGGCGAGGATGCGGGATTGACGAGTCATGGTCGGTCGCTTTTCTGTCGCGGATTAGTACTGGGCCGAGAGGCTGAAGAACACGCGGGGATCTTTGTTGCCCTGGGTCAGCACATCGGAGCTCATGGGCTTGGCCACTTCGATCGTGGCGTACAGGTTCTTGGTCAGGTTGGCGCGCATGCCGGCGCCGTACGAGGACAGCTTGGCGCGCGTGAGCGGCGCGCTTTCGCTGCGCGACCAGATGCGGCCGCCGTCCACGAACGTGTAGACGTGCGCGCCGCTGGGCAGGAAGCGGTCGGAGGACACGGCGTAGCGCAGTTCCAGCGAGGCCGCCATGCCGGAGTCGGCCGACATTTCGCCGTCGTCATAGCCGCGGCCGAAGTTGGGGCCGCCCAGCGCGAATTCCTCGCTGGCCAGCAACGGGTTGGCGCTGTACTGGCCGGCGAAGGTGGCCACCAGGCTGAAGCGGTCGGACAACTGCTGCAGGCGGGTCAGTTCGGCGGTGAACTTCAGGAAATCCGGACGGCCCTTGGCGCGCGAGGCCAGTTCGTTGCCTTCCTTGGAGGCGCCCATGGCGTCCAGGCCCTGGTGCACGGTGCCGCGCACGGCCGTGATGCCGTTCCAGCTGTCGGTGCGGTCGTAGCTCAGGCCGGCGCGCAGCACGCGCAGGCGGTCGCGCGTGAAGGGGATGCCGGTGATGTCGGTGGTGACGTTGCGCACGTCCAGCATGCCGAAGGCGCGCAGGTTCTGCAGGCGCGAGCGGATCAGCGGATAGGTGGCGGTGGCCGAATAGGCCTGCACGTCGCTGGCCACGTTCAGCGGCGCCAGGTCGCGGCCCGGTTCGCTCTTGGCGTAGCTGGCGGCGATGTCGAGCGTCATGCCGCTGTCGGTGACCAGCATGTCGTAGTTGGCGCCCACGGCCTTGCTGCGGTAGGCCGGAAAGCCCACGCGGCCGGTCAGGGTCAGGCTGTCGGCGCGCGCGCCGAACGAGTTCAGCGTGACCTGGCCGGTCATTTCGCTCCAGCCCAGGTAGGGCGAGGCGCGGTTGTCGATGCCCAGGCGCGCGTCCACCGCCTTGCGCTCGCTGTGCACCACCAGCACCGAGCCGCCCACGTCCTTGGGCGAGGCTTCCAGCGAGGCGCGCACGGTCATGCCGTTCAGGTCGTTGGCCAGCAGCAGCTGGCGCTCGACTTCCGCCACGTTGATCGGACGCACGCCGCGCAGGCGCTGCACCAGCTTTTCGATCGCCGCCTGCGCCGGGCCGATGTCGCCGTCGTACTTGACGTCGGCGATGTAGCCCTCGACCACCACGATGCGGAAATGGCCGTCATCGATGGTCTGCGCCGGCACGATCACGCGCGTGGTGACGTAGCCGTCGTTGCGGTAGCGCAGCTCGATGTCATTGGCGACCTTGAACGCGTCCGCCACCGTGATGGTCTTGCCGATCAGGTCCTGGTAGAGCGGACGCACGGTATCGGCGGGGTAGCGGGTGATGCCTTCGATGCGCATGTCGGTCAGCGTGAAGGTCAGCTTGTCCGCGCCGGCGGGCGCCTCGGTGGCGCCGCCTTGCTGCACCGTCACCGGCGGCGCGGTGGGGGTGCTTTCCGGCATCACCGGCTGGGGCAACTGGCGGCCCGGCTCGGCGCCCGAGGGCAGTTGGATGGGCACGTTCTGCGCGGCCACCGGTCCGGCGGCTAGCGCCAGCAGCACGGCGGCAAGGCCGGCGCGCAGGGAAGAGGGGGGCTGGCAATGGACGGCGGGACGGCGGGGTTCGGATAGGCGGCGCATGGGTGCTCGGGCAGCAATCGTTACATTCGGATTTAAATGATATTTTTTGATATATTTCTTAGACTTCTATAAACAATCTTTCTAAAGTTCTTTACAAGTACGGTGCAGTGCGGGATTCTTGCCGGCGCCATTCGGCCGGCCCGGTTGGGGTTTTCCCCCGGAGAAGGGCGTGCTCTACAGCGGCCCGGGGACGAAAGCAATCGCCATTACGGACGAGTAGCTTCGTGTAACAAACACTATCATGTGTGAATAATGATTGCGCCTGCGAGGTTTGCCGGAATGCACGGCACGTTTGCCACAAGGAAAAATATTCACAAAACCGGCATGGTTTTGTCGCTTGGCACCAACGCGTCCGCCGGCCGGCATGAAAGAATGCGCGGCATGAATGACGCCTCCTATCCGCTTATCCCGGGCCAGCTTGCCGGCCTGCGCGTGCTGGTCGTCGAGGATCGCCCCGAGGACCGCATGCTGCTGGTGGATTTCCTGACCAGCCAGGACTGCCGGGTGTACGTGGCCGAGGACGGCAACGACGGCTATCGCAAGGCGCAGCTGGTGCAGCCGGACATCATCCTGATGGACGTGAACATGCCGGGCTGCGACGGCCTCGCGGCCTGTCGGCTGCTGAAGGCCGACCAGGCCACGCGCGCCATCCCCGTCATCTTCCTGACCGCCGCGTCGCTGCCCATGGAACGGGTGGCGGGCCTGTCGGCGGGCGCCGTCGACTACGTCGCCAAGCCGTTCGATTTCGAGGAAGTGCGCCTGCGCCTGCTGATACATCTGCGGGTGGCGCCCGCGCCAGCCGCGGCGCCACCCGCCAGGGCGCCCGAGGAAGGGACGTCGTCCGCCGCCACCGGCACGTCGCTCGACGGCGTGCTGTTTCGCGCCGCGCGCAAGCTGCTGCGCGAACGGCTGGACCACACGCCCGAGCTGGTGGCCCTGGCCCAGGCGCTGGGCACCAACGCCCGTCGGTTGAACCAGGCGTTCCGCCGCTGCGCCGGCACCACCGTGTTCGAGTTCCTGCGCGAAGAGCGCATGCGCGAGGCGCGCCGCCTGCTGTGCGAGACCGGCCTGGACATCCAGGCCATTTCGCAGGCGGTGGGCTATGGCAACCGCGGCAATTTTTCCACCGCTTTCCGCGAGCGTTTCGGCATGGCGCCCACCGCCTTGCGCCAGGAGCAGGATCCCCATGCCTGATCGTCGCCTGGGCTGGCTGGCCTGGTTGCTGTGGCTGGCCCTGTCCTGCCTGAGCCTGCCCGCGCGCGGGCAGGATGCGCAACCCGTCATCGACCTGAGCACGATGGGCGGCACGCTGCCGCTGGTCGGCGAGCTGCGGGGCATCGAGGACAAGGCCGCCGACCAGCAAGCCAGCCAGGTCCTGGACGGCGCCTGGCAGCCGGTGACCGCCCGCTGGCTCAACCGGGGGTATTCCGCCTCGGCGTTCTGGCTCAGGCTGGAGGTCAGCAATACCTCCGACCGCGCCCAGGAGCGCTGGCTCTCGTTCGGCGTGCCCCGGCTGGAGGACGTGCGCTTCTATCTGTTCGCGCCGGGGCAGCGGCAGCCGTCGGGCATCCTGCTGGCGGGCAACCGCGAGCCCCTGGCGCGGCGCGAGGTGCCGGCCACGGTGTCCGTGGTGCCGCTGCGGCTCGAACCGGGCCAGCGCATGACGGTGCTGGTGCGGGTGCAGAGCCGTTCGGCCATCAGCATGGAGCCCACCCTGCGCACGCCCGCGGCCTTCGTCGGCGTGACCCAGCGCAACACCATGGTGGTGGCGCTGCTGATCGGCGCGCTCATGATGGTGGGCCTGTATGCCGGGGTGCTGGGCGCGGCCCAGCGCGATCCGGTCTACCTGCTGCTGTCCTGCGCCATCTTCGTCGAAATCCTCTACAGCCTGTCGTTCCAGGGGCTGCTGTATCGGTATGTATTGACCGGCGGCGGCGAACTGGTGCTGCGCGCGCCCAGCGTCCTGGCGACGTTGGCGGCGTCGCTGTTCGGGCTGATGGCGATGCTGTTCGCCGACCTGCATCGGGTGCGCATCTGGCGCCGTGTCTATCTGGCGCTGATCGCCGCGGGCGTGGCCGGCGCGGTCTGGGCCGCGCTGGGCGACTACCGCGAAGCGGCGCAGGCGCTGATCGGGCTGATCTTCCTGTGGGCGCTGGTATGGCTGGTGTCCATGGCGGACGGCTGGCGCCGCGGCCATGCCAATGCGCGCATCTTCCTGCTGTCGTTTGCGATCTATTGTTCCTGCCTGTTCCTGCGGGTGGCCTATATCCAGGGCCTGCTGCCGGGCCGCTGGATCGGCGGGCCGGAAGTCGCCTGGGATCTGCTGTCGGTGTCGCTGATGCTGGCCGTGCTGCTGCATGGCCGTTCGCGCCAGCATCGCCAGGAACGGCTGGCGGCCCAGCGCGAACTGGCGCAGGCGCGCGAACGCGAACACCAGCGGCTGGATCAGGCCGTCACCGAGCGCACCCAGGCGCTGCAGGCGGCATTGATCCTGGCCGACGAGGCCGGCCGCGTGCGCCAGGACTTCCTGGCGCGCATCAGCCACGACCTGCGCACGCCGCTGACCTCGATCATCGGCTTCGCCGACCTGATCCAGGCCGGCGGCCGCGACGACGCGCCGCGCGGCGCCGTCATCCGCCGCAGCGCCGACCACATGCTGGGCATGGTGAACGACCTGATCGATTATGCCGCCGGCGCGGGCGGCCAGGCCCTGCGCCTGGCGCCCGAATACGTGCACGCCCTGCTCGACGCGGTGGCCAAGGAAGCGGCGCCGATCGCGGCGCGGCAGGACAACCGCTTCGACCTGCGGCTGTCGGACACGCTGCCCGCCGTGCTGGAGATGGATGGTAAGCGCGTGCGGCAGGTGCTGTCCAATCTGGTCGACAACGCGGCCAAGTTCACGCGCGGCGGCGTGCTCACGCTGACGGCGGACTACACCGCCCCGGGCGCGGGCGAAGCCACGGGCTGGTTGACGCTGTCGGTGCGCGATACGGGATGCGGCATCGCGCCCGCCGACCGGCAGCACATCTTCGAGCCGTTCCAGCGGCTGGGCGCGGCCGAGAGCCAGCCCGGCGTCGGGCTAGGCCTGGCCATCGTCCAGCAATGGGTGCAGCGCATGAACGGCCGCATCCACGTCGACAGCGAAGTGGGCCAGGGCACCACCATCAGCGTGTCGCTGCCGCTCAGGCAGGTGGACGAATCGCGCGTCTCGCACCACTACATCGCTGCCGCGGCGCATGTGCTGCCCCAGCTGGACGGATCCGGGCGGCGCATCTGGCTGGCCGAGGACACGCCGGAAATCCGCGAGTTCCTGGTCGAGGAACTGGCCAGCCTGGGCTTCCAGGTGGAAAGCGAGGCCAACGGCCGCGGCATGGTGGCGCGCATCCAGGCCGACGACGCGCGCCGGCCCGACCTGATCCTGACCGATCACCGCATGGAAGGCGCCGACGGCTCGGCCGTGCTGCGCGCGGCCCGCGCGCGCTGGCCGGACCTGCCGGTGGTGGCGGTATCTGCCACGCCGCAGGAGACCGCGGCCCTGGACGGCGTCGGCTATGACGCCAGCCTGCTCAAGCCCATCAATCTGGTTGAGCTGCGCCACTTGCTGGGCCGGCTGCTGCATCTGCCGATGCCTTCGACGGCCGGCGAGCCGGCCCCGGCGCCGTCGCCGATGCCGCGCCTGTCGCGCGCCGAACTGGAACAGGTGCAGCGCCTGCTGGACATCGGCGGCATCTCGGACCTGATGGATTGGGCCCGCGCCGTGCAGGCGCGCGATCCGGCCTTTGCGGATTTCAGCCAGCAGGTGCAGCGCCTGGCGCGGCTGGGCGATCTCGCGGCCATCGGCAAACTGTGCGAGCGCATGCCGGTGGCGTGAGCCGGCGCCGCGTCCTACCCCAGCCGCATCGACAGTTCCACGTCGCCGCCGAAGGGCGTCGACAGGTAGCCCGACGCTGGCGAACGCACCCGCGCCAGGTATTCCGGGCAATGATCGGCGTTGTCCGCCACGATCAGCGCCCCGGGCCGCAGACGGTCTTCCAGCAGGGCCAGGACGTCCGGATAAAGCGCCTTGGCGCCATCGAGCAGGACCAGGTCGATGCGGTCGGGCAGCCCGGTGGCGAGCGTTTGCAGCGCGTCGCCCTGGCGCAGTTCCACCAGGTCTGCCAGGCCGGCCTCGGCCAGGTTCTGGCCGGCCCTGGCCACCTTGGAAGGCTCGAATTCGGTGGTGATCAGCCGGCCGCCGCCGTTGTCGCGCAGCGCCGCCGCCAGGTGCAGGGTCGAGATGCCGAACGAGGTGCCGAACTCGATGATGGACCGCGCCTGCGTGCTGCGCGCCAGCATGTACAGCAGCGTGCCGGTCTCGGGCGATACGGCCAGCGGCAGGTCCTTCATGCGGCCGTAGAACTCGCGGTATTCGGTCTTGCTGCGCATCAGCCGCGCCTGTTCGGCGTCGGACATGTTGGCCAGGGCGGGGGCGGCACTGGCCCAGGAGGCCTCGGCCTGCGTGAACAGCCGGTCGAGCAGCGGGGCCAGGGGAGCGGAAGTCAGGGTGTTGGTCATGGCGATGCGTTTCCAGTCGGGGGGGCAAGGCGGCCGGGGCGATGCCGCGGCCTGTGGGATGAACGCCGTCCAACGGCGCGAAAGCGTCGGCGTTGAAGGGGCGAGGGCACCGGTTTAGAATACGACGAATTCGTCGCATTTCCCTATTCGCATTTCGCGCGCCGCCATGACCACACGCCGCAGCACCCGGCTTTCCGAGAGAAAACAGCCGCAGCAGGCCCGTTCGGCCGAGCTGGTCGCGGCCATCCTGCAGGCGGGGGCTCAGGTTTTGGCCAAGGAGGGGGCCACGCGCTTCACCACTGCCCGCGTGGCCGAGAAGGCCGGCGTCAGCATCGGTTCGCTCTATCAATACTTCCCCAACAAGGCCGCCATCCTGTACCGGCTGCAGACGCAGGAATGGCAGCAGACTTCCGACCTGTTGCGACGCCTGCTAGAAGACACCCGCCACGCGCCGCCACGGCGGCTGCGCAACCTGGTGCATGCCTTCGTGCGCTCGGAATGCGAAGAAGCCGTGATGCGCGTGGCCCTGAACGACGCCGCGCCGCTCTACCGCGACGCGCCCGAGGCGCGCGCCACCAAGGAAGAGGGCGGCCGCATCGTGCTCGCCTTTCTCGGCGAGGCCTTGCCTCAGGCCAGCGACGCCACCCGCGCGCTGGCCGGCGATCTCATCACCCACACGCTCAGCGCCGTCGGCAAGCAGTTCTCCGAAAGCCCGCGCACCGAGGCCGAGATCGAGACCTACGCGGATGCGTTGGCCGATATGCTGTGCGCGTATCTCGACAGCCTGGCAGGAGACAGTCGACAGCCGCGCCGGCGTGCCGCCAAGTAATCTGCAAGGGGGAGGCTGTCTATCGCGCCATTGCGTACAACTGCCAGGGGGGCGGACGCCATTACTGTTCCACCGCCGACGATTGCGCGACGCCCGGCACGCCGCGCCGGATGTTGCGCGAATACCGCGCCGCGTCCTGCGTGGCGCGGGCCCGTTCGGTGTAGCGGCCGGCGTCGCGGTAGGCCTGCAAGCTGTCCGCGCCCGCCAGGGCGCCGAGCCGGTACAGGTATTCCGGCAGATACCCGGACAGCAGCAGGCGGTAATCCAGCGGCAGTCCCGGCACGATCTTGTCGGCCAGCCGGTACACGATGGTGATGCAGTTGGCCGTCAGCGTGTTGTAGAAGCGCGGCTGGCGCCGCAGGCGCGTGGCCGTGTCCACGTACGACAGCAGCAGTTTGCGCGGCGCGCCCGCCGGCATGTGTACGCGGTAAAGGTAGCCGTCCTCGCCGCGCACGTTGGTGCGCACGCGCAGGCTGTCTTCCTCGGCCGAGGCCAGCACCGACAATTCGTACTGGCGAAAGAATCCGCCGATCTCCGAGAATGTGTCATTGCGCTTGCGCCGGATTTCCACCGAGAACACCACGTATTGGCCATCGGTGAACCCGAACGACACCAGCGCATGCGCGATCGCCGGCCGGCCCCAATACGACAGCGCCAGGTCCACCGAGGCCAGCTTCGACAGATCGTAGCGGCGGGTTTCCCAGCGCGCGTCGAAGTCGGTGCGCGAACGCCAGTCGAAGTTGCGCACGTTATGCAGCGTCAGGCGGTCGCCGTCCACCTCGCCGTAGGTGGTGCGGGCCACTTCCGGCATCCAGTCGCGATCGTTGGATGGCCGCATGCCCCAGATCCACCAGGCCAGCAGAATCAGCAGCATTGCCGCGAACACCGCCGCGGGCAACCGATATCCCCAGGCCAATCCGGCCAGCGCGGCGGCGGCCAGTGCCAGCCAGGCCAGCGGCGCCAGCACACGCGCGCGGCCCCCGCCGGGCGACTGGAACCACAGCGCCAGCGCGCCCCACAGCGCGCCCGCGACCGCCACGGCTGCCAGCAGCCCCGTCATGACTGGGTCTGGGCGTTGCGGGCGACCGCCTCGCGATCCTGGCGGCGCCAGCCGGCGCGCAGCGCGGCGATCTGGCGCAGCGCCGCCTGCGACATCTTCCACCAGCCGAACGGGCGCGGGTCGGCCAGCATGCTGAGCGCGCGCGCATAGTCCAGCGTCAGGCCCGGAGTCCAGGCCATGGTCAGGGCGCGCTTGCGGATCTGCGCCGCCACCCATAGCTCGGGCGTGAACAGCAGGCGCCACATCACCCCCCAGCCGGCATCCGGGCCATGCAGGCGGCCGACCACGCCATCCAGCGCCGCCTCCAGCGCGGCCGAGACCGAGCTGGAACAGTTGCGGTGGGTCAGGTTGTAGATCTCGGTCTTGCGGTATTCGTCCCAGAAGGCCGCCAGCTTGGCCGCGTCGTAATTGCGGATGCGCACCTGCATGGTCGACGGGCACCAGGCCTGGGACTCGGTGGCGTAGTCGGGCTGGTACACGCCGGGCACGTTGTTGTCGGCGGTGGCGCGCAGCAGCGTGCCGAACTGTTCGGGCGAGTGGTCGATTTCCACCGCCGGGTACAGGCTGATGTAGATGCCCTCGGGCGATTCGAGCGCGGCATGGCCGGTGGACACGACGCCATTGATGTCCACGGCCGCGATGTAGCGGTCGACCACCGGGTAGTGGCGGGTTGCGGTCCTGGCCGAGCCCGACGGCGTCCATACATGCACGGTCAGGGCGCGCTCGCTGGCCTGGGGCGGGCCATCGAACACTTTCTGCGCCGGGCCGTCGGCGCGCGTCGGCATGAAGGCAGGGTCGGGATTGGCGGCCAGCGCCGGGTTGGCATCGAGGCTGCGCACGCGGCGCGCCAGCCACAGCAGCTTCACACCCGAAATCGCCAGGAACAGGCCGATGCAGTACGGCACCGTGCCGACGTAGTGGGTGGGGTAGGGCTGGAAGAAGAAGATTGCCAGCAGCACCTCGGCCACGCCCGAGGCGAACACCACACGCCAGCGCTGGTAGCGCACCACATAGGCGGCGATGCACTGGATCAGCCCGTCCACCAGGAACAGCAGCCCGAAGATCATCGACAGCACGAAATGGCCGTGGTGCTGGCCCGCCAGCACCAGCGTGCCGGCCGCCAGCACGAACACGCCCTTGGTGTAGCGCAGCACACGCTGGCCGCCGACCCCCGACTTGGCGATCGCCAGCGTGGCGATGCCTTCGACCACCAGCAGCGCGGCGAAGAAATTCAGCGGGAAATAGAGCGCGTTATCGAGCGCGTCGATGAAGACGAACGCGCCGGCGGCCAGCATCAGCCAACCGCCGATCATCAGGGCGCGGGCGCGCTTGTGCAGATAGTCGACACCGAGCAGCAGCAAAACCAGGTGGCTCATGGGGGCGCAGTCTCCATGCAAGGATGCGATGCCACGTAGGGCGGATATCGCATGCAGGGTACCGCGAGCGCGCCCCGGTCGTCGAGTCGCGGCTGCCCGCGCCGGCGCCTGGCGGCCGGCTCGGGCAAGGACGCATCAGGCCAGGGCCGGGACCGCGCGCGGGCGCAGCGTGGCCAGCACCCAATAGACGCCGCCGCCGATTCCCACGCCGAAGAACCAGCCGTAGGTGGCCCACCAGGCCGGCAGCAGGTCGGTGAAGTTGGGCAGGATGGTCGAGAACACGCTGCCGATGCCGGTGGCGATCAGCGCGTTGATGTTCCAGCCGCCCTGGTAGCGGTATTCGCCATGCTCGTCATACAGCGCCGCGACATTGATGCGGCCCTTGGCCACCAGGTAATAGTCCACCAGGATGATGCCGAGCAGCGGCCCCATGGTGGCGCCGATGGCATTGACGAAGTGCGCCGCGCCGCCTTCCCAGGGGGCGAACGGATACAGCACCAGCGCGATCAGCGCCGCGATGTAGCCGCCGCGCTTGAAGTCGATGCGCTTGGGGAACACGTTCGAAATATCGAACGCGGCCGACACGAAGTTCGCCACCACGTTGATGCCCAGCGTGGCCACCGCGAAGGTCAGCGCGGCTAGCAGCGCCAGCACCCAGCTGTCGAACTTGGTGGAGATCTGCTCGGGGTGCAGCAGCACTTCGCCATAGACCTTGTAGGCGGCGATGGTGGTGACGCCCGCCACCAGCGAGAACGCCACCAGGTTCACCGGCAGGCCCCACAGGTTGCCGCGCTTGACGGCCTGCCTGTCGCGGGCATAGCGCGAGAAATCGCAGAAGTTCAGGTACAGCGCCGCGAAGTAGGTGATCCAGGTGGCGCCCACCGCCATCAGCGCCCAGAAGCTGCCCGGCGCGCCGTTCACGCCCGCGTCGCGCGTCTTGTCGAGCAGCACGTCCATCGGAATGCCGTGGTCCAGGCTGAAGCCGCCGGCCTTCACGCACAGCCCCACGGCCAGCACCAGCATGGCGATCCACACCGCCGGGCCGGCCCAATCCTGGAAGCGGCGCACGGTCTCCATGCCTTTCTGGATGATGAGCAGTTGCAGCGCCCAGATGCCGACATAACAGATCAGCTCCAGCCCCGAATGCCCCAGCCATTGCGTGTTCTGGTGGAAGGCCAGCAGGCTGTCGTTGCGCACCAGCAGCGCCACGATGGCGCCCGAGGCCGCCGCCGTCTGCGCGCCGTACCAGAAACAGGCCACCACCGCGCGCACCAGCGCCGCCAGGTTGGCGCCCCAGATGCCGAACGAGGCGCGCGCCAGCACCGGATAAGGCACGCCGGTCCTTTCGCCGGCATAGCCCATCAGGTTCATGAGGAAGAAGATCACCAGCGAACTCAGGCCGATGGCGATCAGGAAGTTGACGAAGCTGCCGCACAGCAGGAACAGGCTGGCGGCCAGGTAGTAGCCCCACAGGCTGTGCACGTCCGAGGTCCAGACGTTGAAGATGCTGAAGGCGCCCCAGCGGCGCTCCCTGGTGGGGGCCAGGTCCTCGTTGTAGAGACCGGGCGACGGATTTCGGATATCGATGGCGAGCTCCCTGACCCACGTGTGGGCATGGCCGTAAAGGAAGCCGGGCCGACCAATACAGCAGCAACACTTGGACGGAGCCTGGCGCGTACTATGGTGTGCAAATAGTGTATACAACCTTTGCGCCAAATCGCCCCTGGGGTTTTCCCTTCCGGTGGGGCGCGGCGCGCGCGACGCGGGCGAAAGGCGCGGATGCCGGCCGGGGGCGGCGCCAGGGCGGGGCGTCGGGAGCGGCGAGGGCCGCAGGGATCAGCCCGGCAGCGCGCCCCGCAGCCACTGGCTGGTCAGGTCCAGCACGATGTGCGGTTGCTCGCGGTGCGGCACGTGGCCGCAGTTTTCCAGCAGCGCCTGCCGGCCGCCGGCCAGGCGCGCGATGATGCCGGGATGGGCGGTCGAGCCGTACTCGTCCTCTTCGCCATGCAGCGCCAGCACCGGGCATTGCACCCGGCGCAGCGCGTCATCGAGGTTCCACTGCGCGAAGGCCGGCGACAGCCAGGTGTCGACCCAGGCGCTCAGCACCCAGGCGGCTTTGTCGCCGTGATACTTCTTCAGTCGGTCCAACTGGCCCGGTTCGGCGAAGTTGCGTTGCGCCGCGCGGATGCCGTCAAGCGTGCGGTCCTCGGCGAAGGTCTGGGCCGACTCGGTGATCAGCGCCCGGCAATCGGCCGGATGGGCCGCCGCGCAGCAGATGCCCATGCCGCCGCCGACGCTGTGGCCGAAGGCGATGAAGGGGCCGATGTCGAGCGCCCGCCGCAGGTCCTGGAAGCCGCCGTCGGCCTCGGCCTCGACGAAGCCCGTGGCCAGCGTGGCGGGGTTGGGATCGGAGCGGCCGAAGCCCAGCCGGTCATAGGCGATGACGGCGCGGCCGGTGGCCATGGCCAGGCGTTCGGGAAAGTCGCGCCACAGTTCGACGCAGCCCAGCGAATCATGCAGCAGCACGATCGGCGCCGCGTCCGCATCCCCTCCGGCGGGATCCCAGCGCCGCGCGAACAGGCGGCCTTGCGGGGTGGGCACATGGACATCCTGGCTGGCAATCGACGACATTTAGGGATCCTGGGAAGCAAAAAGGCGCCGTGGCGCCGTTTGGAGGAATCGCGGGATTATAGAAAACCGCCCGCGCTATTCCTCGGCCGCCCATTCGACCTGCACGCCCAGGCTGCGCAGGTTCTCGACGAAGCGCGGATGGGCGCGGCGGATCGGGGTGGCGTTGCGGATCTCGGAGCGCCCCTTGATGCTGCTGGCGATCATGAACAGCGCGATCGCCACGCGGATGATGTAGGGGCTTTCGACCACCGCCGGCGTCAGCGGATTGCCGCCGAAGGTGATGACGCGGTGCGGGTCCGACGAGAACACGTGCGCGCCGAACTTGGACAGCTCGCCGGTCCAGCCCAGCGCGCCGTCGTAGACCTTGTTCCAGAACATCGCGTTGCCCTCGGCGCACACGCCCAGCGCGATGAAGATGGGCAGCAGGTCCACCGGGAAATACGGCCAGGGCGCGGCCTCGACCTTGGTCAGCACGTTGCTGGTGAAGGGCGTCTGCACCTTCAGCGGGCCGTCGCGCAGCGCGCGCGACCAGCCGTTTTCATGCACGATCTTCACGCCGAACTTGGCGAAGGTGCGGTCGATCAGCGGGAAGTTCGACGGCGTGCTGTTGCGCACCACCACGTCGCCGCCGGTGATCGCGCCCAGCGCCAGGAAGGTGGTGATCTCGTGGAAGTCTTCCTCGAAGGTGAACTCGCCGCCGCGCAGGGTGGCGCCGCCGCGCACCGTCAGGCGCGAGGTGCCGATGCCGTCGATGTCGGCGCCCATCATCGTCATGAAGCGGCAGAACTCCTGCACGTGCGGCTCCGACGCGGCATTGGTCAGCGTCGATTCGCCGGCCGCGGCGGCCGCGCACAGCACGAAGTTCTCGGTGGTGGTGACCGAGGCGTAGTCGAGCCAGTGATGGGTCGGCTTGAGCGGGCCGGCGCTGCGCACCAGCAGCGAGCCGCTGGCGCGTTCGACCTCGCCGCCGAACGAGCGGAAGATGTCCACGTGCGGATCGATCTCGCGCACGCCCAGCGTGCAGCCCTTGACGTTGTCTTCCAGCCGCGCCACGCCAAAGCGCGCCAGCAGCGGCGACACCAGCATGATGGACGAACGCATCTCTTCGGGCAGGCGGTGGCGGGCGGCGTCGAAGGTGGTGTCGCGGTGGTGCAGGTCCAGCGTGCGGGTGGCTTCGTCCAGCCGCACCTCGCTGCCCAGGGTGCGGAAGATGTCGAGGATCTTGCGCACGTCGGTGATGTCGGGCACGCCATGCAGCCGCAGCGGCTGGTCGGTCAGCAGCGTGGCGCACAGGATCGGCAGCACCGCGTTCTTGTTGGCCGACGGGATGACGCGGCCGCGCAGGGGCGTGCCGCCGTGGACGATGAGATTGGACATGGGCGAGGAGCTTGGACGACAGGTGGGACGGCTAGGGGAAAACGCGGGGGAAATTGTACCGGCATGGCCCGGTGGGCGTTGGCCGTGCCCAGGGGAAATGGTGTCAGACTGCAAACCCGGTGACCGGACGTCGCGGGGGGAGGGCTTGGCGCGCCGCCGCATGGACGCATGCCGGCGGCTTGGGTATAAAGATCGCCAGGCGCCGCGCCCGGCGCCGCCCACAGGGAATCGCCATGCCCAGCGCCAAGTCCGCCACGAACGCGCAAGCCCCGTCACGGTTGATCGATGCCCGCATCCGCGAGCTGCGCGACTGGCGCGGCCCGTTGCTGGCGCGGGTGCGCGAGGTGATCCTGGCGGCCGATCCCGGCGTGGTGGAGGAGTGGAAGTGGCAGGTGCCGGTGTGGTCGCTGGGCGGCATCCTGTGTACCGGCGAGACCTACCAGCGCGCGGTCAAGCTGACTTTTCCCAAGGGCGCGGCGCTGCCCGACCCCGCCGGCCTGTTCAACGCCAGTCTGCAGGGCAACGCCCGCCGCGCCATCGACATCCGCGAGGGCGAGGTCATCGACGCGCAGGCGCTGACGGCGTTGATTCGCGCCGCCGCGGCGCTCAATGCCGCCGGCGGCAAGGCGCCCGCCGCCGCCCGCAAACACGCCAAGCCGGCCTGAGCGGCGCCTCCCGTCTTCAGGCCGAGGGGCCGCGGTTCGCCGGGGCGCGGAACCTGCGCAGCATGACCGCGCCGCCTATCGTCAGCGCCAGGCCGCCGCCCAGATAGGGCAGGCCGAAGATCAACAACCAGAAGAAGAGCGCCGTCTTGGCGTCGCGCGCCTCGGCCGAGCCGGCGGCATGCCCGCCCAGGTCCATTCCCGGCAGGGCGGCCAGCAGGGTCAGCATCAGCGTCACGCCCAGCACCAGGCAGCCCCACGCAATGCGGCGCCGGTTGTCGGCCACGCGCAGCAGCGCCGCCGCCGCCGCCACCGCCACCACGAGGCAGAGCACGCTGGCCGTGATCAGCATGCGGTCCAGCGCCACCGGATCGAGCGGCGCGCCGGGCTGGTCCAGCCCGAAGGCCATCTGCAGCAGTGAGTTGATGACGCCGTAGGCGGCGCGGCCGATGACCAGGCCGAAGCCGACGCTGGACAGCCACTTGATTACGGTCGGGTTCATTCCAGATATCCTTGCTGTTGCCTGAACGTCAGAGAATACGCTATTACGAGGTTCGCCCCGGATGTCCGAACATCATCAGTTCATCTTTCCCCGTTACCCCCATCTGCCGCCGCCCGACTGGCCGGCGCTGCAGGCGCGCCTGCTGGCCGAGGGCTATCTGCTGGAGCCGCGCGGCGACCGTGTGCCGCGCGAGGCGCTGGACACCCTCAGCCACGGGCTGGCCCGGCTGAAGGAAGGCTCGTTCCAGTACCGCGACGGCCTGCGCACCCCCGGCGACGTGATCGCGCTCTACCAGTCCGCCGGCCATCTGCCGTCCGACATCCCGGTGCGCCACGGCGACACCCTGGAAGAAACGCTGGCATTGCTGGCGGCGCACGGCGTGGCGCCCGATGCCGCGTTCGACGATGAGCGCAGCAGCTGGCGCGGCCCGTACTTCTGCCTGGGGCCGGCGGCCCGCGCGCTGCTCAACCCCGCGCAGCGCGCGCATTACGACGCCGACCCGGCCGGGTTCAGCGTGGTGATGCTGGCCTACGAGGGCCCCGAGCCGTATGTCGGCGTGGGCGAGAACCTGGAAGTGCCGAGCCTGCCGGGCTCGGATGAACCGCTGGAGGCATTGCCGCCGTTCGGCTCGCACGTCGATTTCATCGGCGTGGCGTACGAGGATCCGGCGGTGCGTTGGCGCAACCCGGCGGACGGGCGCGAATATCATCTGTTCGACCTGGACTGGCATTACAGCCTGGCGTTGGGGTTCCGCATGATCCGCGCCAACTGCCTCGAAGAAGGCAGCGCCGAGGCGCTGGCGCGGGCGATCGGGCAGATGGTCGACCAGCCGATGGCGTGCAGCCACCGGCATCTGTGAAACGTGGACGTTGAGCCCGATGTGGCGCCCGGAGGTGCGCCGCATCGCGGCCGCCGTGTCGATCAATAGTAGATGTCGACGTAGTCGGTCAGGCCGCCGCACGCTTCCATCTGCTGCAGGCGCCAGTACTTGCGCTTGCCGGTGGCGCGGAACTCGTAGTCGCCGGTGCGTTCGCAGCGGCGGCCCTTGTCCGGCGCGTCCACGATCAGGATGGTGCCGCGGAAAGTGAAGCGGTCGGCCGAGATCGACAGCACCTGGCCCTTGATCGTCACCGAGCCGTTTTCGTTGGCGTGGCCGCCTTCCAGGCGCACCACGTCGTTGTCGTCAACCGCGTTCAGCTTGCCGCGCTCGTCGGTCCACAGCCATTGCACGCTGATGCCGCTGTTGTGCAGCAGGCGTTCGTAGGCGGCCTGGCTCTTGATCTCGGTCTTCTGCTGCGCGCCGGCGGGGGCCTGGACTTGCGGCTGGGCTTGCGCGGGGGCCGGGGCGGAGGTGCGGGCCGGGGCCTGCTGGGCGGGCGTGCCGCGCGGCGGCAGGCGGCCTTCGTCCTGCGGCTGCGCTTGCTGTTGCGTGGGTTGCTGCGTCTGCGCCTGGGTGGCGCCGCCGCCGCGCGGCGGCAGGTCGCCCGCCAGCGAAGAGGCGGTGGTCGCGCCCAGGGCCAGGCCCAGGGCGACCGCGAGCAGGCCGGCTATCCGTTTCTTTCCGGCCGGGGCCGGGGTGCGATCTGGGTTCGTGTGCATGATGGTCGTGTGAAAGGGAAGGGAAAGCGCGCGGGGATGGAGGTCCACGCGGCGCGGCCGCTAACGGGGACGTAACTTAGCACGCACGCGCGATCGCTTGATTGCCGATTCCATCTTGTGTATCAATAATTAACAGGCAATGCGCGGCGCGCGTCCGGTCATCGCTTCAGGTTGTGATTCTGCTCGAACTTAGGGCGGTTATTGAAATTCTTGAGCGCGTAGGCGAGGAATTCGGCCTTGCTGATGCGGCCATCGCCATCGGTATCCATGGCCGTGATCTGCTCGGCCGTGGCTTCCTGCAGGAGCGGGCCGCGCGTCAGGTAGCCGTCGGCGTTGATGTCCTGCTTGTTGAATGCGGCTTCCATGCGGGCCATGTATTCCGGCTCTTTCATGGGACCGAGGTTGCCGGCGCCCGTCAGGTCGGGCTGGGCCGGTCCGGCCTGGGGGGCGGGCGACGCGGGCGCGGCAGGCGTTGACGCCGCCGTGGCGCCGCCGGCAAGGCAGGCAAGCAGCAACGCCGCGGTGAGGTGGCCCATCCGGATGACGTTCTTCATGGTTCTCCCTGAGTGCATGAATGCGGCGCGCATCATACCGCCGCCTCGGCGCAAATAGCATGTCACGATGTATCCCGCGCGCGCCGCGCTTCACTACAATGACGCCGTTCTCAATCGCACATTCACATAATAAGAGGATCGGCGATGACAACCCTTGTGCTTGGCGCCAGCGGGGCGACCGGGCGGCTGTTGGTTGGGCAATTGCTGGCGCGGGGCGAGCCGGTAAGGGCTCTGTTGCGATCTCCGGACGCGCTGCGCGCGCTAGGGGGAGATTCGCGCCTGTCGCTGATCCAGGCCAGCGTATTGGATCTGGACGAGGCCACGTTGGCGCGCCACGTGGCGGGTTGCTCGGCGGTGGCATCGTGCCTGGGCCATCCCATGAGCCTGCGGGGCATCTATGGCCCGCCCAGGCGGCTGGTGCTCGACGCGCTGCGCCGGCTGTGCCGGGCCATCGTGGCGAGCGCGCCCGCCCGGCCGGTCAGGGTCGTCCTGATGAATACCGCCGGCAACAGCAACCGCGACCTGCGCGAGCCGGTCTCGCTGGCGCAGCGCGGCGTGGTCGCCCTGGTGCGCGCGCTGGTGCCGCCGCACGCGGACAATGAGGCGGCTTCCGACTATCTGCGCATCATCATCGGCCAGGCGCATCCCCTGATTCAGTGGGTCGTCGTGCGTCCCGACAGCCTGATCGACCGGGACGCCGTCAGCGCCTACGAGACGCACCCTTCGCCCATCCGCAGCGCCATCTTCGACGCCGGCCGCGTCAGCCGCATCAACGTTGCGCATTTCATGGCCGAACTGGCCGTCGGCGGCGCGGCGTGGGAGCGGTGGCGCGGGCGCATGCCGGTGATCTACGACACGGCGCCGGACTGAACCGCCGGACGCGGTCGGCCGGCCCGCGCTTACTGCGGCAGCAGCCGCAGCCCGGTGCGCTTGACGAATTCGTCGTAGCCGATCGGCGGCCCGGCCTTGGTGCCGGCGCTGTTGGCCTGCCAATGCACCCACGAGCGGTGCGTGGTGGCGTCGTACACGACCTTGTACAGATACGTGGGCACGGCCACGCCGGCGCCGATGGTCTTGGGACGGTCGCCATACACCGGGCCGGTGAAGACATACACATCGCCGGCCGCCCGCATCACATACTGGCGCGTGTCCTGCTCGATGCGGCTCCAGGGGCCGGCATTGTGGCTCTGGTCCTGCGGCACCATGTTGGCCAGCGAAAAACTCTGCGCCATGGCCTCGGGCGTGGCCATGTCGCCGGCCGGCGCCATGTGGCCGCGCGAGTAGCCCGAGCCGCGGTAGTCATCCAGCTCCGAACGCTCGGCGCGCGGCACCCGCGCCTCGGCGTAGAACTTGTCGGTGCGGTGCAGTCCCTTGGCCTGCGCCAGGTTCTCGCGGTTCAGCCGCTCGGCCACGAACACCGGCGTCTTGGTCGAGCCGTTGTGCAGGATGGCGAACGAGGAGAAACAGACTTCGCGCAAGCGTTGCGCGGCGGGCACCGCGGGCGGCTGGGCATTCGGGAAGAACTGCGGACAGTCGCTGAAGGCGGTCTGCACCAGCGCCGCGTTGGGCGCGGGCAGGGCCACCGGCGCGCTGCGCTGCAGCGATGGCCATTCCAGGCGCGACAGCATGTCGCCAACCGCCGCCGGCATCTTCCATTGCGGATGCAGCACATAGGTGGCGGCGCCGAAACTGGCGAGCGAGGTGACGATCAGCGCGCGCAGGAAGCGCGGCACGCGGCCGGCGGCGCGACTTTGGGATCGGGAGGGGGAGCTTCTCTTTCTGGGAGCGGGTTTCTTCGCGCGGGTCATGCTACCTGGGGGCTACGGACCGGCCGCCATGCGGGCCGGCCAAGGTGACCCCGGATTGTAGATGAGTGACGGATTTGTCACGCCGCGCCGCGCCCGCGCCGGAAGGGACATGATGTCGCACCCGGCCCGGACCCCTCGGCGGGGCCGGGCAGTCCACGGACCATCAGGCCTCTGCTTCGGGTTCCCGCCGCTGCGCTTCGAATTCCGCGCGGTTGTGCAGATCGAAGTACAGCACCTCGCTCCATTCCAGCCCGAGGATGTAATCCACGCGCTGGTTGCCGCCGCCGTCGAAGCCGTCATCCAGGCGCAGGCCATGGAAGGCATCCAGCGGCGCCGCGCCGCGTTCGCGGGTGGCCGCCAGCAATTGGCGGCCCGCCTCGGCCGGGTCCGCCGGCAAGGCGTCGAGCGCTTCGCCCGCGCGCCGGCAACGCGCCAGCTCCCGTTCCACCTGGGTCTTGAGCGCGGCTTTGTCCGCCGCCGCCATCAGATCCAGTTCGACCGTTTCCAGCAGCAGATAGTCGTTGCGATGCGCCTCCAGGAAGGCGATGGTCTCGTCCAGCGCCGCCAGCAGTCCGGACGGCGCCCGCGCGCCCGTTTCGGTCTTCGCGCGGGCCGGCGCGAACAAGCGCTTCAGGCCCTCCAGAAGTGACGGCTCCGGGTCCTGCGCCACGTCTTGCGCGGCGGGCGCGGGGGCCGATGCGCCGCCCGGCGCCACGGTCGTCCGCACGATGTCGGCAAAGCGCTTGATCCGCGCCAGCCCCGGCTCGAAGCGGCTGCTGATGGCGTGCAGCGGGGTGCGCTGTTCCGGTTCGTCGTTATCCAGGCCGTCGGAGATCAGGGAGGCGCACAACTGTGGATCGCCCGACATCAGCAGGCGGTACGAGAACGGCACCGCGTAGGGCCATTCGGACAGCCCGGTGATGGTCTCGGGCCGGTCGGCGTAGGTGGCGGGTCGATTGCTCAGGCTGTAGAGATAGGATCGGTTGGCCATGGGGGCGCGGCGCGTGGGAAGGGAAACGGGACGCCGGCCCCAGGGAAGGGCGCGGCACGGATGCGGCGCAGGCCGCCGCGTGGCGCTATTGAACCGCGGCGGCCTTGGCGCACGGTTGCAGACTGCCACGATTTGCCACCAGGTATTTCTGGCCTGGCGGCCGGTTCCTGGCATTCCGCTGAAACAGTGTGACTATAATTCCGCCTCAACTTGTAATAAGACTGGTTCTTATTGCCATTCACGTGCGAGCGGAGTTTCCATGGCTGTACGCCTTTCGTCCCGCCGGCGCCCGGTGCATTTCCGGGCCCGGCAATTGCCTTTGATCGTATTCGGCCTGGGCCTGCCGGGCGCCGTCCTGGCGCAGTCCGCCCCTGCCGAGGTCCACTTGCCCGCCGTCACCGTGACGGGCAGCGATGTCGAACAGACCGCGGTCGGCCCCGTGCAGGGCTTTGTCGCCAAGCGCGCCGCCACCGCCACCAAGACCGACACGCCGGTGATGGAAACGCCGCAGTCGATCAGCGTCATCACCCAGGATCGCATGACGCTGCAGGGCGCCCAGTCGGTGCAGCAGGCGGCGGGCTATACCGCCGGCGTCACGGCCGGCGCGTTCGGGCCGGACAATCGCGGCGACTCCATCAAGATCCGCGGCACCGATTCCACCCAATACCTCGACGGCCTGCTCAACGCCGTGGGGTCCTACAACAACACCCGGCCCGATCCCTACGCGCTGGAGCGCATCGAGATCCTGCGCGGGCCGTCGGGCATGCTGTACGGGCAGGGCGCCATCGGCGGCATCGTCAACCAGATCAGCAAGCGGCCGCAGCCCGAGGCGATGCGCGAGATCGGCGTCAGCTACGGCAACCACAACCGCAAGCAGATCCAGGCCGACCTCACCGGCCCGATCGACGAAGACGGCAAGTGGCTGTATCGCGTGGTCGCGCTGGGGCGCGACAGCGACAGCTCGGTCAAATACGTCGACGACGACCGCTATTTCATCGCGCCGTCGTTGACCTGGCGGCCCAGCGCCGCCACCTCGTTGACGCTGCTGGCCAATTTCCAGAAAGACAATAGCGGATCGATGGTCGGCTTCTTCCCCTGGCGCGGCACGCTCACCAGCACGCCGGCCGGCCGCATCCCGCAGGACTTCTTTGTCAGCGAACCCGACTTCGACAAGTACACCGCCCGGCAGAGCGCGGTGGGCTACCAGTTCGAGCACGCCTTCAACGACAACGTCACGGTGCGGCAGAACCTGCGCTACACGCACAGCGAGGTCGACTATCGCAGCATCTACACCGCCGGCTTCAACGGCGCCGGCCACGGCTGGGTGCCGGGCAGCGACACGCTGCTGCGCCGCGTGATCTACCAGAACCAGCCGACCCTCAAGCAGTTCGTGGTCGACACCCAGGGCCAGTTCAAGTTCCAGACCGGCCCGATCCGCCACACCCTGCTGACCGGCATCGACTACCAGCGCTCCGTGCTGGATGCGCGGCAGGGGGTGGGCGGCACGGTCGCGCCCATCGACGTGCACAACCCCGTGTACGGCAACTTCACGCCGCCCACCTCGACGGTCAGCGCACCCACGTCGCGCGGCAACCAGTTGGGTCTCTACATGCAGGACCAGCTCGAATGGGAGCGTTGGCTGCTGATGCTGGGGCTGCGCCATGACCGCTCGCGCGCGTCGGTGGACGATACGCCGTCCGGGTCGCGCGATGACAGCGAAATGAGCAAGCGCTTTGGCCTGATGTACCGCTCCGAGGCCGGCCTCAATCCCTATCTGAGCTACTCGGAATCGTTCCAGGGCCTGGCCGGCTTCAACCGCGCCAACCAGGCGTTCAAGCCGCTGCGCGGCAAGCAATGGGAGGCGGGCCTGAAGTACCAGCCGCCGGGCGAAAACCTGACGGTCACCGCCAGCGTGTTCGACATGACCGAGAAAAACCGCAAGGTCGCCGGCGTGGTCAACGGCATTGCCGACACCGTGCAAGTGGGCGAGGCCCGCACCAAGGGCGCCGAACTGGAAGCGCTGGCGTCGCTGGGCAATGTCGATCTGGTGGCCACCTACACCTTCCTGGACGCCAAGGTGGCCAAGGGCACGCCGGCCGAAGAGGGGCGCCAACTGGCCAGCATTCCCCGGCACATGGCGTCGTTCTGGGCCAACTACCGCTTCAGCGTGATGGGAACCCCGGGCTTCCTGGCGGGGGCGGGCGTGCGCTACAACGGCAGCAGCGATGACGGCACCGGCCAGAACGGCGTGCCCGCCGTCACCCTGTACGACGCGGTGCTGGCCTACGACGCGGGCCCCATGCGCCTGGCGCTGAACGTCACCAACCTGTTCGACAAACAGTACGTGGGAACCTGCCTTGCCCGCGGCGATTGCTTCTTCGGCACCCGCCGCACGGTGATCGGGAGCGTGACCTACCGGTTCTGACGTCCCGCCGGGAGCGCGGTCAAATTGGGGACTTATGACCCCGGGCGACCGCTTTCCCGTCACCTATCCGCGGCGGATTTCCCCCTAAAATTGCGAACGCCGCCGCAATTTCCTCCTGGCGTGCCACCTCTTTCCGGCCGAGATGCACGTCGATCTCCTCACCCTGTACTTCATTACCATCGGGACGCTGCTGGCCAGTGCCGGCCTGACGTTCTGGGAGTATCGAACCCACCCCCACCGCAGCCGCTCGCTGGGCATCCTGGCGGCCGGTTTCGGCACGCTGGCGCTGGGCTGTATCTGCGCCTTGTTCCGCGCCGACCTGCCGGCCGCGATCGGCGCGCCGCTAAGCAACCTGGTGATCCTTGGCGGTTACCTGCTGGTGCTGGACAGCGTCGCCTCGCTCAGCGGGCGCCATTACCGCAAGCGTTCGATGGGCTTGCTGGCGGTCATGGCGCTGATCTGGCTGGCGGCCGGCGTGCCGGGGCAGGACGTGGTGTGGAAATACGTCAGCGCCTTGCCCATCGCCCTCGTCAGCGCCCTGACCGCGTGGGAACTGCTGCGCTGCGATTCCATGGGGATGCCGAAAACCCGCAACTTCGCCGTGGCGGTGGCCGGCGTGCACGCGCTGATCTATTTCGGCCGCGCCTTCCTGCTGCCGTGGTGGGTGGCCGCCGAGGGGCCCTGGGTGCAACTGCTGGCCAGCAACATCACCATGTACGAAGGGGTGCTGTATTCGGTGCTGCTGCCGATGACGCTGATCAAGCTGATCCGCGAGGAAACCCACGTGCAGCTGGTGCACGAGTCGCAGACCGACTACCTGACGCGGCTGGGCAACCGCCGCTGGTTCTTCGAGCAGGGCGCGCGCCTCATCGCGGCCAGCGCGGGGCGCGAGCCGATCGCCGTGCTGGCGTTCGACCTGGACCAGTTCAAGGCCATCAACGACCGCTACGGCCACCACACCGGCGACCTGGTGCTGGCGGCGTTCGCCACGGTAGCCCGGGATGCGCTCGGGCCGCAGGTCATCCTGGCGCGCCTTGGCGGCGAGGAATTCGCCGCGCTGCTGGCGGGCGATGACGCGCGCCGCGCCCATCAATTGGGGGCGGCGGCGGCCCGGCGCTTTGCCACCACCATCGCCAACCCGGCCGACGGCCTGGGCATCGCCGCCACGGTCAGCATCGGCCTGGCCTATTTCGACGAGGATGTGCCGCCACTGGCCGATGCGCTGGCGCGCGCCGACCTGGCGCTGTATCGCGCCAAGTCCCTGGGCGGCAACCGGCTGGAAGCGGCCCTGGCGCCCGAGCGCGCCGCCGCGGACTGAGGCGCCGCCGTCGCGGCCAGTGGCGCGGCCCGCGCGGCGAAATGCCCGGGGCCGTTCAGGGACGGGCCGACGCTTTGCCCTGCCGCTTTGCATCGACGTTTTGCATCGATAATGACGGCCATGACGCCTCCCACCCATTCCGCTTCCTCCGACCGCGACGGTTTCTGGTTCGACGCCGCCGACCCCGACATGGCGCTTGAACGTGCCGGCAACCTCGTCCGGCTGGCGCGCGCCGAGCCGCCCTGGCTGGTCGTCGATCAATCCATTGCCACCATGACGCTGGGCCGCCGCTGGCCCGGGCAGTTGTGGCGCGTGCGCGTGACGCAACTAGGCGACATGTCCGGCCTGGTGGCGCAACCCGGCTACTGGCGCGCCGCCGCGATCGAACTGCTGCAACCGCTGCCGCTGGGCGCGCTGTTCGGCCCGCACGGCCAGGCGGTGGTCGACATCCTGGCCCGCATTTCCGCACTGTCGCGCGAACAGGCGCGGGCGCTGGGCGCCGATCTGCCCGCCGATGGCTGGGAGCGCTATGGCCGCGCCTGGGAGCGCTGGTCGAAAGACGAAGAGGGCGTCTCCACGCCTGACGATACGCCGCCGCAATCGGAATGGTATGGCGTGCTGGCCGCCGCGCGCCGCCGGGGCGGGGCGCGTTCACCCGTACATGGCGGCTTGCTGCAGATCCATGGCCTGCTGCGGCAACGCGCCCAGGCCGTCGATGGCGACGCCGCGTTCATTCGCGAAGTGGACGAGGACGGCGAGGTCGACGAGTCGCTCGCGGCGCCGTGGGACGGGGCCAGCGACGCCTTGCTGTTCGCCGCCATGGCGCGGGGGGCGCCACAATACCTGTCGACGGCGGACGCCGAGGTGCTGTCGCGGCCCTGGCGCGAGGTGTTTGGCGACCGGGCCGGATCGATGTGAGCCAATTCGGCCGCTTTATCGTTTCACCGCAGCGTTCGGATGATTTCGCGCCCGTCGCCATGGTGGCAGCCGTCAGGGCATGCCGCGCGGCGCAAGGGCGCGCCGGCCCGCGTTATTCCTCGCCCCGCCAGGACTTGCGCCGTCGCGTCCGCGGCTTGGGCGCCACGCCCAGGCGCGGATCGCGCGCCAACGCCAGTTCCACCAACCGGGCCGCCAGCGTCTCGAACGCCTCGTCGGTCTGCGGCAGGTACAGCCACTTGCCCAGTTCCGGGTGCGGCAGCAGGCTCGGCATATCGGCCAGCAGCGCCGCGTGGCGGTCATGCGAGGTGCACACCATCACGCCATTCCAGGGGATGTCGCGGTCGGCCACCACCAGGTACAGCGCGCCGTCCAGGTAGGCGGCGTCGCAGCCGAACATCTTGCGGCGCAGATAGCCGGGATCACGCTCGAGCGGGTCGAGGATCCACAGCAGTGAATTGGCGCGGGCGGCGCGTTGGCGGGAGGGGGGCGAGAACAGGTCGGGGCGTTGGGGCATTGCGAACGGCGCGGGCGGATGGGCCAGGTTCAGACGATACCCGATCCCGGCCGCACGCCGTTCAGGGGTAGCCGTTACCCACGCCGGCGGGCGCCGGCCCGCGCGGTGTCCGCACAAAGCAGATATGCGATCCCGCGCATAGCGCCATCGCCGCCCCGCGCCTACCATGCTGCAAACACAAGAACCCCCAGGGTGGAGACAGCATGAGAATGGCAAGTGCGCTGACCGCGGTCAGCCTGTGGCTCGGCGCGGGCCTGATATCGGCGGCCGTGGCGGCCGGGGCCTATCCTGACCGGCCGGTCAAATTGATCGTGCCGTTCCCGGCCGGCGGCGCCACCGACCTGATGGCGCGCTCGCTGGCGCAGGGCCTGGGCGAAAAGCTGGGCCAGACCGTGGTGGTGGAAAATCGCGGCGGGGCGGGGGGCACCATCGGCGCCGAGGCCGTGGCCAGCGCCGCGCCCGACGGCTACACGCTGCTGTACTCCACCATGGGCGTGCTGACCATCAACCCGTCGCTGTACCCCAAGCTGCGCTACGACCCGCAGCGCAGCTTCGCGCCGGTGTCGATGACCAACCTGACCTCGAACCTGCTGGTGGTCAACCCCGACCTGAAGGTCAACTCGGTCGCCGAACTGGCCGAACTGGCGCGGCGGCGGCCGGGGGAGCTGACCTTCAGCTCTTCGGGTAACGGCACCACCAGCCACCTGGCCGGCGAGATGTTCAAGACGGCGGCGCATGCCGACATCCGCCATATTCCCTACAAGGGCACCTCGGGCGCCATCAACGACTTCCTGGCCGGCCGCATCTCGATGATGATCGACACCTCGTCCAACTTCATCGAGCAGGTCCGGCAGGGCAAGGTGCGGGCGCTGGCGGTGACCAGCCGCCAGCGGCTGGCGGCGCTGCCCGACGTGCCGTCGATGTCGGAGACGCCGGGGTTCGAGGACTACGAGGTCAGCCTGTGGTCCGGCGTGCTGGCGCCGGCGGGCACGCCGCGTCCCGTCATCGACCGCCTGAACGCCGACATCAAGGCGGTGATGACGTCGCCGCGGATGGTCGAGCGCATGGCCGGCTACGGCATCCAGACCACCCACAGCACGCCCGAAGCCTTCGCCGAACGCATCCGCGTCGATACGGCGAAATGGGCGCGCATCATCGAACAGTCCGGCGCGCGCGCCGATTGAGGCCCCGGCTCCCGGCCCGCCCCGCGGCCGGGCCCCTGGAAGGAAATCCCATGCGATTGATGCTTCGATCCCTGCTGGCGGCGGTGGCCCTGTCCATCGGCGCCGCGTCCGCGGCGGCGGCCTATCCCGACCGGCCCGTCGTTCTGGTCAATCCCTACGCCGCCGGCGGCCCCGCCGACGTGGTGGCGCGCAGCCTGGCGCGGGCGCTGGAAAAGCGCCTGGGCCAGCCGGTGGTGGTGGAGAACAAGCCCGGCGGCGGCGCCTCCATCGGCACCGGCTTCGTGGCGCGCGCCAAGCCGGACGGCTACACGCTGCTGCTGGGCACCTCGGCCGGCCACGTGGTCACGCCGCTGATGCAAAAGACCGTGTACGACGGCGTCAAGGGCTTCGCCTTCTGCTCGGTGGTGGCGGTGCAGCCCATCATGCTGGTGGTCAATCCGTCGCGCGGCATCCGCTCGGTGCCCGAGCTGATCGCCCGCGCCAAGGCCGAACCCGGCAAGTGGAGCTATGGCTCGGCCGGGGTGGGGGGCGCCACGCACCTGGGCGCCGAGCTGTTCCAGCAGGTCGCCGGCGTGCAACTGAACCACATTCCCTATGCCGGCGCCTCGCCCGCCATCAACGACGTGGTCGGCGGGCAGACCGACCTGGCCATGTTGAACCTGTCGGCCAGCCTGCCGTTCATCCGCCAGGGGCGCCTGCTGGCGCTGGCCTATGCGTCGGACAAGCGCTCGCCGCTGCTGCCGGACGTGCCGACGCTGGCCGAGGCCGGCGTGGCGGGCGCGGACGCGGCTACCTGGTACAGCCTGGCCGCGCCGGCCGGCACGCCCGCCGACATCGTGCGCACCCTGAGCGACGCCGTCCGGGCCGTGAACGACGATCCCGACTACCGCCGCGTCATGCAGGAGCAGGCGATAGCGTTGATGGCGCTGTCGCCGCGGGAAGCGGACGCCTACGTCGCCAAGGACCAGGCCGACATGCGCCGGCTGCTCGGCTCGCTGGGCTTGCTGGCCAAATGAACACAGGGTCACCGGACACACGACCCCGCATGCCCACGGCCGCCGGCCAGGCGCGGACGCGGCGCCGGCCACCAGGAACGCATCCATGAACTTCGATTTCAGCGAACTCAGCGCCACCAACGCCTTCAAGCTGCTCTCCAGCGTGGTGGTGCCGCGTCCCATCGCCTGGGTGGTGAGCCAGTCGGCGCAGGGGCAGCGCAACGCCGCGCCGTTCTCGTTCTTCAACGTGGTCAGCAGCGACCCGCCCATCGTGGCGCTGGGCATCGGTCCGCGCGGCGGGCAGTTGAAGGACACCTCGCGCAACATCCTGGAGACCGGCGAGTTCGTCATCAACCTGGTGTCGGCCGAACTGGCCGCGCAGATGAACCACACCAGCCTGGACTACGTGGCCGACGTCGATGAGCTGACCCGCGCCGGGCTGGCGACCGAACCCTCGCGGGTGGTCGCGCCGCCGCGCATCGCGCTCAGCCCGGCGGCGCTGGAATGCCGCGTGTGGCAGGTGCTGGACGCCGCGCCGCAGCGCGTCATCGTGCTGGCGCGGGTGGTGGCGCTGTACCTGCGCGACGACGCGCTGCTGGACGCGCAGCGCTTCCATGTGGACACCCCCGCGCTGCGCCTGCTGGGCCGCATGCACGGCGCCGGCTGGTACGCGCACACCAGCGACCTGTTCCAGATGCGCGCGCCGGACGCCGCCAACGATCCGGCGGTGCGGCCCGCGCAGGGCCATTGAACCGCATCACGATATTGAATCTCCTGGGAGCCTCTTGATGAAACTGCATTGGTCGCCGCGCTCGCCCTTCGTGCGCAAGGTGATGATCGTCCTGTACGAAGCCGGCATTGCCGACCGCGTGACGCTGGTGCGCACGCCGGTCGCCATGGACAAGCCCAACCTCGACCTGGTGGCCGACAACCCGCTGATCAAGCTGCCGACGCTGGTGCTGGACGACGGCACGCCGGTCTACGACTCGCGCGTCATCTGCGCCTATCTGGACGGCCTGGCCGGCGCCGGCCTGCTGCCGGCGGACCCGGCCGCGCGCCTGCTGGCCGAGCGCCGCCAGGCGCTGGGCGACGGTTTCCTGGACGCGCTGCTGCTGTACCGGCAGGAACGCAACAAGCCGGCCGGGAAGCAGACCCAGGCCTGGCTCGACGCCTTCGCGCTGAAGACCCGCGCGGTGCTGGCCGTGCTGGAGGCCGAGGCGCCAGCCCTGCGCGCCAGCCGCTTCGACCTGGGCCTGATCGCCATCGGGTGCGCGCTGTCCTATCTGGACTATCGTTTCCCGGACCTGGCCTGGCGCGACGGCCATCCGGCGCTGGCGGCCTGGCACCAGGACTTCAGCGCGCGGCCCTCGGTTGCGCGCAGCCAACCCGACGAAACGCCTTGAGCGAAGGACCATGATGAGCCGCATTCCCCTGCCCACGCCCGACAGCATGAGCGACGACCAGAGGCGCGTCTACGAACGCATCGTCTCCGGCCCGCGCGGCCGGCTGGTCGGCCCCTTGCGCGCCGCGCTGCACAACCCCGAACTGGCCGAGCGCTGGCAGGCGCTGGGCGCCTTGCTGCGCTTTGGCACCAGCCTGCCGCCGCGCGTCAGCGAACTGGCCATCGTGGTTACCGCGCGCCGCTGGAACAGCCAGATTGAATGGCACATCCACGCCCAGGCCGCCCGCGCCGCCGGCATTGCCGATGCGGTGCTGGACGCCATCCAGGCGCGGCGCGAACCCGTATTCGACAACCGCGACGACGAGATCGTCTACGCCTACGCCCGCCAACTGCAGGAGACCGGCCAGGTCGAGCCCGCCCTGTACGCCGAGGCGGTGCAGCGCTGGGCCGCCGTCGGCGTGGTCGAACTGACCGCCGTCATCGGCTACTACACCATGGTGTCGATGACGCTGAACGCGCACGAGATTCCGATGCCGGACGACGCGCCCGCGCCGCTGGACCTGCCGCAACAGGACGGCTGGCCGGCGCTGAGCCGGCTGGCGCCGCTGGTCGGGGAGGGCAAGGCATGACCGCGTCCGCCGACTCCACGCAACCCTACGCGCCCGACAGCGTCGAGACGCCGCGCATGCCACAAGCGCCCACCGAACCGTTGCCGCCTCTTGCCTGCGACACGCATTGCCACGTGTTCGGCCCCTACGAGCGCTTCCCGCTGTGGCATCCGTCCTCTTACGCCGCGCCCGACGCGCCGGCGCAGCGCTACCTGCGCATGCTGGACACCCTGGGCGCCGCGCGCGGCGTGCTGGTGCAGCCCGCGCCCTACGGCACGCATCCCGATGCCTTGCTGGACGCGCTGGCGCAGGGCGGCGACCGCCTGCGCGGCATCGCGGTGGCCGACCCCTCGGTCAGCGACGCGCAACTGCGGGCCCTGTATGACGGCGGGGTGCGCGGGCTGCGCTTCGTCGAGGCCCGCGATCCCGCCGGCAATCTGTTTCCGGGCAGCGTGGGGTTCGACCAGGTCGCCGCGCTGGCCCCGCGCATGAAACACCACGGCCTGCACGCGCAGCTGTGGGCGCCTTGCGATACCTATCTGCGCCACCTGCCGGCGCTGGCGAAGCTGGACCTGCCGCTGGTGATCGACCACCTGGGCAGCCTGGTCCCGGCGCGTGGCGACCAGGACCCGGCGTTCCAGCTGCTGCGCGGCCTGTTGGCCGACGGCCGCCTGTGGATGAAGCTGACGCTGTGCCGCGTCGGCAGCGCGCCGGACTACGAGAATGCGCGTTTCATCCACGACGCCTTCGTCGCCGCCAACCCCGACCAGGTGCTGTGGGGCTCGGACTGGCCGTTCGTGCGCATGGGCGCGTCGGCGCCGTCCGCCGACGCCCTGGTGGACGTGGCGCAGCGCTGGCTGGGCGATGACGCCCTGCGCCGCAAGGTCTGGGTCGACAACCCGGCGCGGCTCTACGGCTTCGATTGACGCGCCGGCCCCGTCAGGGGCTGGCGTGCCACACGCCTTCGCCGCCGATCTCGCGCACCAGGCTCTGGATCTGCGCGGCCACTTCGGTGACGGTGCGGCCCGGCCCCTTGGCGCGGGCGAACGCCATCGAGATGATGCGGCCCATGGCCGGATCGCGCAGCGCGGCGATGCCCAGGCGGCCTTC
The DNA here is from genome assembly GCF_902859695.1 of Achromobacter ruhlandii. Lineage (GTDB taxonomy): Bacteria > Pseudomonadota > Gammaproteobacteria > Burkholderiales > Burkholderiaceae_B > Achromobacter > Achromobacter ruhlandii. The sequence continues at coordinate 283,055 of NZ_CADIJL010000002.1, forward strand.
CTGCACTTCCTGCCAGACCGCATGCAGCGGCAGCACCGTGTACATGTGTTCGTGCTCGACGATGGACTTCATCAGCGGCAGCGAATCGGCCTCGATCAGCGGCGCGATGCTGATCTTGCGCGCCCGCGCCAGCCCGTCCAGCGCATTGCGCAGGCCGTTGGGCGCGCCGGGCAGGATGAAGGGCAGGCCGTCCAGTTGTTCGAAGGCGACCTCGCCGCCGCGCGTCAGCGGGTCGCCGGCCGCGCCCACCAGGTACGAATCGACCGAGGCCAGCGCCTGTTCGCCCGGCGGGCACTTGTCGCCATAGCGGTACAGGATGGCGATGTCGACGCGGCTGTCGGTCAGCCATTCCTCGATCTGGCCGCTGGAGCCTTCCAGGATTTTCAGGTGCACCTTGGGAAACTGCTTGCGCAGCCGCGAGAACAGCCGCCGGATCAGCGGATGCGCGGTGGACGGCAGCAGCCCCAGCGTGACCTCGCCGGCCGGCTCGCGCGCCTCGCCGTTCAGCTCCAGTTCCAGCCGCTCGGCGTCGCCCAGCAGCGTGCGCACCAGCGGAAACAGGCGCTCGCCCACTTCCGACAGGTGCACGCCGCGGCCGGTGCGGTTGAACAGCCGCGCGTTGCACTCGCGTTCCAGCGCGTTGATGCGGCGGCTCAGCACCGACTGGTCCTGGTCCAGATACAGGGCGGCGCGCGAAATGCTGCCCAGTTCCGCGATCGCCAGGAAGGCCCGCCACTTGTGCAGGTCGGCGGTGACGTCCAGGCTCAGGCCCGTGGCTTTGGCAGGCGGCATGATGGATAAGGCGGCAACGAAAGAGACGGCATAAGGGTACGGCAAAAGCGGGCCGGCATGGGACTATTCCAGCCCCAGCTTGCCGCGCCGGATCACCTCGCCCCATTTCTTCGACTCGGCCTGCATCAGCGCCTGGTAGGCCTCGGGCGTGGTGGCCGTGGGTATGGCGCCCTGGTCGATCATCTTCTGCCGCAGGGCCGGCTCGGCCAGCGTCTCGGCGATAGCCCGCGACATCTTCTGCACGATCTCCGGCGGCGTGCCGGTCGGGGCGATGATGCCGTAGTTCGATTCCACGATCACACCGGGAAACCCCGCCTCCCTGGTGGTCGGCACGTCCGGCAGGCCCTCGAAGCGCGTCGGGCTGGCCACCGCCAGCGTGCGCAGCTTGCCGGCCTTGATGAAGCCCAGCACCGCCGAGGCGTCGCCGGGGAACATCTGCACCTCGTTGGACAGCAACGCCGTCACCGCGGGCGAGGCGCCCTTGTACGGCACGTGCATGATGTCGATGCCGGTCTGCTGCTTGAGCAGCTCGCCGCCCAGGTGCGGCGTGGTGACGTTGCCGGCCGAGCCATAGTTGTACTTGCCGGGCTGGCGCTTGGCGCTGGCGACGAAGTCGGCCAGCGTGGCGTCGGGCAGGGACGGGTTGACCACGATGACCAGCGGGATGCGCGCCACCAGCGACACGTATTGGATCCTGGACACGTCATACGGCACCTTCATGACATGCGGCAGGCCGGTGATGGCGCCCGGCACGCCGAAGCCGAAGGTGTTGCCGTCGGGCGTGGCGCGCACCGTGGCGTCCACGCCGATGGTGCCGCTGGCGCCGGCCTTGTTCTCGATCACGATGGTCTGGCCCAGCCGCTGGCCCAGCGCCGGCGCCAGCAGCCGCGCCAGGTTGTCGACCGAGCCGCCGGGCGGGTAGGGCACGATCAGCCGGATCGGCTGGCTCGGCCAGGGCGCGGCGGCCTGGCCCGGGGCGGCAAAGGCGGCGCCCAGCAGCAGGGCGGCCGCCGTCAGTGCGGTAGCTTTGTTCATTCTGTCTCTCTCCTGTGGCGCCGGCTCGTGGCCGGCGCGTCGTTGTCATGCGCCTTCCAGCCCCAACTGCTTGGCATAGATATTGCGCTGGATCTCGTTGGTGCCGCTGAAAATGGTCGCCGCCAGCGCGTTGACATACGGCGCCAGCGCGTGCACCTGGCCGTTGCCATAGCCCAGCCGCATCGCCGCGCCGCCGTATTCCTCGGCGATCTGGATCAGCAGGGCGCCCAGCCGCTCGTGCGTCTCGGTGGCCCAGACCTTCAGCAGCGACAGCTCGGGCGGCAACGGCCGGCCGGCCTTGGCCAGCTCGGCGAAGACGCTGTACATGGCGGTCAGGTCGGCCGCGTCCAGCCGCAGCTCGGCCAGCCGGTCGGCGAACGCCGGGTCGGCCAGCAGGCCGCGCTGGCGCGCGATGCTGAAGATCTGCTGCAGAGCGTGGTTGGCGTGCTTGGGACTGCCGCTGAACAGGCGCTCGAAGCCCAGCAACGCCTTGGCGATGCCCCAGCCGGCGTTCAGTTCGCCCACCAGGTTGGCGCGCGGCACGCGCACCTGGTCGAAGAACACCTCGCAGAATTCCTCGTGGCCCGACAGCGTGCGGATGGGGCGGCGGCTCACGCCCGGGCTGGCCAGGTCCACCAGCAGGAAGCTGATGCCGGCCTGCTTCTTGACCGTCTTGTCGGTGCGCACCAGCATGAACATGTGGGTCGCGTCCTGCGCCAGCGTCGACCAGGTCTTCTGGCCGCTCACGATCAGGTCGTCGCCGTCCACCAGCGCCTCGCAGCGCAGCGAAGCCAGGTCCGAGCCGGCGTTCGGCTCCGAATACCCCTGCGCCCACACCGCCTCGCCCGACAGGATGCCCGGCAGGAAGCGCGCGCGCTGTTCCTCGGTGCCGTGGCGGATCAGGATCGGCCCCAGCATCACCAGCCCCTGGTCCGGCGCGCGCGCCACGCCGTGGCGTTCGGCTTCCTCGATGAAGGCGATCTGGCGCGCCGGCGACAGCGCCATGCCGCCGTGCTCGCGCGGCCACGACGGCGCGATCCAGCCCTGGCGCGACAGCGTGAAATACCAGTCCTTGATTTCGTCCCAATGCAGCCGCCACGGCGCGTGGCGCAGGTGCTCGGGGTAGTGGGCGCGGAAGAAGCCGCGCACCAGCCGGCGGAAGTCGGCTTCCGGCATGCCGTTCCAGTCGGCCTCGCGCGGGAAATCCGTGATGGGCGCGGCGTCGTCGTCATCGGCGCCGGGCGCGGGCAGCGCCGCCAGCGCGCCGTAGCGCTGGCGATGGGCGGCGGCATTGCCCAACCAGGCCGCCAGGTGCAGCGCGCTGCGGAAGTACAGGCTGACGTCGCATTCCTCGGTGTAGCCGATGGCGCCGTGCAGTTGGATCGCCAGCCGCGCCGCTTCCAGGCCGGCGCGCGCGGCGCGGGCCTTGGCGCGGCTGGCCAGCGTCTTGCGCAGGGTGGCGTCGTCCGGTCGCGCGGCCAGCGTATCGAGCGCGTCCAGCAGACTGTTGGACGCCAGCTCGACCTGCATGGCGGCATCCACCAGCCGGTGCTGCAAGGCCTGGAACGACGCCAGCGGCCGGCCGAACTGCTGGCGCGTGTTCAGATAGGCCACCGAATCGGCCAACACCTGCCGCGCCACGCCCACCAGTTCCGCCGACTGCATCAGGCGGCCCAGGTCCAGCGCCTCGTCGACCGCGTCCAGCACGCCGTCGCGCGCCAGCAGCGCGTCCGCCGGCACCACGGCCGACTCGATCGCCAGGTGGCAGGCGGCGGCGCCGTCGGCGCGCGCGTGGACCTGCGCGGTCACGCCCGGGGTGCCGGCCGCGACGAAGAAGAGGGCGGTGCCGCGCTCGCCATCGGCCGTGACCAGCCAGCCATCGACGCCGGCCCCCGGCACCACGTGGCGCTTCTCGCCATTGAGCACGTACGCGCCCTCGCGTTCGATCACGCTGACGCCGAAGGCCGTGGCGGCCTCGCCGGCCTCCAGCTGGCCCTCCGTTTCCTGCCAGGCCAGCCCGAGCAGCGTTTCGCCGCCGCACACGGCCTGCAACAGCGCGTCGCGCCGCGCCGCATCGACCGGCTCGATCCGCGCCAGCAGCGCCGCCGGCAGCACGCCGGCGCCGACCAGCGGCTCGGGCAACTGTGCGCGGCCCGCTTCCTCCAGCACTGCCGCCATCGCCCGCCAGCCCAGCCCCAGCCCGCCCAGCGTCTCGGGCACGCTCATGCCGAGCCAGCCGACCCCGGCGATCTCGCGCCAATAGTCGCGGTCCGGCGGCGCCTCGGCGCGCTTGCGCTGGCGCTGGTCGCGCCGCTGCAGGAAGTCGCGCGCGCTGTCGCGGATCTCTTCGATCAGGTCATGGTCGACGCCGCTCATACGATGCCCTCCGCCTGCAGCCGGGCGATCTCGTCGTCGGACATCCCCAGTTCGGCGCGCAGGATCTCGGCCGTGTGCTCGCCCAGCAGCGGCGGCGGCAGGCCGCCCGTGATCGGCGTGCCGGAAAAATGGATCGGGTTGCGGATGACCGGCACGGCGCCCAATCGAGGATGCTCGACGCTGCCCAGCACGCCGCGGTGGCGCACCTGCGGATCCTCGAACACCTGGTCCATGGTGTAGATCGGCCCGCAAGGCACGTTGGCCGCCGCCAGCGCCTGGTTCCAGTCCTGCACGCCGCGGGCGCGCAGCGCCGGCTCGATCAGCCGCGACAGTTCGGGCTGCGCGGCGGCACGCTTGGGGTTGGTATCGAAGCGCGCATCGCGCCCCAGCTCGGGCAGCCCGATCACCTCGCAGAAGGCGCGGAACTGCGAGTCGTTGCCTACCGCCACCATCAGGTGGCCGTCCTGGCATTCGAAGGCGCGGAACGGCGCGGTGATCTGCGAGGCCGAGCCCATGCGCGCCGGCAACTGGCCGCTGGCCAGATAGTTCATGCCGATGTGCGACAGCGCCGCGATCTGCGCGTCCAGCAGCGCCAGGTCGATGTGCTGGCCCGCGCCCGACACCTGGTCGCGATGCCGCAGCGCCGCCAGGATGGCGCACACCGCATAGAAGCCCGCTGTCAGGTCCGACACCGAGTAGCCCGCCTTGACTGGCCCCGCGCCCGGCTCGCCGTCGGGCACGCCGGTCACGCTCATCAGCCCGCTCATGGACTGGAAGATCGGGTCATAGCCGGGCAGGTGGCTGTACGGCCCGCTCTGGCCAAAGCCGGTGATCGAGCAATACACCAGGCGCGGATTGAGCGCCGCCAGCGCGGCGTAGTCCAGCCCGTAGCGGCGCAGGTCGCCGGCCTTGAAGTTCTCGATGACGATGTCGGCCTGCCGCGCCAGCCGCCGCACCAGCGCCTGGCCCTCGGGCCGGGAGATGTCGATGGTCAGCGACTTCTTGCCCCGGTTCATGGCCACGAACGACGAGGTCTGCGGGCTCGGCGCGCCGTCGCGTCCAGGCAGGGGATAGCCCTGGTGGCGCACGTCGTCGCCGCGCCCGGGGCGCTCGACCTTGATCACGTCGGCGCCGAAGTCGGCCAGCATCTGCGCCGCCCACGGTCCCGAAAACACCCGGCTCAGGTCCAGCACCTTCACGCCGTCCAACGCGCTCGTCATGTCGTCTCCTTGGTATTTTTGCGAAGTGTAGGCAGCGCCGGGCCTTGCTCCTACGGCGCCGCCGCAATAGCTGTTATGCGTGGGGCCGTGCCGCTAACGGCCCTGGAACACCGGCGCGCGCTTTTCCAGGAAGGCGCGGCGCGCTTCCATGGCGTCCTCGGTCTTGGCGATGGCGGCCGTCATGTCCTGCTCGTAGCGGTAGCCGTCGCGCAGGCTCATGTCCTCGATGGCGTTGAGCGTCTGCTTGGCCAGGATCGTCGCCAGCGGGCTCTTGGACGCCAGCTCGCGCGCCAGTTCCAGCGCGCGCGGCATCAGCGCGTCCGCCGGCAGCGCTTCCTCGACCACGCCGAGCCGGTACAGCTCGTTGCCGTCCACCCGCAGCCCGGTCAGCATCATGCGCCGCAGCCGCGAATGGCCGAACAGCCGCATGCCATGGCGGCCGCCGCCCAGCAGGCCGACGTTGATCTCCGGCAGGCCCACCACCGCGTCGGACGCCGCCAGCAGGATGTCGCACGAGGCCACGATCGCCAGCCCCGCGCCCAGCGCCGCGCCGTTGATGGCGCCCACCACCGGCTTGGCGCATTCGCGGATCGCATGAAAGCACTCGCGCGTGCGGCGCGAATGCTGCGGCAGGTCGCCCGGTCCCTTGATGGTGGCGGCGCGGTTCTTCAGGTCGGCGCCGGCGCAGAAGGTCTTGCCCTGGCCGGACAGCACCACCGCCCGCACCTCGGGCGTCTCGGAAATGCGATCCAGCACCCACGACAGCTCGTTCATCATCTCGGTGCTGAGCGCGTTGACGGGGGGATTGGCCAGCAGGATGGTGGCGACGCCGGCGTCGATGCGCACGTCCAGCGCGGTGTAGGGCCCGGCCAGGTTTTCCGGCATGGTCATGGTTTGTCTCCTTGTGGTCCGTTCTGGTGAGGCCGGTCAGATGATCTTGCGGTCGCGGTAGTCCTGGATCTGCGCCGCGCTCAGTCCCAGTTCGGCCAGCACCTCGTCGGTGTGCTGGCCCAGCAGCGCCGGCGCGCGGTCCACCCGCAGCGCCGATTGGCCAAAGCGCAGCGGGTTCATCACCTGCGGCACCTCGCCGGCGGCGGGGTGGGGCAGGCGCCGCAGCATGCCGCGGTGCAGCACCTGCGGGTCCTCGAACACTTCGGGCACCGTGTTGATCGAGCCGGCCGGCACCCCGGCCCGCTTGAGCAGGTCCAGCCAGTGGGCGCGCGGCTCGCCGATGAAAATGGCGTCCAGCAGCGGATCGAGCGTGTCCAGGTTCTTCACGCGCTGGCTGTTGCTGACATAGCGCGGATCGCGCGCCAGGCCGGGCTGGCCCAGCGCCTCGCACAGGGTGGCGAACTGCGCGTCGTTGCCCACCACGATGACGATGTCGCCATCGGCGCAGGCAAAGGTGCGCTGCGGCTGGATATTCGGGTGCGCCGTGCCGGTGCGGCGCGGCACCCGCCCGCCCAGCAGGAAGTTCATGGCCTGGTTGGCCAGGAGGCCCACCTGCACGTCCAGCATGGCCACGTCGATGTACTCGCCCTGGCCGGTCTGCGCGCGCCGCAGCAGGGCGGCCACGATGCCCAGCGCCGCGTACACGCCGGTGGTCAGGTCGACGATCGGCACGCCCACCTTCTGCGGCCCGCCGCCCGGCCGGTCGTCGCGCTCGCCGGTCACGCTCATCAGTCCGCCCATGGCCTGGATCAGGAAGTCGTAGGCCGGCTCGGCCGCGCGCGGCCCGGTCTGGCCGAAGCCCGTCACCGAGCAATACACCAGGCGCGGATTGATCGCCGACAGCGACGCATAGTCCAGCCCCAGCCGCGCCAGCGTGCCGACCTTGTAGTTCTCCAGCACCACGTCCGCGTCGCGGCACAACTGCTTGACCAGCGCCTGGCCCTCGGCCGTCTGCAGGTCCAGCGTGATCGAGCGCTTGCCCCGGTTGGTGGCCACGAAGTAGGCGCCATCCGCCGTGTCCTGGCCCTGCTCGTCCTTCAGGAAGGGCGGCCCCCAGGACCGGGTGTCGTCGCCCTGGCCGGGCCGCTCGACCTTGATGACATCGGCGCCCAGGTCGGCCAGGATCTGGCTGGCCCAGGGGCCGGCCAGCACGCGGCTCAGGTCGAGCACTTTCAGGTTTGATAACAGCGGCTGCAACGCCTTCTCCTTGACTGCTGTGAAGTGCGGCCAGTCTAGGATTTCCGCGCCGCGGCAGGCTCCACCCGGATGGCAAAGCTGTTATGCGTGATGGCACGCCGTCCCCGGTACAATTCGGCCCATCATGCCCGGGTCGCAAGGGGCATTCCGGTAGTCCGTGCAGCGTAGACAAAGGTCCCCCGATGCGCCTGAACCAGTGCCAGAATTTCCACGACTTCCGCCGCATGGCGCGCCAGCGGCTGCCCGGCCCGATCTTCAACTACATCGACGGCGCCGCCGACGATGAGACCACCTACCGCCGCAACACCGAGGCCTTCGAGGCCTGCGACCTGGTGCCCGACGTGTTGCGCGGCGTGGCGGATGTGGACATGTCCGTCACCGTCATGGGCCAGAAGCTGGCCATGCCGGTCTATTGCTCGCCCACCGCGCTGCAGCGCCTGTTCCACCACGACGGCGAACGCGCCGTGGCCGCCGCCGCCGGCAAGTTCGGCACAATGTTCGGGGTGTCGTCGCTGGGCACCGTCAGCCTGGAAGAGGCGCGCCAGATCAGCGGCGGCCCGCAGGTCTACCAGTTCTACTTCCACAAGGACCGCGGCCTGAACCGCGACATGTTGGCGCGCGCCAAGGCCGCCGGCGTGCAGGTCATGATGCTGACGGTCGACAGCATCACCGGCGGCAACCGCGAGCGCGACAAGCGCACCGGCTTTGCCATCCCGTTCCGCCTGAACCTGGCCGGCATCGCCCAGTTCGCCATCAAGCCGGCCTGGGCCATCAACTACGCCACCCACGAGCGCTTCCGCCTGCCGCAGCTGGACGGCCACGTCGACATGGGCGGCGGCGCCATGTCCATCAGCCGCTATTTCACCGAGATGCTCGATCCCGCCATGACCTGGGACGACGTCGCCGCCATGGTGCGCGAGTGGGGCGGCCAGTTCTGCCTGAAGGGCATCATGTCGGTCGAGGACGCCCAACGCGCCGTCGACATCGGCTGCACCGGCATCGTGCTGTCCAACCACGGCGGCCGCCAGCTCGACGGCTCGCGCAGCGCCTTCGACCAGTTGGCCGAGATCGTCGACGCCGTGGGCGACCGCATCGACGTGATGATGGACGGCGGCGTGCAGCGTGGCACGCACGTGCTCAAGGCGCTGGCGTTGGGCGCCAAGGCCGTGGGGCTGGGCCGCTACTACCTGTTCCCGCTGGCCGCCGCCGGACGGCCCGGCGTGGAGCGGGCGCTGGAACAGATGCGCGTGGAGATCGAGCGCGCGATGAAGCTGATGGGCTGCCGGACGGTGGCGGAGCTGCAGCGCCGGCACCTGCGGTTCCGCTGAAGCGGCCGCTGGCGGCGGGTTTGATACAGTCGCGGAACTGCCCGATAAACAGAAACCCCCCGCCGGTGGACCGCCGCTCGTCAGTTGGATAGCAATCCGGCTTGCGGGATGTCGGGGACCAGCCGGGCCCGGATCGTCGACGCTTTGGAGTCTTCATGCACATTCGTCCCCGTCTGACCGCTTCGATCGCCGCGCTGACGCTGGCGCTGCTGGCCGCGCCGCCGGTCATCGCCGCCCCTGTCCAAGCCGAAGCCCCCGCGGGCGCGACCGCGTGCGCCTTCAGCGCCTGGGCCAACTACGACAAGCCGTCGATCACCGTGCGCGACGCGCCGTCCGCCAGCGCCAAGGCCCTGGGCCAGATCCCCGCCAGGCCCGCCGCCGGCGAGCCGGAGTATTCCTACAGCGTCACCTTCGACGTGAAGGAAACGAAGGACGGCTGGCTCAGGATCGCCAATGCCAGCGACGCTTACAACGAGGATGAATATCCGGAGCGCGCGCCGCGCAAGCTCTACAAGGGCGAAGGCTGGATCCTCGCGGACGATGCGCGGGTCGGCATCCAGTCCGCGCGCGGCTATGCCAGGCCCGACGCCGCCAGCCAGCGGCTGGTGGACCTGGGCAGCGACTGGCTGACCGAAATGGGCAAGATCCAGGGCATCCGCGCCTGCCATGAAAGCTGGGTGCTGCTGGATTACCTGGTGGACCGCAAGCGCTCGCCCAAGGATGAGATCGTCGAACGCCCCAAGGGCGAGCAACTGGCCGGGCGCGCCTGGTTCCGGGGGCTGTGCGACGTGCAGGAGACGAGCTGCGACATGAAGTCGGTGGATCAGTGATGGCAGGCTTCATGCCGGTGATCCCGGCGCGGGCACCCATTGCGGAACCGGAATAGGGCGACCCGTGGCCGACTCCAGGATGGTTCAGCAGTGCCTATTCATGACTTCAGTGGATGAGGCTGACTTCGCTGCCGCGCTATTGAAAGCACGTCCCTCGATCCGCTTCATCGACATGCAGGAGCAGCCGGACGTCGAGCGGCCGGGATACCGGAATCGAATCGATGCGTGTGGCGGGGTTCACGTGACGATCGTGGATGCATCCATCATCTCCGAAGCGGATTTTCACAATCGCTATGTGAAACGTCATCCCTCGGGAAAGGGGTGGATCTACGCGCTGGTGGGATCGGGGCTGGTCAGCCTTTTGAGGTCAAGAACCGCGGACTTTCTTCCGGATTCGATGCTCAACGGCGAGCTGCGAGCGTCCATTCCCGTGGGTGATGAGCATACCGAGGCATTCGTGGCGATCGTGCTGCATGAGGCAAGGGCGCGCGGACAGAAGGTGGTGTCAATTGACGCTGCGACGGGTCAGCGCGGAACACGGGTTGATCGGAAATTCATTGCGTGGCCAGACGCGGCACGGAAATTTGATGGCCTGAACGGCGCCTATCTGGCCAATGGAGCACATGCCCTATTTGTTCCGAAGGGTGCTAGCGTCGCCTGATACTTCTTCGCGATGCTATTGCACGATTGTCGAACGCGCCAAGGGCAGGTAACACGCCGGGTGTGCGCGGTTCGGCGGGGTCGGCGATGTGGAGCAGACGGCTTGCGATATGAAGTCGGTGGATCGGTAACGTTTCGGGGCTCGTCGTGCCGAACCCGCAGTTCACGACATCAGGAGCGCGAGTCAGGATAGCGCTCTCAGGGCGTTGTCGGTACGTCCTAAGTATTCAGCTCCCTACTTGACACTACCAATTGAATGAGATCGTATCTCATTATTTTCTTTGCGATGCTGATGCGCCTAGCCGATAAACGCTTGGCGGCCCTTGTCCCCCCTGAAGAGGGAACGATGATCATTGTTGGAAAGTTGGTGAAGATGGCGGTTAAGGTTCTCGCGTTGGTCATGGCCGCGGTATGTATATCAACCGTGGAACCAATGCGCGCGGCGCGAGCGTTCGAGACTATCACCGAGTACGAAACCGCTTTCCAACAGCAAAACGGGGGCCGGGATCTGCGGTCTCTAAGTGTGCATCCCAACGGTCAGGATTGGCTGTTTTTGGAATGCCTCGATCAGGAAGATAGTTGTTTTGTCATGCGCTACAACTTAGGGTCGGGAATACTCTCCCGTTTTGTGTTGCCTGAAGGTTATTCGTATTCTTACGCGCATTATTCGCCTCGCGGCACATATATCTTGATGAGTCGCAACCGTCTCTATGGTAGGACCTACGCAGACGCTCAACGAGGGGTGAGCGCGTCTCAGATTTTGATGATGCGAAGTGATGGCACGGATCTTCGAATTTTGCCAGTTTCCCCTGGCGTGAACCTTTCGCCGGGAATGTCTCCGGACGAAAGGAAAATCGCGTTCTGGAGAAGTGATCGAGTTTTGCCTCCCGGCAGGGTTTCGTTATTGGATTTGAATATTTGGGAATACGATCTTTCGTCTAAGTCTGAGAGATTATTTACTGGCAAGAAGTTCGATTTTCTGAGTGGCAGAGAGTTGTTCTATCGCAATGGCAATGAAATCTTTCTTGGTTCTTATGGCCCGAGCTCCCGGTTAAGAAATCCGGGTTATGGAAAGAAATATGATGGCAATGAAATTTTTACGCTAAGTCGGGGGCAGCTTGAAGATCCAGTGCCTGTTCAATATCCCAATGTCATCAATGCCAGTTTTAGGACTGCTGATGACCAGGGAAATGTCTTTGTGTGGGCTGGCACGATTCAAGATCCATCTCAGGGCCTGATGCGTGTTTCTCCCGATCAGCGTCAAACCATTTGGAGAGCACGTACGCGCAGCTACCCCAAAGAACTCGCGGCGGACCCGGCGGGTCGTTTTGTGGCGGCAATATTCTGGGATCTTCCCATGAGTCGAGGTGAAAAGCGGGTGGGGTTTGCCAAATTCAGCCTTGAAACCCAGTCCTGGGAGAACGTGCGCGTACCCTCTGTGGAGCAAGCGACATTGATCCAAGTGTCTGCTGCAGATCTCTAAAACTGCGAGGCTCAGCTATACAAGCTCGGCGTGGTTTCTCTTTGAAGTGCTTCTCCGTTGCCCGGTTCGGCCAATTCAATATTGGAGTTGATTGATAATGCGCTACCACTTCTGTTCATGACTTCGATGAGGTGGCTAAATGGCTGCAGAACAACAATCAACTGGTGTTGATGGGTTTACTGTTTTTGATGCGTCAGCTTGGATGCCTGTTTACGGCGAGTGGTGCGGTCCTGGATGGTCTGCTGGGCAGAGAAATCCAAATATAACAATCCAGCAAATGCTGGACAGTCCTGTACTGATGCTTCCGGGAGGCCAGGCGAGTGTTATCGACACAATATGCAAGGCGCACGACATCGCTTATGCGAAGGCAGCGGGACAACCCAACGAGGCATATTTGATCGCTGAGGCAGATAGAGCCTTGCTTGAAGCATTGCGAGAGGTGGACTTCAAATCTCTTCCCGAGCAGGAGAGCGGATATGCGACGTTCATGGCGTTTGCTTTCTATCACAAGCTGATGATTATCGACTGGCCTCGGGCAGGTGTTGAGGCGCTTTGGGAAAAAATAAAGAGCCTCACTGCTTGGGTAGCGGGCATGCTGGATCGGCTCAACGGCTTGACGTATACGGATATTTTCGGCAATACCATTGTTGGAACGTCATTTTCGGGAAATGTGGAAGGTCTGGCCTATGTGATAAAGGGAGTGACCGGCACAAGGCCAGGTGGTAGAACTGCGACATTCACTCATTACAAAGACGGTTATCAGGACCTGTACTCTGGCGTTGATAGTGCTTATGACCCCAATGCGGGTGCAGTCCTCAAAGTATGGGTTGACGGAACGATTACTCTAATTGAGGGCCTTCGACAGATTCAGTTGACCAGCCCATCGGCGACTGGTGTGCCACAACCATTGGCTGGAAGTTTCGTTAACCCTGTGCCCGGCGCGGGCAAGGACCCTAACGCAGCGCGTTTTTTCTGGAACGGGTTTTACGTTTTTGACGGCACGCGATGGTCGAAAAAGGCATCCGGAGAATTCGATGCTTGGGTTTGCGTCTCTAATGAATGCGTAGCCGTACCCAAGATGGCACGATAAATGCTGAACATCGGGCCTGGTTGCTGCCCGATTGCCTCATGCATCGCAAGCGTTTACCCAGGAATGAGATCGTCGAGCGCGCAGGAGCGAGCAACTGGCCGGGCGCGCGAGGTTCGGCGGGCTTTGCGATGTGTGGCAGAAGAAATGCGATATGAAGTCGGTGGATCGGTAAGTCAATAAATTTCCCCGTTTATCGCGGGGGGGGGCTTCCATCTGGGAGCCGGCACCAATCACACGCGTGCCACGTGCTCTCCCTCAGCGCAACCCTGCGGGAAGCCTTCCGACTCATGCGATGCTTATTAGCAACACTAATGCACATGAGAATAGTTCGCATTAAACTTCCTTTCGCCTTGTTTCACCCGCTCTGCGAAAGGAAGCCATCATGCAAGACCCGCGGCCCGTCGGCCTTCACCTCTCCCGTCGTCCACGCGCCACCCTGCGGCGCACCACCAGCCTGGTATTGATGGCGCTGGCCAGCGGCGCCGTCCTGGCGCAGGAGAGTGGTGTCGCCACCTTGCCCGCCGTGCAGGTCCAGGCCGATGGCGACCCGACCACCACCGAGGGCACCGGTTCCTATACCCCGCGCGCCACGTCCGCCAGCACCGGCCTGCCGCTGTCGCTGCGCGAAACCCCGCAGTCGGTCACCGTGGTCACGCGCCAGCGCATCGAAGACCAGGACATGCGCTCGATCACCGACATCCTCGGCAACACCCCCGGCATCTCGGTGCAGAACTACGACAGCGAGCGCTACACCTTCAGCTCGCGCGGCTTCGCCATCAGCAACTACCTGTACGACGGCGTGCCCACCAGCTTTGATATCGGCTATGCCGGCGGTGAGTCGTCGCTGGACTCCATCATCTATGACCGCGTCGAAGTGGTGCGCGGCGCCACCGGCCTGCTGACCGGCGCCGGCAACCCGTCCGCCTCGGTCAACCTGGTCCGCAAGCACGCCACCAGCCGCGAATTCAAGGCTGACCTGAGCGTCAGCGCCGGCACCTCGGACGCCTATCGCGCCAGCGCCGACCTGTCCTCGCCGCTGAACGCCAGCGGCAGCGTGCGCGGCCGCATCGTCTCGGCCTACCAGGACAACCACTCGTACCTGGACGGCTACCAGAACCGCAAGAAGGTCTTCTACGGCGTCGTCGACGCCGACCTGACCGCTCGCACGACGTTGAGCGTCGGCTTCAACTACCAGGACAACCAGCCGCGGCGCAGCAGCTGGGGCGGCTTCCCGTTGTGGTACGCCGACGGCGGCCGCACCGACTGGAAACGCTCGCTCAACACCGGCGCCGACTGGACCAAGTGGGCCAGCACCACCGAAGGCGCCTTCGCCAGCCTGGAACACCGCTTCGACAACGATTGGCGCGTGCAGGCCAGCGTCTCGCATTCCAAGCACGAAATGGATGGCAAGCTGCTCTACCTGTACGGCTGGCCCGACCGCGGCACCGGCCTGGGCATGGGCGCCTCGGCCCAGCGCTACTACGGCGACCGCAAGCAGAACAGCCTGGATATCAAGGCCTCCGGCCCCTTCTCGTTGTTCGGCCGCCAGCATGAAGCGGTGGTCGGCGCCAGCTTCACCCGCCAGTACGCTGAATTCTTCAACCGCGGCGCCGTCTCGCCGGCGCCGATCGGCAACTTCCTGGAATGGGACGGCTCCTACCCTGAACCGCAGTGGAGCGACACCGCCACCCTGGCCAGCCGCTACACCACCAAGCAGGCCGGCTGGTACGGCGCGCTGCGCTTCAGCCTGGCCTATCCGCTCAAGCTGATCGTCGGCGGCCGCTACAGCACGTGGAAGACAGACTCGGTCGGTTTTGGCGGCGGCAGCCGGCAGGCGTTCGACAAGGACGCCTTCGTGCCCTACGCGGGCCTGCTGTACGACATCAACGAGAACTACACGGCCTATGTCAGCTACACGGGCATCTTCAACCCGCAGAGCTTTCAGGATCGCAACGGCAGCTGGCTCGATCCGCTGGAAGGCAAGGCCTACGAGGCGGGGGTCAAGGGCGAGTTCCTCGATGGCCGCCTGAATGCGTCGGCATCCGTGTTCCAGGTCAACCAGGACAACCTCGCGCAGGAAGACACCGGCTATCTGATTCCCGGCACCATCAACCAGGCCTACCGCGCCACCAAGGGCACCCGCAGCCGCGGCTTCGACCTGGAACTGTCGGGCGAAGTCTCGCCGGGCTGGAACGTGGCGGCCGGTTGGTCGCACTGGACCGCGCGTGACGGCGAGGGCAGCCCGATCCAGACCGACCAGCCGCGCAGCCTGGTGCGCTTGTTCACGACCTATCAGTTGCCGGGCGATTGGAACCGGTTGACGGTGGGCGGCGGCGTCAACTGGCAGAGCCACGTCTACACGATCGCCAACGGTCCCAATGGCGAAGAGCGCGTGGGGCAGGGCAGCTATGCGCTGGTCAACCTGATGGCGCGCTACAAGTTCGACAAGAGCCTGTCGGCGCAGCTGAACGTCAACAACCTGATGGACCGCAAGTACTACTCGCAGATCGGCTTCTACAGCCAGGGCGCGTGGGCGGCGGGGCGCAGCGCGACGTTGACGATGCGGTATCAGTATTGAGCGCGAGCCCGGCCGGTTCGGCCGGGCTGACTCATCGTCGTGGAGACGGCGCCCATCATGCCTATCGCGGGCGCCGGGCCCGCGTCAGAAGCTCGGCTTGCGGCTGTTCGACTGGTTGATGAACTCGATCCGCGCGTTGGTCCAGGCCGGGTCATACAACTGCACGCTGACGCCGCTGTATTTCAGCACCGCCTGCGTCATGTCGGTCGAGCAACCCATGCCGGGATTGGTGCTGGGCTTCTGGCACCACTCCAGGTTCAACTGGTTGGGAAAGTTCGACTGCTTGCCGTATTTCTGCACCACGGCCTGCGCCATGGCGTCCTTGTTGGCCGGCGTCCACGGCATTTCGTAGCTGACCTGGGACACCGCCAGCGGCCGCTGCTTGTCGTCCGGCACGCGCGGCTCGAAATGCACCACCAGCCGAACGCCATCTTTTTCGTAGCTGAAATTCTGCGGCTGCTTGGTATTGGTGACGGGGTTCAGCGTCGGGTAACCCGCCTTGATCTGATGCTTGCCCACGCCGAAATTCTTCGCCGCGGCGGCGACCGCCTCGTCGTAGTCCATGCCCGTCTTGACGCCGGCGATGTCGAAACTCCGGGCATCGACCGAGCGCGGCGGCTCGGCATTCGCGGGGGCGGCAACCACGGCGGTGATGGCGGAGATCAGGAGTGCGGCTTTGAACTTCAAAATAATGTCCTCTGCAAGTGGCGACCGGCCTGATCGATGGCGCGGCCGGTTGGCCTTTCAGTGAAGCTGGTCGGAGCCTTCCGGCTGTAGTCCCGCCAGGCCATTCCAATCGGGATCCTTGTACGTGCCCAGTCGGATGGGATAGACCGGATGCCCTGCCAGGCAGGCATTGAACGCATCCAGGAACGCTTCGACGTCGTGCGTGTAGCAACGCCATTCCTTCTGGTGATTGCCGGTCAGGCAGGCCACCTGCACGCCGATGTCGGAGTCGTCGAAAGCCTGTTCGATGGCTTCTTCGAAGCGGTTGGTGCTTTGCTTGTCTTCTTCATTGGGCATGCCGTTTTCGATGCCCGTGTACGGCCAGGAAATGATGACCAGGTTCTCGTTGACCTGGCGCGCGGGCGCCGGCGGCAGGCCGGTGCGGAAACGGACCACGACCAACAGATCGTTGATGCGGGCTTCGCCCACGGACCAGAGGTCGCCTGGAAAAATACGGCTCATTGAATGGGATCCTGGGTTGCTGGCCGGGCCCGCGGGCCCGGCGCTTCTTATTGCCCGGCAACGTTGCGCGCGCGCGCTGCCGAGGGAAGGTCCGCATTATCAAGGGCGGATTTGCGTATGTCCCCAATAAAGTGCAACCGGATCTTTCGCCAGGTCGGCGAACGCGGGGATCACTGGCGGGGATAAGAGCCCAGCAGCCGTATCCCCGGATGGGCCGCCAGCATGGACGCCAGCGGCTCCTGCCGGGCGTGGCCGGCCACCTCGATCACGTAGCGATGCGTGTCCAGCGTCTTCCTGCTGGGCCGCTCGTAGATCGTCAGCACCGGCACCTTGGCATCGACCAGCGCCGCCAACGTGTCGTTGAACCTGTCGTCGGATGTGTCGACCAGCAGCGAGGTCTTGTCGCGCCCGGTCGGCGCCGGCATCGCGCGGCCCAGCACCCACCAGCGGGTCACGTTGTGCGGCCCTTGCTCGATGCCATCCACCAGCGATACCAGCGAATAGACCGACGCGCCCACCTTGGGGCCGAACGACGCCTTGTCATGGCCCGGGCTGTCGGCCACCGTCTTGGCGGCGGCGCCGCCGCTGGCGGCCTCGGTGCGCTTGACCTTGGGCATCTCGCGGTCGACCCACGGCTTGACCTCCTCGAACGCCACCGGGTGCGCCAGCACCTCCGTGACGTCCGCCAGTTTGGTGCCCGGCTTGGCCAGCAGGCTGTAGCCGAGCATCTTCGGATACTCGGCCACGATCATCACGTCCGGCAGGTCCAGCACGGCATCCAGGTACGGCGTCACGCCCACCACCGACGTGGTCACGGGCACGCAGGCGCGCTCGATCTTGCCGGACTGGTAGCCCTTGAACAGGTCGTCGCGCGTCAGCGGCACCAGGTCAGCGGGGCCGAACAGATCCAGGCAGGCCTGGTGCGTCCAGGAACCCGCGGGCCCCAGGTAGCCGATCTGGCCGGCCGCGCTGGCGGCCAGCGGCAGTGCGAACATCGAGCAGCCGACGAGCGTCGACAGAATGGTCTTCTTCATGCTTTCCCCTTGTAGAGCGCGGGTCAGGCGCCCGCGTTGGCATACTCTACAACGGCAATGTCGCGAAAGGCGCGGATCAGCGCCAGCCGTGGCGACCCGCGCGACCAGATCAGGCCGAAGCGGCGCGGCTCGCAGGTCTCGGGCAGCGGCAGGGCCAGCAGGCCTAGCCGTTCGATCGCGCCGTTGGTGGAACGCGGCAGGATCGCCACCCCCAGGTCGCGGCTGACCATCACGGCGATGGATTCGATGGCGTTCAGCTCGAAGCGCTCGCGCGGCGTGATGCCGACGCGCCGCAGGTAATCGTCGATGTGCTGGCCGCCCCAGTCGCTGCGCTGATAGCGGATGAAGGGCTCGGCCGTCAGCAGGCTGTGCGGGTGCCGACCGGCATGGCGCGGCGCCGCCGCCAGCACGTAGGGTTCTTCGCGCAGCAACTGCCAGCCCAGGCTCTTGGACAGCGGGTAGGGCGCTTGCAGCGCGATGGCGGCGTCCAGTTCGCCGCTTTCGATGGCGGGGTAGAAGCGCGCCGAATGGCCCGGCTGGATCTCGACGTTGATGAGCGGATGGCGCCGCACCAGGTGTTCCAGGATGGCCGGCACCATCGAATTGAGCGCCGTATTGCCGGCCCCGAGCCGCAGCTCGCCCATCATCTCGTCGGAACGGGCCAGGTAGCGGATCTTCTCGATCCGTTCCAGCACCTCGCGCATCGGCCCGATCAGTTCGGTGGCCTTTGCGGTCAGGTGCACGGTGCGGCCGGCGCGCGCCACCAGCGCCACGCCCAGCTCCTGTTCCAGCTTGCGGATCTGCTGCGCCACGGCGCCGTGGGTCAGCCCCAGGCGGCGGGCGGCTTCGGCCATGGAGCCATGGCGCGCCACGGCGGCCAGCGTGTGCAGGAAATCGGTGTTCATGATGATAGATATTCTATCGTCTTATCGTAATTTGGCTGTCCCCGATCACGCGTCTCCAGCGCCACAATGCGGCCAGGAGACATCAATGAGAAGCAAGCTTTTCGTTCCCGCCTCGCGTCCGGAACTGTTCGACAAGGCCCTGGCCAGCGCGGCCGACGCGCTGTCCTTCGACCTGGAGGACGCGGTCGCGCCGACCCGCAAGCAGGAAGCCCGCGCCGCCTTGGCGGCCTGGCTGGCCGCGTCCGCGTTCGCCGCCGTCCATAAGCAACATCCCAAGAAAATTATCGTCCGCGTCAACGCCGCCGACACGCCCGACTTTGCCGCCGACCTGGCCGCGCTGCGCGGCCTGCCCATCGACGTGCTGAACCTGCCCAAGGTCGAAAGCGCCGCCGCGCTGCGCGCCGCGATCGACGAGGCCATGGACGCCGGCTTCGCCGGTGAATTCCTGGTCACCGTCGAAACCCCGCTCGCGCTGGCCGACGCCGCGCAACTGGCGGCGGCCCATCCGCGCGTCGCCGGCCTGCAACTGGGCCTGGCCGACCTGTTCGAGCCGCTCGGCATCGAGCGTTACCAACCTGACACGCTGCGCGCGGTGATGCTGTCCCTGCGCCTGGCCGCCGGCTGCGCTGGCAAGTACGCCATGGACGCGGCCTACGCCCGCGTGCGCGATGCCGAGGGCTTTCGGGCCGAGGCGCAACTGGCGCGCTCGCTCGGGTTCCTGGGCAAGTCCTGCGTGCATCCCAGCCAGATCGCCATCGCCAACGAAGTGTTCGGCTTCAGCGCGGACGAGATCGCCCAGGCCGAGCGCATCGTGTCCGCCAGCCGCGAGCATGACGGCGTCGGCGCCTTCGTGCTCGACGGCAAGATGATCGACGCCCCCTTCGTGCGGCGCGCCCAGGACGTGCTGCTGGCCGCCGGCCGCGCCGCCTGACGCGGCCGCGCTACCGATTTTGAGTGAATCCGCAATGCAACAAGCATCCCCCGCCGACCTGCCGCTGGCCGGCATCAAGGTCCTGGACCTGAGCGCCTACATCGCCGGCCCCTATGGCTGCGCCCTCTTGGGCGACATGGGCGCCGACGTCATCAAGGTCGAGCCGCCCGAAGGCGACAACCTGCGCAAGTACCCGTCGACGCTGGCCAGCGAAAGCCGCGCCTTCCTGGGCATCAACCGCAACAAGCGCGGCCTGTGCCTGAACCTGAAGGAAGCCGCCGGCCACGAGATCCTGCTGCGCCTGGTGCGCGAGGCCGACGTGCTGGTCCACAACTTCCGGCCGGGCGTGCCCGAGCGCCTGCGTATCGACTTCGCCACGCTGTCGGCGGTCAACCCGCGCCTGGTCTATTGCGCCATGACCGGTTATGGCGCGGTCGGCCCGATGGCGCGCCACGCCGGCTACGACCAGGTGCTGCAATCGATGACCGGCATGTGCGCCGCCCAGGCCAAGGCCGACGGTCCGCCCGAAGTGCTGTACGGCTCGGTGGTCGACTACTACGGCGCCGCGCTGATTTCCAACAGCGTGGCGGCGGCCCTCTACCGCCGCGAGAAGACCGGCCGGGGCCAGGCGATCGAGGTCTCGCTGTTGGGCAGCGCGCTGGCGATGCAGTCGGCCCGCCTGGTCTGGGCCGATGGCGAACCGCGCCACATCGAGCGCGACATGCGCTCGGGCGGCATCACCGGCATCCATCCCACCCGCGACGGCTACCTGTACCTGTCGGCCAACACGCCGCACTTCTGGCGCGCGCTGTGCGGCCACCTGGACCTGCCGGAGCTGGCCGAACACCCTGACTACGACTCCGTCAAAAAGCGCGCCGCCCAGGCCGCCGTGCTGGTGCCCCGGGTGCGCCAGGCGCTGGCGCGCGCTTCGGCGCGCGAATGGGCCGAGCGCTTCGGGCAGAGCGTGCCTTGCGCCGAAGTGCGCCCGGTCGAGGACATGTTCGATCATCCCCAGGTCGAGGCCATGGGACTCATGCGGCCGTACCACAACCCGCAGGCCGGCGACTACCTGGGCCTGGCGCAATGGGCCCACTTCGGCGGCGCCGCGCCAGCGCCTGCCGATGAGTCGGGGGAGGGGCGCGGCGAATCTGGAGCAGGGCGCGGTGAGTCCGAGGCGGCGCGCAACGAGTCCGAGGCAGGGCGCGGCGAGTCCCGAGCAGGGCGCGGCGCGCCCGGTCTGGGCGAACACAGCGAAAAAATTCTGTCCACCCTGGGATACACCGCGTCCGAAATTGCCCAATTACGGCAATCCTCGGTGGTGCAATAGCCGCCACAACGATCATAAGACTCGTCCGAGACAGAACGAGGAGACAAAAAAATGCGTCCACGCTACCAGCAGCGTCCCGACGGCTCCAACTGGGGCGACTTCGGCGACGACGACCAGCTCGGCACCCTGAACCACCTGGACCGCCAGGCGCGCCTGGCCGCCGTCGCGGAAATCCGCGAAGGCCTGTCGTTTTCCCTGAGCCTGCCGCTGACGGTGCCGCGCGCGCCTGTGCTCAACCCACGGCGCAAGGGCCCCGTGATCCAGCCCGCCGAAAAGAACGGCGTGCCGGTGTACCGTTATCCGCTGGCGCGCGACGTGCCGGGCGCCACCGACGTCGTCAGCGACGACCGCGTCACGCTGTCGCCGCAGTACTCCACCCAATGGGACGCCCTGGGCCACGTCGGCGCGATGTACGACGCCCATGGCACCGGCCAGCCGCAGCCCACCGGCTACAACGGCTTCACCGTCAGCGAACCGCGCTTCGACGGCTTCACCGGCACCCAGGACCTGTCCATCGCGCCCATGGCGCGGCACGGCATCCAGGGGCGCGGCGTCATGGTCGACCTGCGCGCCCGCTTCGGCGACGCGCATCGCAAGGTCTCGTACCAGGACCTGATGGACGTGATGCACGCCGACGGCGTGCAGGTGCGCCCCGGCGACATCCTGTGTCTGCATACCGGCCTGGCCGACCTCGCGCTCACGCTGGGCGATGACGAGCAGGACCGGCTCAAGACCAGTTGCTGCGTGCTGGACGGCGCCGACGCGCAATTGCTGGCCTGGATCAAGGACAGCCGCATCGCCGCGATCGCCGCAGACAACCACGCGGTGGAATTGCGCAATCATCACCTGGAGAGCGGCAGCGGGCCGCTCCTGCCGCTGCACGAACAGTGCCTGTTCAAGCTGGGTTTGCCGCTGGGCGAACTCTGGCACCTGACCCCGCTGGCGCACTGGCTGCGCCAGCACGACCGCCACGCCTTCTTCCTGACCGCCGCACCGATGTACGTGCCCGGCCTGGTGGGCGCGCCGGTCAACCCCATCGCGACCGTCTGATCTCGGACGGACCGCGCCACGATCCTTGATCGATTCAACATCCCCTGCAGGGGAGACGTGAGGAGCACACATGAAGAAAACCCATCACGCGGCCCTGGCCGCACTGCGCCCCATGGCCGCCGCATTGGCCCTGGCCGCCACCCTGGGCGCGGCCCACGCCGCCGGCTACCCCGACCAGCCCATCACCGTGGTGGTGCCGTACTCGGCCGGCGGCGGCGCCGACAACGCCGCCCGCATCATCGCCCAGGGCATGGGTGAAGTCGCCGGCCAGAGCGTTGTCATCGAAAACAAGGGCGGCGCCAGCGGCTCCATCGGCGCCGCCTACGTGGCCCGCGCCAAACCGGACGGCTACACCGTGCTGTACGACGCCTCCGCGTTCTCCATCAACCCCGTGCTGCGCAAGCTGCCCTACGACGCCAAGAAGGACTTCATTCCCGTTTCGCAGGCCGTCAGCGTGCCCAACATCCTGGTCGCCGCCACCGGTTCGGCCTTCAACAGCCTGCCCGACTTCGTCAAGGCCGCGCGCGCCAACCCCGGCCGCTACACCTACGCCTCGTACGGTCCGGGCAGCCTGGCGCAGATGGCCGCCGAACTGCTCAAGAAGGATGCCAAGATCGACATCGTGCACGTGCCGTACAAGGGCGGCGCGCCCGCCATCGTCGACGTCATGGGCGGGCAGGTCGACGTGTACTTCGCCAACGCCGCGTCCAGCCTGAACTACGTCAGCACCGGCAAGCTCAAGGCGCTGGCCGTCTCGTCGGCCGCGCGCATGCCCGACCTGCCCAACGTGCCCACCGTCAGCGAAGGCGGCGTCAATGCCTTCGACGTCGTCGAATGGAATGGCTTCTTCCTGCCGGCCGGCGCCGATCCGCAGGTCGTCGCCAAGCTGCAGGACCTGGTGCAGAAGGCGCTGGCCCGCCCCGAAACCCGCGACAAGCTCGCCAAGCTCGGTCTGACCCCGGTCGGCAGCAGCGCCGCGGACTTCGCCAAGTTCGTCGACGCCGAACAGGTCCGCTGGGCCGAAGTCGTGAAAACCAATAACATCACCGTGAACTGATCGGCCGGGGCGGGCAGCGCCGTTGCCCGCCCCGCCGACGCAAGCACCCAAGGGGAGATGCCGCAATGAGCCGGGAAGACGATTTCGAGCGCGGCCTGGCCAACCGCCGCGCCGTGCTGGGAGAAGAATGGGTGCAGCGCTCGCTGGACCGCGCCACCACCTTCACCGCCGACTACCAGAACCTGATCACCCGCTACGCCTGGCACGACATCTGGAGCCGCCCGGGCCTGCCGCACAAGGCGCGGCGCATGATGGTGCTGGCGGTGACCCTGTCGCTGGGCCGCTGGGAGGAATTCGAGCTGCACGTGCGGGCCGCGCTGACGGCGAAGGACGACTCGCGGCTGAGTCCGGATGAACTGAAGGAAGTGCTGCTGCAGAACGCGATCTACGCGGGCGTGCCGGCGGCCAATACCGCGTTCAACCTGGCGCAGGGGATTCTGCGCGAGGTGGCGGGGGAGATTGGGTATGTGTTGGAGCCGGCGGATGTGCGGGGGGCGGATTTGTTTGGAGGGGGGTAGGCGGTCTGGGGGGCGTTTCTGTCGGCGGTCGCCTGCGGGCTCCCTGGTGCATCCTACCCCGGCCCAATTCGTGCGCAACTAGAAAATTGTCTTTCCGGTCCTATAGTCAAGCCTATATGCGGAACTATTGAAGTCCACGGCCTCGATATAGTCAGGCAACAGGCGAAAGTCCCCTGTAAATATGTCCGCTCCAGATACTCGCCACATCAGATCTCCGTCGGTTGAAATTCGAGAAATCTCCAGCTCGCCATGAGAGATCAATGCAGACCGGTGGCTATTCCAGTGGATGCCAAAGCATGTCGCCGCATCGGCTCGGACTGACCACAGCAATCGATGTGGTCGATCCAATGACAGGCACACAACATGGTCACCGACTGCCAAATGAAGCTTGTCGTCAATCATCAGGGCCGAATGCTGGTGGACCGTTGAGCATCCTCCACCCGCGCCAACGACCATTATGCGCTGATGGTTCAGATCAATGCCGTGGATGGAGCTCGGCAACCCGTTCGCAAGACATATTTCTAGCGAGTAACGATGCGGGTTGTCCTGTGAATCGAATGAATACAATGGCTCATCGGTAATGTGGAGTGGACCGTAGCGAGTCGTCATCGTAATGGTCATTTGGTCGCCTACCTGTTCTTGCCGTCGGGCTTTGATTCGTATTGTTCCACTGAATTTTCCATGGGCACCTTCATGAATTCATAACTCGAATCGCTCAATACCGAATTACCACCGACTCCGCCGTCCGCACCGCCGAATCCCGGCAAACCGCCTCGATATTGTTCCCATCCGGATCCAGCACGAACGCTGCGTAATACCCCTTGTGGTACGCCCGTTCCCCCGGCGCGCCATTGTCGCGCCCGCCGTGGGCCATCGCGGCTTGGTAGAACGCGTCCACCATGTCCCGGTCCCGCGCCTGGAACGCCAGATGCAGCCGCCCGGTCAGCTGCCCCTGCACCTCATCACTATCCGGCGTGGAAATGAACAACTCATCCGCCCAGAAATTCCTGTCATCGGACCCGCCGATCGGAATTCGTAGCGCTTCGAACACGGCGGTATAGAACTTCTTGCTGGCGGGCAGATCACGCACCACCAACCCGATGTGATCAATCAAACGGCCCTTGTGTCGTTCTCGGTTCAGCACGAAACGCTCCTCGTGGTTGAGGGAAAAACAGGGAAATCCGCCGCCCGGGCGCCGTACCCCTATCTCCCGTGCGACGGCGCCCCGAACTCGCCGATAACTATAATCCCCCCTCGATCCCCGCTTTGACGGCGTTTCCCGCCGTGTCTCATGTCTGCCACGCCCCTCCGCGTGCTGTCCGTCATCCCGCCGATGACGCAGCTCAATACGCCATACCCGTCCACCGCCTACCTGACCGGCTTCCTGCGCTCCCGCGGCGTCACGGCCACGCAGGAAGACCTGGCGTTGGCGCTGGTCTTGCGCCTGCTGTCGCCCGACGGCCTGCGCGCCGTGGCGGCCAGGGTGGATGCGTTGCCGCTGGACAAGCACACCCCCGCGATCCAGGCCTTCGTCGCCATGCAGCCGCGCTACCTGGCCACCATCGCCCCGGTGATCGCCTTCCTGCAAGGGCGCGACTCGACGCTGGCCCACCGCATCGTTGGCCGTAACTTCCTGCCTGAAGGCCCGCGCTTCGCTTCGCTGGATGTGTACATGGACGACGAGGGCGGCGACCCGCTGGGCTGGGCCTTCGGCGCCCTGGGCCTGCAGGACCGCGCCAAGCACTTGGCCACGCTGTATCTGAACGACCTGGCCGACGTGCTGCGCGACGCCATCGATCCGCGTTTTGAATTCGTGCGCTACGCCGAATCGCTGGCCGGCAGCCAGCCGACCTTCGACCCGTTGGCCGAAGCGCTGGCCGCGCCGCTGAACCTGGTCGACGACACCCTGCGCGACCTGACCCTGGAAGCCCTGGCGCGCCACCAGCCCACCATGGTGCTGCTGTCGGTGCCGTTCCCCGGCGCCGTCTACGCCGCCTTCCGCATCGCCCAGGCGATCAAGGCGCAAGACCCCACGATCATCACCGTGCTGGGCGGCGGCTTCGTCAACACCGAGCTGCGCGAACTGAAAGACCCGCGCGTCTTCGACTACTTCGACTTCGTTAGCCTCGACGCCGGCGAGCGCCCCTTGCTGGCGCTGATGGAACACGTGCAAGGCAAGCGCTCGCGCCAGCGCCTGGTGCGCACCTTCCTGCGCGACGCCGACAGCGGCGCGGTGCGCTACGTCAACCTGGTCGAGCCCGACGTCGCCTTCGCCGAGGTCGGCACGCCCACCTGGGACGGCCTGCCGCTGGACCGCTACCTGTCGCTGCTGGACATGCTCAACCCCATGCACCGCCTGTGGAGTGACGGTCGCTGGAACAAGCTGACCGTGGCGCATGGCTGTTACTGGAAGAAGTGCAGCTTCTGTGATGTCAGCCTGGATTACATCGGCCGCTACGAAGGCGCCTCGGCCACGGTGCTGGCCGACCGCATCGAGGCCATCGTGCAGGAAACCGGGCAGACGGGATTTCACTTCGTCGACGAGGCCGCGCCGCCCAAGTCCCTCAAGGCCCTGGCCACCGAGCTGATCGCGCGCAACGCCGGCATCTCGTGGTGGGGCAACATCCGCTTCGAGAAAACCTTCACCCCCGAGCTGTGCGAACTGCTGGCCGACAGCGGCTGCATCGCCGTCTCGGGCGGCCTGGAAGTCGCCTCGGACCGCCTGCTGAACCTGATGAAGAAGGGCGTGTCGGTCGACCAGGTGGCGCGCGTCACGCGCGCCTTCAGCGACGCCGGCGTCCTGGTGCACGCCTATCTGATGTACGGCTTTCCCACGCAGACCGTGCAGGACACGGTCGACGCGCTGGAATATGTGCGCCAACTGTTCGAAAACGGCTGTATCCAGAGCGGGTTCTTCCACCGCTTCGCCTGTACGGTGCATTCCCCGGTGGGGCTGAACCCCGAGGAATACGGCGTGACGCTGCGGCCGCTGCCGGACGTGACGTTCGCCAAGAACGACATCGGTTTCGACGACCCGACCGGGGTGGATCACGACGCGCTGGGACGGGCGTTGAAGAAGGCGATCTACAACTACATGCACGGGATCGGGCTGGACGAGGACGTGCGCACGTGGTTTCCGTTCAAGGTGCCGAAGACGACGGTGGGGCGGCATCGGATTGCCAAGGCGTTGAGCCAACAAGCAGGGGGCGAACTGAGGAGCGTGAAATGAGCTTTTCGTCCGGGCGAGCTGTCAGATATCCAGATTGTGAGGGATCTTGATCCAATCTTTGAACAATCAGACTTTGCCGGGCGGGCTGTCAGTGGTGAGATCAGCGCCTGGGGTAGTCGCGCCCAGCTATTTCTGAGCTTGAGCGCGATTACCATTTCCGCCGCGTTATGCGTTCCTGCAGTGAATGCCGGAACGCACCGCGCAGTGATAAATTTGAAAATTTCCTACAGAAAGCAAGAGTTAATCAATGTACTCGATTAATTCCTTGAGTGCCTGTATGCATTCACTTACTCGATCCGCATTGACTTTGACATTTTGTCCGTGAACCTCGTAGTACCCTTGCTCCATGGCTGAAAGTGGTCTTCCCAGATGTGCAGATACAACGCCCGCTGTATTAAAGTCACGCAAAGCAACGGCGAAATGGTCGCGAAAATCCGTTAGAGACTTAAGGGGGGTAGGTGTCGCGGTGAAATACGTCGGATGGGTATTGAATGCGGCAAATAGTGTGTCAGCTGTGGCGTCGGAAAGGGCCTTAAACGCAGTGGCTGCGCCATCGTATTGCGTTAGACGATTGCCAACTATGACATGAATTTCGGGTACGGCAAGGCCATGTTTTTGTGCCTGCGCTGCATAGGTCCAGGTTCCATAAATGGGGTGTGGAGGAATCTGCCCATGTAGTAGGATGAACATCGCATTTGTTGCTACGCGAGATGAGTCGTCCGCATTAACTGGCGTTATTAGCCGTTGTGCTGCTGATACCGCAAGCTCCGTATAGATGGAGAAGCTTGGATTTGTATCGATAAAGATCATCCATTCTTCATCGTCAGGAGAAGAAATATTATTAATAAAGTTCCAGAAAATCTGGTGAACCCACTTCCATGGCTGGGTTGCAGGAGTCAGTGCTGGTGCCGCAGACGCAGCGGAAATAGCGGGCGCCATCGGCTCTAGGTTGCCGTCGCCACAAAGGAGAAACAAATTATCAGGCATAAATTCGTTATAGGCTCGAGCGCCAACGACGAATTTCCACGGGTCGGGCAAGGGGGCGCCGGCACCCCCCGCGATCACTGTGCTTAAGTAGCCCACTACGGTTTTGGGAGTCGCCTCCATGCATAAGTTAAGAACGCTCTGCTCGCCTTGGACTCCGCCCCCCAATAGCATCATGCTCGAATTTGATTGCGGGCATAGGTCAATCACCAGCACATTCACGTCAGGATGTTCTTCTGCATAGCGTGAGGCTAGATGGAAGGTAATGGTGCTCTTACCCACTCCTCCCTTATTGTTCCAAATTGCATAGCTTCTCAGAAGCGCCATTTTATCTCCCTAATCGTCACAAGATCTGTCGTAAGTCTACAGCAGCTTTCAATGATGAGAGAATTTAATCAGCATAGGGTGGGCTGGGAGAATCGTTGACCTCGCGCTTGAATTCTCCAGGCCCCATCCCAAATTCCCTCCGGAACGCCGCCGCGAAGTGGCTGGGATTCGAATACCCCATATCGAACGCTACCTCCATCACCGTCACCTTGCCCGCCCGCAGCCGGTGCTGCGCCTCGCGCATCCGCGCCTGCTGGAACAAGCCGTAGACGCTGTGCCCGAACAACTCGCGAAAGCCGCGCTTGATGCGCATGGCGCTCAAACCCGTCTCCGCGGCCATCTGCGCCAGCGTGGGCGGGTGGGCGAGGTCGGCCAGCAGATAGTCGCGCGCCGCCATCAGGCGTTGCCGTTGCGGCGTGACGGCATTGGTCCGGCGAGTGTCCGCGTGGCCGGCCTCGAGAAACAGGCCCGTGAGCATCATGGCCTGCGCTTCGCGGATCAGCCGTGCGCCGGGGGGGGCGCAGGCGGGCGTGCGCAGGTGCTTCAACTCGCGGCTGATGGCCAGCGCGGCTTGATGCAGCTTTTCGCCGCGGTAGCCGGTGCGAAAGTAACTGCCGGAGTCCAGTGAGCGCCGCAGCGCCGCGTCCTCTTCGTCCTCGATCCACGTGCGCAGCACGTCCGGTCGCAGCGCAACGGTCAGGCTCTCGCATACCCCATGTTGGGCAAAGTGTCCACGGCGATCTGGCGTGTAGTACAAGCAGCCCGACGTTTCCCTGATGGCCTCGCCCTGTCCGGCGACGCCGCCTTCCAGCCAGCAATCGGTCTTGCCGCGCAATTGGTACGACAGCAATACGCGGTCGCCGTCGTCACGCGTGTGCACGGTGAAGGGCTGCTCGAATGCGCTTTGCCAATGGCACAGCTCGATGCCCTCCGCCACTTCCGCGTACACCAACCGATGTCGTTGTCCTGACAGGTAGTGCGCCAGGAAGTCCGTGTCGAACATCGAGGACGTGGGCACATCGGGCAGGGAGGAAATGGCGCCGTGGCGCGGCGCGTCGGGATGGGTCTTCATGAAGCGATGCCGGGGGACCCGTTTCGGGGGTGACGACCCGATCCGGGTAGTTAAAGGAATGAGACGCAATATTAAATGGAGCGGCTTCCAAGCAATGCCCATACATCGCGCCCGGCGACACGCGCCGGGTCTCGGGATGCATGCCATCAAACAAACGGACCACGCTCATGATCTTCCAATCCCGCGCCAGATGCGCATCGCCCCGGGTTCTTACCGTCGGATTTCATTTGCTGCTGCTGGCCTGGACCCAGCCCGGCGCGGCGCAGGCGGCCGCAGCGGCCAAGGCGGGGGACGCGCCCACCTTGCCGTCCGTCGAGGTCGTCGGCATCCCGCAGGACGACGGCGTGGTGCCGCGTCGCTCCAGTGCCGCCACGCGCACCGACACGCCCCTGATCGAGACGCCGCAGTCCCTCTCGGTGGTCACCCGCGAGCAGATGGACGCGCGCAACGTGCGTTCGGTCAACGAGGCCTTCCGCTACGCGCCCGGCGTCGCCACAGAATCCTGGGGCGCCGTCACCGCCTATGACGACATGAGCATCCGCGGCTTCAGCACGGGCAACGGGCCCGTCGACACCTTCCTGGACGGCATGCGCCTGAACCGCGGCGTCGTCTTCGGCGGCCAGCAGGTCGATCCTTTCCTGCTCGAACGCATGGAAGTGCTGCGCGGTCCCGCCTCGGTGCTGTACGGCACCTCCACGCCCGGCGGCGTCATTGCGCTGACCAGCAAGTTGCCGCGCGAAGACGCCGTGCGCCTCATTGAGCTTGAGGGCGGCACCAGCCGCTACCGTCGCGGCTCGTTCGACCTGGGCGGCAAGGCCGACGAACGCGGCTCGCTGCTGTTCCGGGTCGTCGGCACCGCCATGAACAGCGATGGCCAACTGGACGGCACCTGGCTGCGCCGCCGCGCGGTCGCGCCCTCGCTGACCTGGCAACCCAGCGCTGCCACCCGCTTGACGCTGTACGCGCGCTACCAGGACGATCCCGGCCTGGGCATGATCTCGTCGGTGCCGGGCATCGGCAGCGTACTGCCCAACCCCCATGGCCAACTGCCGCCCCGCTTCAACGTGGGCGAGCCGGGCTACGACACGTTCGCGCGCACCATCCGCGCCGTGGGCTACCAGTTCGACCAGAAGCTGGCGGGCGACTGGTCGATGAGCCTGAACGGCCGCTACACCCGCGTCGACAGCGACTATGACGCCGTGGTCCTGGCCGCCTTGCAACCGGACCTGCGCACCATCGACCGCCAGGTGCTCGGTTCCACCGAGCGCTACGACAGCTTCACCCTGGACAACCAGTTGAAAGGCCGCTTCGCCACCGGCGCCGCGCGCCACGAACTGCTGGCCGGCCTGGTGTGGGAGCAGATGCGCGGCGACGGCGACTACCGCACGACCTACAACGGCACCAAGCTGGACCTCTACAACCCCGTCTACGGCGCGCCGCAGCCCGTCCCGCCCACGGTCATGGACAAAGGCATGCGCTCGACGCTGACCGGCCTTTACGTGCAGGACCAGGTCGCGCTGGGCAACTGGCACACCACCGTCGGCGTGCGCCAGGACTGGTCGACCATCGATTCCACCGACAGGCTCTGGCACAGCGGCTTCACGCAGAAGGACCAGGCAACCACCGTGCGCGTCGGCACGCTGTATCGCTTCGGCAATGGCCTGGCGCCGTATGCCACCTACGCGCAGTCCTTCGAGCCCGTGAACAGCCTGTCCGCCAGCGGCGAGCCGTTCAAGCCGACCCGGGGTGAGTTGTTCGAGACCGGCCTCAAGTACCAGCCGGAGAACTGGGACGCCCTGTTCTCCGCGGCGATCTACCACCTGACCCAGACCAACGTGCTGAGCGCCGACCCCGCCAACCCGCGCCTATCCGTGCAGTCGGGCGAGGTCCGCTCGCGCGGGCTGGAGCTGGAAGCGCATGCGCGGCTGTCGCCGCAGTGGAGCGTGATCGCGGCCTATACGTGGCAGAACGTCGAATACACCAAAGGCAATGCCAACGAAGTGGGCAGGACGCCGTCGCGCGTGCCGACGCGCTTTGGCGGCGTCTGGCTGGCGTGGGAGGCGCCCTCCGGCCTGGGCGCGGCGCTGGGGGTTCGGCATAACGGGGGAAGCTGGGGCGGGTACCAGACGTTGCAGGATTTCCGCGTGCCGGGATACACCTTGGTGGATGCGCAACTGCATTACGACCTGGGGCGGCAGGTGCCCAGCTTGAAAGGGACGAAGGTGCAGTTGAGTGTGTCGAACTTGACGGACAAGCGGTATAGCGGGGGATGCTATGACCTGGATAACGGCTGCTTCGCGGGGGCGGGAAGGGTGGTCAGTTTGAAGGTGGGGTATCAGTGGTGAGGCGGGCGGATTGATGGCGGGGCGGGCGCGTCGGTGGGCAGCCCGCATCCCCGGCTATTGAAGCCATGACGCAGGGCTGGGGGCGTGCGCTCATGCAGCTATGTCGTTGCCGCGATGTTGGAATGCCGTAGTTTGGCTCGCAGCTTGGCTTCCAATTCACCCAGGCCGATATTGCCGCAGCCCACCAGCGTCAGGTCTTGCAGGGCGGGTAGCGCCTCCAGGGTATTGATATCGGTGATCCGCTTGCAATACTGGATATTCAGTTGCTCCAGCGCCGGCAGGGCGGCAATCGGGCCAATGGTTTCCAACAGGCCTTGATTCTTGAGCCGCAATGAACGCAGTCCGGAAAGCTGTTCGATTCCCGCCAGCGTTTTCAAGGAGCGCCCCGCCATCAGGCCCAGCGATAACAGGGGCAACGCCGCGATGCGGTGAAACAGCGATTCATCGAACGGGACATTGAACAGATTCAATTCCTGCAGCGGCAGCCGCAAGGCCTGATCTAGCAGTTTGCCGGGTTTGTCCGGCAACATCGACAGCGACTTCAGCGCCGGAAAATCCTCCGCCTTGAACCGCATCGGAACGTTGACCTCCAGCGACTCCAACTGCGGCATCGGCCCGGCCGACCAGGTATATGACCCCGGGCAATCAAAAATCGACAGATGCCGCAGGCTGGCCGGCAGCATCTCGGCGCGCAGGGTCTTGACGACCGAGGCCTGGATATTGCCGGGTCCGATGGACAGATGCGTCAGGGCGGGTAGTCGGGAGATTAAGTCCGGCAGTTCCAGCACCGGGTCCAAAGGTGGCGCCCATAGATGGACGTATTCGATCGTCGCCAGCGTGGCCGGGTCCGGCGGCGCATCGTAGAAAAGCACTTGATCCGAGCCATGCGCCTGCGTGGCCTGGCGGCTGTGCATCAACAGCCATCGCTTGTCGCGGCCGGGTTGGGGCGTTGAAAACGAAACTGGCGACATACGGGCTCCGGAGTCATTACGTCTGTCGGCAGCGCGAGCCTGGCGACAGCGGGACAGGCATGGTCGAGGGTAGAACAATAAAGCAGAACGGCAATGCCGGGCGAGCCGGATTGCCGTTCTGTTTTGGCGGCGCCGTGAAAGGCGCTTCCGTTTTGCCGCCAGACAGTTTATTCAGCCGGCTTCGGCGGCAGATCCTCCGCCGTCACGCCGCCCCGTCCCAGATACGCCCCGAACACCGTGCCGATGGTCTTGACCAGACTGTGCGAGTTCATCACCTCGCCATGGATCTCGTCGATACCCTCGTCGTCCGGTTGTAGCTTGCTGGCGTGCCCCACCCATTCGATGGCGGCAAAGCGGTTCTTCTTGGCGCCGTGACCGCGCGCATAGGCCAATCCGATTTCGGCGCTCGCGCGGGCGGCGCGCCAGTCGTCGTCTTCGTCGACCAGCGGCCGCAGATACTCGCGCACGCCGCTCTGTTTTTCCGCGTCGGTGCCGTGGTCGCGCAGCAGCACCCCGATGCGCAAGCGCGCCAGACCGTCGGCGCGCGGTTCCTCGCGCGACTCCTGTAGCAGCCGCAATACCGTCTCGACATTCTCGCGGCGCGAGAAATCCATCTTGCCGTCGAACAGGTGCCGATGCGCCATGTTGTACTTGGCCAGCGGCGAACCATCGTCCACCGCGCGTTGCAGCCATTCGTCGCGCACCGCCTCGTCCAGATAATGGTCGGGCGTGTTGTCGCGGAAGCCGCGGTGAATGTCGTACATGCTGCTGGCCGCGTCGGGAAAACGCCGATCCGCCAACTGGCGTGTCAGGAAATAACCTTCCTCGTGCGCGCCGCCATCCCACAGCATCGCGGCGGCCGCCAGCACATTGAAACTGTCGTCCGTCTGGTCGCGACCGAGTTCGGCGGCGCGATCCAGCAGTTGTTGCGCCTTGGCCGGATCCTTTTCAAACCCCCACAGCCCGAACTGATGCGCCACCGCCACCAACCCCTGCGGGGTCGCCAACTGGTCCCAGCCGCTCATGCGTTCCAGCACGCGCTTG
This sequence comes from Achromobacter ruhlandii, assembly GCF_902859695.1. Classification (GTDB taxonomy): domain Bacteria; phylum Pseudomonadota; class Gammaproteobacteria; order Burkholderiales; family Burkholderiaceae_B; genus Achromobacter; species Achromobacter ruhlandii. The sequence goes on from NZ_CADIJL010000002.1 coordinate 316,577, forward strand.
AACGCGCCGTCGTCGTCCGGGATGTGGTGAATCAGCGTCACGTGCGCGAAACTGCGGAATGGCCCGTCCACTTCGCCAAAATACATATTCCCCGGGAATGCCGCCACGCTCTGCGCGTGCAGCGCACGGGCACGCGCATGGTCGCCCAGTGAATAACTGACGAAATTCGCGAACCGACCGAGCGCCTCGCCGCGTTCCTGGGGCCGCACATCGCGTTGCAGGAACGATTCGAAGGCCTGGCGATGGGCTTGCACAGCCTGCGTTTCTTCCGATTCCGGAAAATCGCTCAGCTCGTCCCACAGGCCGACCCAGCGGATCGCGTTGCGCTGCGGCTCCGTCAGCGTCTCGCACAGCGGGCCGCTGGCCAGGCCGTCGATATCCTCGTAACTGCCGCCCCAACGCGGTTGCAGATACTGCGCATATGCGATCAGCGTTTCCAGGTGGCCCGGGCGCAATTCCAATGCGCGCAGCAGCCAGTAATCCTTGCCCTGTTCCATTTCATGCTCGGCGCGCGGCGCGAGCCATGCAGGCAGGGACTGCGGCGCCTGATCCGGTTGCAGGCGCGGCACGCCGTATTCCGCCAGATGCGCCAGCGCGGCGTCCATCAGCCCGGGTTCCTCGACATCGTCGTGGGTAATGGTTTCCGGAGGATTGCCTTCGAACAACTGGCGCAGCCAATACGGCTCTTTGAAATGCGCCGCCATTTGCATCATGGTCACGCAGGCCGCGACGGGACGCGGCGACAGCGTCATGGCTTTCAATAGCGAGGCGGCGGCGGTTTCGCAGGCCAGGGCGGCGCCGATCCAGCGATCCTGCGTCACGCTGTCTGCCCAGCCAAAGCCGCGGATATCCGCGGCGCGGCCGAAGCAGAAGTTACCCAGGACCAGGTGGGCGTGATAGGAGTCGGGGCAGGCGGCGATCCAGGCCTGGAGGAAGTCAGCGGCCTGCGGGTAGGGGACGGTGCTGTAGTCGAAGAGGGTGCCGGAGAGGACGGCTTCGGAATAGGGCGAGTCCTCGGTGTCGGTGGCGGGCCAATCTTGCTGTTCCAGGTCAGCGTAGTAAGCGTCGATGTCGGCGAACGCACGAGACATTGTTAGGGAGCGGATTTGGCGGCGGATTGACGCGATGTTAGGCAAAGGGCATCCAGAGAAGGCAGGGTTGGGATGTGGCGAATAATGCTTCAACTTGCGGACTGGGGCCAGCGAACAGGGTGACTAAAGACAACTGTAGTTTCCAAATGTTATAAAACTGTGAGGCGGCGTTGCCTCGAGGCTCCTCTCGTTGAAATTTTTCTTAAGAGATAGATCGTGCTTGAAGATATTTCGTTTGCACAACCGATGTCGATTCGTGAAGCGGGCTATGACGAATACTGGCTCCAGGATCAAATATGGGGCAATCCCGCAACATTGGGCCTCGGAGACTTAGACGCGTTGAGTAAAGAACGGCGTCAGAATTCCGGCGGCAGGTTGGATATCTTGTTGAAGGATCCCCAGGACGATTCGATGTATGAAGTCGAAGTAATGTTGGGTGATACAGATGAGACTCACATAATTCGTACCATCGAGTACTGGGATAACGAAAAGCGTCGTTGGCCTCAGCGCCAGCATTATGCTGTATTGGTTGCTGAGAACATTACAAGGCGCTTTTTCAATGTGGTTCATATTTTAAGTCATTCGATACCGATCATAGCAATCCAAGTTGCGCTCATTGATGTGGGAGGAAAGAAAGCGCTTCACTTTACAAAGGTTCTTGATACTTTTGAAGAGGTTGATGACGGAACGGAGGAACAAGAAGTCGAGGTTAATCGCGATTTTTGGAATAAAAAGGCGAAATGGACGGCTGAGACGGCTGACTTTTTGATGGAAGTCGTGGGCTCCGCATTACCAGAGCCGAAGATTAGCTACGTAAAAAATTACGTGTCAATTAGCGTTGGTAGAAATAACTACTTCTGGCTGCACAAGCGGAGTGGCAATAAGTCTTTGCTGGGATTTAGAATTGCTCCCCATTTGGCGGATGAGGCGCAGAAATTGCTTGATGATGCCACTATATCTTTTACGCGAAAGCCTAAATCGTTTTTGATTACAACAGATATGGCGGCTATCGGTGCAAATACGGAGATCTATTCACGGTTAGCTGGTCTGGTTCGGAGAACGTGGGAAAAGACAGCCTGAACTCCCCTAAGTTTCAGGGTGTTTGGAGATGAGGTGCTAGGTGAAAGATGTTCGACATGAATAGTTGTCCTTGCGTCTAGATGCTGCTGTTTTTATTTGTCGCAATGGTCGTTTCTGAAAAGGCGGGAATGAGTATGGCGAAGGTAAAAAAGGAAAAGCTGTCAATATATTTAGCGAAAGACCGCGTGGTCGCACGTGCGGACCTCATAAAGATGGAGGATTCGCAGCCTCCTGCGCTTCTATCGGTAGCTGGCGAAACGGTTGAGGTATACGTCAAAAAAGATATTCAAAGACTGCCGCCTAGTTGGACAAAGCTTTTCACGAATAATTCAGAAATGATTCCGGAGGATTTTGGGGGTACGCGGAACGTAGGGGCGGTGGCGATATTTGAACGAATGGGGCGGTTGTTCTTATTGTCTTTTGGGTCTGGCTATCACCTACTGAAATTAGACGGGGTGGAGCGCGATTTTGGATTGCGCGTTACCCTCGCCTCCGTAGATGCTGATAAGTTACGTAGTGTCGATAAGGCTAGTTATGATGCCAACCCCCTGAATTCCCGCACGCAGAGCACTACTGAGGTTGATATATTCGAATTGCAGATGGATTCCGAATTGGAAATGCTCTATGCCATCACTGGAGCTTCGCGAGTTCCTTTGTTCGGCTCTCACGTTACGGGTCGGGATGCGCTAACGATAGCCGTGAGCACTGATCTCGGAGGAATCCCCCCTATTCTAGATGAAGCATTGAGGCGTTATAACTCACCGCTCCCGTCGGAGTTTGAATGGGTCGATAATATTAGAAAAGTCAAGGATCCTGAAATCATATCGGTCCTAGATGCATGTTTAAATGACGAACTAGCTGCGCCGACTTCAACATATTTTTGGCTAGGTGAGCCTGAAGTGGTTGATTGGGAGGATCAGATAGGTTATTCGTTTGATATGTATGCAAATACGCCTAGAAGCGTAGTTTTGAAGATGGAAGATTTAATAGACTACCTTCAAAGAACCTCACGAGTTCTGAGCGTAGATGTGCTTAAAGGGTTGACCGTTCATATAAATAACTCCAACTATGAGTCAACTCGTTCGTGGTCTGCCTATCGGTGTTTGTATGCTGAGCTGGTCCTCGGTGCGGAACGCTACATGTTGCGCAATGGTGTTTGGTTCCAGGCGGAGCCTAGTTTTGTTGCATTGATCGATGATTACATTTCAAAGATCGATGTATATCCATTCAGCTTTCCCGTTTATGGGTGTGATCGTGAGGATGAGTACAATGAAATGCTTGCAAGAAATGATCCCTGCTTTGCCTTAATGGATAAGAAAAATACAAAATTAGGAGGGAGATATGACAAAATTGAATTTTGTGACTTAATCCGAGATGGAACTGATCTAATCCATGTCAAGTACTATCGAAGTTCTGGTACGCTCAGCCATCTTTTTGCCCAGGGGTTTGTCGCTGCGGAAGCGTTTGTGAGAGACGTAGAATTCAGAGAAAAATTAAATGAAAAACTTCCCGATAGCATGAGGCTTGCGGATCCTCAATTGAAACCAAAGGCTAATGACTTTAATATAGTATTTGCTATTGCAACGACAAAAACGCTGCCAAGAGATCTTCCATTTTTTTCCAAAGTCACGTTGAGAAATGCTCTCAAGACGCTGATCGCGCTGGACTATAAGGTGCAATTAGCCACTATTGATGTGGACCCATTTTTGATCGCCAAAAAGAAATGTAAGCCCAAGAAGGGAGGGTGATTCTTGAGAGATATCGAGGGCTGTGCACAGCCGGTGTGGCTCATCAACAGCCGGTGCGACGAGGCTAATTATGGGGTTCGAGGGGCCCTCAATTCCTCCGTTAAAACTGGAGTCCGTCCAATTTTCATGCTGCTGTTGCCGCAGGTCGCAAGCTTGTTCGAATTATTCCTGAGCAATCACTCAAATATTGCTGCTTGGCCTCTCCATTTTGACGATTAGCAAGCCTCAAGTTGCTGAACTGCGAATCATCCGGCGCAGTATGCCGTTCATAGGTCCAAGAATGATCGTCTACCAGACTTCCCTGCATAGATGCGATAAGTGAAGGCTGCTGCCATTGCCGCAGCTACGTCGTTGGACGTTTGCACCAGTCAATCTGAGCGCTCTTTGTGGGAGCGTGGAACTAGTATCCAGCTCCTGAGCATCAGCTCAAGCATGAAGCATGCCAAATTGAGCGTACTAGAAATTCGGCTCGAATGCTGGAGTTACGTGGCTGGGTGGACCGTGAACCCCCTGATTCGCGCTCGTAGGTCATCCCCATCCCGTACACTACTTCGACAACCAAGGAGTTCCATGTCGATTCAAAACCTAGGCCGTTACGGTATCGTGCTATTTCTCGCTGCGTTGAGCTCGGGCTGTTCTTCAATCATCGGCGAATGCGGCTTGGTTCGCAGTAGCTGCATGTATGACGGGAAATACGAACAGGGCGAGGAAGACTACGCGGAAGCCGAGGCGAAGCGGCTGAACAAGCAGTCGACGGATCGGTTGCGTCGAAGCTCTGGGGATTGAATCCAGGCGTCTTCCGGCCGTCGTGTTCAGGACGTCGTTATTGAGGCGACGGGTGGCGCGACGGTTGACCTCCGATCCCCGGGATTGCTCACTATTGCGGTGGGCAGGCCTCAAGATAATTCCGGCCCGCCGCCGCCACGCCCATCAATGCACTGACCCCGCCGGCGCCACGCCCCCAAGCTCCAACCCCGTCCCATCAAGCGCCGTGTCCACAAGATCCATGATGTGATCGCACAGGCTCTCGACCCCACCCAGCAAGTTGGCGCTGACCCAAGGCTCCAGTGGCGCCGCCCCGGTACTCTCGGGTTCTGTCGCGCTATTGCCCACAATCCGGGCGATGGCCCAGATGCCCAGGCAAGCCCGTTCTATTTTCCGAAGATCAGCAAACCGAATAGGGACGCTCTCCGGATCATCCGGCGTGGCCCAGCGGTCAAGGGTGTAGGAGTGGTCGTTCATCGCGGCTGCCTCTGTCATTAAGCCCGCGCCCCGTTGTCGGTCGGGGCGGGCGAGCACAAGGCCGGGTTGACAGACCGGTGACAAGGGAAACCGGCGCACACGAAGGTGCCCCAGCCAAGGCTCGCCCATGGAGGGACGTACGTCAGCCTACGGACATGAAAACGCCGCTATTGCAGCGGCTGCCCGCCCTTGCTCTTCCGGCTGTCAATCCGGACGATCGTTGTTGCGATCGCAAGATGAGTATGGGCGTGACGCACATAGGCAGCAATGCCAAGGGTGACATTCTCATCCCTATCCGAGACGAGCGTTCAATAAGAAAAGGACCTCGCAAGGTCCTTTTTCAATTCTCAAGCCGCTTGCGGCAGGAAAAACCGATCTTTCAACTCCTGCAACCCGATCCGATCCAGCATCTCCGTCAGCCGTTCCGCCGGCTTCCTGCGCGGCAGATCCTTGTACTGCGCAATGATCAGCTCATTCTTCATCGAATGCTCCCACCCCACCAGCTCCGTCACGCTGACCTGGTACCCATGCGCTTCGAGCTGCAAGCACCGCAGCACGTTCGTGATCTGGCTGCCGAACTCCCGCGTGTGCAGCGGATGGCGCCAGATCTCCGCCAGCGGATCGGCCAGCGCCTTGGCTTTGTTCTTGCGTAGCACCGACGCCACTTCCGCCTGGCAGCAGGGCACGACCACGATGTACTTGGCCTTTTTCTCCAGCGCGAAATGGATCGCGTCGTCGGTGGCGGTGTTGCAGGCGTGCAGGGCCGTGACCACGTCGATGGTCGCGGGCAGTTTGTCGGAGGTGATGGACTCGGCCACCGACAGGTTCAGGAACGACATGCCGCCAAAGCCCAGGCGCTGCGCCAGTTCTTCCGATGACTTAACCAGTTCCTCGCGGGTTTCGATGCCGTAGATGTGCGAGCCGTTCTTCAGCGCCTCGGGCTGTTCCTTGAAGAACAGGTCGTACAGGATGAAGCCCAGGTACGACTTGCCCGCGCCGTGGTCGGCCAGGGTGACGGCGCCGCGCTGTTGCTGGACGTCCTTGAGCAGCGGTTCGATGAACTGGAACAGGTGGTAGACCTGCTTGAGCTTGCGGCGGCTGTCCTGGTTCATCTTGCCGTCGCGGGTCAGGATGTGCAGGGCCTTGAGCAGTTCAATCGACTGGCCGGGGCGGATGTCGTGGGTTTTGTCGGACATGGGGGTAAGGCAATGCGCCCCGCGTGGGGCGGGGCGCATGAATAGGCGGAAAGCGCCAGTTTAACGAAAATGCCGCCGTCAGACCTGCACGACCACCGGCTCGCCCAGGTTCAACATCAACCGGTTGGCCCACGCGAAGATCGCGTCCGAATGCAGCAGGTCCAGCACTTCGCCGTCGCTCAGGCCCACGTCCTTCAACGCCTGGATGCTGGCCGCATCCACCGAGGCCGGCGCGTCCGTGATCTGGATCGAGAACTTGCCGATCGCCAGTTCGCGCGCGGTGGTGCCGGCGGTGGCCGGGTCTTCGAACACCTGCGCGATCACGTCATTGCGCTTGGCCAGTTGCTCGAAGCGCTGCGCGTGCACCGAGGCGCAGTAGACGCAGCCGTTGACGCGCGACACCACGGTCGCGCCCAGTTCCCGCTCGGCGCGCGACAGGCCGCCGGGCGCGTACATGATGGCGTTGAACGCGGTGGAGCGCTGGCGCAGGATCTCGGGCTGGTGCACCAGGAACAGGTAGTAATCCGAGACCTTGGCCTTGGGGTGGCTTTCTTCCAGGACCGCGATCTGCTCGGGCGTGGCGCTGTCGACCTGGACCACGTCCAGCCACGCCTTCCACTCCAGCACTTCGTTGGTGAAGCCGTGGGCCTTGATGACGTCGCCGGGTTCGGTGGCGGCGGTGTTGGCCGGGAAGGGCGCGGGCGGGGTGCCGGCCGCGATCGGCTTGGTTTCCAGCGCCAGCATGGCCTGCAGGCCGGCGACCAGGCGCACCTGATACGACAGGAACGCCACCAGTTGCGACAGCGTGACGACAGCCGGCGTGGAGACGCCGGCGGCCGGCAGGGTCTTGAGCGCGGCTTCGTCGCCTTCGACGGGCTTTTCGATCAGCTTGCGGGTGAACTCCAGGATCGCGGCCAGGCGCGGGTCGGCGGCGTCCGCCGGCTTGCCGGACTCGGCCACCTGGATGTCGGCGGCGCTGGCGCCGGCCTCGACCAGGCGCTGGCGGTAGTGCGCAACCAGCGACGGCGACGGCGTCAGGCGCGCGGCGTACAGCGCGACCAGCAGGCGCTCGGCCAGCGTCAGGCCGGGCAGGGCCGGGTCGAACAGGGCGTCGTAGCTGCCCTGGGTGGCGGCGGCGACCTTGTCGCGCTGGTGGCGCACGGCGTAGGTGGCGCTGTCGGCCTTCAGGCCGACGAGCTGGTCCACCAGGTCGCGGGCGGTGTCATAGACGATGGGTGGTTGTGCCATGGGGAAAGTCTCCTTGGATGTCGTTCAGCCGGCGTTGCCGGGCGTGGCGGCCGGGCCGGCCTGGGCGCGATCCGCGGACGGCGCGGCCTGGCCGCGCGCCTTGACCGCGGCGTCCAGGAACTTCAGCACGCCTTCCCACGATTGCTCGTCGGCGCGCGCGTTGTCCTTGGGGTTGCCGCCGCTGGTACTGATCTTGCCGGACACGGGGTGGGCGTAGACCAGTTGCGTGGTGGGCACGTAGGGGAACAGGATCGAGTGGCCGCCGTTCTCGTAGTCCAGCCATTGGACCGGGTACGGATGCCGCACCTCGGCCAGCTTGTCGCGCACCATCTTCGAGTACAGGCTGGACGGCCACGAGCCGTCGTCGGTGGCCGACAGCAGCATCACCGGGCCCTGGATGTCCTCGACCCTGATGCGGGCGCGGGCCACGGCGTCGGGGTCCTGCAGCGCGGTGAGGATGGCCTTTTCGTGGCGATGCGGCGCGGGGCCTTCGTCGAACGGCGCCCAGGTGGCGGTGCGGTTGTTTTCCCAGACGTGCGGCAGGGGCTTGCCGCCCAGCAGCCAGGTCGGGCCTTCGCGGCCGATCTTGGGGTCGCAGGCGTTCTGGCCGCTGTGGACCACGGCGCCCGGCACGTAGGCCACGACCGCCGACACTTCCGTGGGGAAGGTGGCGCCCAGCAGCAGCACCAGTTCGCCGCCGCGCGACTGGCCGCTGATGGCGACGAAGTCGTGCCTGGGCTGGACCTTCTTGCGCAGCCAGCGCAGGCCGGTCTGGAAGTACTCCAGCGGCGTGTTGGAGATGTAGTCCGACAGGCCCGGCGCCTTGAAATAGGCCAGGGCGAAGGCGGCGTAGCCGCGCGACGCATACAGCGCGGCGCGCGGTTCGTTGATGCCGCCGCCCGAGCCGTTCAGGATCAGCACGGCGGGATGCGAGCCGGGGGTGGCGCCGGGCGGCAGGTAGAGCGTGCCGACCAGTCCTTCCTCGCGCACGTCCTGGCGGGTGACACCGTCGGCCGCCAGGCGCTGGGTGAAGCGCGCCACGCTCTGGGCGCCGGCCACGCGCGCCACTACTTCGGTGACCAGTGGCTCGCTGACCGGGTGGTTGAAGTGCTCGCGGCTGGGCGAGTCCACGGGCGACTGTGACCACACCAGGCCCATGGGCGAGAGGCCGCTGTAGTCGCCCGAGACGGGCGCGTCGCGCGTCAGGTCGACCACGCCGTCCTCGCCCGCGACGAAGGCGGCGTGGCTTTGCCACAGCACGCCGTTGCGGCGGGTGAGGGCGGTGATCTCCACCGTCTGGCCGGGCGCGACGTGCTCCACCCGGATCTGGCGGGGCACGTCGATGAGCGCGTCGGCGGGTTGGATGCTCAGGGTAGGAACCATGATGCGCGCCTTACTTGGCCGAGTCCTTGGTGACCATCATGGCGGCGGTGCGGTCGCTGGTCATGGGGGTGACCTTCAGGCCCTTCTTGGCGGCCCAGATGTTCTTGTAGTGGTACAGCGGAATGATGCCGACGTCATCGGACACGATCTTGACCGAGTCGCGCAGGATGGCTTCACGCTTGGCCACGTCGAATTCCGAGGTGGACTGGTCCAGCGCGGCGTCGACCTTGGGGTTGCTGTAGTGGCCCCAGTTGGAGGCGCCCAGGCCCTTCTTGGCGTCGACGGTGGCCAGGATGTTGACCAGCGCGTAGCTGGCTTCGCCCGTGCCGTTGCCCCAGGCCAGCATGCTGACCGCGAATTCGTTCTTGTTGGCGCGGCCCGAGTACACGGCCCATGGCACCACTTCCACTTGCGTCTTGACGCCGATGCGGGTCCAGAACTGCGCCACCGCCTGGGCCGTTTCCGGGCCTTGCGGGTAGCGGTCGTTGGGCACGTGCATGGTCAGCTTGAAGCCGTCGGGGAAACCGGCTTCGGCCAGCAGCTTCTTGGCCTTCTCGACGTCGTTGGGGATGTCCTTGACGTCGGGGTTGTAGCCGAAGGTGCCCTTGGGCATCCACTGGTTGGCTTCGGTGGCGGCGCCCTGCAGGATGCGGTCGGCGATGGCCTTGCGGTTGATCGCCAGGTTCAGCGCCTGGCGCACGCGCACGTCCAGCAGCGGGTTCTTGTCCAGCGGCTTGCCGTTGTTGTCGGTGATGTACTGATTCGGCGCGGGGTTGAAGCTGGGCTGCAGGATCATGACGCGCAGGCCGTCGTACGGATAGACCGAGATGTTGGCGGCCTTCTGCAGCTTGGCCAGGTCGGACACCGACACCTTGTCGATCACGTCGACGTCGCCGGCCAGCAGCGCGGCGGTGCGGGCGGCGGCGTTGTTGATGTAGCGGTAGTTGACCTTGTCCCAGGTGGCCTTTTCGCCCCAGTAGCCGTCGTTGCGTTCCATGATGACGCGGTCGCCGGGGGTGTAGGACACGAACTTGTAGGGGCCGGTGCCGATCATGGCCTTGCCCGAGTTGTAGTCCTCGGTGGTGGACTTCTCGCCGACGTGCTTGCTGACCACGTGCACCGACGCCAGGTTCAGCGGCAGGTCGGGGTTGGGCGCCTTGGTCTTGACGATCAGGGTCAGCGGGTCCTTGGCGGTCATCGTGTCGATGGTGCGCAGGTAGCCGGCGTAGGTGGCCACGCTGCCGGGCACGGCGCGGGCGCGGGTGTACGAGTAGATCAGGTCGTCGGCGGTGAACGGCGTGCCGTCCTGCCACTTGACGCCTTCGCGCAGCTTGAATTCCCAGGTGGTGCTGTCCAGCGGCTTCCAGCTCACGGCCAGGCCGGGCTGCAGCTTGTTCCACTTGTTCTCGATCAGCAGATCCCAGAAGTGCAGGGCCACCGAGCGGTCGCCGGCGTGGTTGTTCAGTTGCGGGTCGAGCGAGGACAGCGGATCGGCAAAGCCGATCGACAGGTTGTCGGCCGAGGCCGCGGCGGACGCGCCCAGGATGGCGGCGGTCAGGGTCGAGAGAATCAGGCGTTTCATGTTCGGGGTCCTTGGTGAGGGGGAACGAGCAGTAAAAGGGTCCATGGGTCGCGGCGTGGACGCCGCGGCCCGCGAGCGTCAGGCCATGTCGTTCAGGTGACAGGCGCTCAGGTGGTTGATGGCGATTCCCTTCAGGGTGGGAACCTCGGTTTTGCAGCGCGCCATCGCATGCGGACAGCGCGGGTGGAAGTGGCAGCCGCCGGGCGGATTGAGCGGGCTGGGAATCTCTCCCTTGATGGCGGTGAAGGTCTTGTGGCGCGATTTCAGGTTGGGGATCTCGGCCAGCAGCGCCTGGGTGTACGGATGGTTGGGGCGGCGGAAGACTTCGTCCACCGGCGCCGTCTCGACCACGCGGCCCAGGTACATGATGACCACGCGGTCCGACAGGTGCTCGACCACGCCCAGGTCATGGCTGATGAACAGGTACGTCAGGTTGAGCTGTTCGCGCAGGTCCATGAACAGATTCAGGATCTGCGCCTGGATCGACACGTCCAGCGCGGCCACGGCCTCGTCGCACACCAGCATCGACGGCTGCACCGCCAGGGCGCGGGCGATGCCGATGCGCTGGCGCTGGCCGCCGCTGAACTGGTGCGGATAGCGCTGGCGCAGGGCCGGGTCGAGGCCGGCGCGTTGCAGTTGCGCGCTGACGTAGTCGTCGAAGTCGTCGTTGCCGACCAGGCCGTGGATGCGGGCGGCCTCGCCGACGATCTCGTCCACGCGCAGGCGGGGGTTCAGGCTGGCGTACGGGTCCTGGAAGATCATCTGCACCTTCAGGCGCGCGGCGTGGGCCTGGGCCGGCGTCATGTCGGCCGGGCGCTGGCCGTTGATCAGCACCTCGCCGCCGGACGGCGTCAGCAGGCCGGCCGCGATGCGGCCCAGCGTGGACTTGCCGCAGCCGGATTCGCCGACCAGGCCGACCACTTCGCCGGGGCGCACCAGCAGGTCCACATGATCGACGGCGCGGGTGATGGCGGGCGGCTTGGACAGGCCCAGGCGCTGCAAGGCCCGGCCGGCGGCGCCGACGGGGCGTTCGCCAAAGCGCTTGCTGACCTGGCGCAGGTCGATGAGCGGGGTGGCGCTGCCGCGGTCATCGGCGTGGGCGCCGAGTGTGGGATGGGCAGCGGCGTGCGCGCCGTCGCCCGTTGCGATGCCCGAGGGCGGCGCCGCGTGGGCGCCGTCGCGGGTGTCCGGAATCGTCGTCTGGCTCATGCCGTCACCTCGCCCGGTTGGCGCGATGGATGAAAGCAGCGCACCTGATGGCCGGGCAGCACGTCGGTGATGGCGGGCTGCTGGCCGCATTGCGCCGTGGCGCGCGCGCAGCGCGCCGCGAAGGCACAGCCGGCGGGCAGAGTGAGCAGGTTGGGTGTCATGCCGGGAATCTGGCGCAGGCGTTGGCCGCGCTGGTTGTTGCTGGGCAGGCTGTCGATCAGGCCCACCGTGTAGGGATGCTGCGGACGGTCGAGCACGTCGTCGACCTTGCCGTGTTCGACGATGCGGCCGGCGTACATCACCGCCACGTCGTCGGCCAGGCCCGCCACCACCGACAGGTCATGGGTGATCCAGATGAGGCTGGTGCCGTGCTGCTGCGCCAGCTTCTGCACTTCGGACAGGATCTGTGCCTGGATGGTGACATCCAGCGCCGTGGTCGGCTCGTCGGCGATGATGAGGTCGGGCCGGTGCAGCATGGAGATGGCGATCGCCACGCGCTGGCGCATGCCGCCGGACAACTGGTGCGGATACGCCAGCAGCCGTTCTTCCGGGCTGGGAATGCCCATCATGCCGAGCGTGTCGCGGGCCAGCTCGCGCGCCTGCGCCTTGCTCATGCTGTTGTGGGCGCGCACCGTTTCGATCATCTGCACGTCGACCCGCAGCACCGGGTTCAACGTCATCATCGGATCCTGGAAGATCATGGCGATGCGGTTGCCCTGCAGCTTGCGCAGTTCGCGCGGGGCCAGCTTGGTCAGGTCGCGGCCCTGGAACAGCACCTGGCCGCCGACCACGCGGCCGGGGGCGTCCACCAGGCCCATGATCGAAAAGCCGGTGACGGATTTGCCCGAGCCGGATTCTCCGACCAGGCCCAGGATCTTGCCGCGCTCCAGCGTGAACGACACGTCGTCCACGGCGGGCAGGGTGCCGGCGCGGGTGAAGAAGTGGGTACGCAGGTTGCGCACTTCCAGGGTCGGCACGTTGGCGGCGGCCGGCGCCGCGACGGGACGGGCGGCGCTCATTTGTGGGTCCTCGGGTTCAGCACGTCGCGCAGGCGGTCGCCTACCAGGTTGATGGCGACGATGGTGATCAGCAGCGCGATGCCGGGGTAGAAGCTGATCCAGTATTCGCCGGACAGCATGTATTGGAAGCCGTTGGAGATCAGCAGCCCTAGCGACGGCTCGGTCACGGGCACGCCCAGGCCCAGGAAGCTCAGCGTGGCTTCGAGCGTGATGGCGCGCGCGATCTGCAGGGTGCCGATGACGATCAGCGGCGGCAGGCAGTTGGGCAGGATGTGCTTGAGCATGATCCGCCAGTTGGGGATGTCCAGGCAGCGCGCCGCCTCGACGTACTCGCGGCGGCGCTCGACCAGGGCCTGGCCGCGCGCGGTGCGGGCGTAGTAGGCCCATTCCAGGATCACCAGCGTCAGCACCACGTTGCCCACGCCTTTGCCCAGGTAGGCCAGGATCATCATGGCCACCAGGATCGAGGGGAACGACAGGATCAGGTCGACCAGCCGCATGATCAGCGCGTCGACCTTGCCGCCGGCGTAGGCCGCCAGCAAACCCAGCAGCGTGCCGATGATGCCGGCGATCAGCGCCGAGCCCACGCCCACCATCAGACTGATGCGCAGGCCGTACAGGATGCCCGACAGCAAGTCGCGGCCCTGGCCGTCGGTGCCGAGCCAATAGTGGAAGGTGTTCAGGCCGTTCATCGTGCCCGGCGCCAGGCGCGCGTCCAGCACGTCGATCTGCAGCAGGTCGTAGGGGTTCTGCGGCGAGATCCACGGCGCCAGGATGGCGGCCAGGATCAGCAGGGTGGCGATCACCAGCCCGAACACCGCCGTCTTGGACGACAGGAATTCCAGCAGGTTGCGGCGCCAGGGCGATTCGCGCTTCAGCGCGGGGGCGGCGGTTTGCATGGCATTTGCCTGGGGAGTGTTCGGAGCGCTCATGCCGAGGCCTCCAGCCGCACCCGCGGGTCCAGCACTTTGTACAGGATGTCGACGATCAGGTTGAGCGTCACGAACAGGCACACCACCACGATCAGGTAGGCCACGATCACCGGGCGGTCCAGCGCGTTCAGGCTGTCCAGGATCAGCTTGCCGGCGCCGGGCCAGGCGAAGATGCTTTCGGTGATGACGGCGAAGGCGATGGTCGAGCCCAGCTCCAGGCCCAGCACCGTCACCAGCGGGATCATGGTGTTGCGCAGCACGTGCACACAGACCACCCGGAACGGCGACAGGCCCTTGGCGCGGGCGAACTTGACGAAGTCCAGCGGCATCACGTCGCGCACGCCGGCGCGGGTCAGGCGGATCACCAGCGAGATCTTGAACAGCGACAGGTTCAGCGCCGGCAGGATCAGGTGGCGCCAGCCGTCGGCCGTCAGCCACGACCACTGGAAGCCCAGGAATTCCACCGTCTGGCCGCGGCCGCTGGCGGGCAGCCAGCCCAGCGACACGCTGAAGGTCATGATCAGCATCAGCGCGACCCAGAAGGTCGGCAGCGAAAAGCCGACGATGCTGCCCGCCATCACCAGCTTGGAGAAACGGCTGTCGGGATACAGCCCGGCCAACAGGCCCAGCGGCAGCCCGATGATCACCGCCAGCAGCAGCGCGGCGATGGCCAGCTCCAGGGTCGCCGGCAGGCGCTGGATCACCAGTTCCACGGCGGGGATGTTGTAGACAAAGCTGTTGCCCAGGTTGCCGTGCAGCGCCCCGTTCAGAAAGCCCAGGTACTGTTGCCACAGGGGCTTGTCCAGCCCCAGTTCGGCGATGATGCGGGCGCGGTCGACCTGGTCGACGTCCTGGCCGATCAGGATGTCGACGGGGTTGCCGATGGCGTGCAGCCCGACGAAGACGATCAGCGTCATCAGGAACACGACCACCGCGGCTTGCGCCACGCGGCGGAGCAGCCAAGCGGTCATTGCGCGGTCTCCGCCTGCCGGGCCGCGCCGGGCGCCGGGGCCGGCGTCCATTCGTCGCCGAACACCTCGGGTTCCGCGAACGCTTCCATGTTGGCGTAGTGCGTGGCCACGTCCTCGCGGTAGAAGAGGCCCGCGATGCCTTGCGCCAGGCGCTTGGCGCCTTCGCTGATGGCCGGGATGTCGCCCGACACGGTGCCGTGCGTCAGCGCGGCCGGGTACGAGAAGCAGTGCACCCGGTCCAGGCCGGGACAGGCGCCCGGGGTCTTCTCCTGCAGCTCGAAGGCCGCGCCCAGGTCGGGCGAGTCATGCAGCTCCTGGTCTTCCTCGCCGGCGGGCGGGGTGTAGCGGTCACCCCAGGCGCGCACGTGCGGCGCCAGCGCGGCGAATTCCGGCCGCACGGTCCAGTCGATGCGAAAACCCGTGGAGAACACCAGGAAGTCCAGCGTGAAGACGCCCTTGGGCGTGGTGACGCGGATTTCGTCATTGACCAGCGCCAGGTCCTGCACGCCGCAGCCCAGGTTGAAGCGGGCGTTCGGGTGGCGCGACACGCGCAGCGTGCTGCCGCGCGGCGGCGGCACCTGGGCGGCGTTGATGTAGTGGCGGATCTTCCACTTCCATTCATCGGGCAGGTTCAGGTGGCCGTGGGTCAGGCCGGGGTTGCCGGCGCCCTTGCCCTTGTTGATGCGCGGAATGTCGTCGCGGCGGATCAGCAGGTCGACGCTGGCCGCGCCCGCTTCCAGGGCGGTGGCGGCGCTGTCCATGGCCGACGCGCCCGCGCCCACCACGCCGACGCGCTTGCCGGCCAGGGTGGCGTAGTCCAGCACGTCCGACGAATGCGCCCAGCGGTCGCGCGGCAGCTTGCGCGCGAAGTCCGGCACGTAGGCGCCGCCCAGGCCGTCGCGGCCGGTGGCCAGCACCACGCGGCGCGCCAGCACAGTCTGGCGGCCAGTGGGCGATTCGATGTCCAGTTGCACCAGCCGGTCGGCGCGCGGCAGCACGGCCAGCACGCGGTGCTGGTTGCGCACGTCCAGGTCCAGCACACGGCGGTACCAGCGCAGGTAGTCCATCCACTGCAGGCGCGGGATCTTGTCCAGCGCCTCCCAGGCCTCGGCGCCGAACTGTGCCTCGAACCAGGCGCGGAAGGTCAGGGCGGGCAGGCCCAGCGCCGGGCCGGTCAGTTGCTTGGGCGAGCGCAGCGTTTCCATGCGCGCGGTGGTGGCCCACGGCCCTTCATAGCCTTCGGGCGACTGGTCGAAGATCGGCGCGACGATGCCCAGGTGCGTCAGCGAGGCCGCCGCGGCCAGGCCGGCCATGCCGCCGCCGATGATGGCCACGTCCAGCACCGGCTGGCCGTCGACCAGGCGCGGCGTGACCCAGGGCTTGGCGGGGATTTCCAGCCAGGACAGGTCCTGGCGCAGGCGCGCTTCCAGCGCGGCCAGGCCTTGCGGGGTGGGAGCGAGGGGTTGGTTCATGCGGGGGTATCCGTAAGAGGGGTGTCATCGCCGTAGATCGACTGCAGCAGCGCGCCGTGCTGGCAGGCGTCGTGCAGCACGAAGCCGGGCAGCAACTGCGCGGCGGCCTGCGCCAGCGCATCGGCCATGGCCTGGCAGGCCGGCGTCAGGGGCTGCAACTGCGAGGTGATGACCCCGAAGAAAAAGGGGATGTCCAGGTCGATCGGGCGGATCGCCACGCCCGCCATCGGCGCGCCGTAGGCGGTAATGGGTTCCAGCACCGACACGCCCAGGCCCGCGCGCACGGCGGCCAGGGCGTTGACGGACGAATTGGTTTCGATGGCGCCGGCGGCATGGCCCAGCGCCGCGTCCAGCCGGCGGCGCAGGCGGTAGGGATTGGCCATGGTGATGACGCGGCGCCCGGCCAGCTCGGCCACCGGCACCACGTCATGGCGCGCGGCGGGATCGTTTTCGGGCAGCGCGACCACACAGGGGGCCTGGCCGATCCAGTGCACCGTCAGGCCGCGATGCTCCAGCGGCAGGCTGGTCGCGCCCAGTTGCGCCGCGCCGCTCAGGACGGCGTGCACCACGCGCTCGGGCGAGGCGCTGCGCAGTTCGATGCGGGGGGCCAGGTTGGCGTGCGGCTCGATGCGCTTGAGCGCGTCCGGCACCAGCCCGGCGGCCAGCGCCGAAGTGGCCGCCAGCAGCAGCGGTTGCGCCTGGCCGCGAGCGATTTCCTCGGCCCGGTCGCGGATCTGGCGCAGGCTGGACAGGGCGCGTTCCACGTCGTCATAGAGCAGGAAGCCCTGCTCGGTCGGCGTCACGCGCGGCCCGCTGCGGGCGAACAGGGCATAGCCGATCTCGGCCTCCAGTTCCTGCAGCAGGCGGCTGATCGCGGGTTGCGAGCGGCCAAGCAGACGCCCGGCAGCGGTGACGCTGCCCGTGGACATGACGGCCGCGAAGGCCTCGAGTTGACGAAGTTCCATCTGTCTTGCTTTATGCCAAGGACGAATTCTTGCGTATCGAGTATGCGCCCGGCAAATAATTAAAGGGCATAAGCAAATTCCCTAATCGGGATTTCCTTATGCCCTGTCATTACTTCGCGTTATTTCAACGACTTACGGGATTACCCTAGGGCCGCCCGTCTCCGGCTGGGGGACTTTGGGGGGATTTCGAGCACGACGAGACGCACGCGCGATCACGCCGGTTGGGGGCGCCTCGATATCCGCTCGCGCACTTCGGGCGAGGCCAGGCACGTCGCGACGGCCTCGTAGCCCGGCGCGCCGGGGTAAGGCACGACGCGGCTTGGCGGACTGTGATTCGCCGGGCAAAGCAGAATGGCTTCGTCGGGTCCAACGGCGGCAAGATCCAGGATCGCCGACGAGCGCGTCATCAGGAAGAGGGGCTTTCCTCCGGCCTTCGCGCGTTGACGAAGGTGCGCCATCAAGGCTTCCTGAGATGGCTGGTCCAGGCCCTGTTCGACCATGTCGATCACCAACACCGCGGGGCCTTCCGTTTCCAATGCAACGAGTAAAGCCGTCAGCGCATCGGATTCTCTTGCGCCCTCGTCGACGAGCCACGCCACGACTTTGGCAATGCGCGATCCGAGAGCGGGATCCGTTGCCAACATGGCCTTCGCCGCGGCGCATCCATTGTCGAGCCGATCCAGGCCAACGAAGGCCGCATTTGGCAGGCTCTGCGCGAGACAAAGGGCCAGCCTGGTCTTTCCGCTGCCTAACGAGCCGATGATGTAATTCAGGGGACGCACATCCCGAACTTCGAACCATTCCCCTCCCCAAGGCCAGGGAAGCGCAAACGCCGCGCGGGTTTCGGTCGATCGATCGAGCAAGCCGGTTAATTCTCCATCCGATGGCATCCGACCACGAGCCAGGTTTGCCTGGATGCTTCGTAGCTTGTCCAATTGGTGAAGAAGCGCTTGGATATCTTTGCCGAGCACCGCTTCGTGTGTCGACAATGCCGCGCTCAGGCTCTCGACGTCACCCTCCAGTACGCGCGCGATTTGAGCCAAGCTGAGTCCGAGCGTGCGCAGCGTCACGATTTCGGTCGCGCGGACGATATCGTCAGGTCTATAGGTTCTATACCCCGCTGGTGTACGCCCGGGGGTCATCAAGCCATGCTGCTCGTATAGCCGCAAGGCCTTGATCGATACGCCAAGCCGTCTGGCTGCTTCGGAAGCATTCAGCCACGAATTGGAAGAACTCATGGGTTCACCGTCCTTGTGTTGACTAGGTGCAGCCAGCTTGGGGGCGGCCCCAAGGGTCGAGTCAACACATTATCGGATTGTTTGCCGGCACAACGCCCGTCTGCTCATGGGAAAGGAAATTGCAATAGCATTACGCCTCGCCTGGCGGTTCAATCCTGGCAACTTTGATGGGGAAAGCATGGCAAGGGGACGACCGGTATCGGACGCGCGGCGCGCCACGCCTGGGGCCGGGGGCCGGCAAGGCGGCACGGATGGACGCCTCCGCCTCCTCTATAGGCCGGTGGCGGTACTGCTCTGCCTGGGCTTGGGCGCCTGCATCAATGGCCGGCCGATGCAGCCCCCGCCGCCGCTGTACGCGCTGTGGGCCAAGGCTGGCGTCGATCAGCAAGGCGTGCGTGACGCGCTGCTCGACTGCGGCTTTCCCAGCGCCAGCCATGTCGACGGCACGACCATCACCAACAACGACTATGCGCGGGGTGAGCAGTGCATGCTCGGCAAAGGCTTCGCCTACCAGGAGCGCCACACCTACTGCGACACCCATCCCCATCTGGCGGCCTGTCCGGCAACCGACGGCGCCGCGGCGGCGGGGTCACGGCAACGTCCGCCCGCCTATGAACAATGGACCCGGCCGGACGCCGACGCCCAGCGCGTGCAGCAAGCCATGCGGGCGTGCGGCTACGCCTCGGTCATCGAGCCGGGCGACGACATGCTGCTCAACGATATCGCCGCCGCGCAGTTGTGCATGCTCGACGGGGGCTTCCAGTTCACGTTGCCGGCCGGCGCGCTGTTGTGCAGGAATCCCCCCCTGCTGGTGGCCTGCCGCGGCCGCGTGATCGACACCGCCCATTGCTGCGCGCCGCCCCGGGCTGCCGGCCAGCGCTGACGCGGCGGCCCTGCGTCAGTCGGTGCCCGGAAACGCATCCACCCACTTGACCGTCACGTCGGGGAACGCGTCCACGAACTGGATCTTGAAGTCCGGGAAGGCATCGACGATCTTCCATTCGCCGCAGCGGTCGGCGAAGGCGCTGACTTTCTTCACCCGGATATCGGCGAAGGCGTCGACCACCTTGACGCGGATGTCGGGAAACGCGCTGACGATCTTGACCTTGCCGCGCAGCGGAATGCCTTTGTAGGTGCAGCTGCTTTTGTCGACATCACCGGCCTGGGCGGTGAAAGCGGCGCCCAGCAGGGCGCAGGCGAGAAGGGCGTGGGGCAGAGCGCGCATGAGCGGTGTCTTTTCAAAGCCGGGCCAGGCCGGCGGGCGGGGGGATTATGCCCGAGTCCGCCGCCGTGCCATGCGCGTCTGCTGGGGTACGGTCTTGCCTATACCGCCGAAACTTCGGCCGCCGACGGTCCCCGTGCCACCCCCGGCGGCGCCGTCACGATCGACGTCAGCGCCGGCTCCGCCGCCTTCAGCCCCGCCAGGTCCGGCCGCGGCCGCCGCAGTTCCTCATTGCCCGCGAACGCCGACTCCATCCCCTGCGCCGCCGCCAGCACCTCGCGATCGCCCCGGAACCGTCCCACGATCTGCAACCCGAACGGCATCCCCTGGTGATCCCGCCCGCAAGGCAGCGTCAGCGCCGGATGCGTGGTCAGCGTGATCACATACGTCAGCGCCAGCCAGCGGTAATAGTTCTCCTGACGCTTGCCGTTGATGGCCTCGGCATACAGCTGCGTCCACGGGAACGGCGACACCGGCGTGGTGGGCGACAGGATCAGGTCGTAGTCGTCGAAGGCGCGCTGGAAGCGCTTGATGAGGCGGGTCTGCTCGGCCTGCGCCCAGGCGCAGTCCTTCAGGCTCATGGCCGCGCCCATCTCAAAATTGGCGCGGGGGTTGGGGCCGAGGCTGGCCGGGTCTTTCTCGTAGGCCTCGCGCATGCCGGCCACGAAGGCTTCGGCGCGCAGCACGTCGAAGCAGCGGTGGGCCTCGCCGAAGTCGATCTCGATGGGATCGCAGGCCGCGAACAGGTGGCGCATGGCGGCGATCTTGGCGCGGAAGGTGGCGCGGATGCCGTCGTCCACGTCGCACAGCCCGAAGTCTTCCGTATAGGCCACGCGCAGGCGGCCCAGGTCGGCGTTGCCTGGCGCCAGGAACTGCAGCGGATCGAGCGGATAGCTCAGCGGGTCGCCGGCGTCCGGGCCGGCGCTGGCGGCCATCTGCAGGCAGGCGTCGGCCACCGTGCGGCCCATCGGGCCGACCACCGAGATCGGCGTCCAGCCCAGCGGCTTGCGCACGCTCGGCACCACGCCCGGCGACGGCCGGAAGCCGACCACGCCGCACTTGGCGGCGGGGATGCGCAGCGAGCCGCCGGTGTCCGACCCGGTGCACAGCGGGAACAAGTCGCTGGCCAGCGCGGCGGCCGAGCCGCCCGAGGAGCCGCCGGCGTTCAGGTTCGGGTTGAAGGGATTGCCGGTCGCGCCCCACACCGTGTTGCGCGAATTGGCGCCCGCGCCCATCTCGGGCACGTTGGTCTTGGCGGCCACGATGGCGCCGGCGTGGCGCAGGCGCGCCACCAGCGTGACGTCCTCGGCGGGCACGTGGTCGCGGTAAATTGGCGAACCGAAGGTGGTGAGCAGGCCGGCGGTGGGTTCCAGGTCTTTCACGCCCAGCGGCAGGCCGTGCAGCAGGCCCAGCGTGTCGCCGGCCATCACCGCCTGTTCGGCGGCGCGCGCCTCGACGCGGGCGCGGTCGAAGGCGGTGGCGGTGACGGCGTTGATGTACGGGTTGACCGCCTCGATGCGTGCAATGCACGCCTCCAGCAGTTCCACCGGCGACAGCTGGCGCGCGCCGATCAGGCGCCGCAATTCCACCGCGGATAACGAGACGAGCGAATCGTCCAGGGTCATGAGTGCTTCCTTCAATCGATCTTGATGTTGGCGCGCTGCGCGACGTCGCGCATCTGCGGCAGTTCCTTCTGGATCAGCGCTTCGCCCTCGGCGGCGCTGGAGAAGGCCGCCTCGAAGCCTTGGGCTTCCAGACTCTTGCGCACGTCGGGCGATTCGACCGTGGCGCGCAGGGCGGTTTCCAGTTTGGCCTTGACGTCCGCTGGCAGGCCGCGCGGCGCGGTGAACATCAGCCAGGTGTCCATGGCCACCGACGGATAGCCTTGTTCGGCGAAGGTCGGCACGTCGGGCAGGAAGGCCGAGCGGGTCGGGGCCGACACCGCCAGCACGCGCACCTTGCCCAGCTTGCTCTGCGGCAGCGCGGCCGCCACGGTGTCGACCGAGAACGGAATCTGGCCGCCGATCAGGTCGGTCATGGCCGGCGCGCTGCCCTTGTAGGGGACGTGGATCATCTTGATGCCGGCGGCGGCCAGGAAGGCCTCGCCGACGAAATGCGCGGTGGTGCCGGCGCCGAACGAGCCGTAGGCGGGCGGTTCCTTCTCGCGCGCCTTGGCGTAGGCCACCAGTTCCTTCAAGTCCTTGACCGGCACCTGCGGATTGGCCAGCAAGGCCAGCCCGGTGCGGCCCACGATGCCGAGCGGCTCGAAGCTCTTGACCGGGTCATACGGCAGCTTGGCCTGGATCGCGGGGTTGACCGTGAAGGTGGTGCCCGAGCTGACCAGCAGCGTGTAGCCATCGGGCGCGGCCTTGGCGACGTAGCCGGCGCCGATCGCGGTGCCGGCGCCCGCGCGGTTCTCCACCACCACCGTCTGGCCCAGTTCCTGGCCGAGCTTCTGCGCGATGACGCGGCCGAGCACGTCGGTCGCGCCGCCGGGCGGAAATGGCACCACCAGCGTGATGGGGCGGGTCGGATAGCCGGTCTGGGCGCTGGCCGGGGCGGGGGCGGCAAGGGCGCCCGCCAGGGTGACACCAAGGGCAAACAAGGCAGTCTTCATGGTCATGCTCGACGAGAGAGGTGGAAGGACGGCGCGTCGGTGGGCGCCTGGGCGGCGGCCGCGAGTCGTTGCCCGCGGCTCAGGAATCGGTCGTACTCTTCGGCCGGCACATACAGCCCGCCGGTGGTCCAGGCCAGATGCGTGGCGCGCGTCAGATGCGGCAGCAGGCCGCGCTGGCGCAGCCACTGCTGCCCGGCCGGGCTGCCCAGCAAGTGGCGCGGCCCGGAAAACCCGGCCGCCGCCGACGGCTCGATGCGCAGGCCCTCGCTGTCGTGCAGCCGCGCCAGATCGCCGTACAGGGTGTCGTCGGCGACGGTGTAGACGCCGGCCAGCGACTGGCCGACGGCGGCATAGGCCAGGTCGGAGGCGCGCGGCACCGCCAGGCCGTCGGCCTCGGTCTGGTTGGTCAGGCCGATGTCGTAGACCGACGGCGGCACCGGCACGCCGGGCAACTGGCCATGGCCGGCCATCATGCGCAGCAAGAAGCAAGGCGACTGCACCGGTTCGGCAAAGAAGCAATGCGCGTGCGCGCCGTACAGCAGCGACAGGCCGAAGGCGATGCCACCCGGCGCGCCGCCCACGCCGCAGGGCAGGTAGACGAACAGCGGATGCTCGGCATCGACCACGATGCCGGCCTGCGCGATCTGGTCGCGCAGCCGCAGCGCCGCCGCCGCGTAGCCCAGGAACAGCGAGGCCGAGCGCTCGTCGTCGACGAAGTAGCCGCGCGGGTCGGCCTGGACCTGGCGGCGGCCGGCGGCCACGGCCTTTTCGTAATCGCCGGGGTGTTCCACCACCTCGACGCCCCGGGCGCGCAGGCGCGCCTTCTTCCATGCCTTGGCGTCGGCCGACATGTGCACGGCGGCGCGAAAACCCAGCGCCGAAGCGATCACGCCGATCGACAGGCCCAGGTTGCCGGTCGATCCGACGGCCACCTGGTATTGCGCGAAACAGGCGCGGGCCGCGGGCGCGGCGAGCTTGCGGTAATCCTCGCCGGGCGCGACCAGGCCTTGCGCCCACGCCAGCTTCTCGGCGAATTCCAGCACCTCATGAATGCCGCCCCGCGCCTTGATCGAACCGGCCACCGGCAACGCGTGGTCGGCCTTGATCCACAGGCGTCCGCCATCCGGCGCCAGGCCCAGCGCCTGCTGCATGGCGGCGGCCTGGCGCAGCGGCGACTCGATCACGCCGGCCGAGACTTCCAGTTCGGGGAACAACTGCGCCAGCAACGGCGCGAAGCGCGTGAAGCGGTCGTGGGCCGCCTGCACGTCGGCCAGGCCGAAGGGGACGCCGGTGTCGGCCGCGCCGCCATCGGGGCGGGTCCACAGCAGCGGTTGCGCGGCGCGCAACGCCTGCAATGAAAAAGCGGGAACGGAAGCCTGGGACGGGGTCATGCCTGCGTGTTCCATAGAGGGAGCGTCATGCAACGGTCACATCCTAGGCGGGGGCTCCGTATTGCGGCAATATGAATTGCTAGAATCATTCATTGCGTTTTACGCAAACCAAGGGCAAACCCGATGAACCCGCAAATCCTGCAGGAAATGGCCGTGCGCTACTTCCTGGAAGTGGCGCGCTGCGGCTCCGTCAGCGTCGCGGCGGAGCGGCTGGACGTGGCGCCGTCCGCGGTCAGCCGCCAGATCGCCCGGCTCGAACGCGAATTGGGCACCCTGCTGTTCGAGCGCCGCTCGCGCGGCATGGCGCTCAACGCCGCCGGCGAACTGCTGGCCGCCCACGCCAAGCGCGCGCACCAGGACGTGGAGCGCGTTGCCGGAGAGATCATGGGCCTGCGTGGCTTGCGCCAGGGGCTGGTGCGGGTGGTCTGCACCGAAGGCTTCGCGCATGACTTCCTGCCGGCCGCCATCGCCGTTTTCCGCCGGCAATACGCCGGCATCCGTTTTTCGCTGGACGTGTGCTCGCAGCGCGAGGTGCCCGTCCGGGTGCGGGACGGCACGGCCGATATCGGCGTCACGCTCAGCCTGACCTCGCACCATGACGTACGGGTCGAGCTGCGCATGCCGGCGCCGGTGCGCGCGGTGGTGGCGCCCGACCATCCGCTGGCGGGCCGGTCCGAGGTATCGCTGGCCCAGTTGATGGCCTATCCGCTGGCCTTGCCCGATGCCGATTCGACGCTGCGGCAACTGATCGACATCAGCTGCAGCCGCCAGCAGTTGTCATGCGAACCGATGTTCTCCAGCCGCAGCGTCGACGCGCTGGTGGCGTTCGCGGGGGCGGGCGGCGGCGTGGCGTTCTGCGGCGAACTGGCGATCCGTTATCGCCTGCGCGCCGGGCAGGTGGTGGCCCTGCCGCTGCGCGACCGCGAAATGAACGAACGCCACTTCGAGGTGCAGACGCTGGCCGGACGCGTGCTGCCCGAGGCGGCCAAGGCCTTCATCGCCAGCCTGCGCGCGCAACTGCAAGCGGACGGCGGCGCGGCGCCGGCGCGTTGGCGGGAGAGCGGCGCGGCGCCCGCGCCTTAGCGGAAGCGGGGCGCGGCGCCCGCGCCTTTATTGGGAGAGCGGTGCGACGCCCGCGCATTTAGTGCGAAAGCGGCGCGACACCAGCGCCTTGGCGCGGCGTCGCGATCATGCCGGCCTGGCGCGCGGCCAGCCAGGCGCGGCCCTTGGGCGTCAGCGTGGCCACGGCGGCCCCAGCGTCGCCGGCAGATCGGCGCGCCAGGTCCACCAGGCCGTTGCTGGTGGCGTCTTCCCAGGCCGACAGGCGCGGACACGAGGTGCGCCACGCCTCCATGATGTCGGCATAGGTGCGAGGGCGCTCGGCAACCCAGATCAGGAACTGCGTCAGGTTGCCCAATTGCGAGGCGCTGGCCTCGATGGCGGGGGTGTCGTCGGACATGGCGGGCTCCAGGCGCGAAGGGCTGGTTTTCACGATACTCCCGCGCCAGCGCCGCGGCCAGTTCCGAACAGGCCTGTTCCCTGGCCAGTCCCGCGCGCATCCCGCGCCCACGGCCAGCAACGGCCATTGGCGGCCACCAGCGCCACGCGCTCAGGCGACCCGTGTCACGCTGTCGCCCGGCCGCGCCATCTCGTGATACAGGTCGTCCAGGTACGCCGCCAATTCGTCTTCCGCGACATCCGCCGGAATGACGATCTCGCCAGCGCGCACGCGCTTGCCCGCCACGGACTGGTACACGGCCCATTGGCCAGCTTCGCGCTCGATGTCCAGTTGCAGGCGGCGGTAGATGTCGAATCGCATGATCGGCGTGGCGGGATCTCGATGGTGGCGCGCTTGGCGGCCCGGCTCGTGCCGCGCTCAGGCAGACGCCGGGCCGATGAGCTTCCTCATCGACGGCGCCGCATGCAGCGTGTATTGCTCGCGTTCATAGAATGAAATCGCGTCGGGCCGGGCATCCAGGAACACCGCCCCCATGCCGCGAGCGCGGGCATCCGCCTCGGCGTAGGCCATCAGCGCGCGGCCGGCGCCGCTGCCGCGCACGGCCTCGTCGACCACCAGATCGTCCACATGCAGATGCGGACCGCGCGCCAGCGTGTGCACGGGCCGCATGCCCATCACGCCGATCAGCCTGCCGTCGCGGTAGGCGCCGACCAGTTCGTAGCCGCCATGCGATTGCCGCCGCACGCGCTGCAGGAATTCGGCTTCATCGAGGGCGGTGCGCAATTGGCGGATCAGGGGAAAGGCCTGGGCCCAGGCGGACGGTTCGATTCTGTTGCAGATCACCATGATGTCTCCGGATCGTTTGGCGGCAGGCTACCATGGCCCGGCCCCAAAAAAGAGGAGCGGCCATGGAAGAAACATTGAACGGATTTCAGATCACGCGTGGCGCGTTGCAGGTGCAGGACGGCTACGTGCCGGTCATCGAGGCGCGGGGGCCGGCGCCCGACGGCCGCATCCTGCATGGCGCGGTGGCGGTGACCGAATACGGCGTGTTCGAGGATCAGGAAGAGGCCATCAACGCCGGCTGGACGATCGGGGTGCGGTCGATCGTGGCGCGCGCCGATGGGCTATCCATCACGATCGATGCGTGACGCGGGCAATCGCGGCGGATGCGGGTCGATGGCGGAAGATGGCGCTGTAATGGCAGCGAAATGCCGTCGCGCCAAGGGTGCCCGTGGCGGGCACGCCGCCCGTTGGCCAGGCGCGCAGAGAAAAAAAATCCGGCCCGAAGGCCGGAAAAAATTACAACAACAAGCACAACAGCTCGCCGGCACGAGCCAGTGCGGTGAGAAATTTATCATGTATGAGATAAATAACAAGATGTAGTGTCCATAAGATGGACGCTTGATGGCCGATTTCCTCAAATAATGCCCCATTCGAGGGCGTTCCCGCAGAGCGGGCGGCATCGCCACCTCGTTCGCTCGCCGCGGCCCATCGTCTCAAACCACCTGCGTCACCGTCTTGCCTTCGCGGAACCAGCCATCCAGGTTGGCCAGCATCAGGTCCGCCATGGCCCGCCGGGTCTCATGCGTGCCGCTGGCGATGTGCGGCAGCATCACCACGTTGTCCATCGCGTTCAAGGCGGCCGGCGTGGCCGGTTCATGCTCGAACACGTCCAGGCCCGCGCCGGCGATGGCGCCGCTTTGCAGCGCCTGGACCAGCGCGGCTTCGTCGACCACCGTGCCGCGCGCGATGTTGATCAGCCAGCCGCGCGGGCCCAGCGCCCGCAACACCTCGCCATTGACCAGGTGGCGCGTGGCGCCGCCGCCCGGCACTGCCAGCACCAGGAAATCGCACTCGGCCGCCAGCGTCGTGATGTCCGGGCAATAACGGTAGTGCGCCGGCGCGTCCGCGCGCGGCTTGCGGTTGGTGTACAGGATGGGCATATCGAATGCTTCGGCGCGCCGCGCGATCTGCAGGCCAATATTGCCCAGCCCGACGATGCCGCAGCGCTTGCCGCTCATGCGCGTGCCCAGGCCAAAGCCTTCTTGCGGCCAGCGGCCGGCGCGCACGAAGCGGTCGGCCTCGGCGATGCGGCGCGAGGCCGCCAGCATCAGCGCCAGCGCGGTGTCCGCCACGCAGGCATCGAGCACGCCCGGCGTGTTGGTGACCCGCACGTCGCGCGCCTGCGCCGCCGCCAGGTCGATGGTGTCGTAGCCCACCCCGAAACTGAATACGCCTTCCAGCGCCGGCAGCGCGTCGATCAGCTCGCGCGATGCGCCGAAGCGGCCGCTGGTGGCGATGCCGCGGATCGCCGCGCCGTGGTCGCGCAGCAGCGCCGCCTGGTCGGGGCTTTGCCACCAGCGGTGCACGCGGTAGCGCGACTCCAGTTCGGCGGTCAGTTCGGGCAGCAAGGGGCCCACCATCAGCAGGTCGGCGAGGGGCTGGGAAGCAGTCGTGGTCATGTCGGGTGTCATGGTTGTTGCAGCGACCCGCGGGCGCGGGATTCGCAAGAAAAGGGGCGGCGGGACGACCGAAGAGGAAAGCCGTCTGCGCCGGGACGGACTGGGGACAAAAAAAGGCGGTGCGCAATGCAGCGCCCTCGGGGCGCGTCATCGCGTCGTGCGCGGTCGCCGCGCCCGCCCGATCATTGGGTCTGGATATGCCGTCTCTTGATGATCTCCCCGTAGCGCGCGCGTTCGCTGGCCGCCAGCGCCTGCAGTTCCTGCGGCGTCGAACCGTGCGCCAGCGCGCCCTGCGATTCGAGCTTGGCCTGCATCGCCGGGTCGCTGGCCACCTCGCGGATCGCGGCCGACAGCTTGTCGATCACCGCCTGCGGCGTGCCCGCCGGCGCCAGCACCGCCGTCCAAGAGCCGGTCTGCGCGTTCTTGACGCCGGCCTCGTCGATGGTCGGCACGTCGGGCAGGGCGGGCGAACGCGTCGCGCCGGTCACCGCCAGCGCGCGCAGCTTGCCGGAGTTGACGTAGGGAATGGTCTCCAGCACCGATGCGAACAGCATGTCGACGCGGCCCGCCATCAGGTCGGTCATGGCCGGGCCGCCGCCCTTGTAGGGCACGTGCATCAGGTCGGTGCCGGTGGCCTGCTGGAAAATCTCGCCCGACAGGTGCGGCGCGCCGCCGGTGCCGGAACTGGCGAAGGTGTGCTTGCCGGGTTGCGCGCGCGCCAGCGTCACCAGGTCCTTCACGTTCTTGGCGGGCAGGGTGGTGGGCACCACCAGCACGAACGGCAGGTCCGAGAACAGCGATACCGGCGCGAACGCGGTGGCCGGATCGGAATGCAGCTTGTAGATCCACGGATTGATCGCCAGCATGCCCGAATTGGCGAACAGCAGCGTGTAGCCGTCGGGGTTGGCGCGCGCCACCAGATCGGCGGCGATCTGCCCGCCGGCGCCAGGGCGGTTGTCCACCACCACCGAGGCCGCCAGCTTGTCGCCCAGCGCCGCCGCCAGCAGGCGCGCCGAAATGTCGGTGCCACCGCCCGGCGAGAACGGCACGATCAGGTTGATCGGGCGGTCCGGGAACGGCGCGGCCTGCGCCGCGGCGGGCAGGGCGCCACAGGCGGCCAGGGCCAGGGCCGCGGCAAGGAAGCGGCGGCGCGGGCGTGCGGAATTGCGTGTCTCCATGGTCTTCTCTTTGTAGTAGTGAGCGGCGCGGGCCGCGGAAAGTCGATGCTGCGATGGCACTCCTTTCGCGGGGCGGAAAAACGCGCCCCGGTGCTGCGGCCGAGTATAGGAACGCCGGCCGATGGATGACTATTCGAGCTATAAATAGCATTGATCAATTCAAGGATTGAATCGATGGAATTCCGCCAGCTCGAATGCTTCATCGCCGTGGCCGAGGAGCTGCACTTCGGCCGCGCCGCCCAGCGCCTGTGCATGACGCAGCCGCCGCTGTCGCGCCAGATCCAGTTGCTGGAGCAGGATCTGGGTGTGACGCTGTTCGAGCGCAGCAGCCGCCAGGTCGAACTGAGCGCCGCTGGCCGCCGCTTCCTGCGCGACGCGCGCCACCTGCTGGAATACTCGGCCCGCGCCACCGCCAGCGCCCGCCGCACCGCCGGCGGCGACGCCGGCCACATCACGCTGGGCTTCACGGCGGTGGCCTCGTACCGCCTGATGCCATCGCTCATCATGCGGGCGCGCAAGCGGCTGCCCGGCGTGGAGATCCAGTTGCGCGAAACCGTCAGCACCGACCTGTCGCGCCTGCTGCTGGCGCGGGAACTGGACGCGATCCTGGCGCGCAGCGTGCCGCGGCAGGCCGGCATCGAGGCCCGCCTGATCGAGCGCGAGCCGCTGGTGCTGGCGCTGCCGGCGGATTCACCGCTGTGCGAACAGGAGGTGGTGTCGCTGCGGCTGCTGCAGGGCCAGCCCTTCGTGCTGTATTCGCCGCGCGAAGGCAAATACTTCTATGACCGCATCGTCGGCGCATTCGGCCTGGCCGACGTGCAGCCCGACTACGTGCAGCGCGCCAGCCAGACGCATACCTTGCTGGCGCTGGTGCGGGCCGGACTGGGCGTGGGCATCGTGCCCGATTCGGCGCGCGAGCTGCGCCTGGAGGGGGTGGAGTTTCGGTCGCTGGGCCAGCGCGACCTGTATGCCGATATGTACCTGGCCTGGCATGCGCAGCACGACAATCCGGCGCTGGAAGCCTTCCTGCGGCAGGTGGCCGAGGTGCTGCCCCCCGCGCCCTGAAGGGGGCGACAGCCGGGGGCGAGCCCGGCGTGTCGTCGCCGTTCAACGCGATGGGCAGGGCATTGCGCAGGCGCCCGTGGCGTTCAACGCAACCGGCCAGGGCATTGCATGGCGTTCGCGGCGTTCAACGCGACACGGCGTTCGCATCCCACTTCAGGCTCTCGATGATCCGCAGTCCGTCCCGGTGGCGCTGTTCGCCGGTCTCGCACGACTTGCAGATCGCGCCGACGTACAGGCCGTCGACCACCGTCTCGGCGAACACGCCCGACCGGTACTGGTGCCGCGCATCGGTCTCGACCCGGTACCAATCCCGATCGCCGATCCGCACCCGCTCCAGCGGCTGGCGGATATCGGCATCGGGACTGGTCGCGCGCAGCACCGCCCGCAACCGGAAATAGCGCTTGAGCGGCGAGGCATAAAGCGCTTGCAAGCGGGCGTCATCGTCGTCGCCTTCGAGCGGCTTGGCTTGCATCAGCAGGGTGCAGGTTTCCTGCGTCTGTTCGCACGCCTCGCTTTCGCAGACCAGTTGCACGCGCCGCATGCCGCTGCGCGAGACCTCGCCTTGTGGCGAGCCGTCCACCACCCAGCCCTCTGGCAGCTGCACCGACAGGCCATGCGGCAGATCGAGGGTGCCGGCGGAAGCGGCCGGCGCCAGCGCGCCAAGCGCCGCGCACAGGGCCGCCAGGCGGATCAAGGCCGGCCCGCTCATGGCGTACCCCCGCGCGGGCGATGGTCACCGCCCGCCCCGCCCGTGAGAATGCGTTCGAACAGCGCCAACTGCTCCGCGCCCAGCGCGCGTCGGGGCAGGATCAGCGGTTCGCCCTCCCGCCGCATCAGGATCAGGTGTTCGCCTTGCCGCTCGACCCGGTCGAAGCCGGCCGTCGCGAAGCTGTTGACCCAACCGTCCTGCCAGACCTCGAGCCGATCGTCATACAGCCGCGCCTCGTGTTCCTCGGCCGGCATGCGTCGGTGCATCTGCCCGGCCAGCTTGTACGCGTGGCGGCGCCGGGACCAGGGATGCAGCAGGATGATGACGGCCAGGATGGCCCAGAACCCCAGCGTGATCTTCCAGAAACTGTCCGTGAACATCTCGCCGAACAGCGGCCAGGCATAGCGCAGCGGCACCCGCTCGGGATCCAGCAGCCACAGCAGCACGAATATCAGCGGTACCAGCAGGGCGGTCAGCACGAAGGCCAGCAGGAAACCGCGCTGGCGGCGCCGCCGCATGCCGGGACGTTCGATCTGCCACGAGATCGCGGCGGCCCGGTCTTCCTGGTTCAGCAGGAAGCGCGTCGTCAGCAGCGGCGGCGCGGCCTCGGGCGCCTGCCGCGCTTGCGGCGGGTGCTGCGTCGCGTCCGGAGCGCCGGCGTGGCAGGATGCGGCCCACGCCTTGATGCGCGCCACCTGCTCGTCGGATAGCGCCTGTCGCGGCAGGGCGTACACGTCCTCGATGTTGCGCAACTGGATGAACAGGTGGCCGGGCGCCTCGGCAAGCCCCTGGATGCGCGAGCACGCCATGGCCGTCTTGCGTCCCGGCAGGGTGACGGTAAGCCCGCCAGGCTGAAAGTGATAGAGCGGGTGGATGGTCTGGTCGAGCCCTTCGTCGCGGCACCAGCGCGCCAGGCGCCCGCGCACGATCGCCGGATGGCGGAAGTAGTAGATCAGCACCGGGATGGCCACGACCAGGATGGGCACGCCGTCCAGGCCGAACAGGTCGTGAAAGAAGCGCGAGAGGAACGGGCCAAAGCCCTGCTCGCCGCTATCGCGCCAGGAAGAGAATCCCAGCATCCCCAACAGCGCCAGCACCACCCACGCCAGGAGGTACAGCGCGCGCCGCCGGGCGGCCCCGAACATGTCCGCGTAGCTGAACAGCGCGGCCGCGATGCGGTCCTGCAGCGTGATCGGCGCGGTCAGCGAGAAACCGTCGGCCGGCATCGCGCCGGGCGCGTCGTTCGGGGGCGCAACGGGCGGCGTCAGCGTGCCGTCGGCAGCGGTGCTCGGCTCGGGCATGGGGTCTCCGTAAGGGGTTGACCCGCAATTTAGCATTGCTGCGGGGCGGGGCGGGGCGGGGCGGGGCGGGGCGGGGCGGGACGAGCCGAGACGGCACTAGGCTAGGCGGGACGGGGAGAGGCGCGGCGGGGAGAGGCAGGGCGCGATGAGGCAGGGCGCGATGAGGCGGGACGCGGTGAGGCGGGACGCGGTGAGGCGGGACGCGGTGAGGCGGGACGCGGCGAGGCAAGGCAACGCGAGGCAAGGCAACGCGAGGCAAAGCAACGCGAGGCGAGGCAACGCGAGGCAAGGCAACGCGAGGCGAGGCAACGCAAGGCAAGGCAACGCGAGGCAAGGCGCGCGACCAAGCGCGCGCCGCCGCTGTCAGGCCGGCATCTTCTTCTTGCCCAGCAGCGCCAGCGTCAGCGCGCGGCCACGGCTCATGAAGGGATACAGCGCCGCCGACAGGCACGGGCGGCGGAAGATGGCCGCATTGATCTGGTTGAACAGGTCGCTGTCGGAACTGAGCAGCGCCAGCCGGTTGATGCAATCGGCGCCCCAGTAGATGTGCCCCTCCAGCCGCAGCAGCATGCCGTCGTTCAGGTCATAGCCACGGTCGCGGAAATACGCCACCAGTTCGGGATGCTGGCGCATGTCGAGCAATTCGACCGGGCCGACGGCCTTGCGCAACTGCACCATCCGCACGTAGTTGGTGCAGAACGGGCAGTCGCCGTCGTACAGCAGGAAGTTGCGGGGCGCGGTATCCGTATCCATGACGTACAGCTTACCAGCGGCGGGCGTCGCTTGCTTGGGGTGCCGGGATGCCGCCGACGCACGATTGGAAGCGGCGCATGACTCGCGCGCCGCCATGCGCCAGCGGCGCGCGCAGCCATGCGGCGCAGTGACGGCCCGCGGTCATGGTGGGGAGGTGTGTGGGGCGCAGGCATGCGCGTAGGGATAGGGCGCAGGGACAGGCCACTGGGATCGCGCGCCGCGATGCGCGGCCTGCCGCTCAGGCCTCCTCATCCGCCCACGCCAGCGCCATGGCGTAATCGCGCACGTCCGCCGGCCATGCGGCCACCTGCCGCGTGAAACCCGCGCGATCATCGGCATACAGCGCCCGCGTGGCCTCCTCGAAGCCCGGCAGGTTGCCGCCCATGCTCGACATGAAGTGGTACGCCGCTTCCTGCCGCTGGCGCCG
Source organism: Achromobacter ruhlandii (assembly GCF_902859695.1). Taxonomy (GTDB): domain Bacteria; phylum Pseudomonadota; class Gammaproteobacteria; order Burkholderiales; family Burkholderiaceae_B; genus Achromobacter; species Achromobacter ruhlandii. The sequence continues at coordinate 349,540 of NZ_CADIJL010000002.1, forward strand.
CTGGTCGCGCGCCTCGTTGTCGCGGCGCGCCTGTTCCACCAGTTTGCGCAGCGCCACCGACGCGCCGCCCGGCTGCGCCGCCAGCCAGTCCCAGTGGCGCGGCAGCAGCGTTACCTCGCGCGGCACCACGCCCAGCTTGGGCCGGCCGCGGCCGCGCGGGGCGGCGTCGGCGCCGTCCGCTTCCTCGGCGGGCGCGGGGGCGGCATCGGCCGGCGCCTGATAGCGCGCGCGGATGTCGGCGTCAGCGCCGCGCAGGTCCAGGTCGACCTGCTTGCCGGTATGGTCGTCGAACACCAGGATCGCGCCGTCGCCATGACGGTTGGCGTGACCGTCCTGGGCCTGCTTGACGGCCAGGGCGACCTCGGCGAGCGCGCCACGCGCCAGCAGGCGGTGGCCTTCGAAAGCGGTATGGGGAAGGAGAGGTTGGGTCATGGCTTATAGTGGGCTTATTTACCCGGATAAATTTAATGCCTGGCATTGTGCGGCTTGCCAAAGCGCTTGTCAATATGATCCGGGTAAAAATAGTGCAAGGTCGCAACGCCTATTGAAAAAAGTCGCAAAAATCATGCGCCGACCTAGGGTCAACACCTAGTCAAAACACGTCAGCGGCGTATAATCTTGCTTTGCGCCCGGAGTTACCCATGCGTCTCGTTCAAAAAGCGCTCACCTTCGACGATGTGTTGTTGGTGCCTGCGTATTCCGAGGTGTTGCCGCGCGACACCTCCCTGGCCACGCGCCTCACCCGCAACATCTCCCTGAATATCCCCCTTGTGTCCGCCGCCATGGACACGGTCACCGAATCCCGCCTGGCGATCGCCATGGCCCAGGAAGGTGGCATCGGGATCATCCACAAGAATCTGTCCGCCGACGCCCAGGCCCGTGAAGTCGCCCGCGTCAAGCGCCACGAATTCGGCATCGTGATCGATCCGGTCACCGTCACCCCCCAGATGAAAGTGCGCGACGCCATTGCGTTGCAGCGCCAGCATGGCATCTCGGGCCTGCCGGTGGTGGAAGGGCGCAAGCTGGTCGGCATCGTCACCAACCGCGACCTGCGCTTCGAAGAGAACCTGGACCAGCCCCTGCGCAACATCATGACGCCGCAGGAACGCCTGGTCACCATGAAGGAAGGCGCCACGCTCGATGAAGCGCAGGCCCTGATGCACAAGCATCGCCTGGAACGCGTGCTCATCGTCAACGACGGTTTCGAGCTGCGCGGCCTGGCCACCGTCAAGGACATCGTCAAGAACACCGAGCACCCGCTGGCCAGCAAGGATGCCCAGGGCCAGCTGCGCGTCGGCGCCGCGGTCGGCGTCGGTGGCAACACCGAAGAGCGCGTTGAAAAGCTGGTCGCTGCCGGCGTCGACGTGCTGATCGTCGACACCGCCCACGGCCACTCCAAGGGCGTGCTGGAAGGCGTGCGCTGGGTCAAGCAAAACTACCCCAAGGTCGAAGTCATCGGCGGCAACATCGCCACCGCCGCCGCCGCGCGCGCGCTGGTGGAATATGGCGCCGACGGCGTCAAGGTCGGCATCGGCCCCGGCTCGATCTGCACCACCCGTATCGTCGCCGGCGTCGGCGTGCCGCAGATCCACGCGATCTCCGAAGTCGCCAAGGCGCTGGAAGGCACGGGCGTGCCGCTGATCGCCGACGGCGGTATCCGCTACTCGGGCGACGTCGCCAAGGCCCTGGCCGCCGGCGCGTTCTCCTGCATGATGGGCGGCATGTTCGCCGGCACCGAAGAAGCGCCGGGCGAAGTGGTACTGTTCCAGGGCCGTTCGTACAAGTCGTACCGCGGCATGGGCAGCCTGGGCGCCATGACGGAAGGCTCGGCCGACCGCTATTTCCAGGACCCGGCCAACAACGCCGACAAGCTGGTCCCCGAAGGCATCGAAGGCCGCGTCCCCTACAAGGGCAGCGTGCTGGCCATCATCTACCAACTGGTCGGCGGCATCCGCGCCTCCATGGGCTACTGCGGCGCCGCCACCATCGACGACATGCGCACCAAGGCCGAATTCGTGGAAATCACCTCCGCCGGTGTCCGCGAATCCCACGTGCACGACGTACAGATCACCAAGGAAGCGCCCAACTACCGCGCCGACTGATCCCCGTACAGTCAACTACAATGTCATGCATCACGCACCGGCAGAACCGCAAAATCAGTCAGCGGGTCTGCCGGTGCGGTTTTATTTACAGCGATTTCATTCCTTACCGGTAGAGTCTCCATGCACCAGCGCATCCTCATTCTCGACTACGGTTCGCAAGTCACCCAACTGATCGCCCGCCGCGTCCGCGAAGCCGGCGTCTACTCCGAAGTGCACCCGGGCGACGTCGACGATGCCTTCATCCGCGACCAGATGGCGCAGGGCCTGAAGGGCATCATCCTGTCGGGCAGCCACGCATCGGCCTACGAAGAAGGCTCCATGCGCGTGCCGCACGCCGTGTTCGAGCTGGGCGTGCCCGTGCTGGGCATCTGTTATGGCATGCAGTCCATGGCGCAACAGCTGGGCGGCGTGGTCAGCTTCTCCGACCACCGCGAATTCGGCTACGCCGAAGTCCGCGCCCACGGCCACACCAAGCTGCTGGAAGGCCTGGAAGACTTCACCACGGACGAAGGCCACGGCATGCTCAAGGTCTGGATGAGCCACGGTGACAAGGTCACCGAGCTGCCGCCGGGCTTCAAGCTGATGGCCTCCACGCCGTCCTGCCCCATCGCCGGCATGGCCGACGAAGATCGCCGCTTCTACGCCGTGCAGTTTCACCCCGAAGTCACGCACACCGTGCAAGGCAAGGCCATGCTGGCCCGCTTCGTCAACGAGATCTGCGAATGCCAGGGCGACTGGAACATGCCCGACTACGTCGCCGAAGCCGTCGCCCGCATCCGCGAGCAGGTTGGCGAAGACGAAGTCATCCTCGGCCTGTCCGGCGGCGTCGACTCGTCGGTGGCCGCGGCCCTGATCCACAAGGCCATCGGCGACCAGCTGACCTGCGTCTTCGTCGACCACGGCCTCTTGCGCCTGGACGAAGGCAAGCAGGTCATGCAGACCTTCGCCGAGAACATGGGCGTCAAGATCATCCACGTCGACGCCACCGCCCAGTTCATGGGCAAGCTGTCCGGCGTGGCCGATCCCGAAGCCAAGCGCAAGATCATCGGCCGCGAATTCGTGGAAGTGTTCCAGGAACAAGCCGGCAAGCAGAAAAGCGCCAAGTGGCTGGCCCAGGGCACCATCTACCCCGACGTCATCGAATCGGCCGGCGCCAAGACCGGCAAGGCCACCTCGATCAAGTCGCACCACAACGTCGGCGGCCTGCCGGACACGCTGAACCTGAAGCTGTTGGAACCCCTGCGCGAACTCTTCAAGGACGAAGTCCGCGAACTGGGCGTGGCCCTGGGCCTGCCGCCGCAGATGGTCTACCGCCATCCGTTCCCAGGCCCGGGCCTGGGCGTGCGCATCCTGGGCGAAGTCAAGCATGAATACGCCGAGCTGCTCCGCCGCGCGGATGCGATCTTCATCGAGGAACTGCGCAACACCAAGGACGAGGCCAGCGGCCTGACCTGGTACGAGCTGACCTCGCAGGCGTTCGCCGTGTTCCTGCCGGTGAAGTCGGTGGGGGTGATGGGGGATGGTCGGACGTATGAGTATGTTGTCGCGCTGCGGGCGGTGCAGACGTTTGACTTCATGACGGCGGATTGGGCGCCGTTGCCGCATCCGTTGCTGGCTCGGATTTCCTCGCGGATTATTAATGAGGTGCGGGGGATCAACCGGGTGGTGTATGACGTGTCGAGCAAGCCGCCCGCGACGATTGAGTGGGAGTGATGGGGGGGCTCCATAAAAATCAACAATTTGGAAGAGTGTCTTAGATCGCCCGTGGATGTTAATGAGAGCGTGACTCTTCTAAGTCGTTGGTTCTGAAGGGCATTGCGTGCGGGCTTTCCTCCTTTAAGCGTGCCTCAGGCAGTGAAACTGCCGGTGGATCTGAAGGGCCGTGTGAATTTCTTCCGCTAGGCTTGGTTCATACCTCCATAAAAACTACCGTCTATGGCGGTAGTTTTTTTCTTGGAGATCAGGATTTATAAGGGTTCGCAGGGGTATGCAGGTCTCGTGATAGGTGACGGCAATCGGCCGTTTCGATCAGGAGACTATTTCCGTGTTTACAGACCTTGCCCGGCGGAATTTGAAACCTCGCGCGACCCTTACAAGGTCACCGATCGCGATGGCATGTACGCCGTCGTTTCGTTCGAAAGGGGATATTGCCTTCCGATACGACTACCGGGTCAACGGCCGACGACTGGAGATCGTGGCTTTAGAGTTAGTCCTCCAATGTCACTGGGTTTTGAGGGGGCATTACCCCTCATTTTCTTCCCCTCCTATCTGGCTGGCCTCCCGTAAATATGGGAAAATTGGCAAGACTTGGCAATCAGGTTTCAGAGCCAACAAAGGCGAGGGTAGATTGATGGCAGACGCGGAAGACGAAATCCTGACATTGGATGAAGTCGCGGCCTATTTGAAGGCAGGAAAACGCACGGTCTACCGGCTCGCGGCGGACAAGAAGATTCCAGCATTCAAGCTTGGCGGTACTTGGCGGTTCCGCAAGGCTGATCTGGAGCAATGGATTGCGCGTCAAACAACAGGCGATAGCAATCCCAGGAAAAAAGCATGACAAAACACCAAGACCAAAGCCAGATCAAATGGGTCGCCGATTTCATCTGGAACATCGCCGACGACCGTCTGCGCGATGTCTATGTGCGCGGCAAGTACCGCGACGTGATTCTGCCGTTCACCGTATTGCGTCGTCTGGACGCTGTGTTGGAGTCGACCAAGCAGGACGTACTGGATCGCAAAAAATTTCTCGATACACATAACGTGGCCGAGCAGGACGGTGCACTGCGCATGACGGCGGGGCAGGCGTTCTACAACGTCTCGGAATTCACGTTGACCAAGCTCAAGGCCAGCGCCGCTGGGCAACGCCTGCGCGATGACTTCATCGCCTACCTTGATGGCTTCTCGCCAAACGTGCAGGAAATCCTCAACAAATTCAAATTCCGCGATCAGATTCAGACGCTGGTGGATGCTCACGTTCTTGGTTTCCTGATCGAGGACTTCCTTGACCCGGAAATCAATCTTTCACCCCTGCCGGTGAAAGACGCAGACGGGCGCATCAAGCTGCCGCCGCTGGACAATCACGGCATGGGTACCGTGTTCGAGGAACTGATCCGCCGCTTCAACGAAGAAAACAACGAAGAGGCGGGAGAGCACTTCACGCCGCGCGATGTGGTCAAGCTCATGGCCAAGCTGCTGTTCCTGCCCGTGGCCGAGCGCATCCAGTCCGGTACCTATCTGCTCTACGACGGCGCATGCGGCACCGGCGGCATGCTGACCGTCGCCGAGGAAACTTTGTTGGATCTGGCGGAAGAACGCGGCAAGGAGGTTTCCATCCACCTGTTTGGGCAGGAAATCAACCCCGAAACCTACGCCATCTGCAAGGCCGATCTGCTCTTGAAAGGCGAAGGCGGTGCGGCGGAGAACATCGTCGGCGGCGCGGACAAGTCCACCCTGTCTGCCGACCAGTTCCGCAGCCGCGAGTTTGACTTCATGATTTCCAATCCGCCGTATGGCAAGAGTTGGAAGACCGATCTGGAACGCATGGGCGGCAAGGCGGGTTTCAACGACCCGCGCTTCATCGTCAGCCACGACGACAACCCAGAACTCAAGCTCATCACCCGCTCCAGCGACGGGCAGCTCATGTTCCTGGTGAACAAGCTGTCCAAAATGAAGCGCAACGCGCCCGCCGACGGCGTGGGCAGCCGTATCGCGCTGGTTCATAACGGTTCCGCGTTGTTCACCGGCGACGCGGGCCAGGGCGAAAGCAATATTCGTCGCTGGGTGCTGGAAAACGATTGGCTGGAAGCCATCATCGCGCTGCCGCTCAACATCTTTTACAACACGGGCATCGCTACCTACATATGGATTTTGTCCAACCGCAAGGCTGCCTCACGCCGTGGCAAGGTTCAGTTGATCGACGCCAGCCAATGGTCCCAGCCGTTGCGCCGCAATCTTGGCAAGAAGAATTGCGAGCTGGCTGACGCCGACATTCAGCGCATCCTCGACCTTTACTTGGGTGATGCGCAGGCAACCGAGCAGAGCAAGTGGTTCGACACGCAGGACTTCGGCTATTGGAAGATCACCGTAGAGCGCCCGCTGCGACTCAAGAGCCAGTTGAAAACCAGCGCCATCGAAACCCTGCGCTTCGCGTCGGGCGATGAGTCCCTGCGCCAGGAAATCTGGATGAAGTACGGTGACTCTTTGTACGAAGGTTTCGCCGGCATCAAGGCTGACCTCGAAGCCTGGTTGAAGGGCGAAGAGGACGATGAAGACGAGGACGAAGAGGAAGCTGAGGACGGCGAGTCGGCACCTGCTCGCAAGGCAGTTCCCGCCAAGAAGCGCAAGAAGCTGCTTGACCCTGCTACGTGGCTGCGCGACAAGAAGTTGCTGGACACTGCGATTCAGGCCCAACAGGTGTTGGGCCATGAGGTGCATGACGATCACAACGAGTTCCGTTCCCGGTTCGATGAGTTCCTGAAGGGCGCGAGCCTCAAGCTGGGAGCACCGGAGAAAAAAGCCATTTTCAAGGCCGTAAGCTGGCGTGACGAAACCGCTCCGGAGGTTATTGCTAAGCGCAGTAAGCTCAAGAAAAACGAACTCTTTGAGCAAGGCTTCGATGGCACGTACCTGCAAACCGTAGGCAATGATCGCTTCAAGGTCGAGTACGAACCGGATAGCGACCTTCGCGATACCGAGCAGGTGCCGCTAAAAGAGCTAGGCGGCATTGAGGCCTTCTTTCAGCGAGAAGTTCTGCCGCACGCGCGGGATGCGTGGATTGACCACTCGAAGACCCGGATCGGCTATGAAATCTCCTTCGCCCGCTACTTTTACAAGCCCGCGCCGTTGCGCTCGCTGGAAAAGATTCGCGCGGACATCTTGAAGTTGGAGCAGCAGATGGAAGGCTTGCTGCATAAGATCGTGGGGACGGTTTGATGCACCAGCTTCCTCGATACACGCAATACCGGGATTCCGGTCTGCCGTGGGTTGGCGAAATTCCTGCCCATTGGTCGACGCGCCGCAACCGCTATCTTTTTCGAGAAGTTGATCACCGTTCGAAAAATGGAGAAGAAACGCACCTCTCGATGAGTCAGGTTCACGGCCTTGTTCCAAGCAAGGACTTGGGTCGCAAGAGCCTTCAGTCAGAGAACTACGCGGGCGGCAAACTCGTCGCAGAACACGATTTGGTTCTCAATCGCTTGAAGGCGCATCTAGGAGTATTTGCGCGTGCCAAGCAAGCTGGCGTCGTTAGTCCGGACTACACCGTTCTCCGGCCCAAACGCGGGACATCTGTTCAGTATTGCGAATCGCTTTTCAAGACGCCGATGTATGTCGGTGAGTTCCGGCGTAGAACAAAGGGCATTGTCGAAGGCTTCTGGCGTCTCTATACGGATGACTTCTACGACGTCTCGGCATTGTTGCCGCCTCCGGAGGAGCAAGACAAAATCGTCGCCTACCTGCGCGTGCAGGATGCGCACATCGCCCGCTTCATCAAGACCAAACGCGACCTCATCGGGTTGCTGAGCGAGCAGAAGGTGCGCATCATCGACCACGCCGTCACGCGTGGCCTCGATGCCTCGGTGAGACTCAAGCCTTCCGGCATCGAGTGGCTGGGGGATGTGCCAGAACATTGGAATGTCACCTTCATCAAGCACCTTGCGGACGTGCGCTTCAGTGGCGTGGACAAGCATTCGCACGACGACGAAACGCCGGTGCGCCTGTGTAACTACACGGACGTTTACAAGAACGACCGTATCACCGACGATATGAACTTGATGCGCGCCACAGCAACGGCGGTGGAAATAGCGCGCCTCACGCTAAAGGCGGGCGATGTCATTCTCACGAAAGATTCTGAAACGCCCGATGACATTGGAGTGCCCGCATGGGTGCCGGAAGACCTACCTGGCGTGGTCTGCGCTTACCATCTCGGTTTGCTGCGCCCGGAACCGGGGCGCGTGCTGGGCGAGTTCCTGTTCCGCGCCATAGGTTCGGCTCGCATTGCGCAACAGTTCCACGTTCTCGCCACCGGTGTTACGCGTTTCGCTCTCGGCAAGCACGACGTGAAAAACGCAGTTATCCTGCTGCCGCCGACTGTAGACGAGCAGCAAGCCGTCTGCCGTTGGATCGCCGGTGAGTGCAAACCCGTCGAGGACGCCATCCAGCGCGCCGAGGAGGAGATCAAGCTTATCCGCGAGTACCGCGATCGCCTGATCGCCGATGCCGTAACCGGCCAGGTGGATCTGCGCGGCTGGCAGCCCGGTCCGGACGACGTGGTTGGCGACGACGAGCTGGTGGCGTTGGGCGATGATGAGGCCGACCCTGCCGAGGAAGACGCCGATGGCGACGAGTAAGAAACCGACCGCCCGCAAGACATCCGCACTGGCGCCGCGCGAACCCGCCGCATTGCTGGTCGAACTGCGCGGTCTGATCGAATCCGCCCGCCAGCATGTTGCGCAAACAGCCAATGCCACGTTGACTATGTTGTATTGGCATGTGGGCCAACGCATTCGCGGAGAGGTGCTGAAGGACGGGCGGGCAGGTTATGGCGAGGAGATTCTTGCGACGCTGTCGCAAGAATTGGCGAGAGACTACGGCAAAGGCTTCAATGTGTCGGCGCTGACCCGCATGGTCAAATTTGCCGAGGCATTTCCGGACGAGGCCATTGTCGCGACTCTGTCGCGAGAATTGAGCTGGAGCCACTTCGTCGAAATCCTGCCGCTCAAGCAGCCGCTGGAGCGCGAGTATTACGCCGAGCTGTGCCGCGTGGAACGCTGGAGCGTGCGTACCCTGCGCGAGCGCATCGCCAGCCAATTGTATCTGCGCACGTCCATCGCCAAACAACCCGAAGCCGTGGTGCAGGCGGAAATCAGCCACCTCCGCGCGGGCGGGCAAATGACGCCCGACCTGGTGTTCCGCGACCCATACATGCTGGATTTTCTGGGCTTGCCACACGACTACAGCGAGCGCGACCTAGAAGACGCCATCCTGCGCGAGATGGAGCGGTTTCTGCTGGAACTGGGCGTAGGCTTCACCTTCGTGGCGCGGCAAAAGCGTATCAGCGTTGGTGCGGACGATTTCTACCTTGATCTGTTGTTCTATCACCGTCATCTGAAACGGCTGGTGGCGGTGGAGTTGAAGCTGGAGAAGTTCCAGCCCGCGCACAAGGGGCAGATGGAGCTGTACCTGCGCTGGCTGGACAAGCATGACCGAGCGGCAGGCGAGGAACCGCCCATCGGTCTGATCCTGTGCGCCGCCAGGGACACCGAACAGGTGGAGTTGCTGGATCTGGGGGCTTCGAATATTCGCGTAGCGGAGTATCTGGCGCATATTCCGGACGTGCAAGTGTTGCAGGCGCAATTGCATCGCGCCGTGGCGCTGGCGCGTGAGCGCGCCGGGCACTTCGTTTTGCAGGCTCCGACAAGGGGAAATCTTCGGGAGAAAGATTGATGGTGACTGACACTAGCGAGAAGGAACTGGAACGACTGATCGTGCGCCACTTGGCGGGCATCAGCGAACACTCGGCTGTTCTGGCGAACACCGTCCAGGAACCCATGCTGGTGTATGCGCCGGGCGGTTACGCGCTGGGCCGGGCGAGCGACTACAACCGCGACGTGGCGCTGGACGTGCCCAAACTGCTGGAATTCCTGCACGCCACCCAACCCAAGGCAGTGGAGACGCTGAGCCTCGCCGCCGAGGGCATTCAGCGCACGCAGTTCCTGCATCGGTTACAGGGTGAAATTGCCAAACGCGGTGTAGTGGACGTGTTGCGCAAGGGTGTAAGCCATGGGCCGGTAACGGTCGATCTTTACAAGCTGCTGCCTACGCCGGGTAATACCGCTGCAGCAGACGCCTTCGAGAAGAACATTTTCAGCGTCACTCGGCAGGTGCGCTACAGCAATGACTCGGGCAATGAACTGGACTTGGTAGTCTTCATCAATGGTCTGCCGGTGCTGACCTTCGAATTGAAGAATTCGCTGACCAAGCAAACCGTAGCCGACGCAATCGTCCAATACCAGATCACGCGCGACCCCAAGGAACTGCTGTTCCAGTCAGGGCGTTGCATCGCCCACATGGCAGTGGACGATGCGGAGGTGCGCTTTTGCACTGAGTTGAAGGGGAAGGCGTCATGGTTCTTGCCGTTCAACCAGGGCTGGAACAGCGGCGCGGGCAACCCGCCGAACCCAAATGGAATAAAGACCGACTATCTGTGGAAGCAGGTGTTGGTGAAGGCGTCGTTGGCCAACATCATCGAGAACTATGCGCAGGTGGTGGAGGACGAGGAGCAAGATGCCGGTGGCAGGCGGAGAAAGATCCGCAAGCCGGTATTCCCGCGTTTCCATCAGTTGCGCACGGTGCGCGCACTGCTGCGTCGTTCTCGTGAGGATGGCGTCGGCAAACGGTATCTCGTGCAACACTCGGCTGGCAGCGGCAAGAGCAACACCATTGCATGGCTGGCGCACCAATTAGTGGAGTTGAAGACGGCAGAGGATGAAACGCAGGCCCTGTTCGACTCGGTCGTCGTCATTACAGACCGACGCGCGTTGGATACCCAGATTCACAAGACCATCAAAGGCTACGACCATGTGGCTTCGATTCTCGGTCACTCGGACAACGCGCAGGAACTGCGCGACTTCCTGCGCCGTGGCAAGAAGATCATCGTCACCACAGTGCAGAAGTTTCCCTTCATCCTCGACGAACTGGGCGACTTGGGCGACCGTAAATTCGCGCTGCTGATCGACGAGGCGCATTCCAGCCAGGGGGGTAAGACCACGGCCAAGATGCACCAGGCGCTGGGCGGCGCGGGAGGGGAGGAAGAGGAAACCGGTGGCGACGCTCAGGACGAAATCAATACGCTGATCGAGGATCGCATCCGCTCGCGAAAGTTGCTGGCTAACGCCAGCTACTACGCCTTCACCGCTACGCCGAAGACCAAGACGTTGGAATTGTTCGGTGAGCGGGTGGTGGTGGGGGACAAAGTGCGGTTTCGCTCCCCTGAGGATCTGACCTACACCACCAAGCAGGCAATACAAGAGGGTTTCATCCTTGACGTGATCGCCAACTACACACCGGTGGATAGTTTCTACCACGTCGCCAAGACCATCGAGGACGACCCGCAGGTGGACAAGGGCAAGGCGCTGAAGAAAATCCGACGCTACGTCGAGTCGCACGACAAGGCAGTTCGCCGCAAGGCCGAGATCATGGTCGATCATTTCACCGAGCAGGTGATCGGTGCGAAGAAGATCGGTGGCAAAGCTCGGGCGATGATCGTCTGCAACGGTATCGCGCGCGCCATCGACTATTTCCGCGAGGTGTCGGACTACCTGGCTGAAATCAAAAGTCCTTACAAGGCCATAGTCGCGTACTCGGGCGACTTTGAGATCGCTGGATCGAAGAAAACCGAGGCCGATCTCAACGACTTTCCAAGCAAGGATATTCCAGCCAAGTTCAAGCAAGACCCGTATCGCTTCTTGATCGTGGCCAACAAGTTCGTCACCGGTTTCGATGAGCCGTTGCTGCATACGATGTATGTGGACAAGCCGCTGGCGGGTGTGCTGGCAGTGCAAACGCTGTCACGCTTAAATCGAGCGCACCCGCAAAAGGCGGACACCTTCGTTCTGGATTTTGCGGACAACGCCGAAGCTGTGAAAGCGGCCTTTCAGGAGTACTATCGCGCCACGATCCAGGAAGGCGAAACCGATCCGAACAAGCTGCACGACATCAAGGCCGAACTGGATGTGCAGCAGGTTTACAGCACCCAGCAGGTGGATGACTTGGTGGCCCTGTATCTATCCGGCGCTGACCGCGAGAAGCTCGATCCTATTCTTGATGTTTGCGTGGCGGAATATGTCAGCAAGCTTGGCGAAGACGAGCAAGTCAAGTTCAAGGGCAAGGCCAAGGCGTTCGTGCGTAGCTATGGTTTCCTCTCGGCTATCCTGCCGTACGGACATCCGGCGTGGGAGAAGCTGACGATATTCCTGAACTTCCTGATTCCAAAGCTGCCCGCGCCGAAGGATGAAGATCTCTCCAAGGGTGTGCTGGACGCCATCGACATGGACAGCTACCGCGCGCAGGCGCAAGCGGCGATGAAGATGGCGCTGGATGATGCGGATGCGTTCGTCGAACCACCTCCGCTCGGCGCCGGTGGCGGTAGTGGCGAGCCGGACTTGGACAAGCTCTCAAACGTTATCAAGCAGTTTAATGATCTGTTCGGCAACATCGAATGGCACGACGCCGACAAGATCAAGCAGGTCATTATCGAAGAAATTCCTGCACGTGTGGCTCGGGACAAGGCGTATCAGAATGCCCAGGCCAACTCAGGCAAGCAGAACGCGAGGCTTGAGCACGACAAGGCGCTTAATCGCGTGGTACTGGAGCTGCTGGATGACCACACTGAACTGTTCAAGCTGTTCAGCGATAACGCCAACTTCAAACGCTGGCTAGCGGACATGGTGTTCGACTCGACTTACCACCCTGGCACGACCCCGCCCGCGCCGCCGCAAGGGGCTTCGGCGTGAGCGACCTTCGAGAAATGATGCAATGACCCTGAATCTCGCGAAACTTGTGATCACCTACTTGAAGGATCGACCTGAGGAGAAGTTCACCGCACGGCAAATCGCCGATTGGGTGTTCGAAGCGTTCCCCGCGGAGTGTCAGGCGAAAAAGGAGAACAGCAAGTTCATCACCAACGACGCGGAGCTGGTGCAGCAATTGGTTGCCGAAATCAGCTCGCAGCGCCCCATCTTGCAGAAGCGTCATCCGGAGTTGAAAACGACCGAAGGCCGGCCGCGCAAATATTACTACTCGGAGAAGTCGGACAGCGCCGAGGTGGCGGCGGTCGAGAGCGCCGTCACCATGCCTTTGGGCGACACCAGCCAGCCGAAAATCGGTGAACATGCGCTGTATCCGATGCTGTCACGTTATCTGTGGGAAGAGTTCCGTCTGTATTCCAAGCGCATCGATGAGAAGCGGTCTTCTAATAAGCGTGGGCCGAACGGCAACCGCTGGCTTTACCCGGACGTGGTGGGCATGGAGGATTTGGGCTCGGACTGGCACCAGGAGGTGCGCGACTGCGTCAACCAGTATTCTGACAAGCGCACCAAGCTGTGGTCGTTCGAAGCCAAACTGCTGATCAACCGTTCGAACGTGCGCGAGTGCTTCTTTCAGGCGGTGTCGAACTCGTCATGGTCCAACTTCGGCTACTTGGTGGCGGCGGAAATTGGCGGGCAGGACACGCTGAAGGAGCTGCGGCTGCTGTTCGCTGCCCATGGGATTGGCTTCATCAAGCTGGATTTGGACAATCCGGTGGACAGTCAAGTACTGATCCCAGCCCGCGAGCGTGACGAGATCGATTGGGACATGGCCAACCGGTTGGCGACGGAGAATCGGGATTTTCTGGACTACGTGAAGCTGGTGAAGCAGTTCTACCAGACCGGCGAAGCGCGCAGGGTAGATTGGGACCTGCCCGATACAGAGGGGGGCGCGCTATCTCAGTAGACAACAGCGTAACCACAGTTGCAGAGATTGATTTTGTGAAAGCTCGCACCAATGGTGTAGCGCCCGTCGGTAATTTCGTATTTAAGGCATAACATGCGTCCAAGGAGCATTTATGCCCCGCAACCCAAAGTCCCAGCTAGTCGATCTGCCGGCTATTCCTAAGCACCCGGCATACCCATATTGAACGCAGCCATTGCCCGCGATAGTGTCTACCACTTTTAGGTGGACACCATGTACAAGCGGCTGCGGATGGCCCATGAGTAAGGTCGGCGCGTGTGTGGCCTGGTTACGCGAGTGGCTGCGGTGAGCCGTGTCGATCTGATCTGGCGGGCCACCGAGCCGCTGGGTATGCGCGCCGGCACTGAGACAGCGTTGTCCCGGGCGACGCTTACGCGACTGGCTGGGATTAGCCCCTTCCGGTTCGCTCAGGCGTCGTTCCAACGAATCGTCCTGCTATTTAAATTGGATTCCCTTGATAGCCAGCGTGGGGGAAAGCAAGCAAGTGAACGTGACTGCGGCAAGGTCTGGTCCCGCGGACTTGTAGAAAGAAGTACCCTCTACTGCGATGTCGTATCGTTCAGCTTTCTTTCCCGCGATTGAGGCGCCCGCACGATAGCGAGGGCCATTGATGCCAATTTCGATGACATTGGAGTAAACGCTATGGTCGAGATTAGGTCGGTTGATCTTCGCGGGTGCGGCATCAACGCAAACCTTGGCCGCCATGGCCTTGCCTTTGGCAGTATCTATCCCCGGCTCGAACTGTTTCGGGCGAAGCAAACGCCAATGGGGGCCTTCGGGACTAAATGAGGCGGGTTCGTACTTCCCGGTGCCTTGACGAAGATGGCACTCGACTAGTTGCGGACTGATTCCATCTATAGCGATGAAAGTCGCATCTGGATTATATGAACGCGCGCTCTTGATGTAGCGCGAGTCAATTTCAAAGGGCACCGTCTTGCCTTGGGCGCGGGATGCACAGAGCTTTTCTTTTTGTGGGTCATTGCCAATGGCGTCGTTCCTTATCATTTCAGCTTGGGCAAGGCATGAAAAAAACAGCAATCCGAAACCCAGTGACAAACAGCGCATTCAATTTCTCCATGTTGATCCGCACGAAGTGGGATTGGTCGAAAAATACCACAGCGTCACCATGGGGGGAGATCTTTGGTCCTGACGATATGCCTCGCGCAAAAAAATCACAGATCGGCCCGCGTCCGCCGGCCCGGCCGGGGCTCTCAGTATTCAGCATCTGGCAAATGACAAAAAGGCGCCTTGGCGCCTTTTTCATTGCTCGCGTTTGCCTCGTCAGGGCGCGCGGCGTCACATGCGGATGTCGATGCGGCAGCCTACTGCTTGCTGGACGCAAAGCGCCAGCAGGCCGTGCGCGCCTTGCTGCCGACGCTGATCTGGTTCGTGTCGAACGACTCGATCAGGGGCTGTCCGCCGACGCAGGCGACGATGAACGTGGCTTGCGTGTCGTAGCGGTAGGCCAGGCGGTGCGTGGCGCCGGGCGCGAGCCCCAGGTCCTGGGTGACGTAGGTCCGTTTCGTGCGGGAGAACTCGCTGTTGTGCGAGGCGCAGACCGTGCCGTCCTTCTGCCCCTTGGCGGCGTATACGTTGCAGTACCCGACAGCCACCGATGCCTTGCAGGTGTTGGTGTAGGTGATATAGCCGTCGGCCGTCCGCCCTTGCTTGAGACATTCGCTCTGGTTGGGGCCGTAAACCAGCGTCTGGCTTGCCGGCTTGGGCTTGGCGGAGGCATTGGCGGCGGCGCCGGCCGATGCGGTCTTCTTGGCATTCGGACTCGAACTGGCGGCCGCCTGTTTCAGCATCTCATCCCTGGCTTTCTGCAGGGCGCCGAGTTGGCACGTCCGCCAGGTTTTATAAATGCCTGGGGGAATCCGACCCAATTCATCCCTCGTAATGTCGATATCGCGGTCTATCGAAGAAGTGCTTTTACTGTCTTGAAAGCTCCGCTGATACCGTTGCAGATCTTCGTTGAGCTGATTTGCATTGGCCGGGCCATACATTTGAGTCTGTTCAGCTTCACATGCCGCCAGGGCATAGGGAGATGCCAGGCTGCAGATGACAAGGGCAAAGACTCGACTTGCAAGTTTCATGGCGGCGGTCCTCCGCGTTTTGCGGTATCGGGATGGGGAACGTGGACGGGTGGGACAATATTCGAAACCCGCCGACGCGCGCATCTCCAAGATTGGGGATGCGCTGCGGCATTTACATCGGCTAATGGCTCGGCACAGATCGCAAGAGTCGCGGGTAAGAACGGCCCATCCCTGCGGTACGATCCTCGCTCCCGCAGCGTCCCCACAGCAGATCAAGAAAACGGAGAAACCCGAATGCGCATGAAGGCCCTTGCACTGTGTTTGATGACAGGGTTCGCCGCCACGGCCGCTGCCCAGGACAGCACCCTGACACTGCGACAGGCCTTGAAGCAGATGCCGCAGGTGGTGCTGTCCAGTACCGACGCGATGCAGATCGTTTTCCTGGATGTGCAGGCCTGGCGCGGCCTGGAGCCGGCTGCGCCCTCGGCGGACGGCATGCGGCGGCTGAGCATTGCGCGACAGATCCGGCCGCTCGAATCCATCGGGTCTGGCTTGCAGTCCTGGTCCGAGAACGCGAAGGTGCCGTTCGATGAGGTGGCCTTCTTCGCCGGCTTTGGCCGCGCGCCCGCCAACATCAGCTATTGGGGCTTGAAGAACAAGGAGGCCGTCGGGAAGCTGGTCGCCAGCCTCAAGCGCATCGATTTTGCCGCGGTGGAGGGCGATGCGCCGGGCCTCATCGCCAATGACAACGAAGGCAAGATGAATCTGCAAAAGGCCAACCAGCAGGATCCCTGGCGCGGCATGATGGGCATGCCGAGTTTTGTCCTGCCGTTGGACCGGGCGCTGATCCAGGCGTCTTCGGCAAAGGGGATGCAGACACTGGCCCAACCCACGCCGTCGGTGGCCGATAGCGAAATCGTGGCCGCCTCGCTTGCCGGTCTGAAGGAAGGCGTGCCCGCGGACCGGGGGCAGATCGTGCAGGCCGCGGTCATCTCTCCCATCATGGGCCTGGCCACGGTGGATCCCGCGAAGGTGCTGTTGTCGACGAGTGTCGATGCGGATATCGCCAAGCAGAATCTCAAGGCCGCCGTCGAAGCGAACCGCCAGGGTATTCCGCCGTACTTCTCGGGGATCCTGGCCGATGCCCAGGTCAATAAGCTGCCCGCGGTCGTGATTTCCCTGGCTTACGCCGATTGCGCCACGGCCAGGCAGGCCGTCGACGGGATCCGCGCCGCCTGGAAGCAGAGCATGGCTGGCGCCAAGGATGCCAAGGTGGCCGGCACGACGGTGCAGGCCGGCAAGCTGTGCGCCGCGGTCGTGAGGGCGACCGCGCCGAAGGCGGATGATGCCGGCAATCCGGTGCTGGCCGAGGTGATGAATCGGTACATGCGCCGCGAGTTCACTTTGCTGCAGATCGGCACGGCGCCCTGAGCGCAGCCGCGGGGGCGGGTTGGTGCGGTTTACGCAGCCGCCCGGTCCGCCACCGCAATCGCAATCTTCCCCCGCAACCCATTATTGGCGCTCTCCAGCCGCGCATGCGCCGCCGGAATATCGGCAAGCGAATACACCGCGCCCACGTGCGGGCGCAGTTGCCCGCGTTCCACCAACGCGCTCAGCTCATCCAGCTTGCCGCGATTCTGGCGCGTGAACACGAAGTGGTAGCTGGCATTCTTGCCCCACGCCTGGATCAGATTCTGCGGCTGGGCGATATCGACAATCGATACCACGCGGCCCAACTGCGCCAGCGCATCCGGGCTGCGCGAGAGGGTGTCGCCGCCGATGGTGTCGAATACCACGTCAACGCCGCGCCCGCCGGTCTGGCGCAGGACCGCGTCCACATAATCTTCCTTCTCGTAGTCGATGGCGACGTCGGCGCCCAGGCCGCGCACGAATTCGACATTGCCTTCGCGCACGGTTGTGTAGACCCTGGCGCCGATGGCTTTCGCGAGCTGGATCGCGACGTGGCCGACGCCGCCGGCGCCGCCGTGGATCAGGATGCTTTCGCCGACGCGCAGCCCGGCGCGCACCACCAGGGCTTCCCAAGCGGTGCCGCCGACCAGCGTCAGGCTGGCCGCTTCCAGGTGACTCAGCGAGGCGGGTTTCCTGCCGACGATGTTCGCGGCGGCCACGTGGTATTCGGCGTAGCTGCCGGGGCCGTCGAAGACCTGCGGCGTGTACCAGACTTCATCGCCCGGGGCGAAGGCGGTCACGCCAGGGCCGACGGCTTCGACCACACCGGAGACGTCGTGGCCGGTGATGGCGGGCAGGGGCACCAGATCGGGGTAGTCGCCACGGCGGACCTGGTAGTCGAGCGGGTTGATGGCGGTGGCGTGGACTCGGACCAGGACCTGGCCCGTTTGAGGCACGGGCTTGGGAACGTCGCGCAGTTCAAAGGAGTCTGGGCCGCCGAAGGCGGTGAGTACGATGGCTTTCATTGAGGAATTCCTTATTTCGACAAAACGGGATATCGGGAAATACCGATATAAAAGGGCAAAAAAAGATCAACGACGAGGCAACGAGAAAAAGCGAAGGCAGTGAAGAGACGCCGCATGCAGACGCAAGGCGGGCAGCCAAGGACGCCCAAGCACAAGCGCAAAGCGGACAGCAGGGCCGCTCGCGCAACCCTGCAGGGGTCGGAACGCCAGCCCCTTGGGCCACAACACCTACAGCTCCTTCCCGATGATCTCGGCCAGGGCGCTGATGGTGGCTTCGTTGCGCTTGTAGTACGTCCAGGAACCGATGCGCGTGGCTTCGACCAGGCCGGCACGCTGCAGCGTGGCGAGGTAGTCGGACACCGTGGACTGCGACAGCCCGACGCCTTCCTGGATGCTGCTGACGCAGACGCCGACCGTATGCACGTCCCCTTCGTCCTGCGGGGGGAAGCTGTTCGCGGGGTCCTTCAAACCCTTCAGGATTTCAAGGCGCGTGCGGTTCGAGAGGGCTTTGAAGACTTCAAGCAGATCCATGGCGTGATGATATCGGTATTTCCCGATATGTCAATGCCCGACCGCGCTCAAGTCGCCGGCGCATCCACCGGCAGCTTTTTGCCCTCGAAGCATTCGATCAGCAGTTCGGTCAGTACCCGGATCTTGCGCGCCGGATGCTGGCCTGGCGGGCGGATGACGTAGATCCCGGCCGGCGGCGGCGGGTGGCGGGTCATCACCGCCACCAGCGAGCCGGCGGCGATATAGTCATCCACCAGGTAATCGGGCAGCGCCGCGACACCCAGCCCGGCGGCTGCCGCGACGGCGAGCGCCACGCCGCTGTCGGCCTTGAAGCGTCCCTGCGGGCGGATGCTGATGACCTTGTCGCCATCCAGCGCCTGCCAGGC
Source organism: Achromobacter ruhlandii (assembly GCF_902859695.1). Lineage (GTDB taxonomy): Bacteria > Pseudomonadota > Gammaproteobacteria > Burkholderiales > Burkholderiaceae_B > Achromobacter > Achromobacter ruhlandii. The sequence continues at coordinate 368,517 of NZ_CADIJL010000002.1, forward strand.
TTCGGTGCCCTGCATGACGGCCTGGTGCGCGGCCAGTTCTTCGGGGGTCTGCGGCGCGCCGTGCGCGGCGATGTAGTCCGGGCTGGCCACGAACTTGCCCAGGAGCGGACCGACCCGCCGGGCCATCAGGTTCGAGTCCTGCAGGTGGCCGATCCGGATCGCGCAGTCGAAGCCCTCGGCGATCAGGTCGACGAAGCGGTCGCTGTAGGAAGCGTGGACCTGCAGTCGCGGATGACGCCGCGCCAGTTCCGCGAGCAATGGCGCGATGTGGGCCGGACCGAACGACAGCGGCGCGGCCACGCGCAGGCGGCCGCACAGTTCTCCGCTGGGCAGCAGCGTTTCGCGGGCCAGGTCGATCTCGGCGCAGGCGCGGGCCGCGTGGTCGCGGAACGTGGCGCCGGCTTCGGTGAGGGCGGCGCCGCGCGTGGTGCGCGACAGGAGCTGCGCGCCCAGTTCGGCTTCGAGCCGCGCCAGCCGGCGGCTGACGACCGATTTGGACACGCCCAGCCGCAGCGCGGCCGGCGAGACGCCGCCCGCGTCGGCCACTTCCACGAAAGTCCGCAGATCCTGGATGTCCATTGCCCGTTCCTCGTTACCCGCCATGGCCAGTCTGGAATGGTACCCGGCGCGGGCGTTGCGGGTTTCGCGACACAGCTTCGCGTGGAACGGCACTACCGCGCCGGTGGGGCGGCCAAGACAATGAAGGGCCAGGGGATCGCCGCCGCGGGCGCCGGTTGCCCTGCAAACCCATCCCGTTCCCAACGGCAACAGAGGAAACCTGCATGACTTTTCGCAATGGTCTTGATTCGCTTCTCCGTCCCGAAGATTCCGTGCTGGTGCTGATCGATCATCAGCCGTACCAGCTCACCAACCTGAACAGCCACGACCCGCAGGCGGTCGTCAACAATTCCACGGCGCTGGCCAAGAGCGCCAAGGCTTTTGGCGTGCCCACCATTCTCACGAGTGTGATCGCGGATCGCGGCGGCGTCATCTTTCCGCAGATCACCGACGTGTTCCCCGGCCAGCAGGTGATCGACCGGACCTTCATCAATACCTGGGAAGATCGCAAGGTGGTCGAGGCGGTCAAGGCCACGGGGCGCAAGCAGCTGATCATCGCCGGGCTCTGGACCGAGATCTGCGTGGCGATGCCGGTGATCCAGGCCTTGGGCGAGGGCTGGGATGTCACGGTGGTGACCGATGCCTGCGGCGGGGTCTCGGTCGAGGCCCACGCGGTTGCGATCCAGCGCATGATCGGCGCCGGCGCCAACATGATGACGTGGCTGGCCGTGGCCGCCGAGTGGCAGCGCGATTGGGCGCGGACCGAGCACGCGGGGGAACTGACGGAGATCCTGAAGCAGCACGCCGCGGGCAGCGGCATCGCCTACCTGTGGGAACAGCAACTGCTCAACACGCCGGCGCCGGCCGCCGCGGGCAAATGACGGCGCGATAGGCGGCACGATAGGCGGCGCGGGGTCGTCGTGCCGCCGGGGCCCAGGCGGGCGGACGACGCTCGCGTCGCGCCACCGTCCCCCCCCGGGGCCGGGCGCCGCGGGTGTCATCGCGACGGGCGTCATCGCGGGAAAAGTTGGTCTAGACTACGTCGGCGCCAACCCTGTCCTGATGACTCCCGTTGACCCCCTGTCCGCCATTCGAGATGACCCATTCGTATTCCCGAGCCGCCGTCCTCATCGCGTGCCTGTTGCTGACCGCCGTCTGCCAGGCCCAATCCCCGCAAATCGGCGCCTGGCGCAAGGTTTCCGACACCCAGCTCGACAAGCAATTCCGTTTCTCCATGCTGCCTGCCGCCGCGCCGGTGGCCAGCAAGTGGGCTGCCTATGATGCCCAGGCCGGCAAGGTGGTCTGCTGCCTGGTGGTGCAGGGCGAAACGGTCACCGAGGCCGAGCTGGAGGGCACCTACGACATTCCCGGACCGTGGATCACCGACCTGACCAACGGCTGGAACCTGGACGCCGCGCCGTACCGGCCGCGCGTGCAGTTGCTCCGCGCCGAGGGCGCGCTGCAGGCCTACGAATTCGGGGAGATGGCGGACGCGCTGGGTGGCTTGCTGGTGCCGGGCGATGCCCGCGCGGTGGCGAAGGATGCGCTGGAAATCGGTGGCCAGCGCTACACCGTGGCGCGCGAGAGCGCCTCGCTGGCCGACGACGATGGCGGCGTGACCACCTATAGCCTGCGCCCGGCCGCGGGCGGCGCGGCGTTGACGGTGGAAGTGCCTTTCGCGACGTATTGAACGCGGCGTGGTGGAGGAGGTGGTGACGTATCGCCTGCATATGCCGAATTCGCCGACGGTGTCGCTGGCCCACAATTACCGGGTGGGTGGGGTGATGTATCGCATCGATCATCTCGGGCCGGTCGCGACGCCGGGGCAGCGCGTCGAATTCGAGTATGTGGACGCCGGCCCGCTGGGGCAGCGGGGGCTGTTCTTCCGTATCGAAGACCAGCCCGCCATGACTTTGTGACGGCGCGTCTTGCCAGTCAATGCAATGAATCTTGATCATGAAAAGGAGCGCGGCATGTCCGAGCCGATCGATGTGTCCGGCCAACCCGCGGGATCGGTGACCGGCGATGGCCGTTTCCGGCTGGACCTGACGGGACCGGGCAGTCATGTGTCGGTCACGGAGCCAGGGCGCGGCAACCTCGTCATCGGACCGGCCGGCATGGGCCGGAAGGCGGACCTGCACGTGGCGCCCGATGACGCCATCCATTGGCCGGCGTTCGCGCCGTTCGCCACGCCGGCCGGGTCGCCGTGGCCGCGCCATATCGACTACCACGGCAATGACAGCGGCTTTGCGGGCTGGTCGGCGCAACGCGCCATCGAACAGTTCACGTGGGCGCCGGTGTTCGCCGATACGCGACGATTGGATGCGCGGATGGCGAAGATCCAGACGCTGCATATCGGCCTGGAGGCGGTGACGGGGCGCCTGGAGATTACCTTGCCCGAGGAAACCCGCCTGGGCCTGTCTGGCGATCTGACGCGGATTGGCGTGGCGGGCGCGCTGCCGGGCCTGTTGTCGCTGCATCCGACGCTGGGGCGGCGGCCCGGCCAGGCGCCTTATGTCCTGCCCGACCTGGGTGTGTTGCGGGGCGTGTCGACCTTGGCGCTGTACGGCCAGCCCTTGGCGCAGGCAATCTCGCTGCAAGGGATCGAGCGTTTTCCGGCGCTGGAGCATCTATCGCTTTGGGGCGCCTTTGCCGATTGGGACGCGCTGGCCCGGTTGCCCGGCCTCAAGGGCCTGGAAATCCGCTATGCGCCCGACCTGGCGGGCCTGCCGGCGCTGGATACCTGGCCGTTGCTGCAACGCTTCATCGCCTTCAATGTCGACGAGGCCGCCGGCAAGCGCCTGAAGTCTCAATTGAAAGCGCGCGAGAAGGCGCGCCCGTGGGCGGATTACACTTCGGTCAGCAAGCTGCGCGCGTCGCAATGGTGGCAGAGCGAGTACGGGCGGCCCTTCGCCGGCTGGAGCGCGCGCGCGGCCAAGTCGGCCAACACCGCCTACGATGCGGCGTTGGCGGCGTTGGCCGAGGCCGTCGATGTGCAGGCCGTGCAGGCCGCCATTGCCGCCTTCGCGGCCCATTTCAACGGCATGAAGGGCATCGAGACCTCCGAGCGCGAGGACATCGGCGAGGCCGTGTGGCAGTTCAGTCAGCACGCGCGCCTGGCGGCGCTGGGCGTGTCCGAAGACCAGGCCCAGGCTTGGTTCGACGCCGTCCGGGACTATTGAACGGCCGGGGGCCCTTGGGTTGTCGTGTCCCGAGTTTGCGTTTGGTCAATGTCGACCGACCCGCGGGTTGTAGATTGGGTGAGGCGTCGCTGCGTCGCAGGGAACGGCCGCCGGGCCAGGGGCTGGTCCGCCGCCTGGCAGGGCGCCTTGGTCCAATCTTCCTACCCGGAGCTACCGCCATGGGAAAAAACGCTATCGCCGCGGCGCTTGCCGCGTTCACGCTGTGCGCCGGCCCCGTGCTGGCGCAACCGTCCAAGCCCACGCCCACGCCCACGGCCCCCGCCGCGGCGCCGGGCAAGTCGGACAGCGTTGCCGAGTTCGACAAGCAGATGAGCACCGCCGAAGACAACCTGCGCAAGATGCAGGAGCAGATGGACGCGTTGCGCAAGACGCAGGAACCCGAGGCCCGGCAACGCCTGTTGCAGGAACATTGGGACACCATGCAGGCCACCATGGGGTTGATGCAGTCAATGCGTGGCATGGATGGCCGGGGTTGCTGTCTCGGTGGTCCAGGGGCGGGCGGTCCGATGATGGGACGCGGCCCGATGATGGGCAGCGGCGGGCGGCAGGGGCAGCCGCCCGACCGGGGCCAGATGCGGCGCTTTTACTCCGGCATGACCGAACGCCAGCTCAAGGACCACCAGTACATGGTGGATCAGTACATGGGTATGCAGCAGTCGTTGATGCAGCAGATGATGTGGCACCAACTCATGCAGCGTGGCCCGGCGGGTACGCCGCCAGCCGCGGCGCCGGCCGCGCGGTGAGGTGCGGCCGGGCGGACGTCCACGGGATAATGGCGCCGCAAGGTCGCTCTCGACCCCGGAGGAACGCATGACGGTTGACACCCAGTCCGCCACCCTGGCGTACCTGACCCTCCCAAGCGTGCAGGGCGTGCCGGCGGCCGACATCACCACGGTGCGCACGCATCTGTCCACTATCGTGCTTGCCGGCCAGCGTGCCTGCAAGCTCAAGCGCGCGGTCCGGCTGCCGTACGTCGATCAGTCCAGTCCGGCGTTGCGGCTGCGGGCCTGCGAGCGTGAACTGGCCTTGAACCGCCGCACCGCGCCCGGGTTGTACCTGGGGGTGCGCCGCATCACTCGCCAGGACGATGGCCGGTTGGCGTTCGACGGGCCGGGCGAACTGGTCGATGCGGTGGTGGACATGCGACGCTTCGCCGACGATGCGCTGCTGGAAACGGTGGTGACGCGCGACGGCCTGTCAGAGGCGTTGGCCGATCGCCTGGCGGGCGCGATTGCCGATTTCCATGACCGCGCGGAGGTCGCGCCGGACGTGGATATGCCAGCGCGCCTGGCGCGGGTGGTCGACACCAATGCGCGGGTCTTCGCCGCGTTGCCGTCGTTGCCCGCGGACCGGACCGCCGCGCTGGATGCGGCGTTGCGGCGCGAACTGGCGCGTCACGCGCCGCTGCTGCGGGCACGCGCAAGGGCCGGCAAGGTGCGCCAATGCCACGGTGACCTGCACCTGGGCAATATCTGCCTGATCGACGGCGAGCCGATCCTGTTCGACTGCCTGGAGTTCGATGCGTCGCTGTCCACCATCGACGTGCTGTACGACCTGGCCTTTCTGTTGATGGATCTGTGGAGCCGGGGGCTGGCGCCGCGGGCCAACCAGTTGCTCAACCGCTACCTGGATCGCAGCGGCGACGAAGACGGCCTGCCGCTGATGCCGGCCTTCATGGCGTTGCGCGCCGCGATCCGCGCCCACGTCGTCGCCACCCAGGCCGCGGCGCCGGGCGCCGAGCGCGCCCGCCTGCAGGCGCGCGCGCTGCGTTATCTGGACACCGGCCTGGCCTGTCTGGCGCCGCATGCTGCGCGGCTGGTGGCGGTGGGTGGGCTGAGCGGTTCCGGCAAATCGGTGCTGGCCGCGACGATCGCGCCGGCCGTGGGGGCGCCGCCAGGAGCGCGTGTGTTGTCGAGCGATCGCATCCGCAAAGCGCTGCACGGCGTGGCCGCGCAAGCGCGGTTGCCGGCGCGGGCTTACGACGCGGCCGTGTCCGAGCAGGTCTATGCGACGCAGGCCGAGCGCGCCCGTGGCCTGGTGAGCGCGGGATGCAGCGTGATCGCCGATGCCGTGTTCGATCGGCCGGCCGACCGCGAGCGTATCTCCCGGGCGGCTGCGCCGGCGGCCTTTGCCGGCTTCTGGCTGCAAGCGCCGCCCGCGACCTTGGTGGCGCGCGTCAAGGCCCGCGTGAATGACCCTTCCGACGCCGATGAAGACGTCTTGCGACGGCAATTGGCACGGGCGCCCGCCGCGCCGCGCTGGGTGGCGGTGGATGCGGGCGGAACGATCCAGGAGACGGCGCGATACGTATTGCGGCGGCTGGAGGCGCGCGACGCGGACCGCGGCGCGATGGCGCCGGCCGCGCCGTGAGCCGCCGCCGTCAATGCGTTGCCGCCACGCCTTCCAGCTGCGCCGCGGGCAGCAGCGCGAATATCGCCCGCATTTCGCGCGCTTCCTCGCCCGGGCTGCGGCCGAACAGGCGCTTGAATTCGCGGTTGAACTGCGACGCGCTTTCGTAGCCGACGCGGGCCGAGGCCGCGGCGGCGGTGAGGTTGTCGCGGATCATCATCAAGCGGGCCTGGTGCAGCCGGATGGACTTGATGTACTGGATGGGCGAGGTGCCGGCGATGGTCTTGAAGTGCGCGTGGAAGGCGGGCGCGCTCAGGCCGGCCTCGCGCGCCAGCGTGGCCACTTCCATCGGTTGGGCGTAGTCGTCGTGGATGCGGCGCAGCACGCGCGAGATGCGTCCGAAGTTGCCCTGGCTGGCCAGCGCGGCGCGGATCGCGCCGCCTTGCTCGCCGACCAGCACGCGAAAGCACAATTCCCGCACGATGCCCGGCCCGAGCACGCGGGCCTCGACCGGCGTGGTCAGCGCCCGCAACAGCCGCAAGGTGACGTCGGCCAGCGTGGCATCGAGCGGCGTGGAGGTGATGCCCGTCGGCGCGGGCGCGGCCGCGCCATCGTGTCCATCGAGCGATAGCACCAGGTCCGCCAGGGTGGTCGGATCGAGCCGCAGCTGGATCGCCAGCAGCGGTTCTTCGGGCGTGGCGTCGGTCTCGGTCGAGAAGGGCAGCGGCACGGACAGCACCAGGTAGTGCTGCGCGTCGTAGCGGTAGACCTTGTCGGCCAGGTAGCCGCGCTTGCTGCCCTGGCAGACGATGACGATGCTGGGCTCGTACAGCACCGGCGTGCGGCCGAGCGGGTGGTTGGCGCGCATGAAGCGCACGCCGTCCAGGCGCGACAGGGTGTAGCCCTCGTGCGGCGCGAGGCGGTCGAGCAGGGCGGTCATCTGTTCGCCGGGAGAGGGCGGCGTCGTCATGGGTGGGCTCGTCGTGGTGATAGGCTTAGGCATCATTTTGCCCTGTATCTGCGCGGGAAGGTGGCGCCGAAACAGGAATAGGCAATCATCCAATAGCGCTGTGCCTATCCGGCCGTGACGCCCGCGCCTAGCATTTGTCCTGTCATCCCACCCACCTGGAGCAGAGCAAATGCAAGACACGCAAACCCATCAAACCTGGTTCATCACCGGCGCCGCGCGCGGCATCGGGCTTTCCCTGGCGCGCCAGTTGCTGGCGCGCGGCGACAACGTGGCCGCCACCTCGCGCACGCTGGCCAGCCTGCATCAGGCGCTGGGCCAGGACAATCCGCGCCTGCTGGCGCTGGAAGTGGACCTGGTGTCCGAAGCCAGCGTGCAGGCCGCGATCGGCAAGACCATCGCGGCGTTCGGCCGCATCGACTATGTGGTCAACAATGCCGGCTATGGCCAGCAGGGCACGTTCGAGGCGCTGGATGACGGCGAGGTGCGGCGCAATTTCGATGTCAATGTGTTCGCGCCGCTGCACGTGCTGCGCCACGCGCTGCCGCAGTTGCGCGCGCAGCGCGGCGGCCATGTCTTCAACATCGCGTCGATCGCCGGTTTCGACGGCGGTTATGCGGGCTGGGGCAGCTACGTGGCCACCAAGTTCGCGCTGGCGGGCCTGACCGAGACGCTGGCCGCCGAAGGGGCGGAGCTGGGCATCAAGGCCACGGTGGTCTATCCGGGGCCGGTGCGCACCGACTTCCTGAACGACAGCAGCCTGGTGATCGCCAAGCGCACCATCGCCGACTACACCGCCGCCCAGGCGTCGCTGGACCTGCATCGGGTTGGCATGAACGGCAAGCAGGCCGGGGACCCCGAGAGGCTGGCCTTGCTGATCCAGCAGGTCGCCGCGCTGGCCGAGCCGCCGCTGCACCTGTTCGCGGGCAAGATCGCCAACGAGCTGGCGGCACGCAAACTGGACGCGGCGCGGCGGGATTTCAACGCCTGGCGCGAAGCGGGCGAGGCGACGGACTTCGCTTGAGCGAGGGGGGCAACGGGCCGGGCTGGCTGCCGGCCCGCGCCTGCCGCAAGGGGATTGCGCCGATCCCGTGGCGCTCGGGGGGCGATGACGGGACGCGCGCCCCGGAGCCGGCCCTGCGCTGGCTACTTCTTGCGGAAGATCTGGGACGTGATGGCGGCTATGGCGCCGGCGCCCACGCCAATGCCGATATACATCGGTAGTGTCAGCGCGTCGGGGTTCATCACTGACAGGGCGCCGATGGCGATGACGGCGGGAACGATGCCGGCCAGGTAGAAAATCGGTTTCAAGAAGGACTCCGTGCTGATGCTTGAAAGACAGGCCGGCGCTCCCGCGCGTTCGGGCCGACAGCCGGCATTTTGCCCGATCCGGCGGGCGCCGCGTACTTGCCCGCGTTCACGGTCTGCACGACAATCGGCCGTTTGTGCGGCGATGCCGCGGCTTTCGTTGGATCGCATGATGATCGACTGGTCCCCCATCCGCGCGCAGTTCGCGCGATTCGGCGCGTTGCGCGCGCAGCCGCCTGGCGCCTGGAAGGGCGATATCCCGCTTCCCGAGGCGCTTGCCGCGTTCTATGAGCAAGTGGGGCCATGGGGCGAGACCTACTACGAAAACGTGGGGCCGGTCGGAATCACTCTCTCGGAAACCCAGGTCAGCTTCCCCGCTCTGCACCGGTTGTGGGATTTGCAGGCCGGCTATCGGTGGGACGGAGTCACGGGCGAACAGGTGCCCGATTGGCAGCCCGGCTGGCTGGTGATCGCCGATCGCGCCGCCGACCCCTTCATCTATGACATGCAGACCGGGAAAATCCTGTTCGCCGAGCATGGCATGGGAAGTTGGAAGCCCGTCGAGATCGCGCCCAATCTCGAAACGCTGACCGCCGCGCTGTGCACCGTGGCCGACGTATTCGAGACCGCGGGTGAGAACCTGCGCGATGATGACTGGGTTCTTCGGCCCGAACACCGCATCCGTGCGCTGGCGCAATTGGCGGCGGTGCTCGGCGATGCGGGCGATGCCGAGTCCTTCTTCGAGATTCTTGAGCGATGAACGGCGCTCATGCGCATCGGCGGGCCCGGCGCGCATGAGCCCGGTTGCGCTGGACTCGTGGTGCCAGGATGGCCTATGCGCGGGTCCGCGTCGGGAGTGCTGCGCAGTCGCGGTAAGTTGGACGATTCATCCGCTTGGTTCTTCCCAATTGCTTCCTCCCGCTTGGTTCTTCCATTCGACAGGCCGCCCTCGGGCGGCCTGTTTCATTCTGGGCGCGGATCTCGCCGGCCCCTTTGCGGGCTCCGGCCAGCGCTGCATTGGTCGGCGCGCCGATCATGCCGTTTTGGGCTTTCTCCCGAATTCGCTGCGCAGAGAGGGGATCGGCCGTGGCGCCGGACCGTCAGCATCCGGAAGGTTTGCATATCCATAGTTGGAATCCTTCGTTGGCGGCGGCCGGCGCGCCTCTTAGCCTGCTCCCTGTGTACAGCGAGCGTTCGACACCGGTTGGGGTGGTCGAGGCCGGCGCCGGACGGCGGCGGGCGCTCGCGGTCTTTGTGGAGCGTGTGGCTTGAAGTTCTCTCGATTGTGGTCCCTGGCGCAAGGCCTGGTGGTGGTGTTCTTGTTGGGCGCGATGGCGCCAGCCAGCGCCGGCTATCCCGATAAACCCGTGCGCCTGGTGCTGCCATTGGCCCCAGGCGGCGCCATGGACGTGCTCGGGCGCGGCCTGGCCGAACGTCTCGGGGCGCTGTGGAACGTGCCTGTCATCGTCGAGAACCGCGCCGGCGCCGGCGGCAACATCGCCGCGGACCAGGTGGCGCGCGCCGCGCCCGACGGCTACACCCTGCTGCTGACCGGCGACATGCTGGTGGCCAACCAGACCCTGTTCAAGGGCAACATCAACTACGACCCGGTCAAGAGTTTCGCGCCCATCAGCATCGTGGCGGCGACGCCGCCGGTGATTGTGGTGCGCGCCGATTCGCCGGTCCGTGATATCGCCGGCCTGCGCGACGCGGCCAGCCGAAACGTCCTCAACGTCGGCACCCCGGGCTACGGCAACAGCAACCACCGCGCGCTCACCCGCCTGCAGCAGCAATTGCAGGGCACCGTGCAGCACGTGCCGTACAAGGGGGCGGGGCCGGCGGTGGTGGCGCTGCTGGGCGGCGAGATCGACGCCGCCATCGTGGCGCTGCCCGCCGTCTCCAGCCTGATCGCCAACGGTCAGGTGCGCGCGCTCGCCGTGCTGCAGGACAACCGCAGCGACACCGTGCCGCAGGTGCCGACGGCGGCGCAGGTCGGGCTGAAGATGGATGGCGATACCGGCTGGTTCGGCCTGCTGGCGCCGGCCGGCACCCCGCCGCAGGTGGTCGACGACGTCTGGCGCGCGGTGCGCCAGGCCGTCACCGAGCCGGACTTTCACGCGCGCCTGCTGGCCATTGGCTTCGAGCCGATCGCCGACCAGCCGCGCGCGTTCGCCGACCGCATCGTCAGCGACGCCCTCAAATTCCCGGCGCTGCTGCGTGACAGCGGCGTGGCGCTGCAATAACGCGCACGAGGTCGCCATGCCCCTCCTGACCATCGGCAACGCCGAACTTCACTTCGACATCCAGGGCCAGGGCGACGCCGTGCTGGCGCTGGCGCCCGGCGGCATGCTGTCGCACCGCGAACTCTGGCGCGTGACGCGAGACGGCCGGCCGCGCGAGTATCCGGACCCGGTCGCCGCGCTCGCCAGCCGCTACCGCGTGATCGCCCCGGACCAGCGCAACGCCGGCCGCTCGCGCGCGCCGGTGCTGGCCAGCGACGGCTGGACCACCTATGCGCAGGATCACCTGGGCCTGCTGGACGCGCTGGGCGTGCGGCGTTTCCACGTGATCGGCTCATGCATCGGTTCGTCGTTCGCGCTCAAACTGTGCGAACTGGCGCCGGAACGCGTGGTGTCGGCGATCCTGCAGCAGCCCATCGGCATCGCCGGGCAAGAGGGCAAGCGCGGCGAGTCTTTCGACCAATGGGCAGATACCGTGCGCCAGCGCGATCCCGCCGTTGACGAACGCGCGCTGGAAGGACTGCGGCACAATCTGTTCGGCGGCGATTTTGTCTTCAGCGTCAGCCGCGAGTTCGTGCGGCGCAACCCGATTCCCCTGCTGATCCTGGGCGGCAACGACCCGCTGCATCCGCGCGCCGTTTCGTTGGAATTGGCGCGGCTAGCGCCGGCCGCCACCCTGGTCGAAGGCTGGAAGACGCAGCCGCAGCGCTACCTTGACGCCATCAGCGACTTCCTGGCGCGTCACCCGGCCTAAGCCGAGCTTGCCTGCGGAAATCCGCGTGGGCGATGCCCGCGACACGCTCAGGCAGCTGGATGGCGAGATCGATCTGGTGCTGCTCGATGGCGCGTTCAGCCTGTATCTGCCCGTGCTCAAATTGCTCGAGCCGCACCTGAAATCTGGCACGCCGATCCTTGCGGAGAACGCCTGGGAGCACGGCAATGCGTATCTGGACTATGTGCGCGATCCGGCCAACGGCTACCTGTCGCAACCGCTGCCGATCAATGCGGGGCGCGGCAATGAATTCACGGTGTTGACGCGATGACGGCGCCGCGCGAAGGCGCGACCAGCCCCGCGCAAGGGCGTGTCAGCCGTGTCCTGACGCGCTTGGTCATGAAGCAGGCGCGGGGGCGCGCATCCTGGCCAAGGCCTATTGGGCGGCGGGCAAGACGGGGCGGGATTGAAGGCTGCCGGGCGGGGTCGCCTACAATTTTGGTTTTCCCGGAGGCGACCATGACGCTTCTTCGTATGCTGTGGCTGGCCTTGATGCTGGTCGGGGCGATGGCCGGCGCGACCGGCGGCAAGCCGGTGCGCGTCGCCGTCTACCGCGGCCCCGCGGCCTGCGACGCCTGCTCGGCCGCCGCCCGGCGCGCGATCGAAGAGGCCGGCGCGCGTTATCAGGTTGACTACGTCGGCCCCGGCGAGCGCATCGACATTTCCGAGGCCAGCCTGGCCCGCTACGACCTTTATGTGCAGCCGGGCGGCGGCCAGGACATTCCCGCCGCGTTCCACAGCCTGGGCAACGCGCGGGTCGACGCGGTGCGGCGTTTCGTGGCCCGGGGCGGGCGCTACCTCGGCCTGTGCATGGGCGCGTATCTGGCCGATGCCGGGGGCTTCGGGCTGGTCGGCCAGGAACTGGATTCGGAGGTGGGTCGCCCGGGTTTCCCGGTCAAGACGATCGATGATGCTGTCGTCGCCGTTCGCTGGGCGGGCCATGCGGACCGCGTCTTTTACCAGGACGGTCCGTATTTGCGGGCCGAATCCGACGAGGCGGGCTTTCGCGCCATCGCGGCCTATGAAAACGGCGACCTGGCCGCCGCCCGTTACGCGTTCGAGGACGGCATCGTGGTGCTGAGCGGCCCGCATCCGGAGGCCGAGCCGTCGTGGTTCGAGGCAGCCGGGATCCCTCTGGAGCAGATGCCGCGCCAGGATCTTTTCAAGGACCTGCTGGATCAACTGGCGCTGTAGCCCCGGCCCGGATGCCGGCGCCGGCGATGCGCGCGCTGGCGGCGATTGCGCGATCCGGCCGCCATGCGGGATGACGCGGGCGATTTCACTGCGCGCGCCTTGGGCGTGTCGCGGCGTCTTGTGATCGGCGAACAACTGCCCGTCGCGCAAAGGGCGCCAGGCATGGCGCATGCGGACGGCGTGGCGGCGTGGACCACTGACGCGCAGTCCGATTTTGCGTCCGCGTTCCTGGCCATGCCGCGCCGGTCCGGCGCATTGCCCATGGCGCCGCCGGCACAGTGAAAAGCGCGCATTCCATGGCGTCGCGCAGGCCTGGAAGCGGCCCGTCGAACGGCTGCCGGTGTTCTTGACATCGCTGGGTCGATCCACATAATCCAGGGCCATTCCCGTTGTTATTTGCAGGTTGTCTTCGAATGGCAGGATTCATGGCCGCATACGCGCAAGCGTCTTTGCCCAACCGGACGCGCCGCGTCGATTCGTCCGCCGGCCGGCGCCGCTGGCGGCGGGCGGAACATGACCTCGCAGGGGCCTGTTCATTGACCTTCCAATCCCTGGAGCATTCCATGAAGAAGACCCTATCCCTCGCGATCGCGGCCTTGTGCCTGAGCGCGACCGCGCAAGCCCACCAGGTCTGGATCGAGCAACCGGCGGGCAAGTCCGCCGTCATCCGGTTCGGCGAGTTCGCCGAGAACCTGCGCGAGGCGTCGCCGGGCTATCTCGACGGCTTCAACAAGCTGTCGGCCAAACTGATTTCCGCCAAGGGAGAGTCGCCCCTGACCGTGGCCAAGGTGGCCGACGGTTTCACGCTGTCGGCCAAGGCGGTGCGCGATGAAAGCCTGGTGGCCGAAGAGCCGGCGCTGCCGCTGCGCAAGTTCAAGCACGGCGGCGTGGGCGAGCCCATGGATGCATGGTTCTGGATGAGCGCGCGCTACATGGCCGATGCCAGCGTCGCGGCCAAGCCCTCGCTCACCATGGACATCGTGCCCACCGGCAAGGCGGGCGAGTTTCAGATCGTCCTGAAAGGCCAGCCGTTGGCCAAGACCAAGCTCGTCGCCATGGTGCAGTCGGGCTGGGAAAAGGTGGCCTACACGGACGCCCAGGGCAAGGCCCATCTCGATCTGCCCTGGAAGGGTCAATACGTGTTGCGCGCCATGCACATCGACCGCACGCCGGGCGAGCGCGCGGGCGCCAACGGTCCCGAGCATTACGACGGTATCGGCTATGTGTCGACGCTGACCTTCGTCAAGCCCGACGGTGCGGCGCCGCTGCCCGCCGGCCCGGTGATGCCGCCCAACAAGCCGCCCGTGGCCGCCCCGGTGGCCGCGGCGGCGCAGGGCACGACGGCCGCCAAGTAAGCCTGGCCAACCGACAAGCAATCCCGCGCCCCGGCTTCGCCTGGCGGCCACGTCTGTCTCGGGCGTGGCGGATGGCGGCGCGCCGGGCAGGCCCCGCCGCAGGCCGGCGGGGCGCGGAGGCGGGGCGGCGGCGAGCAGGAAAGGACAAGAATGTGAATATCGGCGAACTGGCCAGGCGCACCGGATTGACCGCGTCGCGCATCCGCTTCTACGAGAGCGCCGGGCTGCTGCGGACGGTGGCGCGCCAGCCCAACGGCTACCGCCGCTATCCGCCCGAGGCCATGATGGCGCTGGAGTTGATCACGACGGCGCAACAGGTCGGCTTCAGCCTGGATGAAATCCGGTCGTTGCTGCCCTCCGGACCAGACCGGTGGGACCATGATGCGCTGCTGGCGGCGCTGCGACGCAAGGTGGCCGAGATCGAGGCGTTGGAGACCCGTCTGGCCCACAGCAAGACGCAGCTGATGGCGTTGATGCAGGACGTGCGGGCCCGGCCCGATGACCTGGATTGCGTTGCCGCTGCGGAGCAGGTTCTGGCGCGCGTGCTGGGCCGGCTGGGCTAGCCGAGGCCCCGCTTGCGGCGCGTGGCCGGATCCGGCCGCGCGGCGGCCTCGCGCAGCAGGATCTCGCTGGCGTGGCTGAAGCGCTCGACCAGGAAATCCAGCAACCGGCGCACGCGCGGCGCCATGTATCGGTTGCCATGGAACACGGCATGCACGCCGTCTTCGGCGACGACGTAGTCGGGCAGCAGCATTTTCAGGCGGCCGGCGCGCAGGTCGTCGGCGGCATCCCAGAGCGTCTTGCGCGCGATGCCATGGCCGGCAATCGCCCACTGGCGCGCCAGCGCGCCATCGTTCGTCTCCCAGGCGCGTTCCAGGGGCACGGTGAACGAGGCCGGCTTGCCGTGGCGGGAGAAATGGAATTCATTGAGCGGGCCGGCCGCGGTGACCAGGACGATGAAGTCGTGGCGTGCCAGGTCTTCGGGATGGCGCGGTTCGCCGTGCCGGGCAATGTAATCGGGGGATGCGCACAGCACCCGCCAGTTGGGGGCGAGATGGCGGGCCACCAGGGTGCCGTCCTGCGGCTTGCCAAAGCGGATCGCCAGGTCCACGTCATCCTGCTGCAGGTTCGACAGCGAGTCTGATAGCGTCAAGGCCAGTTTCAGTTCGGGATGCGCCGCGCTGAACTCCTCCAGCCAATGGTTCAGCAGATTGCGGCCGAAGTCGGCGGAGGCCGAGATCCGCAGCTTGCCGCGCACGGCGTGCTGGCCCGCCAGCAATGCCGCTTCGGCGTCGTCGATGGCACGCAGCGCAATGCCGCAATGCGCCAGGTACAGCCGGCCTTCCTCGGTCAGGCGCAGTTGGCGCGTGCTGCGATGGAACAGCCGGGTGCGCAGCGCCGTTTCCAGCTTGATGAGGCGCGCGCTGGCGGCGGCGGCCGACAGGCCGAGCTTGCGTCCGGCGGCCGACAGGCTGCCCAGGGCCGCGGTTTCCACGAACAGGCGCATGTCGCCGAGTCGGTCGGTGGCCATTTCAAATCCAAATTGAAAATAATTCAAATTCTAGGCCAATTATCAAACGGCATCGTCAGCGCCAGACTGTCGCATCTCCAATCCGGGCCTGGCCCATGAAGGAATGCAAACAATGAACGAGATCACGGGTTCGCTGGCCAGGGGGACGCCTGCCCCCGCGCCGGCCACGACGCCCATGCCGATGGCGGCCTTGCTGGCGTTGACCATGTGCAGCTTTATCGCCACCGCCAACGAAGCCGTCCCGGCCGGGCTGCTGCCGAGGATGGCGCGCGACTTCGGCGTATCGCAGGGCTGGGCGGGCCAGCTGGTGACGTTGTGCGCGCTGGGATCGGGGCTGGCGGCGATCCCGCTGACGGTCGCGCTGCGCGGCTGGCGGCGGCGCTGGGTGCTGTTGCTGTCGGTGGGGGGCTTTTTTGTCTGCAATGCCATCACCGCCTTGGCGTCGCATTTTCCGTTGGCGTTGGCGGCGCGCTTCATGGCGGGCATCGCCACCGGCCTGGCCTGGAGCCTGTTGGCGGGCTACGCGCGGCGCATGGTGGCGCCGTCGCAACAGGGCCGCGCGATGGCGGTGGCAATGGTCGGCATTCCGCTGGCCCTGGCGCTGGGCGTGCCGCTGGGGGCCTGGCTCGGCGGCCTGGCCGGCTGGCGCACGGTGTTTGGCATCCTGGCGGGCATGAGCCTGGCGCTGGTGGCTTGGGTGGTGCGAGCGGTGCCCGACTATCCGGGGCAGACGGCCGCGCGGCGTGTGCCGATGCGCCGGGTATGGACGACGCCCGGCGTGCGGCCGGTGCTGGGCGTGGTGCTGGCCTGGATCCTGGCGCACTACACCCTGTACACCTACGTCGCGCCGTTGCTGGCGGCATTCGGACTGGGCGAACGGGTGGATGCGGCCCTGCTGGTGTTCGGCGTGGCGTCGCTGTGCGGCATCGGCTTCACCGGCGCGTTGGTGGACCGCGGCCTGCGCCGGCTGGTGCTGGGCAGCCTGGCGGCGTTCGCGCTGGTGGCGCTGGCCTTGGGGCAGGGCGCGCTGCCGGCGGGCGGCGTCTACGTGATGCTGGCGTTGTGGGGCCTGAGTTTCGGCGGCGCGCCAACGCTGCTGCAGACGGCGTTGGCGGACGCGGCCGGCGATGGGGCCGAGGTGGCGCAATCGATGCTGGTGACGGTGTTCAACCTGGCCTTCGCGGCCGGAGGCGCGATGGGGGGCGTACTGCTGGAAACGGCGGGAGCGGGCGCCTTGCCGCAAGCCATCCTGGCGTTGTTGTTGCTGGCCTGGGGCCTGGCCTGGCGCGCCAGGACCCATGGCTTCAGGCCGGGGCGGCGCGGGGCGGCGCATTGACCGAAGTCCGGCGCGCGGAGTCCGCTGGATCGAGATGGGCCGCGCGGCGTCGTCCCTGTCTACAGATCCAGCACCATCTCGTGCCAGGCCATGCCGCCGTGGTCGGACGCCGAGGGACGCACGTAGCGGTAGCCGAGCTTGCGGTACAGCTCGACGTGGCGGTCCTTGCACATCAGGTGAATGCTGCGCTTGCCCTGGCGGCGGCTGTCGTCGATGAAGCGGTGCATCAGGCGCGCCGCATGGCCCTTGCCCTGGTGGGCGGGATCGACCACCACCGACATGATCACCACGTTGGGCGCGGCCGGGTCGTGGCCCACCAGTTCCTTGAAGGCCTCGTCCGACATGACCACTTCATGGGCGCAGCCGCTGTTGATGAAGCCGACGATGGCGCCGTCCTCTTCCAGCAGCAGGAAGCCTTGCGGATAGTTGGCGATGCGGGTGGCGATCTTGGCGCGGGTGGCGGCTTCGTCGCCTTCGTAGGCGGTGGTTTCGATCTCGAAGCAGCGGTCGGTGTCGGCGAGGGTGGGAGAACGGAAATTCAAGGCGGACATGGTGAAACGGCAGCGGGGTGATGACAGCGAAGCCGTATGGTAGCGGTTCCCAGCGCGCCATGCGGGTATTCCCGGACGCCGCGCCATGCGGGCGGGGCCGGAGGCGGAAAAAAAGCGCATTCCCCGGGAAGGGGAATGCGCGCAGATGCTGTGCGGCGTGGCGCCGGTTTTCCCGGCGCGGCGCCCCGCTGGCTGGCGGTACTTCGGCCCGAGTCCGCGTACGTCTTGCGGAATCTCTCGCCAAGCTTAGATACTGTTAGTCTCGTGGCTATACCGCGCGTCTCAGTTTTTGGCGAAGCGGCCGTTATTTACTTTTAGTCATATTTGACGAGTCCAAGTCCGCGCCACCCTCGCGGCAACCCGCAAGCATGAATCCCAATGCTTATTCCGCCGGCCAACCGCCGAGCCTGCCAGCCGCCGTCGCCCACCATCATTTCGATGTGGCGGCGCAGGCGCCCGAACGCCGCCTGCTGGCCTGGCGCGACCACGTCGGGCATGTGGTCGACGTGCTGCCCGACCGCGACGGGCTGCGCGAGCCGTTCCAGGCCTCCATCGACCGCTACCGCGTGGGCCGCCTGATGTTCACCGATTGCCGTTCCGACGCGCTGCGGCTGGAGCGTTCGCTGGTGCGCATTTCCCGCGACAACATCCGCGACTTCGCCTTGCATGTGTTCCTGGAGGGCTGGGTGGACGATGTGACGCTGCGCAATGCGCCGCGGCCGCCGGACGCGCGCGGCGCGGCGCGGGTGCTGGCGGTGGATCTGGGCCAGCCGGTGCGGATGTGGCGCCATGCCTGTCGCATGCTGACCTTTTTCGTGCCGGCGGAACTGGTGCAGGAGGTGTTTCCCGATCCGCAGGCGATCCATGGCCGCACGCTGCACGACGGCATGCCGCTGTTGCGGCTGGCGGTCGGCCAGGCGGCGGCGCTGGGCCGCTCGATACGCGGGCTGGGCGCGGCCCAGGCGCAGGCCGATATCACCGCCTGCGTACGGCTGCTGCTGGCCGCGTTCGGCAAGGACGCGCGCCTGGCCGGCAATGCCCGCGCGGCAGGGCGGGCGGCAATGGTGGCCGAGGTGCGGCGCCACGTCCAGGCCAATCTGCACCAGGCCGGGCTGACGCCGGAATCCGTGATCCAGGCGCTGCGCCTGCCGCGGCCCACGGTGTACCGGCTGTTCCAGCACGAGGGCGGGCTGGGCGCCTACATCCGCCAGTCGCGCCTGCGGCTGGCGGCCGAGGAACTGGCGCGCTATCCGCACCTGACGGTGATGGAGATCGCCTACGGCCTGGGATTCGGCAGCGCGTCGGATTTCGCGCGGGCGTTCCGGCGCGCCTACGACATGCCGCCGCAGTCGTTCCGCGAGCAGTCGTGGCGCTGGCCCGAACGGGCCGCGCTGCGCGTCTAGCGGCCAGGGCGGGGCGGCGTCAGTCCGCGCACACCTGGCGCACGCACTCGCGCAGCCAGCGATGCGCCGGATCGGCGTCCATGCGCGGATGCCACAGCATCGAGATGGTGATGGCCGGCGCCTGGACGGGCAGCGCGAAGCCGTGCATGCCGGCGCGCAGGTTGGCGGTGTGGCGCTCGGGCACGCTGGCGATCAGGTCGGAGCCGCGCGCCAGGGCCAGCGCGTCGGCAAAGCCGGCGACGATGACGGCGATGTCACGCGTCAGGCCCTGCGCCTGCAGCGCCGTGTCGATCGGGCCTTTGTCCAGTCCGCGGCGTGAGACCAGCACATGCTGGCCGGCGGCGTAGCGCGCCGCCGTGACCTTGCCCCGGGCCAGCGGATGATCCGCGCGCACCACGCCGATGAAGCGGTCGCGAAACAGCGCGCGGGTGCGGATCTCGGGGCTGCTGGCGGCGCCGATCACGCCGGTCTCCAGGTCGACGCTGCCGTCGCGCAGCGCCGCGCTGTCCTTGTCGGGCTTTTGCACGAAGCGCAGCCGCACGCCGGGCGCCTCGCGCCGGGTGAGGGCGATCAGCGCCGGCCCGAAGCACTCCACGAAGCCATCGCTGGTGCGCAGCGTGAAATGGCGCGACAGCCGCGACAGGTCCAGCAATTCGGCCGGACGCAGCACGCCCTGCGCCTCTTGCACCAGCCGATTCACCTGTTCGCGCAGTTCCTGCGCCCGGGGCGTCGGCACCAGGCCGCGGCCGGCCCGCACCAGCAGCGGATCGCCGGTGGTTTCGCGCAGGCGCGCCAGCGCCCGGCTCATGGCCGACGGGCTCAGGTGCAGCCGGCGCGCGGCGCGGGCGACGTTGCCTTCGGTAAGCAGCACGTCCAGCGTGAGCAGCAGGTTGAGGTCGGGGCGGGACATGGCGCGACCATATCACGGCCTTGCCGTGGAGTGGCGTCGGATGCATGAATAAAGTGCAAATGCTGCGTCTTCCGCCATGTGCGGCGCGGGCCTACGCTGGCGGCTTCAACGGGTCGCGCGCCGTTCGGCCAGCGCCCCGCCCCTGACCGCATTTGACGACGGATCCCCATGTCTCACGCTTTACCCGAATCCCTGCCGGCGGCTGGCGCCGGCCGCAGAGCCGCCTGGGGGCTGGCCGGCCTGGCGCTGTCCATGCTGCTGTCTTCCCTGGGCACCAGCAGCGCCAATGTCGGCCTGCCGACGCTGGCGCGGGCGCTGGATGCGCCGTTTTCGCAGGTGCAATGGGTGGTGCTGGCCTACCTGCTGGCGATCACTTCGTGCGTGGTGGGCGCGGGCCGGCTGGGCGACATGGCGGGGCGGCGGCGCTTGCTGCTGGCCGGCATCGCGGTGTTCACGCTGGCGTCGGCGGCGTGCGGCCTGGCCGCCACGCTGGGGCAATTGGTGGCGGCGCGCGTGGCGCAAGGCATGGGGGCGGCAGTGATGATGGCGCTGACGATGGCGTTTGTCGGCGACCTGCTGCCCAAGGACAGGGCGGGCAGCGCCATGGGGCTGCTGGGCACCATGTCGGCGGTGGGCACGGCGCTGGGGCCGACGCTGGGCGGCGCCCTGATCGCCGGCCCGGGCTGGCGCGCCATTTTCCTGGTGAACCTGCCGTTGGGCCTGGCGGCGATGGGGCTGGCCTACCGTCACCTGCCGGCCGACCGGCCGCGCGGCGGGCCGCCGACGCGCTTCGATCTGCGCGGCACGTTGCTGCTGGCGGCGGTGCTGGCGGCGTACGCGCTGGCCATGACGCTGGGGCGCGGCCGGTTCGGCGTGCTCAACGCCGCCCTGCTGCTGGGGGCCCTGGCCGGGGGCGGGCTGTTCCTGTGGGTCGAGGCGCGGACGCCGGCGCCGCTGCTGCGTCCGGCGCTGTTGCGGCGGCCGGGCCTGCGCGCGGGGCTGGCGGCCAACGCGCTGGTGTCGACGGTGATGATGGCGACGCTGGTGGTGGGGCCGTTCTACCTGACGCAGGCGCTGGGGCTGGGCGCGGCCGCGGCCGGGCTGGTGATGTCGGCGGGGCCGGTGGTCAGCGCGCTGTGCGGCGTGCCGGCCGGGCGGCTGGTGGATCGCCTCGGCGCCGGCCGCGTCAGCCGTGCCGGGCTGGCGGCCGTCGCCGTGGGCGCGGCCTTGTTGGCGGCCGCGCCCGCCGCGTTCGGCGCGGCGGGCTATATCGCGCCGATCGCGCTGCTGACGGCGGGCTACGCCTCGTTCCAGGCGGCCAACAACACCGCGGTCATGGCCAGCATCGGCGCGGAGCAGCGCGGCCTGGTGGCGGGCATGCTGAACCTGTCGCGCAACCTGGGGTTGGTGACGGGCGCCTCGGTGATGGGAGCGGTGTTCGCGCTGGGCGCGGGCGAGGCGGACCTGGCGGCCGCGCCCGCGGCGGCGGTGGGGCGCGGCATGGCGGTGGCGTTCGGCGTGGCGGCGCTGCTGGGGGCGGGCGCGTGGCTGATCGCCTGGCGGGGCAGGAAGATTGAAGCGCGGGGGAGCGAGCATCGGCCGTCAGCACGCGTCTGACGGATCTGCCCGGCCCGCTAGGCCGCGCCCGTCAGGCGCAGTATCCACCACGCCAGTCCCAGCGCCACGGTGATCAACACGATGCGGCGCAGACCGCCGGCGCCGCGCGGCACCGCGCCGGGCGCGGGCGCTTCCGTGACGCGCGGGGCGGACTCGGCATGCGGGGTGGGTGTTGCAGCGGGCGTCACGCTGCGCACATCAGGGATGTCCGTTTCCATGATGAATTCCGGTTTGCCGGCTGTGCGCGGCGCGCCCGGTCCCGCCAGGCCACCGATGTCTATGCCGGCATCGCGCAGCGCGTCCCACAGGCCGCTGTCGTTCAGCCCATGGCGCACCGCTTCGATGCGTTCGCGGTCGGCCCGTGGCACCGCCTCCAGGCTGTCGTAACGCTGGCCATTCACCGTGACCACGCCGTCCTTGATCTCGACCTGGAAGGGGCCGTCGGCGTCGTCGCCTGCGTAGCGCCACTGTTCGCTGACGTGCATCCGCGCGCCGTCGCCTGCGCGGCGCATTGCCTCCACGGCATCACCCGCGTCGGTCGGCGGGTTGCCTGACATCGACCAACCGCGGGTGGTGGTCGAACTGCGCCAGGTTTTGCTTTTTTCCGTCATCGAATCGTTTCCGTGAGTAACGTTTGTTATCGGGCTGGGCGCGGCTCCGTGGCGGCCGCAGGCGGACTGCGCACTATACGGACGTGGTGCAGTCCTGAATTCGTCTGACAGTGTCCTTAATGCAAAAGTAAATCCCGAGTCAAGAAAATCGATCTGATCCGGTCGGAACAGCAGATCAGTTGGTCTGAAAAGCGCATAATGAGGGCCACCTTTCCTTGCGTCCCTTTTCAAGGATAGGTCTGCTTTTCAGTAACGAAGAAGAGCGTGTTGTCACCAGGGCGCGGCCCGGCAGTTCGTGTTTCCAGGAGTGCATGTGCGGCTGTGCGCCAGGACGACTTGGAATTTTCACGGAGATGTCTATGACACAAGATGCAAAGCCGCGCAGGCGGTTTCTGCAGGCGCTGGCCATCGTGCCCGCGTCGACGCTGGCGGTGGGCGTGGCCGCGACGGGCTGTACCAACGCCGCCGACGGCGGCGCGGCCCGCTCGGCCAAGGCCTACGAGCCCACCTACTTCACCAAGCCCGAATGGAACTTCATCGTGGCCGCGGTCGATCACCTGATCCCCGCGGACCAGTACGGCCCCGGCGCCATCGAGGCCGGCGTGCCGGAGTTCATCGACCGCCAGATGGAAACGCCGTATGGCCACGGCAAGCTCTGGTACATGCAGGGGCCGTTCCATCCCGACGTGGCGCCGGAACTCGGCTACCAGTTGAACCAGAATCCGCGCGAGGTCTACCGCCACGGCATCGAGGCCTGTGACGCGTGGTGCAAGAAGACCCACGGCAAGGTCTTCGCCGAACTCGATAAGCCCCTGCAGGAACAGATCCTGAAGGACCTGCAGGCCGGCAAGATCGAGTTCGACGCTGTCCCCGCCAAGACCTTCTTCAGCTTCCTGCTGGGCAACACCAAGGAAGGCTTCTTCGCCGACCCGATGTACGGCGGCAACAAGAACATGGTGGGCTGGAAGATGGTGGGATTCCCGGGCGCGCGCGGCGACTACATGGACTGGGTCGACCAGCCCAACGTCAAGTATCCCTACGGGCCCGTGTCGATTTCCGGGGAAAAGGGGTAAGCGATGGCGATCAAGAAAGACAAAGTGGACGCGGTGCTGGTGGGCTTCGGCTGGACTGGCGCGATCCTGGGCCAGGAGCTGACCGAAGCCGGCCTGCACGTGCTGGCGCTGGAACGCGGCGCCATGCAGGACACCCCCAAGGACGCGGAGTATCCCAAGGTGCTCGACGAGCTGGCGTACTCCGTGCGCGGCAAGCTGTTCCAGGACCTGTCCAAGGAGACGGTGACGATACGGCATGGCGTGGACGACGTGGCCGTGCCGTATCGCCAGAATGGCTCCTTCCTGCTGGGCACGGGCGTGGGCGGCGCGGGCTTTCACTGGAACGGCATGCACTACCGCGTGCTGCCCGAGGAACTGGAACTGCGCACCCGCTACGAAACGCGCTACGGCAAGAACTTCATTCCCGAGGGCATGACGATCCAGGACTTCGGCGTCACCTACGACGAGCTGGAACCGTACTTCACCAAGTTCGAGTACGTCTGCGGCACCTCGGGCAAGGCCGGCAACCTGAACGGCCAGATCGTCGAGGGCGGCAACCCGCTGGAAGGCAAGCGCAGCAAGGAATTCCCGCTGCCGCCGCTGGCCACCACCTACGGCGCCCAGCTGTTCGACAAGGCCGCGCGCGAAGTGGGCTTCCATCCGTATCCGGCGCCCGCGGCCAACGCCTCCGGCCCGTACACCAACCCGTACGGCGTGCGCCTGGGTCCCTGTAATTTCTGCGGCTTCTGCGAGAACTACGGCTGCTACATGTATTCGAAGGCCTCGCCGCAGACCACCATCCTGCCGGTGCTGCTGAAAAAGCCCAACTTCGAACTGCGCACCCATTCGCACGTCATCAAGGTCAACCTCGATTCGACCGGCAAGAAGGCCGTCGGCGTGACCTACATCGACGCGCAGGGCCGCGAGATCGAGCAGCCCGCCGACCTGGTGATCCTGTCGGCCTACCAGATGCACAACGTGCGCCTGCTGCTGCTGTCGGGCATCGGCAAGCCCTACGATCCCAAGACCAACGAAGGCGTGGTCGGCAAGAATTACGCCTACCAGATGAACGGCGCGGTCAACGTGCTGCTGCCCAAGGGCACCCAGCTCAATCCGTTCGTCGGCACCGGCGCCGGCGGCGTCGGCATGGATGACCTGAACGGCGACCAGTTCGACCACGGCCCGCTCGGCTTCATCGGCGGCGCCAGCATCCGTCACATCCGCTACGGCGGCCGTCCCATCAAGATGACGCCCACCACGCCCGGCACGCCGTCCTGGGGCACCGCGTGGAAGGCCGGCGTGCAGGATGCCTACCAGCGCTACATGACCATCGGCATCTCCGGCTCGGTGATGTCGTACCGCGACGCCTACCTGTCGCTGGACCCGACCTACAAGGACAGCTTCGGCCAGCCCCTGCTGCGCATGACGTTCGATTGGCACGACAATGAATTCGACATGCTCGGCCACATGGGCAACAAGATGGAGGAAGTGGCCAAGGCCATGAAGCCGGAGAAGCACTTCGTCGCCGTGCGCAAGAAGGGCGCGCGCTACGACACCCGGGTCTACCAGAGCACGCACAACACCGGCGGCGCCATCATGGGGGCCAATCCCAAGGAAAGCGTGGTCAACAAGTACCTGCAAAGCTGGGACGTGCCCAACGTGTTCGTGATGGGCGCCTGCGTGTTCCCGCAGAACATGGGCTACAACCCGACCGGTCTGGTGGGCGCGCTGGCGTACTGGGCCGCGCAGGCGATCCGCGACCAGTACCTGAAGAACCCCGGCCCGCTGGTCCAGGCGTAAGGAGCCGACAATGATGAAGAAAACCATTGTTGCCGCGCTCTCGATCCTGGCTTGCGGCTCCGGCTGGGCCGCCGATGGCACGCCCGCCACCGCGGATGCGCAGTTGATCAAGCAGGGCGAATACCTGTCGCGCGCCGGCGACTGTATCGCCTGCCACACCGCCAGGGACGGCAAGCCGTTCGCTGGCGGCCTGGGCATCGAGTCGCCGCTGGGCACGATCTATTCCACCAACATCACGCCCGACAAGGACACGGGCATCGGCAACTACACGCTGGAGGACTTCGACCGCGCCGTGCGCCATGGCGTGGCCAAGGACGGCCATTCGCTGTATCCGGCCATGCCGTATACCGCCTACGCCAAGGTCACGCCGGATGACGTCAAGGCCCTGTACGCCTACTTCATGCACGGCGTCGAGCCGGTCAAGCAGGCCAACAAGGACACGGACATCACCTGGCCGCTGTCGATGCGCTGGCCGCTGGGCGTGTGGCGCTGGATGTTCGCGCCCGACGTGGCCACCGCGCCGGTCACCGCCACCCCCGCCAACGACGCGGACAAGCAGGCGCTGCTGCGCGGCCAATACCTGGTCGAAGGGCTGGGCCACTGCAGCACCTGCCACACCCCGCGCGGCTTCGCGCTGCAGGAAAAGGCGCTGACCGACGCCGACGGCTCGGCCTTCCTGTCCGGCGGCGTGGTCGAAGGCTGGCTCGCGAAGAACCTGCGCGGCGACATGGCCGACGGCCTGGGCAGCTGGAGCAAGGAAGACATCGCCGCTTTCCTCAAGTCCGGTCGCAACGGCCATTCGGCCGCGTTCGGCGGCATGGCGCAGGTGGTGCAGGACAGCACCCAGCACCTGACCGACGCCGACGTCAACGCCATCGCGGTGTATCTGAAGAGCCTGCCGCCGGTGAACAAGAACGCCACCCAGCCGCTCGCCTACAACGACACCGTGGCGCAGGCCCTGCGCAGCGGCAAGGATACGAGCGACGGCGCGATGACGTTCCTGAACAACTGCGCGGCCTGCCACCGCAGCACCGGCAAGGGCTACGCGGAAACCTTCCCGCAGCTGGCGCTGAGCTCGACGGTGAACTCGGCCGATCCCGCGTCGCTGATCCACATCGTGCTCAAGGGCGCGCAGATGCCGGGCACCTCGGCCGCGCCGACGGCGTATGCGATGCCGGGCTTCGACTGGCGCCTGACCGACAAGGAAGTCGCCGACGTGGTGACCTTCGTGCGTTCAAGCTGGGGCAACCAGGGCGCGGCGGTGAGCGCGTCGGACGTGGCCAAGGTGCGCAAGGACGTGGGCGCGGCCAAGGCACCGGCGCGCTAATCGCGCTGCCGTGGGCCGGCCGGCCCGCGGCGCCCCGATGGGATTCGCCCGCTTCGGCGGGCGATTTTTTTGGCCTGGGGAAGGGCGGGCGCGTGGGCGCGACGGTCCGTGCCCCGCGCGTCGCGCGCTGGCGTTATCGCGTAGACTCCAAGCCGCGTCGTTGGTCATGCCGGCGCCGCGAATTTGTCCGACGTCGCCGGGTGTGGCGAACCTTTATACCTCCTGGAGAATTTCCCACCATGATGCGTCCTCTGCTCTTGGCGGCATCGCTGGCCGTGGCCGGCAGCGCCACGGCGGCACCTTCCTTCAACTGCGCCAAGGCCGCCACGCCAGTCGAGAAAGCGATTTGCGCCAACCCGGCGCTGGCGGACCAGGATGCGGCGATCGCGCGGCAATACAAGGATGTGCGGGACAAGCTGGATGCCGAAGCGGCCAAGTCGCTGACCGCCGATCAACGCTATTTCCTGGGCATGCGGGACAGGGTCTATGAGCAGCCTTTCACGCACAGCACGCCCGCCAAGGAAATGGCCGCCTTCATGCGGGCGCGCCTGGCTTTGTTAAAGGCCATCAATCCGCATCCGGCCGCCGGCTTCATCGGCAAGTGGCGCAACATCGAGGGCGAGATCGAGATCACGCAGGGCACCAACGGCGAGCTGGCCGTGGCGGTCAATTCGTGGATGCCTTACTACGGCAATTGGGTCTGCGACCTGAGCGGCAATGCGGTGGTCGATGGCGACAGCCTGAAAGTGACCTACCAGGACGGTCCGCCCTGGGTCGTGACGCTGACGCGGCGCGGCGCCGTGCTGGTGGCGCGCCAAACGGCGCCTGCTGGCTCCCCCGACGACGGCTCGGGTCCGCCTTTCTGCGGCCGCAATGGCGGCGTGGCCGGCGACTGGTTCGCGGCGCGCTGACGCGCCCCGCAGGCTCACTGGCGATTGATCAGGTTCTGCGTGTCCTGGATGAACCAGGGCAGGTTCAGGCGTTCTCCCTCGCCGGTCTGGATGTTCAGGCGTTGGCCCGGGGCGCTGGTCGTGCCCTGCGTGGCCGCGGGCGGGCGGCTGCGATAGTCCAGGTCCGTGCCGCGCGCCGGCGGGTTGGCGCAGGCGGCGAGCGACGCGCACGTGATCGCGGCCAGGATCGGGCGCAGTGCCAGGCGAAGGGTAGTCATGATGCGGGGTTCCTGCGGGTGGCACGGGCCGGCGTGCCGGACGATGAAGGCCTCTGGGGCATACCTTACTCGCAATCCGCGCGGCATGTGGTTACACCGGCCGCTCGTAGCGGCGCGCCTGCACCTCGATACCGCCGATCCGGTCGCTTTCGGTGCCGGTGTTGCGCCAGCCTTGCCGCTCGTAGAAGTCGATGGCGCGGGTGTTGCCTTCCAGCGCATACAGATACAGCCGCGATGCGCCGCGGGCGCGGGCCCAGGCCTCAGCGCGCGCCACCATGAGCTTGCCGGCGCCGGTGCCCTGGTAGGGCGGCAGCACGTGCAGGTTGTCCAGCAGCACCTCGCCGGGATGGTCGCGTTCCTGCTTGACACAGACAAAGCCGATCGGCTGGCCGTCCTGCTCGGCGATGAATACGGCCTGCGCATCGGTGTCGGCGTCGCGCATCCGGTCCTGCCAGTGGACCATGCGGTCATCGGCCAGGCCGGCGTCGAGAAAGCCGTCGGGCAGCAGGCCGCGATAGGTGACGGCCCAACTGGCCGCGTGCATGGCGGCGATGGCGTCGGCATCGCGGGCGGTGGCCTGGCGCAGGGTGACGGGAGGGCGGGACATGGTTCCTTTGTCGCGGCAGGGTGGGAGGCGGCCCGGCGCCGCGATGATTCGTTCGCCGCAGTTTGACAGGTTTGGCGCCGTCCAGCATCATCGTGCCATGAACCGGCCGCAACTCTCGTTCGCCCTGATTATTACCCTCGTTGGGACCACGGTGGGTTAGCGCGCGTCGGATCATCGCGACATCAACCCGCCACCGGCGGGTTTTTTGTTGGCCCGCCGGCTGGCTCTTTCCCGAGGCAGTCCAATGCAATCGCACCCGTCCAACCCACCCCACTTTCCCCCGCCGCTGCTGCACTTCCTGTGCGGCAAGATCGGCGCCGGCAAATCCACCCTGGCGGCCCGGCTGGCCGCGCAACCCGGCACGCTGCTGATCAGCGAGGATGCCTGGCTGGCGGCGCTGTATCCGGGCGAGATCCGCGAGGTGGCGGACTACGCGCGCTGCGCCGGGCGCTTGCGCGATGCCATGGGCGCGCACGTCGCCGCGCTGGTCGGGGCGGGGCTGTCGGTGGTGCTGGACTTTCCGGCCAACACCCGCGCCAGCCGCGCCTGGCTGCGCCAGGTGGCCGAGGCCGCCGGTTGCCGCCACCAGCTGCATTTCCTGGACCTGCCCGACGCGGTATGCAAGGCGCGGCTGCGCGCCCGCAACGAATCCGGCACCCATCCGTTCACCACCAGCGACGCGCAGTATGACGCCATCACGGCGTATTTCGTGGCGCCGCAGGACGATGAGGGCTTCGAGATCGTGCGCCACGGATAGGTACTTGCCGAGGCTTCCACGGGCGGGGCGGCCTGCTATGATTACTGGATAAATACCCAGCTATCCGTTTCGGCCGATGTTGCCCCCGCACCGCTACTACTACCTGCATAACTTCCAGCGCGCCCTGGCGTGGGTCGGCGAACGCTACGCCGACCTGCTGGACGAACGCGAACGCCGCTTCATGGCGGATTTCGCCGGCTTGCCGCAGGCCTCGCAGGCGCTGCTGGTGCGCATGCTGATGCGGCGCGGGCCGTGGTTCCGCGCCAGCCGCCTGGCGTACGACGAAATCCCCGACTCGGCCGAGGCTGCCGCGCCCTTGCTGGCGCTGGGCTGGCTGGATGCCGACACGCCCATGACGCTGGACGAACTGTTCGCGCTGCATACGCGCCCCGAGCTGGACCGCCTGTTCGCCCCCATGCCGGCCAAGGCCGCCGCGCGCAAGGCGGACCTGCTGGCCGCGCTGCGCGCGCGCTATCCGGACGCGCGGCCGCATGCCGCCTGGATGGCGCTGGCGCCGGGCGCCGCCGCCATCCCGGCCGTCCGTGTTGCGACGCCGGGGCGCGCGTCAGTCGGCCATCCGCCGGCGGCGCCATGTTCATCGGCCACGGCGGATCCCGCGGTCTCCGCCGATCCGGCCTGGCGGGTCGCGGTCGCGGACTTGTGCGAGCGGCTGCGCCTCATGTTCTTCGGCAATTTGCACCAGGACTGGTCAGAGTTCGTGCTGGCCGACCTGGGCGTGTTCCAGTACGAGGCGGTGCCGTTCGATCCCTCGTCGCGGGCTTTCCAGGCGCGGGCGGATGTCGACCGCTATCTGATGCTGCACGCCTGCCGGCAAGCGCTGCAAGAGCCGCTGGACGTCGATGCGCTGTTGCGCGCGGTGGCCGATTGCGCCAGCGACAACCCCTGGCTGGAAAAGCGCCGCGCCAAGGTGCTGCTGCGCCTGGGACAGGCCTGCGAACGCACCCAGGACTGGCAAGCGGCCGAACGCGTCTACGCCCTGTGCGCCTACCCAGGGGCGCGTCATCGCCGCATCCGCGTGTTCGAGCGCATGGCGCGCTTCGACGAGGCGCTGGCGCTGGCCCTGCGGGCCCAGGCCGCACCCGAAAGCGAGGAAGAAACGCAACGCCTGGCGCGCATGCTGCCGCGCCTGCGCCGCAAGCTGGGGCAGGCAGCGGCGCGGCGCGTCACGACGCCGGTGGCCCGCTTCGATCTCGAACTCGAACGGCCCGCGGCGCCGACGCCGGTGGAATTCGCCGCCCGCGACCACCTGCACCGCGACGACGCGCCGGTGCACTACGTCGAGAACACCCTGATCAATTCGCTGTTCGGCCTGCTGTGCTGGCCGGCGGTGTTCGCGCCCTTGCCGGGGGCCTTCTTCCATCCGTTCCAGCGCGGTCCGGCCGACCTCGACGCGCCGGATTTCCACGCCCGGCGCGAGGCGCTGTTCGCCGCCTGCCTGGCGCAACTGGACTCCGGCGAATATCGCGACACCATCCGCCGCCGCTACGTCGACAAGCAGGGGCTGCAGTCGCCCTTCGTGTTCTGGGGGGCGCTTGACGAATCCTTGCTGGAACGCGCGCTCGAACACCTGCCGCCGGCGCACCTGAAGCGGTTCTTCACGCGGCTGCTGCGCGACGTCAAGGCCAACCGCTCCGGCCTGCCCGACCTGATCCGTTTCCAGGCCGTGGCGCCCGGCTACGAGCTGATCGAAATCAAGGGCCCCGGCGACAAGCTGCAGGACAACCAGATCCGCTGGCTGGCGTATTGCGCCGAGCACGGCATGCCGGTGCGCGTCTGCCATGTCAGTTGGCGGGAGTCCGCGCCATGACGTACGCGGTGGCGGTACGGGCGCTGTGCGAATTCACGGCCCGCGCGGGCGACCTTGACCTGCGCTTCACGCCCGCGCCCAGCGGCCTGGAAGGCATGGCGGGGCACACGGCGGTCACGGGCCGGCGCGGGCCCGCCTACGAAACCGAGGTGGCGCTGAGCGGCCAGTACCAGAACCTGCTGGTGCGCGGCCGCGCCGACGGCTACGACCCGGCGGCCAATCAGCTCGAAGAAATCAAGACCTACCGCGGCCGGCTCGACAGCGTGCGCGACAACCACCGCGCCGCGCATTGGGCCCAGGCGCGGGTCTATGCGCACCTGTTGTGCCTGGCGCGCGGGCTGGCGCAGGTCCGCGTGGCGCTGGTGTACTTCAACGTCGCCACCGAAGAAGAAACCGTGCTGACCGAGACCCGCGACGCGGCCTGGCTGGCGGCATTTTTCGCCGAGCAATGCGATCGCTTCCTGGCCTGGTCGCGCACCGAACTGGCGCACCGGCAGGCGCGCGATGCGGCGCTGCAACGGCTGGCGTTTCCGCATGGCGAATTCCGCAGCGGCCAGCGCGAACTGGCCGTGTCGGTTTACCGCGCGGCGCGCGATGGCCGCTGCCTGATGGCGCAGGCGCCCACCGGCATCGGCAAGACGCTGGGCACGCTGTTTCCGCTGCTCAAGGCCGCGCCGGGCAGCGGGCTGGACAAGGTCTTCTTCCTGGCGGCCAAGGGCTCCGGGCGCGGGTTGGCGCTGGCGGCGCTCGACACGCTGAACGCCCAGCCGGCGCAACCGGCGCTGCGGGTGCTGGACCTGCAGGCGCGCGACAAGACCTGCGAGCATCCGGACAAGGCCTGCCACGGCGACTCCTGCCCCTTGGCGCAGGGCTTCTACGACCGCCTGCCGGCCGCGCGCGAGGCCGCCCTGGTCCAGGGCCGGCTGGACGCGCCGGCGGTGCGCGCCGTGGCCCGGGCCCACCAGGTCTGCCCGTACTACCTGTCGCAGGAACTGATCCGCTGGAGCGACGTGGTGGTGGGCGACTACAACTACTACTACGACGCCACCGCCATGTTGCATGCGCTGACGCAGGCGCACCAATGGAAGGTGGCGGTGCTGGTGGACGAGGCCCACAACCTGGTCGATCGCGCCCGCCGCATGTACACCGGCGAACTGAACCAGCTCGGGCTGGCGGCGGCGCGCCAGGCCGCGCCCAAGGCGCTGAAGAAACCGCTGGACGGACTGCAGCGTTCCTGGACCGCGTTCAACAAGAAACAGGCCGAGGCGTACCAGGCCTATGACGAGGCGCCCGCCGGCGTGCTGGCGGCGCTGCAGAAGGCGGTGGGCGCCATCACCGACTACCTGGGCGAGTCGCCGCTGGCGCAGGACGATCCGGTGCTGGCCTTCTATTTCGAGGCGCTGCATTTCATGCGGCTGGCCGAGCAGTTCGGCCCGCACGCGCTGTTCGACGTGACGCGGGCCGATGCCCGCGCGCATGGCGCCAAGACGGCGCCATCCACCTTGTGCGTGCGTAATGTGGTGCCGGCGCCGTATCTGGCGGCGCGGCACGCGGCGGCGCATGCCACGGTGATGTTTTCGGGCACGCTGAGCCCGCAGCAGTTCTACCGCGACACGCTGGGCCTGCCGCCGGACGCGGCCTGGATCGACGTGGCCGCGCCGTTCCAGGCCGAACAACTGGCGGTCAAGGTGGTGGGCAATGTCTCCACCCGCTATCGCGACCGGGAGCGTTCGCTGGCGCCGATCGCCGACCTGATCGCCGAG
Source organism: Achromobacter ruhlandii (assembly GCF_902859695.1). Taxonomy (GTDB): domain Bacteria; phylum Pseudomonadota; class Gammaproteobacteria; order Burkholderiales; family Burkholderiaceae_B; genus Achromobacter; species Achromobacter ruhlandii. Next base: position 400,724 of record NZ_CADIJL010000002.1, read on the forward strand.
CAGTACGCCCGCCGGCCCGGCAACTACCTGGGCTTTCTGAGCAGCTTCGACTACCTGCGGCAGGTGGCCGACCTGATGCGATCGCGCCATCCGCAGGTGCCGATCTGGCTGCAGACGCCGGGCATGGATGAGGCCAGCCGGGCGGCCTTCCTGGGGCGCTTCACCGAAAGCGGGCAGGGGGTGGGCTTCGCGGTGCTGGGCGGAGCCTTTTCCGAGGGCGTGGACCTGCCGGGCAAGCGCCTGATCGGCGCCTTCATCGCCACGCTGGGACTGCCGCAGGTCAACGCCGTCAACGAGAACATCAAGCGCGCCATGGAGCGGCGCTACGGCGAGGCGCAGGGCTACGACTACACCTATCTCTACCCGGGCATGCAGAAGGTGGTGCAGGCCGCCGGCCGCGTGATCCGCACCGAACAGGACGTGGGCACGGTGCATCTGATCGACGACCGCTATCGTCGCGCCAAGGTGCGCAACCTGTTGCCCAGCTGGTGGCGGGTGGACTAGGGCCGCGCCCCGGCGCCTTTGCGCGAACTCGCCCCGGGAGTGGCCCTAGGCGGGCGAGGCCGAGCGCAGCTCGGTCAACGGCTTGTCCGGATCGCGGCTGAGCTGGTAGCCGTACCAAAGGCTGCGCGCCATGCGACTGGCCATTTCGCCGGCCGCGTCGGCCAGCGCGCGGTTCGGCAGCGCCGCCCGCGTCTCGCCCCATAGCGCCAGCCAGCGTTCGAATAGTTCGGCGCTCAGGTGCGGCATCGCGACGTGCTTGGGCATGGGCATGCCGGTGAAGCGGCGGGTGCCCAGCAGCACCGCCGACCAGAAGTCCGACAGCGTCGCCAGGTGCTCGTCCCAGTCGTGCACCTGGGCTTCGAACACGGGGCCCAGCGCGGCGTCGGCGCGCGCCTTGGCATAGAACGTATGCACCAGGTCGCGGATCTCGGCTTCGGTGCAGATGTCGGGTTCGGACAAGGCGGTCTCCAGGCGGCGGGAAGTCAGCGCGAAGTGTAGGGCGGGGCGGGGCGGGGGCGGGTTGATCTGGCGCAAGCCGGCCGCGCCGGCAATGGCCGCGCCGCCCGGTTCAATGCGCCTGCGGCCGCACCTGCGCCATGGGCGTCGCCTGCGGCCGCGCCAGCAGGGCGTAGACCAGCACGGCCAGCGCCAGCGCGAATCCCGCCAGGGCATACAGCACCTGCCCGAAGGCCATCTCGTAGGCCTGGTGCAGCAGGTCGCCGGCGCCGGGCAGCAGCCTGGCGGCCTCGTCCAGCTGGCCCAGGGCCGCCCGATTGGCGGCCTGCAGCAGCGCTTGCGGGCCCGCGTCCGCCAGGGCGGTGGCGGCCTGGGCGTGGATCAGCGTGGCCAGCAGGGCGCTGATGACCGCGATGGCGACGCCGTCCGCCGACACGCGCACCGTGTTGAAGATGCCGGTGGCCATGCCGACGCGCTCCGGCGGCACCACGCTGACCGCCATCGCGTCCATCAGGCCCCAGGGCAGGCCGATGCCGATGCCGATCAGGCTCATGGGCAGCCACAGGCGGCCGGCGTCGCCGCCCAGGTCGCGGGCCAGCCAGGCCAGGCCGGCGGCGGCCAGCACCAGGCCCGTGCTGGACAGGGCGGCGGGACTGAAGCGGCGCGTCAGCAGCGCGGCCAGGAACGGCACCACCAGCAGCGGCGTGGCCAGGCCCATCATCAACTGGCCGGCGCGCAACGCGCTGTGGCCGTCGATGCCGATGAAGCGGCCGGGCAGGATGGCGATCAGCGCGATGAACAGAAACGCCGGCGAGGCCGCCAGGGCCTGCACGCCGACAAAGCGCGCGCTGCGGAACAGCGACAGGTCCAGCATCGGATGCGAGGCGCGCATCTCGGTGACGATGAAGGCGACGCCCAGCAGCGCCGAGGCCAGCAGCGAGCCGGCCACGGCGGCGTCGCGCCAGCCGTTTTCGGGCGCCAGCAGCATGCCGTAGGTGAACAGCCCCAGCGCGCCGGTGAAGCTGAGCGCGCCGCGCCAGTCGAACCGGCCGCCGGCCGCGCCCGCCGTGGCGCGGACGCTGGCGGCCACCAGCGCCAGGCCGAGCAGGCCCACCAGGCCGGTGCCGTGGAAGACCCAGCGCCAGCCGGCCGTCTGCACCAGCCAGCCGGAGACCAGCGGCCCGAACGACAGGCCGATGCCGAAGGTGGTGCCCAGCAGGCTGAAGGCGCGGGCCCGGGCGGCGCCATGGAACAGCGGCGCCAGCGATGACATGGCCGCGGCAAAGGCCGCCGCGCCGCCCACGCCCTGCATCAGCCGCAGGAAGTCGATCCACCCGGCCGACGGCGCCCAGGCGATGGGAAAGGTAAAGGCGCAGAACCAGGCCAGCCCGCCCAGCCAGACGCGGCGCGGGCCGTACAGGTCGGTGAGGCTGCCGGACACCATGATGACGCTGCCGTAGGCCAGGATGTAGCCATTGAGGATCCAGTTCAGTTGCACCGGCGTGCCGCCGAGCGCCTGGCTGATCGAGGGCAGCACCACCGCGGGGCCGGTGAAGCACAGCGGAATGAGCACGGCGGTGAGGCAGGCGGCGAGCAATTGCAGCCAGCGGTTGGGGGCGGGGGAAGGAGGCAATGAGGTCATGTCGATAACGGTGTCGATAATGGAAAGCGAGGCGGTGGCCGGCCCGGTTCGGCGGACAAGGCCTGCCAACTGGGTCGGCAACGAGGCTGACAAACAAGGCCGTCAAACCAAGCCAGCAAACCAAGCCAGCAAGCCAAGCCAGCAAGCCAAGCCAGCAAGCCAAGCCAGCAAGCCAAGCCAGCAAGCCAAGCCAGCAAACAAAGCTGAAAAACAAGGCCGGCAAACAAGGCCGGCAAACAAGGCCGGCAAAACAAGGGAATGGCGCCACGCCCGGCGAGCGCGGCGTCCGGGAACGCGATGCCGGCAGGATAGGCAGCCGTCGATAAAAGAAAAATAGGCTAGGATTCCGAATATTCCGGACATGAAAGTCCGCATTGAAGGAATCAGGCGAATGGACAGCCTCAGCGGTATCGGTGTTTTCGTGCTGGTGGCGGACACCCGCAGCTTCGCGGAAGCGGGGCGCATGCTGGGCGTGTCGCCGTCGGCGGTCGGCAAGAGCGTGGCGCGGATGGAGGCGCACCTGAAGGTGCGGCTGTTCCACCGCAGCACGCGCCACATCACCTTGACGCCGGAAGGCGAGAAGTTCCTGGAGCGGTGCCGGCGCATCCTGTGCGAAGTGGAAGCGGCCGAACTGGAACTGTCCGAGGCCGCCGGCACTCCCAGCGGCCGGCTGCGCGTCAGCCTGCCGCGCTACAGCCGTCTGTTCGAGCCGGCCATCGCCACGTTCATGAAGCAGTATCCGCAAGTCCGGCTGGACCTGGATTTCACCGACCGGATGGTCGACGTGATCGGCGAGGGATACGACGCGGTGGTGCGTTCCGGCGAGATGCAGGATTCCGGCCTGAAACGCCGCCGCCTGGGGCAGTTCCGCCGCATCCTGGCGGCCTCGCCCGACTACCTGGCGCGGCATGGCACGCCGCGCCGCGCCAGCGACCTGTTGCGCCATTGCTGCCTGCATTACCGCTATCCCAGTACGGGCAAGCTGGAGCAATGGCCTTTGAAGACGGCGGCCGGCGCGCCCGCGCCCGAACTGCCGCTGACGCTGATCTGCAACAGCGTCGAAACCCGCATCTTCCTGGCGCTGGGCGGGCTGGGCATCGTCTGCCTGCCGGACTTCACCATCAAGGAAGAACTGGCCTCGGGCCGGCTGGTGACGGTGATGGACGAACGCACGCGCGGCAACGCCACCATGTGGGCGTTGTGGCCGGCCAGCCGCCACCCATCGCCCAAGCTGCGCGTGTTCGTGGACCACCTGGCCCGGCACATGTTCGCGTGACGTCCGGGACGCGCGCCATGGCATTGCCGCGCCGGCCGTCCGCCCGGTCATCGGCGGGCGGCCTGGCTTGGTCCTGTGCGGCATTGCGCCATCCGCAGGGGATCGGCAGCGTGCCGAGCCAGTCGGGCTCGGTCGGGCGGGGCCAGCCCGGCGGTGAAGGCCGATGGCTGGCGCGCCAGTACGCCGCCGCGCGGCAAGCTGCCGGCGCGCTTACGCCTTGGGGCGGGGCAATTGAAGAGGGCGCACCGCGTAGCCGGGCATCTACGAGACCGATCGTCATCGGCGCGATGAGCCGCAAGCCAGGCGCGGCCTCCTCACGCACCGCGAGGGCGCGGGCGGCGATGATTGCCTGAGCGGGCGCGGCACGCTGTCCGTCGACCTGACCGACCTGACCGACCTGGTCGACCTGTTCGGCACGGATGGCCCCCGGGGTCGAGGGCAGAGCGGGAAAGGTTTGATATATGATGGGCATCATATAAAAGATTGCCTTCCTTTTCCCTTTGCCGGAGCCTTGCCCATGACTTCCGACCCGACCCTGGCGGGTGGCGCCACCGCCCCGCAACGCGAACCCAGCCTGGTTGACCAGACCGGCGCCGGTCTCGATGGCCTGGCGCAATTGCGCGCGCTGCTGGCCTCGGGCCGCAAGCCGGGCATCCTGGTGTCGCTGGATTTCGATTTCGTGGAGGCCGAGGAAGGGTTGGCGGTGTTCGCCGGCACGCCCGGCCCGCACGCCTACAACCCCATCGGCACGGTCCATGGCGGCTATGCCGCGACGCTGCTGGACTCGGCCTGCGGTTGCGCGGTGCATTCGCGGCTATCGGCCGAGCAGGCCTACACCACCCTGGAACTGAAGGTGGCCTATCACAAGGCCATCACGCGCCACAGCGGCCGGTTGCGGGCCGAGGGCCGGGTGCTGTCGTTCGGCCAGCGGGTGGCGTACGCCGAAGCCAAGCTGACCGATGCCCAGGGCCGCCTGCTGGCCTCGGCCACGTCCACCTTGCTGGTGTTCGCGCGTCCGCCGGCTTGACGGCGGGCAGGGCGCGGCGGGCCCGGCGGATCGGTGGCGCCGCCTCCGCCCGGATCGCGCCGGGCGGCGCCGGCGCGCGGCCCGCGCGGCATTGGCGTAGTATCGTCGGCCTGCCAAGAAAAAAAGCGGAGACAACACCATGACTGCAGCCACGCCGGCGGCCGCCGGCCGCCTGAACGATATCGTCGCCATGCCCGCGCATGCGCTGTCGGACGCGATCCGCCAGCGCCGCGTGTCCTGCCGCGAGGTGATGACGGCCTACCTGGACCACATCGACGCGGTCAATCCGGCGCTCAATGCGCTGGTGGCGCGGCGCGAACGGGCGGAGCTGCTGGGCGAGGCCGATGCGCGCGACGCGCAGCTGGCGGCCGGGCAATGGCTGGGCTGGCTGCACGGCATGCCGCAGGCGCCCAAGGACTTGACCTCGGTGCGCGGCATGGTCACTTCGATGGGTTCGCTGGTGTACAAGGACCAGGTGAGCCAGCAGGATTCGATCCTGGTCGAGCGCATGCGGGCGTCCGGCGCGATTTTCATCGGCCGCAGCAACGTGCCCGAGTTCGGCCTGGGCTCGCACACCTATAACCCGGTCTACGGCACCACGGTCAACCCGTACGATCTCTCCAAGAGCGCCGGCGGCAGTAGTGGCGGCGCGGCGGCGGCGCTGGCGGCGCGCATGCTGCCGGTGGCCGATGGCAGCGACTTCGGCGGATCGCTGCGCAATCCGGCGGGCTTCTGCAACGTCTACGGCATGCGGCCGTCGGCCGGGCGGGTGCCCAGCGGGCCGTCCAGCGACGTGTTCCTCAAGCAACTGTCATACGAAGGCCCGATGGGCCGCTCGCCGCGCGACGTGGCGCGCATGCTGTCGGTCATCGCCGGGCACGATCCGCGCGCGCCGCTGTCGCTGGACGACGATCCGGCCGTGTTCGCGCAAGCGCTGGATGCCGACCTGCGCGGCAAGCGCATCGGCTGGCTGGGCGATTGGGACGGCTATCTGCCGATGGAGCCGGGCATCCTGGCGCTGTGCGCGCAGGCGCTGGCGCGGCTGCAGGCGACCGGTTGCCAGGTCGATGATTACCGCGTGCCGTTCGCGGGCGAGCGGCTGTGGCGCATGTGGCTGGCCCACCGGCACCTGATGGTGGGCGGCCAGTACCATGACCTGGTGCGTGATCCGGAGACCCGCAAGCTGGTCAAGCCGGCGCTGATCTGGGAGGTCGAGGGACTGGACGGCATGACCGCGCGCCAGGTCTACCAGGCCACCGAGGAGCGCAGCGCCTGGTACCAGACGGTGCTGCGGATGTTCGAGGAGGTCGATTACCTGGCGGTGCCATCGGCGCAGGTGTTCCCGTTCGATGCCACGCTGGACTGGCCCAAGGAAATCGCCGGACGGCGCATGGACACCTACCACCGCTGGATGGAAGTCGTCACGCCCTGGACCCTGGCCGGCTGCCCGGTGATCAGCGTGCCGGTGGGCTTCGGCGACGCCGGCCTGCCGATGGGCATGCAGTTGATCGGCCCGCCGCGTGGCGATCTGGCCGTGCTGCGGCTGGCGCATGCCCACGAGCAGGTGCACGATTGGGTCGAATCGCGCCCGCCGCAGGGGTTGTGGCGCTAGGCGGGGGGGCGTTGGCGCGCCGCCGCGGGGCGGAAAAATGGCCGCAAGCTTGCGGACTTCGGTACGCCCTGTCACAGCAAAAGACAAGCCTCTTGTAAGCGGACTTTGCTTTTTCCCGACGGAACCCGCCGGGAATGCGGGGTTTCCCTTGTTTTTCCGTAGCTGTCGGGCCGCGCCTTTGCAATAATTGCTGACTATTCCCACATCCCGTCAAACGCGGGCGACAGGCGCGTCGAGACGGCCGCCGGAAAAACGTCGACGGCGCTGGCGTGGGTGCTGGCGAGCCGAAATTGCACAAGGGTCCCGGTATGAAGAATCTGACACTACGCGAGCGCATCATCGCCAGCTTCCTGGTCATCCTGGCCATCATGGCCCTGATGGTGGTGGTCGACTATCAGCGGTTGCTGCAGGTCGAGGCCGAGGCCGAGTCGATCAACACCGATGCGGTGCCGGGCATCTACTACAGCACCTCGATCCGGGCCTCGTGGTTCGCCGGCTTCGTGGTGGTGCAGGACGCCTTCAACAGCGATACCGAGCAGGAGCGCCAGGCCGGCCTGGCCGCGCTGCCCAAGAACGATCAGCACCTGCAGGACGATATCGAGCAGTATCGCCGCACCGTGGTGCGCGGCGACGACCAGCGCATGTTCGCCGACTTCGAAAAGGCGTTGCAGGCCTACATGCGCATCCGCGCGGAAATCCTGGATCCGGCCATGATGTCGGATCCGGCGCGCGCGCAAGCCAAGATCAAATCCGACCTGCGGCCGGCGTTTTACGCGGGCCGCGACGTGCTGGCCACCATGGTCGCGGCCAACAAGCAACAGGCCGACGAATCGGCCGTCAGCATCCAGAAGGCGGTGGACAAGGCCGAGGCCGGCATGCTGGTGTCGCTGGGGCTGGCGATCGTCGCCGCGATCATCTGCGGCGTGCTGCTGATGCGCGCCATCGTCACGCCCATGAACAGCATCGTCAAGACGCTGGCGGCCACCGGCAGCGGCGACCTGACGCGCCGCCTGACGCTGGCGCGCAAGGATGAGTTCAACGCCATCGAGAGCGGCTTTAACGGCATGGTCGACGAGCTGACCGGCCTGGTCGGCAAGACGCAGCGTTCGGCGGTCCAGGTGGCCACCTCGGTGACCGAGATCGCGGCCACCTCCAAGCAACAGCAGGCCACCGCTTCGGAAGTGGCGGCCACCACCACCGAGATCGGCGCCACCTCGCGCGAGATTTCGGCCACGTCGCGCGAGCTGGTGCGCACCATGACGGAAGTGTCGGGCGCGGCCGAACAGACGGCGGCGTTGGCGGGCAGCGGCCAGGTGGGCCTGGCGCGCATGGAGGACACCATGCGCAACGTGGTCGGCGCGGCCGGTTCGGTCAACGCCAAGCTGGCCATCCTGAACGAGAAGGCCGGCAATATCACGCAGGTTGTCACCACCATCACCAAGGTGGCCGACCAGACCAACCTGCTGTCGCTGAACGCCGCGATCGAGGCCGAGAAGGCCGGCGAGTACGGGCGCGGCTTCGTGGTGGTGGCGACCGAGATCCGCCGCCTGGCCGACCAGACCGCCGTCGCCACCTACGACATCGAGCAGATGGTGCGCGAGATCCAGTCGTCGGTGTCGGCCGGCGTGATGGGCATGGACAAGTTCTCGGAAGAGGTGCGGCGCGGCATGGCCGACATGCAGCAGGTGGGCGACCAGCTGTCGCAGATCATCCAGCAGGTGCAGACGCTGGCGCCGCGCGTGCAGATGGTCAACGAAGGCATGCAGGCGCAGGCCACCGGCGCCGAGCAGATCAACCAGGCGTTGCAGCAGCTCAGCGACGCCGCCCAGCAGACGGTCGAATCGCTGCGCCAGTCGAGCCTGGCGATCGAGGAGCTGACGCTGGTGGCCAACGACCTGCGCAGCGGCGTGTCGCGCTTCAAGGTCTGATACGCCATGGCCGAGCTTGCCCCGCTTCCGTCCGCCGCGTCCGGCGCCGCCGCCCGGCGCCGGCTGTACCTGCTGTTTCGCATCGGCGCGGACCGCTATGCGCTGGACGCCGCCGATGTGATCGAGGTGCTGGGCATGCGCACGTTCAAGCAGGTGCCCGGCACGCCGGCATGGGTGATGGGCATGTTCGAGTGCCGCGGGGCGGCGGTGCCGGCCATCGACCTGAGCGCGCTGGCCGGCGTTGGCACGGCGGCCCGGGTGACCAGCACGCGGCTGGCGCTGGTGCGCTACCGGCCCGATGGCGCAAGTCAGGAGCGCCTGCTGGGACTGGTGCTGGAGCAGGCCACCGAAACCGTGCACTATGACCCGGCGGCGTTCCGCCCGGTCGGGCTGGACACGCCGCGGGCGCGCTACCTGGGGCCGGTGCTGAGCGACGCGGGCGGCATGGTGCAGGCGGTCAAGGTGGCCGAGCTGCTGCCCGAGCCGGTGCGCGCGCTGCTGTTTCCTTCCGAGCCGGCGCTGGCCGAAGGAGTCCGGCCATGATGCTGGTCGAGGACTTCAGCGCGGTGCTCAAGCGCAAGATGGGGCTGGACAGCGGTTCCATCGGCGCGGCCGCGGTCGAGCGCGCGGTGCGCCACCGCATGCAGGCGGTGGGGGCGGACGACGAGCAGGACTACCTGATGCGGGTGCAGACCTCGCCGGCCGAAATGCAGCAGCTGATCGAAGCGGTGATCGTGCCGGAGACCTGGTTCTTCCGCTATCCCGAATCGCAGGCCGCGATGGCGGCGCTGGCGCGCGAGCGCCTGTTCGCGCCGGGGGCCGAGGCGCGCGTGCTGCGCGTGCTGAGCGTGCCCTGTTCGAGCGGCGAGGAGCCGTATTCGATCGCCATGGCCTTGCTGGACGCCGGCGTGCCTGCCGCGCGCTTCCAGATCGACGCGGTCGACATCAGTGAACGCATGGTCGATTTCGCGCGGCGCGCGTGCTATGGCCGCAATTCGTTCCGGGGCGAGAGCCTGTCGTATCGCGACCGCCATTTCACCGAGACCGCCGACGGTCACCAACTGGCGGACGCGGTCAAGGCGCGGGTGCGTTTCCTGGCCGGCAACCTGTTCGACGCCCAGTTGCTGCCGGACGTCCCGCCCTATGATTTCGTGTTCTGCCGCAACCTGCTGATCTATTTCGACGCGGCCACGCAGGAACGCGCGGTGGCGATTCTGAGGCGCTTCGCGCGCCGCGACGGCGTGTTGTTCGTGGGGCCGGCCGAAACCAGTCTGATGACCGGCCGGCGCCTGCCGGCGGTGCCGCTGGCGCGCGCCTTCGCCTTCCTGGCGGAACCGAAGGCATCGGCCGAGCGGGTCGCGGTGCCGGCCTGGACCGCGTCGCCGACGCTGCCGCCAGGCCGCATGCCGGCCGCGCACGGCGCGCCGGCGCGAACGCCCGTGGCGGCGCCTCGGGCCTGGGAATCGCGGCCGGCCGCCGTCAAGCCGGCGCCGGCCGAGGCCGCCAACGCGGGCGCGGCAGAACTGCGCGAGATCGCCGCGCTGGCGGACCAGGGCCGGGTGCGGGACGCGATGGCGCGCTGCCGCGCCCACCTCGGCCAGCATGGCGCCAGCGCCGAGTCGCTGTACCTGCTGGGTCTGCTGCAGGATGCCGACGGCGATACGCGCCAGGCCCAGGCCGCCTATCGCAAGGCCTTGTACCTGGATCCGTCGCACCGCGAGGCGCTGCTGCACCTGGCCGCGCTGATCGCGGCCGACGGCGACCAGGAAGGCGCCCGCCGCCTGCAGGCGCGCGCCGCGCGTCAGGAGGCCGGCCGTGAGTGATGCCCTGGACGCCCTGGCCCGCCTGTCGGAAGTGGACGATTGCTGGAACCGCATCGGCAGCCGCGGCGACAAGACCTGCGCGCGCCTGCCCGAATACGTGCATTGCCGCAATTGTCCGGTGTATGCCGGCGCGGCCAAGCGCATCCTGGACCGCCTGCCGCCGCAGACCGATGCGCGGGCCGAGCCCGCCGAGGGCGCCGTGGCCGCGCAGGCCAGGCTGTCGTCGCTGCTGGTGTTCCGGCTGCAGGGGGAATGGCTGGGGTTGCCGACCAAGGCGCTGGACGAGGTGGCCGGCACCCGCGCCATCCTGACGCTGCCGCACCGACGCGACCCGGCGGTGCTGGGCGTGACCAATGTGCGCGGCACGCTGACGGTCTGCGTGTCGCTGGGTCGCCTGCTGGGGCTGGACGCGCCAGCGGCCGGCGCGGGCCGCGAACGGCCGGCCGCGGCCCGCATGCTGATCTTCGGCGGGGCGGGGCGCGCGGTGGTCCTGCCGGTGGACGAGGTGGAAGGCATTCACAGCGTTGACCTGGAGGCGCTGGAAGCCTTGCCGGCCACGCTCGAGGGCGCCAGCCTGAAGTACTCGCGCGGCGTGGCGCGCTGCGGCCAGCGCAGCGTCGGCGTGCTGGACGAGACCCTGTTGATGCAAGCCTTGGAACGGAGCCTGGCGTGAACCCGGACCAGATGCGCGACGCCTCGCTGCTGGAACTGTTCCAGCTGGAAACCCGCAATCAGGTGCAGGTGCTGAACAATGGCCTGCTGGCCCTGGAGCACGACCCGACCTCGGCCGCGCAGCTGGAAGCCTGCATGCGCGCGGCGCATTCGCTCAAGGGCGCGGCGCGTATCGTCGACCTGCATCCGGCGGTGCGCATCGCGCACGCGATGGAAGACTGCCTGGTGGCGGCGCAGGAAGGGCGGCTGCGCCTGCAGGCCGCCGATATCGACGCGTTGCTGCTGGGCGCGGACCTGTTGCAGCGGGTGGCCACGCCCGGCGTGGAACTGGGCGAGGAGATCGACACGCTGGTGACGCGGCTGTCGAACGCGCCCAACGCGCCGCCGGCCGCGCCGCTGCTCGAGCGGCCGCCCAAGCCCTCGGATTTCCTGCCGCCCATTCACCAGCCCGATGATCCACCGCCGCCGCCGCCGCCGCCCGGGCGCCGCAGCTCCGACCAGGCGCTGGGCGAGGGCGAACGGGTGCTGCGGGTCACCGCCGACACGCTCAACAAATTGCTTGGCCTGTCCAGCGAAACCCTGGTGGAGTCGCATTGGATCGCGCCTTTCAGCGCCTCCATGCTGCGGCTGCGGCGGCTGCAGTCGGGCGCCGGCCAGGCGCTGGACAGCCTGCGCGCCTCGCTGGCCGGCGTGCATATCGATGCCCGCAGCCAGGCGGCGCTGGACGACGCCCAGCGCATCGTCGAGGCCTGCCAGCAGGAACTGGCGCAACGCGCCAGCGAGGTCGATGAATTCGGCTGGCGCATGGGCCACCTGGCGCAGCGCCTGTACGACACCGCGCTGGCCTGCCGCATGCGGCCCTTTGGCGACGGCCTGGGCGGCATGGCGCGCATGGTGCGCGACCTGGGCCGTTCGCTCGGCAAGCAGGTGCGCCTGGAGATCGAGGGCGATTCCACCCAGGTCGACCGCGACATCCTCGACAAGCTGGACGCGCCGCTGATGCACCTGCTGCGCAATGCGGTCGATCACGGCATCGAGATGCCGATGGACCGGCTGCAGGCCGGCAAGCCAGCCGAAGGCCTGATCCGGCTGTCGGCCCGCCACGCGGCCGGCATGCTGCTGATCGAACTGAGCGACGACGGCGCCGGCATTTCGCTCGATCGCCTGCGGGTCGAGGTGGTGCAGCGCAAGCTGACCAACGCCGAGACCGCGGCCCGCCTGAGCGAGGCCGAACTGCTGGAATTCCTGTTCCTGTCCGGCTTCAGCACGCGCGGCGAGGTTACCGAGATCTCCGGCCGCGGGGTCGGGCTGGACGTGGTGCAGACCATGGTGCGGCAGCTGCGCGGCGCGGTGCGGATCCACCAGCAGACCGGGCAGGGCACGCGCTTCGTGCTGGAGATGCCGCTGTCGCTGTCGGTGGTGCGCAGCCTGCTGGTCGAGGTGCAGGGCGAGATCTACGCGTTTCCGCTGGCCTACGTCAGCCACGCGCTGCAGGTGCGGGCGCAGGACATCGAGCAGCTCGAAGGGCATCAGCATTTCCGCTTCATGGATCGCCAGATCGGGCTGGTGTCGGCGCGCCAGATCCTGCGTTCGGGCGAGCCGGCGCCGGCCGCCGAGACCCTGCCGGTGGTGGTGGTCGGCGATCACGACCGGCTCTACGGCATCGCCGTGGACCGCTATGTGGGCGAGCGCACGCTGGTGGTGCAGCCGCTGGATCCGCGCCTGGGCAAGGTGCAGGACGTGATGGCCGGCTCGCTGATGGACGATGGCACGCCGCTGCTGATCCTGGACGTCGAGGACATGCTGCTGTCGGTGCAGAAGCTGGTCGAGGGCGGCCGCCTGGCGCGGGTGGATGGCGGCGGTCCGGTGGCGCAGGCGCGCCGCAGCAAGCGCGTGCTGGTGGTGGATGATTCGCTGACGGTGCGCGAACTGGAGCGCAAGCTGCTGCTGAACCGCGGTTTCGATGTGGCGGTGGCGGTGGACGGGATGGACGGCTGGAACATGCTGCGCAACGAGGCCTTCGACCTGGTGGTGACCGACGTCGACATGCCGCGCATGGACGGCATCGAACTGGTGTCGCGCATCAAGGCCGATCCCAAGTTGCAAACGCTGCCGGTAATGGTAGTGTCCTACAAGGACCGTGAAGAGGATCGGCGGCGCGGGCTGGATGCCGGCGCCGACTATTATCTGGCCAAGGGCAGCTTCCACGACGATGCCTTGCTGGACGCCGTGGAAGACCTCATCGGAAAGGCGCGGACGTGAGAATCGGAATCGTCAACGATCTGCAGATGGCGGTGGAAACCCTCCGGCGCGTGATCGCGCTGGAACCCGGGCTGGAGGTTGCCTGGGTCGCCTCCAACGGCCTGGAGGCCGTCCAGCAATGCGCCCTGGACCGGCCCGACGTGGTGCTGATGGACCTCATCATGCCCGTCATGGACGGCGTCGAGGCCACCCGCCGCATCATGGCCGAAAGCCCCTGCGCCATCGTGGTGGTCACGGTGGACGTGGCGCGCCATACCGCGCGCGTGTTCGACGCCATGGGCCATGGCGCGCTGGACGCGGCCGATACCCCGGTGGTGGGCAATGCCGACCTGCGCAGCGCCGCCGCGCCGCTGCTGCGCAAGATCCGCAATATCGGCTGGCTGATCGGCCGCTACGGCAGCAACCGCACCAACCTCACGCCGGTGGCTCGCGACGTCACCCCGGCGGGGGCCTCGCAAGGCCTGCTGGTGATCGGCGCCTCCGCCGGCGGCCCGGCCACGCTGGCACAGTTGTTACGCGATATTCCGGTCAGTTTTCCCGCGGGCATTGTGCTGGTGCAGCATGTGGACGCTTCGTTCGCCGCCGGCATGGCCGATTGGCTCAACGATCAGGTGGCATTGCCCGTGCGGCTGGTGCGCGAGGGCGAGCGGCCCGTGCCGGGGCAGGTGCTGCTGGCCGGCACGGACGACCATCTGCACCTGGTGGCCGATGGTACGCTGCGTTACACCGAGAATCCGAAGGAAAGCCTGTACCGTCCCTCCATCGATGTATTTTTCCATAGCGTCGCGCAGCACTGGCGCGGCCTGGCCGTCGGCGTGCTGCTGCCCGGCATGGGGCAGGACGGCGCCCGCGGCCTGAAGGCGCTGCGCGATCGCGGCTGCCTGACCATTGCCCAGGACCAGGCCACCAGCGCGGTCTATGGCATGCCCAAGGCGGCCGCCGCGATGCAGGCCGCCGTCGAAATCCGACCGTTGGACCAGATTGCTCCCCGCCTGGTGCAGGCCTTCGCCTGAGCCGGCGGTCATAGCTAGAAATCAAGGAAAGCCACTATGCACCCTCCCATTGACAGCCCGGCCTCGGCCGACCTGAACTCGCACGCGGCCATGGTGCTGCTGGTCGACGATCAGGTCATGGTCGGCGAGGCCATTCGCCGGGCCCTGGCCACGGAGGGCAATATCGACTTCCACTATTGCTCGGATCCGTACAAGGCGCTGACCGTCGCGGTGCAGACGCGGCCCACCGTGATCCTGCAGGACCTGGTGCTGCCGGGGGTGGACGGCCTGAGCCTGGTGCAGGAGTACCGCAATCACCCGGTCACGCGCGATATTCCCATCATTGTGCTGTCGACCAAGGAAGATCCGGCCATCAAGAGCGCGGCGTTCGCCGCCGGCGCCAACGACTATCTGGTGAAGCTGCCCGACTCCATCGAACTGGTCGCGCGCATCCGCTACCACTCGCGCTCGTACCTGGCGCTGGTGCAGCGCGACGAGGCCTACCAGGCGCTGCGCCAGAGCCAGCAGCAGTTGCTGGAAAGCAATATGGAGCTGCGCCGCCTGACCAATTCCGACGGCCTGACGGGCTTGGGCAACCGCCGCTATTTCGACGAATACCTCAACGCCGAATGGCTGCGCGCGCGCCGCGATGGCCGCGAAATCAGCATGTTGATGATCGACGTGGACCATTTCAAGTCCTACAACGACACCTACGGCCACATCGCCGGCGACGAGGCGCTCAAGCGCGTGGCCAACACCATCTTCGCCAGTTGCGACCGCTCCACCGACCTGGCCGCGCGGTTTGGCGGCGAGGAGTTCGCGCTGGTGCTGCCGGGCACGCCGGCGGGCAGCGCGCGGCTGGCCGCCGAGAAACTGCGGCGCGCGGTCGAAGCCATGCAGATCCCGCAGAAGGACAATGGCGGCGGGCCGTGGCTGACGGTCAGCATCGGCACCGCCACCGCCGTGCCGATCCCGGACCAGCCGTGCACCGACCTGATCCAGATCGCGGACCGCGGCCTTTACCAGGCCAAGCGCCAGGGCCGCAACCGCGTGGTGCAGGGGCCGATGCCGTCGGCCGCGGATACGCCGGACCCGGTCTGACGCGAGGCCGACGGCTTTCCGCCGCCGAGCCCGCGCGATGGATCAGGCGCGCGCGCCGCGCCGGATCGAGGTCGCCGCCAGCATCAGCGCCAGGCTGACGCCGACCGCCACCGCCGCCATGGCCATGCCTTCGCCCACCGATCCTTGCTCGAACTGGCGCCACACAAAAACCGATACCGTCTGCACGCCGGCCGGCGCCAGCAGCAGCGAGGTCACCAGTTCGCGCGAGGCCACGGCGAACACCATCAGCATCGCGGCGGACAAGCCCGGCAGCACCAGCGGCAGCACGATGCGCCGCAGGGCCGCGGCCGCGCTGGCGCCATGCACGCGCGCCGCCGCTTCCAGATTGGGGCCGATCTGTGCCAGCGCCGCGCTGACGTAGCGTACCGGGTAGGGGAGCAGCAGGCAGGTGTACGACAGCAGCAGGATGCCCCAGGTGCCGTACGGCGAAGCGGGCCAGAACGGCTGGTTCCAGGCCAGGATCAAGCCGACTCCCACCACCACGCCGGGCAGCGCCGCGGGCAGCAGCGCCAGCGCGTCGATGACGGCCGCGCCCGGCACGTGCCGGCCAGCCACGCACCAGGCCGCCAGCAGGCCCACGGCGCCCGCCGCCAGCGCCGTGCCGGTGGCCAGCAGCAGGCTGGTCGAGAGCGCCTGCCAGGCCTCGCCGCCGCCCTGGAACAGGGCCGCGAAATTGGCCAGGGTCAGGTTGTCCGGCGACAGCCCGGCCGAGACATGGCGCGTCAGGGCCGCGGCCAGCATCGACGCCAGCGGCGCCGCCACCGCCACCAGCGCGACCGCCGCGAACAGGCCCAGCACCGGCCAGCGCCAGGCGCCGAGCCGGCCGCGCGCCAGCGGCGCGGGCTTGCCGGTGGTGGTCTCGAAGCCGCGTCCGGCGACCAGCGCGCGCTGCACCGCGTAGGCCGTCAGCGCCAGCGCCACCAGCACCAGCGACAGTAGCGCCGCGCCCGGCAGGTCGATGGGCCAGTCCGCCAGGCGCCGCTCGATGGCGGTGGTCATGACGGCGACGCCGGCCTGCGCGCCCAGCGCGGCCGGCACGCCGTATTCCTCGATCGCCAGGGTGAAGGCCAGCAGCAGGCTGGCGCCGATGGCCGGCAAGGCCAGCGGCAGCGTCACGCGCAGGAACGCGCGCCACGGGCCGGCGCCAGACACCCGCGCCACCTCGGCCAGCCGCGCGCCGGTGGCGGCCATGCTGCGCGAGACGGCGAAGTACACCACCGGAAAGATCGCCAGGCCCATCGCCAGCGTCACGCCGGCGGGCGAGAACAGCAGCGGTCCGAGATGCAAGCCCGTCAGCTGTTCCAGGTAGCCGCGCGGCTGCAGCGCCATGGTCCACGACAGCGCGGCGATGTAGGGCGGAAGCAGGAACGGCACCAGGAACAGCAGGTCCCAGAGCCGCGCCAGCGGCACCTGGAACAGGCCGCGCAGCGCGCCCAGCGGGATGCCGATGAGGGCGCTGACGGCGGCCACGCCCAGGCCCAGCTTGAGCGTGCCGCCCACCAGCGTCAGCGCCGCCGGCGTGGCCAGGGTGGCGGCCCAGGCGCCGAAGGGATTGCGCAGCGAGCCTTCGGCCAGATGGGGAAAGACGGCCTGCAGCGCGACGAAGGCCATCGGCAGGGCGACGAGCACGCCCAGGGCGGCCACGGTGATGGCCGCCAGGAGAAAGACGCTTTTCATGGTCGGGGTGGGGATGCCGGACGCGCCGGCATCCCGGCCTGTCAGTGTTGGCCGAACAGGCGCGCGAAACGCGCCAGCACCTCGGCGCGCGAGGCGCCGGGCGCGGTCTCGGGCAGCAGCGCCAGGTCCTTGAACAGCGGCCGCTTGCCGGCCACGTCCTGGCGCGCCGGCATCAGCCAGGCGTCGGCGACGGCGCGCTGGCCGTCCTCGGACAGCACGTAGTCGATGAACTGGCGCGCCTGATCGGGCGCCTTGGTGGTCTTCAGGATCATCATCGGGCGCGGCGCGATGGCGGTGCCGCTGGACGGGAAGATCACCTTGATCGATTCGCCTTTCTCGACGCTGGCGTACGACACGTAGTCGACCGCGCCGAACACCGCCGCCTTGGCGCCCTGCAGCACCGGCGTCAGCGCCTGGGCGTTGGGGCCGGAGATGGTCATGCCGTTGTCGCGCAGCGTCTCGAACAGCTTCCAGGCCGATTCGCCCTGGGCGCTTTGCAGGCCCAGCAGCAGGTCGAGCGAGGCGCCCGACAGGGCCGGGTCGGGGGTGGTCACCTTCTGCTTGAACTGCGGGCCGGTCAGATCGGACCAGTCGCGCGGTTCGGGCGTGCCGCTGCGCGAATTCCAGACGATGCCCAGCGCCGAGATGCCCTGCGCCACGTAGGTCGGGGTCTTGAAGCGGGCCGGCACCTGGGCCGCGTTGGGGCTGTCATAGGCCAGCAGCCAGCCGCGCTGGTCCAGGTCCTGGGCGGTGTCCCAGGACGCGGAGATCAGCACGTCGGCGCGCGGGTTGGCGGCCTCGGCTTCGAGCCGGGCCATGACCTTGCCGGTGGTGGCCTGGAACACGTCGACCTTGATGCCGGTCTTCTCCTGGAAGCCGGCGGCCAGTTGCTTGATCAGGCCGCCGGGGCCCGCGGTGTAAACGGTCAGCGCCTTGGCCTGGCCCGAGGCCAATCCGAACGAAAGCGTCATAAAGAACGTGGCAAGTAGTTTGGAAAGCGGTACGTGAGGCATTTTAGGCAGAGTCCTGGGGTTTGGACATCACGAGGTCGGCGATCCGGCCGTGCTCCATGCGGGCGATCGTGTGCGCCAGGGCATGGGCTTCCTCGTGGTCGTGGGTGACGTAGACGGCGGTGGTGCCGAGCCGGCGCAGCAGGGCGCCGATCTCGACGCAGAGCGATTCGCGCAGGGCCCGGTCCAGGTTGGACAGCGGTTCGTCGAACAGCAGCACGCGCGGCCGCGCCACGATGGCGCGGGCCAGTGCGACGCGCTGCTGTTGGCCGCCCGACAGTTCCGAGGGCCGGCGCGCGGCGTGCTCGCCCAGGCCGACCAGGGCCAGGGCTTCGCGCACCCGCGCCGGCCGTTCGCGCCGGGCGACGCCGCGCATTTCCAGCGGAAAGGCGACGTTGCCGGCCACGCTCATGTGCGGCCACAGCGCGTAGTCCTGGAACACCATGCCGAGGCCGCGGCGTTCGGGCGGTTCGTGGCGCTGCGCGTCGCAGACGACGGCATCGCCGAAGGCGATGCTGCCGCCCTGCGGCCGCAGCAGTCCGGCGAGCGACTTGAGCAGGGTGCTCTTGCCGCAGCCCGACGGGCCCAGCAGCGCCAGGACAGTGCCCGCGGGCACGTCCAGGTCGACGCCGTCCAGCACGGTGTGGCCGTTGAAGGCGTGGCGCAGGCCGCGCACGGCGATCGCCGTGCCGCCCGCGGAAGGTTCAGGCGCGTTCAAAACCGGTGCCGCAGGCCGAGGTTCAGGCCGAACTGGTTCTTGCCCGGTTCGACGTTGGCGCCGTACTTGCCGCCGATCAGGCTCTGCGCCGACTTGTCGTCGTTCACCGCGTAGGCCGCGACGGCATAGACGGTGGTGCGCTTGGACAGGTCATATTCGTTGCCCAGGACGAACATGGTGGACTTCTGGCCGGTGCCGGCGGCCTGCGCGGCCGGGCAGACGGCGTTGTTCATGTCGTCGCAGACCGAGTCGTTCAGGTGGTACACAGCGAACGACAGGCGGTTGTTCGACACCGGCAGGTAGGTCACGCCCAGCCAGGTCAGGTTGTTCTTGTAGTTGCGCTGCGTCAGTTTCTGTTCCAGCCAGCGGTAGCCGGCATAGACCTTGACGCCCTCGAAGTCGTACGACAGCCCCGCGACGATGCGGTCTTCGCGGTTGTCGCTGTTGGCGCCCTTGGCCGGCTTGTCGGCGTTCTTCGAGTGATACAGCACGCCGGCGTCCAGGCCGCCGGACTGGTAGCGCACGCCGCCGCCGATCATGCGGCCCAGCGTCTTGTCGTCGAACGATTGCTCGTTGTTCCAGCCGAAGCTGTAGTAGCCGCCGACGGACACGGGGCCGAACTTGCCGACGTACATCACCGCGTTGTCGGTGCGGTCGGAGAAGGCCGCGTCGGGGCGTTTGATCGAGAAGTTGGCGTTGTCGAACGGGTTGTACTTGCTCATCCAGTCGATCATGAGCGTGTTGTGGCGGCCCAGCGTCAGGCGGCCCAGGCTCTTGCTCGACAGGCCGACATAGGCCTGGCGGCCGAACAGGCGGCCGCCCTGCATGGTCTGGCCGTTGTCGGAGTCGAAGCCGTTTTCCAGCACGAACACGGTCGACAGGCCGTCGCCCAGGTCTTCGGTGCCCCGCAGGCCCCAGCGCGAACCGCTGAGATTGCCCGTGCTCATGCCCGTCTTGCTGTTGCCGCTGGGGCCGTTGCTGAGGTATTGCAGACCGGTGTCGATCAGGCCGTAGAGCTGGACCGAACTGGAGGCGGCCGTCGCCGCGAGGGCGGGGGAGAAGCTGAAGACGGACAGGCAGGCGCCAGCCGCCGCGATGCGGAGAGTCGATTTCATAACAGGAAGTCCTCTTTGGGATTCAATCGGAATCGACACTCTAGGCACGGGTCGCTACAGCTTCGTGACACGCCTCGAGGTTTCGTCGGGGGGCGGTCCGCGCGCGACGGGAGCCGCCCCGGGCACGGAGGATGCGCCGGCGGGCGCTGGTGCGTTCAGAGATGCAGCTTGGTCGACGACTTCACTTCGTGCATCGACAGCGTGCTCAGCAGTTCCTTCACGCCGGGCAGCGTGCGCAGCCGGTTGCGCACGAATTCGGAATAGGCGTCGAAATCGCGCGCCACGATGTGCAGCAGATAGTCGTGCTGGCCGGTGGTGTTGTGGCAGGCCAGCACTTCGGGCATGGCGGCCACGGCGGCCTCGAATGCGTGGCAGGTTTTCTCGGTGTGGTTTTCCAGCGAGATGCTGACGAACGCCACCACGCCCATGCCGAGCGCGCGGCGGTCCAGGATGGCCTGGTAACCGCGGATGACGCCCGAGCTTTCCAGCCGCTTGAGGCGCTTCCAGCAGGGCGAGGCCGACAGCGACACGCGCTCGGCCAGTTCGGCGTTGGAGAGCCGGCCATCTTCTTGAAGGATTTTCATGATTTTCCAATCGATCGCGTCAAGTTGATGTAACAAGGCAGTCTCTTTCATGGTTTCATGGCTGTGGGAAACGATATTTCCCATTATCCGATTCCTGAAGCAGAAATGGAAAGAATATTGTGGCCGGACGCGCCCATACTCCCTGCATCCCCTGGCCGGCGGCGCTATCGTGTCCGAACCCGTGATATCGCCGTCAGGTAGGCCGCACTTCCCCCATTGAGAGGCACGCCATGAGTTATTCCAGCTATCACAAGAAAGACATCTCCGGCCGTCCGCTGCACGCCGAAACGCAGATGATGTCGTACGGCTTCGATCCTTTCCTGTCCGAAGGCGCGGTCAAGCCGCCGGTGTTCCTCACCTCGACCTTCGCCTTCCGTTCGGCCGAGGACGGCGCCGAGTTCTTCGATCTGGTGTCGGGCCGCAAGCCGCTGCCGCAGGGCGAGTCGGCCGGGCTGGTGTACAGCCGCTTCAACCATCCCAACCTGGAAATCGTCGAAGACCGCCTGTCGCTGCTGGACGGCTCGGAAGACGCCGCGGTGACCTCCAGCGGCATGTCGGCGATCAGCGCGGTGTTCCTGGCGTTCCTGCGCCCGGGCGACCAGCTGGTGCAGTCGGTGCCGCTGTATGGCGGCACCGAGACGTTGATCGCGAAGATCTTCCCGGAATGGGGCATCGGCTCGCACCCGATCCACGACGGCCTGTCGGCGCAGAGCATGCGCGAGGCGCTGGAAGCGGCCGCGGCCAAGGGGCCGGTCAAGCTGTTCTACGTGGAAACGCCGGCCAATCCGACCAACGCGCTGATCGACTTCCAGGCCATGAAGGCCGAGCTGGACGCGTTCGCCGCGCGCCACGGTTATCGCCCGATATCGGTGTGCGACAACACGCTGCTGGGCCCGATCTTCCAGAAGCCGGCCGAGCATGGCGTGGACCTGTGCGTGTATTCGCTGACCAAGTACGTGGGCGGCCACAGCGACCTGGTGGCCGGCGCCGTCACTGGCACCAAGGACCTGATCAAGAAGGTGCGGGCCATCCGCAGCGCTTTCGGCTCGCAGCTCGATCCGCATTCGTGCTGGATGATCACGCGCTCGATGGAGACCGTGGTGCTGCGCATGAAGCAGGCCGCGCGCAGCGCGACCCGCGTGGCGCAGTGGCTGGCCGGCAATCCGCACGAGAAGGTGCGCATCTATCACCCCGAGACCATCGCCGACGAAACCTACCAGGCGGTCTACCAGCGCCAGTGCAGCGGCCCGGGCTCGACCTTCGCTTTCGTGCTGGACGGCGGCCGCGCCAAGGCGTTCCGCTTCATCAACGCGCTGCGCCTGTTCAAGTCGGCGGTGAGCCTGGGCGGCACCGAGTCGCTGGTGTGCCATCCGGCCTCGACCACGCACTCGGGCGTGCCGGCGGCCGAGCGTGACGCGGCCGGCGTGTCCGAAGGGCTGATCCGCATTTCCATCGGCCTGGAGCACGAAGAAGACCTGATCGCCGATATGGACCAGGCCATGCGCAGCGTGGCCTGAGGCGCGGGGGGCGGGCGGCGTCAGGCCGTTGCGGGCGGCCAGTCGATGGCGGCGGGCGCCAGCGCGAGGCGCAGCGCCCGCAGGTCATCGGGCGTGTCCAGGTCGGTCACGTAGGCGCGGTTGTCGCTGTCGAAGGTGGCGTGGCGGCCTTGCGCCGGATCCAGCCATTGGCGCAGGCCGGCGCCGGGCGGCAGCAGGTTGGCCGACCGCACCGCGGCGGCCGACAGCAGCAGCGGATGACCCGGCGCGCCGTCGACGCGCGGGCGCAGGCTGTCGGTGCCCGGCGCGCAGGCGCGCCATTGCGCCAGCAGGCCGGCGATGGCGGCGCTGTCGAGCAGGGGCAGGTCGGCCAGCACCAGCAGCAGGTCGTGTCCGGGATGGGCACGGGCGTGTTCGCGCAGCGCCAGGCGCTGCGAGTCGGCGAGGGTGGCGTCCGGCCGCGCATGCGGCAGCGTATCGATCGCCGCGCGCCGCGCCAGCGGCGCCAGGGTGTCCGCATACGGGCCGATGACGGCGCGCACCGGCGCGACGCCGGCGTCGCGCAAGGCCTGCGTCAATCGCTCCAGCAGGCTGATGCCGTCGATGCATAGCGCCGACTTCGCGCGTCCGCCCAGGCGGGCGCCCTGGCCGGCGGCGAGGATGATGGCGGCGATGGGAGCGTTCATGGCGGGCTCAGACGGGGCAGGCGCGGGCCGGATGGGGCGGGTCGATGAGGGTCGAGTCTAGCCCGGCCGGGCCTTCCCTGGCGCGATCTTCTTTGGCTGGGTCGCGCGCCTTGCCGGCGGCCACGGTTTCCAGCGCGTCCCGCGCCACCCCGTTCTTGGCGGCGACGATCTCGGCCATGATCGACAGCGCGATTTCGGCCGGCGTCTTGCTGCCGATGTAGACCCCGGCGGGGCCGCGCAGCCGGCGCAGGTCGGCGTCCGCCAGGTCGAAATGCTCGCGCAGCCGCGCCCGGCGCGTTTCGCTGTTGCGGCGCGAGCCGATCGCGCCCACGTAGAACGCTTGCGACGGCAAGGCGTCGATCAGCGCCAGGTCGTCCAGCTTGGGATCGTGGCTGAGCGCGATGATGGCGGTGCGGCGGTCGGGCCGCAGGCGTAGGATCAGGTCGTCGGGCATCTCGCGGCTGCGCACCGCGCCCGGCATCGTCCAGGCCGGCGACGGGGTGTCGCGCGGATCGCAGACGATGACCTCGAAGCCCAGCGTCAGCGCGATCTGGCAAAGGTAGCCGCTGGTATCGCCCGCGCCGATCACGATCAGCCGCACTGACGGACCGAAGTGCGAGGTGAAGGTGTCGGCCGTCAGGCGCGGCAGGCCATCGGCGGGGCCGGGGCGCAGGCTGACGGCGCCGCTGGCCAGGTCCAGCTCGCGCGCGATGCAATCGCGGCGCCGGCAGTGTTCCAGCAGGGCGGGCAATTGGCTGGCGGGGCCGATGGTTTCCATCACCAGTTCCAGGGTGCCGCCGCAGGGCAGGCCGAACTGGCGCGCCTGGTCGGCGTGCACGCCGTAGCGCAATACCTCGGGCCGCGCCGTCGCGGCAACGCCGGCCCGCGCGCGTGCGACCAGGTCGTCCTCGATGCAACCGCCCGATACGGAGCCGGCGACTTCGCCGTGGCCGTTCAGGGCCATCAACGCGCCCGGCGGCCGGGGCGACGAGCCCCAGGTGCGCGCCACGGTGACCAGCCATGCGGGGATGCCGTCGCGCTGCCATTGCGCGGCCTGTTGCAGCACCTGGGTGTCGATATCAAGCATGCGGGCCTTGGCCGGGGGCGGGTCGGGCCAGCACGGCGCGCACTGCCTCGGGCGTGAAGGGCGCCTGGTGGAAGCGTCGTCCGGTGGCGTCGAACAGCGCGTTGGCGATGGCCGCGGGGCCGGGGATCGAGGCCGATTCGCCGGCGCCCATGGGCGCCTCGTCCTGGCGCGGCATCAGCAGCACGTCGATGGGCGGCAGGTCCTTGAAGCCGATGATGGGGTAGCCGCCCCATTCGCGGCTGGCGACGCCGGCCGCGTCGAACTGCACGCGTTCGAGCAGGCAGCGGCTCAGGGTCTGGTTGACGTTGCCGTGGATCTGGTGGCGCACGCCGTCGGGGTTGACGATCATGCCGGTGTCCTGGCCCACCACCACGCGCGTGATGGCGATGCGGCCGCTGGCCGGGTCCACGCTCAGGTCGATGACCCAGGCTGCCCAGGCGGCGCCGAAGCCGGGGAACTTGCTGTGCACGTAGCGCGCGTAGGCCACGCCGCGCCCATGCAGGCGGCCGTCGGCGCCGGGCCGGCCACGGCTGCCCGCGACGCCGGCCCGCCAGCCGGCGCGCGCCGCCGTCGCCTCCAGCAGCGCGATGGCGCGCGCATCGTCCAGGTGGCTGAGCCGGAACGCGACCGGGTCGGCCCCGGCCGCCTCGGCCAGCTCGTCGATCATGCAGTCGTGCGCGAACGAGCTGGGCAGCGCCGAGACGCCGCGCAGCCACGAGGCGCGCACCAGCGGCGCAGTGTCGTGGCAGACGATGCGCCGGCTGGCATAGCGGTAGGGCGGCACCGCGGTGCGGTCGCCCATTTCCAGCACGCGCGGCTCGCCCGGCACGGCGCCGGTCAGCAGCAGCGCCAGCAGCGGCGCGTCGTTGGACGGATAGCGCACCTCGAAGTCATAGGCCAGCAGCCGGCCGTCGGCGTCCAGCGCGGCGGCCACGTCCATGAGTTGGCCCGTGCCCTTGGGTTCCCACTGGTGTTCCTGGTCGCGCATCAGTTGCACCCGCACCGGCGCGCCGACGGCGGCCGACAGCAGCGCGGCGTCGGCGCAGACGTCGTCGGCGCAGTTGCGGCCGTAGCAGCCGGCGGCCTCCATGCGGATGATCTCGATGCGGTCCTCGCCCAGCTTGAGCAGGCGGTTCAGGTCGGCGCGCAGCATGTGCGGGTTCTGGGTGCCGGCCCAGACCGTGAGGCGGCCGTCGCGATGGTCGGCCACCGCGCAGGACGGCCCGATGGACGCGTGCATCTGGTAGGGCCAGACGTAGGTGCGGCGCAGGCGCACGGGGGCGGCACAGGTGGCCTCGACGTCGCCTTCCTCCAGCAGCAGGCGGCGGCGGGCGGGGTTGGCGCGGATGGCGCTGGCCAGGTCGTCCAGCACGGGCGCGGGCGGCACCGGTTTCCAGCGCACCTTGAGCGCGCGCATGGCGGCTTCGGCTTGTTCCTCGCGGTCGGCCACCACGCCGATGAAATCGCCTTGCACCACCACCTGGACGCGGCCCGGCAGGTGTGCGACGGAATCGCTGTCGACGCTGATGAGGCAGCGGCCGATGAAGTCGCCGGCGTCGCGGCCGGGGTGCGGCGGGCGCACCACGCGGCCATGGCGCATGCCGGGCACGCGCACGTCGTGCACGAAGCTCAGTTCGCCGGTGGCCTTGGCCGGAATGTCGACGCGCGCAACGGCGCTGCCGACCACGGTGTAGTCGCGGGCCGGCTTGAGCCGCACCTGGGCATCATCGGTGGCCAGCTCCAGCCGGGTGTGCCGGCCCTGCACCAGTTGGCCGTAGTGCAGGGCGCGCGCGTCGCCCGCATCGGCGGGACGCACGATGCCGTCGCGCAGGCGCAGCGTGTCCGCCGCCACGCCCCATTGCCGCGCGGCCCGCGCCAGCAGGCGCTCGCGCGCCTGGGCGGCGGCGCGGCGCAACGGGGCGGCCGAGATCTGGATGCTGGCGCTGGCGATGGTGGGCCCCTGGTTGGGGGTGGCGTTGGTGTGGCCCAGCACCATTTCCAGTCGCGCCACCGGCACGTGCAGTTCCTCGGCCACGATCTGCGCCAGCGCGGTGCGGATGCCGGTGCCCAGGTCGACGTGACCGTTGAAGGCCAGCGCGCGCCAGCCGCCCGGCGCGGCCTCATCGGCCAGCACCGCCACGAAGACTTCGGGCGTGTCCTGCACGTAATCCGAAACGACACCCGGCTGCCCGGGCGCCGGACGAGGCGGCGCGGTCGGGGCGCGCACGACCAGCAGCGCGCCGGGGTGGGTCAGCAGCGCGTCGTGCAGCGCGCGGGGATGGGGCAGGTTCATGGGCGAAGGCGATCCGGGCGGATTGGCTGATTATGCCGCTATCGCGCCGCGCCGGGCAGCGCGCCGATGTCGGCCAGCGCCTGCTCCAGCGGCATGACGGCGGCGTACTTCTGCGCCATGTCGAACAGGTTGGCCTCGTGTGGCCCGAGCGCGCGGTCGCCGCAGCAGTCGGCCACCACCAGCGGCCGGAAACCGGCCTGCATGGCGTCGACCACGCTGGCGCGCACGCAGCCGCTGGTGACGCAGCCGGCCACCACCAGCGTCTGCACGCCGCGTTGTGCCAGCCACGGGGCCAGCATAGTGCCGTAGAACGCCGACGGCGTGCTCTTGCGCACCACGTATTCGCCGGGCGCGGGGGCCAGCTGCGGCACGATGGCGCTGTTGTGGCTGTCTTCCTTCAGGGTCAGCATGCCCGGCACCTTGAGGCAGAAGATGTTGCTGTCGGCGTCGTCGTCCGAGAACACGATGCGGCTGTGCGCCACCGGCCAGCCCTGTTCGCGCGCATGCGCCAGCAAGGCGCGGGTGCGCTCGATGGCCTGTGGGATGTTGCCGCCACCGAACACGGCGGGGTCGGCGAAGCCGTTGACGAAATCGATGATCAGCAGGCCGAACGGCGCCTTCAGCGGCAGCGGCGTACCGAAGCCCTGGCGGGCGTAGGCCGAGATATCCCCGGCGGGAACGGTGGTGGTCATGCCAGCTCCTTGCGGCGGGCGGCGCGCGCCAGCCCGGGTTCGTCCTGCACCACGCCGTCGATGACGACGGCGCGATCATCCAGCATCACCGTGCAATGGCGCATCGGGATGTCGATATGGCAGGCGGTGGTGCGTTGGCCGCCGGCCTCGTTGTTCGGCCCCATGGACCAGAGGAAGTTGCCCTCGAAGGCGCGGGCGTCCATGCCGATGTGGGTTTCCTTGCCGTAGTGGCCCAGCATCGACCAGTGGGCGCGCGGCTGCAGGCCCCAGCCGATGTGCGAGACGGCGTAGGCTTCCGGGTCTTCATACGACGCCATGTAGTCGCGCAGCACCTCGGCCTGCAGTCCGCCCTGGATGCGGGTGACGTAGCCGCGCTCGACGGTCAGCGTGATCGGGTCGGTCACGTAGTCCTTCATCGGCAGCAGGATGTCGCCGCGGTCCAGCACCACCTGGCCGTTGCTGTGGCCCTCGTCGGGCCAGGTCAGCACGAAGCCGCTGGGCCAGTGGTCCCAGCGCCCTGGCTCGTCGACGAAGCCGTATTCGGAAATCGCCGGGAAGCTGCCCAGGCGGCATTGCAGGTCGGTGCCGGCCCGGGAGGTGATGCGCATCTGGCGCGCCTCGGCGATTTGCGCGGCGGCCGCGCGCACGCGGGCGCGGTCGGCCTCGGTGGGCACAAGGCGGCAGAGAATCTCGGGCGGCTCGACCGCCAGCAGGATCTTGGTGCCGCCCTGCAGGATCTCGTGCTGCTCGGGCGAGAACAGCAGCGTCATCAGGTCCAGCACCAGGTCGCTGGCCTTGAGCGCGGCGATGGCGGCGGGGTTGCCGGTCAGCGGCGTGGTGCCCAGGTAGGCCAGCGAGTCGCGGCTGAGGGATTTCTCGCCGTTGACCGGCGGCAGATCCAGGCGGTTGACGCGCGCGCCCATGTCGCCGGCGGCGGCGATGGCGCAGCGCAGCGTCTGCGGATGGGTGTCGGCGCCGGTGAGCACGGTCACGGTCTGGCCGGCTTCGAGACGGGAAAGCGTGAGCACCTGTTTCCAGGCGCGGATCAGGTCGATGTCGCTGACGGGCATGGCGGACTCCTGTCCGGTAAGGGGGAAAAGGGGATTCAGCCGCGCGGTTCGAGGAAGTCGCCCAGCGCTTCGTGGAAGCCGGCCTCGTTGTCCCACGGGATCATGTGGCCGGCGGCGGGCACGCGCCGGTGCAGGGTGTCGGGCGCCAGGCCCTGCCATTCGGCCACGTCCTCGTCGCCGACCACGCCGCCGTTCTCGGCGGTCATCAGCAACTGCGGCACGCGCACATGCGGCAGGTCGGCATGGATGTCGTCGCGGCCGAAGTCCTCGAAGCTGCGCACGATGGCGGGCTCGTGGCAGGTGTGCAGCCATTGCGCGCGCAGGCGCCGCTGTTCCTCGGTCCAGGTGGGGCAGAAGGCGCGCATGGCCTCGGCGTCCATGCCGTGCGTGGCCTGGCGGATCGAGTCGACGTACCAGGCCAGCTTGGCGGGGTAGGGGCGGCGGCCAGGGCCGGAGACGGGCGGGTCGACGATGACCAGCCGCGTCAGGCCGGCCGGCTGGCCGCGGGCCGCGCGCACCGCGATGCGGCCGCCCATGGAATGGCCCATCAGGGCGTAGCGCTGCAGGCCCAGCGCCTGCGCCAGCGCCAGCACGTCGGCGGCCTGCGCGTCCAGGCTGTAGTCCAGGCCGGGGTCGGCGCTGGACAGGCCGCGGCCGCGCACGTCCAGCACATAGGTGTCGTAGCGCTGGCCCAGGCGCTCGGCCACGAAACCCCAGGTGACCGCCGGGCTGGTGATGCCGGGGATCAGGATGAGCGCGTCGCGTTCGGCGCGCGCGCCGTCCGCGCCGCCGTAGCGCAGGTAGTGCTGGCGGATGCCGTTGGCGTGGACGTTGGCGCCGTACAGGAAAGTGCTGGATGGTTGGCTCATGCCGTGCTCCGGGTGGGTCGATGCCAGGACGGGATCCGGCGGTCATCGCTTGCGCCGCGCAGGGCGCGGATCGAGCGTGATGAGGTGAAGCGCGGATCCATCTTAGGGTTTTCGATAAATTAAAAAAACAGTGTAGACGCTCTATTCTTGCAAACAGCGAGGTGAATCGCAAAGCCGATGTTCATAGTGGTTTTTACCTATATGTGCATAAAAATGCACTGTTTTGGACGCAGG
Source organism: Achromobacter ruhlandii (assembly GCF_902859695.1). Lineage (GTDB taxonomy): Bacteria > Pseudomonadota > Gammaproteobacteria > Burkholderiales > Burkholderiaceae_B > Achromobacter > Achromobacter ruhlandii. The sequence continues at coordinate 429,571 of NZ_CADIJL010000002.1, forward strand.
CGGACAGTTTCGGATCCACGATGGTGCGGTTTTCCATCTGGAAAAAATAGAGTGTATGCATAGAAAAGTAGGAGAGCCTCTTGTCTAAATCCCCCCGCATCGCCGTGATCGGCGCCGGCCTCGGTGGCGCCGCCACCGCCTCGCTCCTGCTGCAGGAAGGCTTCGACGTGCGCGTGTACGAACAGGCGCCGAGTTTTTCGCGGCTGGGCGCCGGTATCCACGTTGGCCCCAACGTCATGAAGATCCTGCGCCGCATCGGCATTGAAGACGCGCTCAACGCCCAGGGTTCGCACCCCGACTACTGGTACAGCCGCCACGGCCTGACCGGCGACGTGCTGGCGCGGATTCCGCTGGGCGACTACGCCGTCAAGACCTACGGCGCGTCGTACCTGACGGTGCATCGCGGCGACTTCCACGCCCTGCTGATCGAGGCGCTGCCCGAGCGCGTGATGGCGTATTCCAAGCACCTGGTCGGCGTCACCGACCGCGGCAACGACGTCGAGATGCGCTTTGCCGATGGCAGCGTCGAGCACGCCGACATCGTGATCGGCGCCGATGGCGTCAATTCCCACATCCGCGAGGCGCTGCTGGGGCCCGAGCCTCCCAAGTACGCGGGCTACCTGGCCCACCGCGCGGTGTTCCCCACGCCCGAGGTCAAGGCCGGGATGCTGCCGTTCGACGCCTGCGTGAAGTGGTGGACCGATGACCGCCACATGATGACGTACTTCGTCACCAGCAAGGCCGACGAGCTCTACTACGTGACCGGCGTGCCGGTCGAGCAATGGGATCTGAACGACCGCTGGCTGCCCAGCAGCAAGGACGAAATGCGCGAGGCCTTCCAGGGCTGGCATCCCACGGTGCAGGCGCTGATCGACGCCACCGTCGAGGTGACCAAGTGGTCGCTGCTGGAGCGCGACCCGCTGCCGCTGTGGAGCCGCGGCCGCCTGGTGCTGCTGGGCGACGCCTGCCACCCGATGAAACCGCACATGGCGCAGGGCGCGGCCATGGCCATCGAGGACGGCGCGATGCTGGTGCGTTGCTTCAAGGAAGTCGGGGCGCATAATCACGAACTGGCTTTCGCGCTGTACGAAGCCAACCGCGCCGAGCGCGCCAGCAAGGTGCAGCGCATTTCGCACGACAACACCTGGCTGCGGACCAATGAGGACCCGAGCTGGTGTTTCGGCTACGACGTGTTCAGCGAGCCGCTGGTCGAACCGAAGGCCAAGGCGGCGGCCTGACGCGCCCGCTGTCCTTCCTCCACCAGACCTTCGCCACGCACACCATGGGACATCCCGCCAACACCCCGCCCGCCGCCGAACCGATCGGCCTGAAGGTCAACGGCAGCGTCGTGCGCGTGGCGGCGCCGCCGGCGACCTCGCTGCTGCTGGTGTTGCGCAACGATCTGGCGCTGAATGGACCGAAGTACGGCTGCGGCCTGGGCGAGTGCGGCGCCTGCACGGTGCTGATCGACGGCGTGGCGGCACGGTCCTGTGTGATTCCGGTGAAGGCGGCGCAAGGGCGCGAGGTCACCACGCTCGAAGGGCTGGGCACGCGCGAGCGGCCCGGGCCGACGCAGCGCGCCTTTATCGAATGCCAGGCGGCCCAGTGCGGCTATTGCCTGAACGGCATGATCATGACGGTCGAGGCGCTGCTGCGCCGCGACCCGGCGCCGTCCGAGCAGGCGCTGCGCAGCGAGCTGCATCACAACCTGTGCCGCTGCGGCACGCATGTCGAGATCATGCAGGCGGCGCTGCGCGCGGTGCAATTGCGGGCCGAGGCCGCGCCGCGCGGGGCCGAAGGGGCGGGCGCATGAGCGCGCTGCTGCCCGGGGGCCCGGTGGGCGCCATCGCGCCGCCGTCCGATCTGCTGCATGGACTGACCCTGCGCCCGCCCGTGGCCCGCTGGGACGGCGCGCGCTATCGCGGCAGCGCGCTCGACAGCGTGAACCTGGGGGAAGCGCGAGCCCAGGCGGGCGTGGTGGCCGTGGTGCGGCGGGAGCACTTTGTCGGCGTGGTGGCGGTGACGCCGGCGCATGCGCGGCAGGCGCTGGCCTGCATGGCGCCCGTGTGGCGCGGCGATGGTCCGCCCGCGCGCGAGGAGACCGCCGCCCCTTTGGAAGAGAATTCGGACGGCCATCGCGAATATCTATGGCGATCCGCTGAAACCGCTTCCGGCGCGCGCGTCGCGGCGTGGTGCCTGGACGGCCGCCTGACGCTGTGGCTGCCGCCGCCGGCGGCCGCCTCGCAGGCCTGGCTGCGGCGCGAGCTGGCGGCGCTGATGGACTGTTCCGGGCACGCGGTGCGGCTGGCCGACTGGCCGCAGGGCGCGGCCGAAGCCGGCCTGCCGCCGCACGCGCTCGATCTGCTGGACGCCGCCGCCGACGCCGCGCTGCTGTCCGAGGCGGTGGGGCGGCCCGTGTGCGTGGCCTGCCGGCCAGCGGCCGCGGCCACCCTGGCGTTGCGCGAAGCGGATCTGGCGGCGGGCCCGGCGCTGCGTTCGCGCCACCCCTGGGCCGTGCGCCCCAGCCTGGCTCGCCTGCTGGCGCGGCCCGGTCACGCCCAGGCCTGCGGCCAGGCCACGGTGCGGGGCGACAGCCGGGTGCTGGCGCCGGCGGCATCGCGGGATCTGCCGCATGCCAGTGTCGATGAATTGAACGCGGCCCAGGTGTTCGCCGGCGAAAGCCTGTGGCACGAGCGGGCGCTGGCGGCGGGCGAGGATCCGGTGGACTGGCGGCTGCGGCACATGGCCGATGATCGCGGCCGCGAACTGGCGCGCCAGGTAGTGGAACAGGCGCAGGCGGCCACGGCGCGGGACGCTACGTCGGCCGCCGACGGCCTGCTGCGCGGCACCGGCCTGGCCACGGCGCAGGTCCGCTGCGAGGCCGAGGATGGTTCAGCGCAAATGGTCTGGAGCGCCTGGGTGGCCGACGTGGCGATCCAGCCCGCCACCGGGCGCATCGAGGTGACGCGCGTCGTCGCCGGCCACGACAGCCAGGACCTGCGCGCGGCGCAAGGCGCGACCACGCGCCTGGCCATCACGCGCCAGCAACCCGAGCGGCTGGCCGATGCCCGCCGCCTCATTGCCGGCCCGGCGGCGTTCGACGATTGGCGCGGCGCCGAACCGATGCCGCTGACCGCGGGCTCGGACGCGGTCGCCATCGCGGCGCCGGACGTGCCCGGCCCGTTGCGTGAAGGGCGTCTGGACGTGGATGGCGTGCTGACGCTGCCCGCCGCCGCCGCCATCGCCAACGCCATCCAGGACGCCACCGGCGTGCGCCTGCGGCAGGCGCCGTTCGACGCCGGCCAGTTGCGCCTGGCGCTGGCGGACCGGCGCGCGGCCGGCGGGAAGGGCGCATTGCGCCGGGGCTGGGGCTGGCTGGCGGCCGGCGCGGCCGGACTGGCGGCCATGGCCACCGCGTTGTGGCCGCTGAAGCCGGCGCTGCCGCTGACGGCCGGGCCCGACGCTTCTTTGTATTCGGCGCAGGCAATCGAGCGCGGCCGGCTGGTGGCGGCGGCCGGCGACTGCGTGGCCTGCCACACCGCGCCGGGCGGCGCGCGCAACGCCGGCGGCCTGGCGCTGGAGACGCCGTTCGGCGTCATCTATTCCACCAATATCACCCCGGATGCGCAGACCGGCATCGGCCGCTGGTCATACGCGGCCTTCGAACGCGCCATGCGCCAGGGCATCCACCAGGACGGCCGCCAGCTGTATCCGGCGTTTCCGTACACGGCCTATGCCAAGCTCAGCGACGCCGACCTGCAGGCGCTGTACGGCTACCTGATGTCGCAGCCGCCTGTGGCCGCGACGCCGCCGCGCACCGAGCTGGGCTTTCCGTTCAACCTGCGGCCGCTGCTGGCCGGCTGGAACCTGCTGTTCCACGATCCCAAGCCATTCACGCCGGATCCCTCGCAGGACGCCGAATGGAATCGCGGCGCGTATCTGGTGGAAGGCGTGGGCCATTGCGCCGCCTGCCATTCGCCGCGCAACGCGCTGGGCGCGGAGAAGGGGGGACTGGCCTACCTGGCCGGCGGCCAGGCCGAGGGCTGGAACGCGCCGGCGCTGAACCAGCTCGCCACGGGCCAGCGGGCCTGGTCGGGCGAGGAGCTGTTCCAGTACCTGCGCACCGGCTATTCGCCGCGCCATGGCGTGGCCGCGGGCCCCATGGCGCCCGTGATCCATGGGCTGGCCGAACTGCCAGCCAGCGACCTGAAGGCCATCGTCACCTATCTGCTGGCGGTGCCGGGACGGACGTCGTCGGCGGCGCGCGCGACGGCCACGGCTACTGCCACGGCTACTGCCACGGCCACGACCACGGCTACGTCCACGGCTATGTCCACGGCCACGGCAAGCGCCGCCACGTCGGCCAGCGTCGTTGCCGCCCAGGCGGCCACGACCGCAACTGCCGCCGCCATCACCGCGGTCCCCGCCCCCGCCGCCGTCAGCGAGGCCATCACGCTGCGCCGCGCCAGCGGCGAACGCATCTACCAGAACGCCTGCGCCGTCTGCCATGAAGCCGGCAGCGGGCCGACCTTGTTCGGGGTCAAACCCCTGCTGGGCCAGAACACCAATCTGCACGCCGCATCGCCGGACAACCTGATCCAGGTGATCCTCCACGGCATCCAGGCCCCGGCCGACGATGCCCTGGGCTACATGCCGGCGTTCGGCAACAGCCTGGACGACAGGCAGATCGGCGATTTGATCGACTATTTGCGCGCGCGGTTCGCGCCGGAGGAAGAGGCTTGGCCAGTTGACACGACGACCATAGGCAAGCTGCGCCAGCACGCGCAGCCGCAGTAAGGGGAAGACGGGGCGGCGGTTCGCGATCCATGGCGGATCCGGCCGCGCCTCGCGACACAACATCGCGCGCATCGGTTTTCCATCGACGCCTGCCCGGCGCCGAGGGGCGTTGCTGCATCCCGCATCCGTGGGGGCGGCCACGTGCCGGACCGGGGCCGACGCCCGTATCGGGCGCGGACCCCGCGCGCGACACACAAAGGGAATCACGCATATGTCAGCTTCATTCATCACGGTGGAACAAGGCATCAAGACCGCCGGCGTCGGCAAGTTCCAGTACCGGCTGTTCATGATCTTCGGCCTGGTCTGGCTGGCCGACGCCATGCAGGTGCTGTCGATCGGCTTCAGCGCGCCTTCGATCGCCCGCACCTTCGGCATCCCGGTGCCCGAAGCCCTGCAGACCGGCACCGCGTTCTTCGTCGGCATGCTGATCGGCGCCTTCGCGTTTGGCCGGCTGGCCGACCGCATCGGCCGCCGCCCGGTGCTGATGATGGCAGTGGTCATCGACGCCTGCGCCGGCGTGGCCTCGGCCTTCGCGCCGGACTTCGCCTGGCTGCTGTTGCTGCGCTTCGTCACTGGCATCGGTGTCGGCGGCACGCTGCCGGTGGACTACACCATGATGGCCGAGTTCCTGCCGAGCGAGCGCCGCGGCCGCTGGCTGGTGCTGCTGGAGTCGTTCTGGGCCCTGGGCACCATCTGCCTGGCGCTGCTGGCCCTGGCCGCGCTGTCGTGGGGCGACGATGCCTGGCGCGTGATCTTCTTCGTCACCGGTCTGCCGGCGTTGATCGGCGTGGTGCTGCGCTTCTACATCCCCGAGTCGCCGATGTACCTGAACCGCAACGGCAAGTCGGGACAGGCGCGCAAGGTGCTCGAACGCGTGGCCCGTGTCAACGGACGTCCGACCGACATCCCCGAGCTCAAGCCGGAACTGCATGAGCGCAAGCCGCTGTCGGCGCTGTTCTCGAACGCGCTGCGCCGCCGCAGCATCGCGCTGTGCCTGGCCTGGGCGCTGATTTCCATCGCCTACTACGGCGTGTTCGTCTACCTGCCGATCAAGCTCAGCAGCCAGGGCTTCGCCTTCATGCGCGGCCAGGAATTCCTGGTGCTGCTGGCGCTGGTGCAGTTGCCGGGCTTCGCGCTGTCGGCCTATGGGGTGGAACGCTGGGGCCGCAAGCCGACGCTGGTGGGCTTCCTGATCCTGAGCGCGGTGGGCTGCATGTTGTACAGCCTGGGCACCTCCAGCTTCCTGGTGATCGGCTCGACGCTGCTCATGAGCTTCGCGCTGCTGGGCACCTGGGGCGCGCTGTACGCCTTCACGCCCGAGGTCTATCCGACCGACCTGCGCGCCAGCGGCATGGGCCTGGCGGGCGCGGTGGCGCGCTTTGGCGGCCTGTTCGCGCCGGCCATCATCGCGCCCATCATGGCCACCCACTTCACGCTGGCGCTGGCGGTGCTGGCGGCGATGCTGCTGGCCGCGGCCCTGTCGATCCGGGCGGTCGATGTCGAGTCGCGCAACCGCGCGCTGGACTGATTCACCCGGGGAGGGCAAGGCTTATCCGGGCGGACGCGCGCCGCCCGGATGTCGGTTGTGCATACGCCGACTTTCCCTATGCCGGCTTTCCCTATGCCGGCTGTCCCTATCTGTACCGGTTGCCTCTATGCCGGCCGCACGGATGCCGGAAGCCGGCTTGCCCCTCGTCCATGCGCCGACCGCCGGCAGGCCTCATTCGCCGGCGTCGCCGTCGATCATCTTGCGCAGCAGGAACTCCAGCGCCACGCGCTCGGCGGGATTGAGCGTGCCGTAGGTGCTTTCGGTGATCTGCAGGGCAAAGGGCTCCATCTTGCGCACCAGCTCCTGGCCCACCGGGGTCAGGTTGATCACCACCTTGCGGCGGTCGTGCGGGTCGTGGTCGACCCGCACCAGCTCGCGCTGCTTGAGCCGGTCGACCACGCCGCGCACCGTGGCCTGGTCGATGACCGTGGCCTTGACGATATCCGCCAGCGAACTGCCCTGGTTGTCGCGCACCGAGCACAGCACGACGAACTGCGCCGCGGTCAGCTGCGAGTCGGGGATGTACTGCTGGAACAGGGCGGTATGCCGTTGGTACACGCGCCGCAGCAGGTGCCCAATCTGGTCGGAGAACAAATAGCTGTCCTTGTCGGGGGCGGACTTGTTTTTCACATTTCGCATAAGCCTATCCGAAGCCATACCCTGGGTACGATGATCTATCTCAATGGGATGTCCGGAAGTTTACGGGGCTTGCCGCCTTTGTGCCGACAGGGATCGGGTTTTTCGCAGCGCCGCGGGGCTGTCGCCCGATCAACGGGCCGCGGCCTCGCGGGCGCCGCCGCGCCAGCGGTTCACCAGCACCAGCAACGCGGTGGCCAGCAGCAGCACGGTGGCGGTGGCGATGACCGCCGCGTAGCCCGCGTCGAACGCGTCGCGGGCCAGCCGCGCCAGCGCGGCGCCTGCGTCGCTGGACAGGCCCTCGGCCACCACCAGCGCTTCGTCCAGGCTGTCGCGCGCCGCACCCGCCCCGGCTGCCGGCAGGCCGGCGGGCACGTCAAGCGTGTGCGCGTAGACGCCCGACAGGATCGAGCCCATCAGCGTCACGCCCAGCGCGCCGCCCAGTTCGTACGACACTTCCTCGATCGACGCGGCCATGCCGGCGCGCTCGGGCGTGGCGCTCTGCATGATGGTGCTGGACGCGGCCGTCATGGTGGCGCCGATGCCCACGCCCAGCGCGCACAGGCTGGCGATCTGCGCCGCCAGCGCGCCGTCGTAGCTGAACAGGTAGCCGCCCATGCCCAGGCCGGACACCAGCAGCGAGACGAACAGCAGGCGCGCGCTGCCCACCTTCGGCAGCAGCCAGCCGGCCAGCGGGCCGGCGATGAACGCGGCCAGCGGCAGCGGCAGGATGTAGAGCGCGGCCTGGATCGGCGACATGCCCAGCACCAGTTGCAGGCGCTGGCTGAACACCAGCTCCATGCCGAGCAGCGCCGCCGCCGCGAATAGCGCCGAGGCCACCGCCGAACTGAAACTGCGGTTGCGGAAGATGGCGAAGTCGATCAGCGGATGGGGCCGCGCGCGCTGGCGCCGGGCGAAGATGAACAGCATCGCGGCGCCGCCGGCGCAGGCCAGCGCGGCGTCCAGCCAGGACGGCTGGGCGCGGCCCAGCTCCTTGAGCGCATAGGCGGTCAGGATCAGGCCGACCATCACCTGCAGCGAGCCGACCAGGTCCCAGGGGCGCTGGCGGTCCGGCTGGCCGGCCGGGATGTAGCGGCGCGCCAGCGGCAGCGCCAGCAGCACGATCGGCAGGTTGATCAGGAACACCGAGCCCCACCAGAAATGTTCCAGCAGGATGCCGCCGATGACCGGACCGAGCGCCGCGCCGCCCGAGGCCACCGAGGCCCAGACGCCGATGGCGATGGCGCGCTCGCGCTCGTCGGCGAAGGTCAGGCGCAGGATCGACAGCGTGGCCGGCATCATCATGGCCGCGCCCACCGCCAGCAGCGCGCGCGCCGCGATCAGCGCCGCCGGGTTGGGTGAATAGGCCGCCGCCAGCGAGGCCGCGCCGAACACGGCCAGGCCCATCATGAACAGGCGCTTGTGGCCCAGCCGGTCGCCCAGCGTGCCCATGCCCAGCAGCAGGCCGGACACCACCAGCGCATAGATGTTGACGATCCAGAGCTTGGACGAGGCCGTCACGCCCAGCTCGTGCGTGAGCCGAGGCAGGGCGGTGTACAGCACGGTCATGTCGACCACGATCAGCAATAGGGCGCTGGACACGATGGCCAGCACCAGCCAGCGGCCCGGCGCGGCGACAGCGGGGGAAAGATTGCGCTGCGTCATGCATTTACTCCTCTAACGCCGGACATTTTCGATCTATGAAGCATGGATAAGAAGTTGGAATCCATCTATAAAATAGATGTATCGGTGGCGGCTCCGTCGCCCCGTGCGGCCGGCAACCGTTTTGAAGGCTTGCCTGGCCACGACTGGAGACAACCATGCACTGGACCCTGGAACAACTGCGGCACTTCGTGGCGGCGGCGGACGCCGGCTCGTTTTCGGCGGCGGCGCGCCAGGTGGGCCGGGCGCAATCAGCCGTCAGCACCTCGCTGGGATTGCTGGAAGCGGACCTGGGGGTGGAATTATTCGACCGCTCGCGCCGCAATGCCACGCTGACCCGGGCCGGTGAAGTGCTGTTGCAGGAGGCGCGCGAACTGTTGCGCCAGGCGGCGGGACTGGAGCAGCGCGCGCTGTCATTTGCGGCCGGGCAGGACGCGCACCTCAGCCTGGCGCTGGACGAGGCCTTGCCCGATCGCGTGCTGGGCGCGCTGGTGAAGGAGGTCTCGGCGCGCTTTCCCGCGCTGGAACTGACCCAGCTGAACGGCACGGCCACCGAAGTGGCGGACTATGTCTCGCAGGGGCGCGCCAGTGTGGCGTTCCATTACGATCGCGGCGATCCGGGCGCGGCCTTCGCCCATCGCTACCTGGGCGACGTGGGCCAGGGCATCTTCGTGGCGCGCGACCATCCGCTGGCCGCGTTGCCCGAAGTCACGCGCAACGACCTGGCGCGCCATCGTCAACTGGTGATGCGGATGGAGGGGGTGGAGGATGTGGTGATGAGTCCGTCGGCGTGGCGTTCAGACAGTTTCTACAGCATCGCCGCCATGGCCGTGGATGGCTTGGGCTGGGCCATTCTGCCGCTGAACATCGCCGAGTACGAGGGCTACCGCGAGGACCTGGCCAATGTGCCGTGCGTCGGCCTGTCGCTGCCGCCGTTGTCGGTGCGCACGCTCTGGCTGCAGGGCCGGACGCCGACGGCCACCGAGCGCTGGATCCAGGATCGCATGGAGCAACTGCTGCATCCGGCGGCCTGAGCGGGCCGGGCGGCCGGGCGACCGGCGCTGGCCGCCTGCGGAAGGCGACCGCGGCGGCGGCCCGAGACCGGACGTGTCAGGCCTTCTTGCGATACACCAGCACCGGCGTGGTGGAGTGCGCCAGCACCTTCTGCGTCTGGCTGCCCAGCACCACGGCGGCCATGCCGCGCCGGCCGTGCGAGGCCATGGCGATCAGGTCGCAATGGCGTTCGCGGGCGGTGTCGATGATGGCCTGGTAGGGATCCTCGTGGGTGGCGCGCAGCGTTTCGCAGGGCACGCCGGCCTCGCGCGCCTGGCTGGCGGCGGCGCTCAAGAGGCGTTCGGCCTGGGCGCGGATCTGGTCCTGGTAGTCGCTCAGGCTGTGGGCCACTTGCGCCGCGCCCATGGCGAAGACGTGGAAGGGTTCCTCGACGGTGAGGATGGTGGCCTTGGCGCCCAGCGACTTGGCCAGATCAAGGCTTTCGACCAGCGCTTCCGAGGACAATTGCGAGCCGTCCGTGGGAATGAGAATGTGCTTGTACATGGTGTCTCCCGTGTTTGTGCAGCGGCCGTCGCGACTTGCGACGGTTACGTAACACTGTATCGGCCGGGAGAGGGCGGCGACTTGAGCGGGATCAAACCTTGCGCAGGGTCAAACCGCCCCGCGCGGCCCCGCGTCAGCTCAACAGCGCCGCGACCAGGTCGCCGCCCGCGCGGTCGCTTTCGCTGAAATCGAGCGCCGTCTGCACGTGTTCCAGGTGCTCGTCCATCAGCGCGCAGGCGCGGTCGACGTCGCCGGCGCGGGCCGCTTCGATGAAGGCGTGATGCTCGCGCGATGAGCAACTGGCGTCGTGCGAGCTCTGGTACAGCACGGTGATCACGGCGCTGCGCGCCGACAGCTCGCGCAGCATGCCGGTCAGCACCGAATTGCCGACGGCCTCGGCCAGCAGGATGTGGAAGTCGCCCAGCAGGCGGTTGCGGGCCTGCACGTCGCCGCTTTCGACCGCGGCGCGCTCCTGGGCCAGGTGGGCGTCGATGCGGCGGTAGTCGGCCGCCGTGGCGCGGGTGACGAACTCGCGCGCCAGCGCGGCCTCGAGGATGCGGCGCACCGCGTAGACCTCGCGCGCCTCGTTGGCGTCGGGCTTGCTGACGAAGGCGCCCTTGTCGGGCACGATGTTGATCAGCTTGTCCTTGGACAGCATCAGCAGGGCCGCGCGAATCTTGGTGCGGCTGACCTTGTAGACGCGCGCCAGCGCCTCTTCGCGCAGGCGGGTGCCGGGCGGCAACCGGTGCGCCACGATGGCGGCGGCGATGGCCTTGGCGATATCGTCGGCGCTGGGATCGGCGGAAACTTCCTGGGTCATGAAGCGCGGGGCGGAAAGACTGTATGGGCAGCCAGTCTATCAAAATCCCGGGCTGGCAACATTTATTGCATACGAAAATTGTTGGCGGGCCCTTGAGCCTGCACGGGCATTTGTGCCGGATTCCGCATAATCGCCTCGAAAAGCATGATCAATCGCACGAAGATCTTGGCGTATCCTGCTTGCCATCCCGATTCAGGGTCGGTACCTGCACATGCGGTCGCCGGCCGGCGATCATCCGCGTTCATCTGGAATTCCCCATGCCCACTGGCCTTTCGTCCGCGTTGCAGCGCTTTCCCCGTCATGCCTTGCTCGACGGCCCCACCCCGATCCAGCGCCTGGCCGGGCTGGAGGCGGCCCTGGGGGCCGCAAGCAACGGCGTGCGCCTGTACGTCAAGCGCGACGACCACATGTCGCTGGGCGGCGGCGGCAACAAGCTGCGCAAGCTGGAGTTCCTGCTGGGCGAGGCGCGCGCGCAGGGCGCCGATACCGTGGTGACGGTCGGCGGCCTGCAATCGAACCATGCGCGCCTGACGGCGGCGGCCGCGGCCCGCGCGGGCATGGCCTGCGAGCTGGTGCTGGGCCGGGTGGTGCCGCGCGACGACGTCGATTACGAGGAAAACGGCAACATGCTGCTGAACCGCCTGTTCGGGGCGACGGTGCATGCGCTGCCGGTGGGCGCCGATGCCATGGCGGCGGCGCTGGAGCGGGTGCGCGCGCTGGAGCTGGCCGGGCGCCGCGTCTACCTGGCGCCGCTGGGCGGGTCGACGCCCGTCGGCGCGCTCGGTTACGCCGCCTGCGCGTTGGAGATCCTGGCGCAGTCGCGTGAATTGGGCGTGGATTTCGCCCGCATCGTGGTGGCCAACGGCAGCGCCGGCACCCATGCCGGCCTGGCGGCCGGGGTGGTCGCGGCGGGCCTGCCCGCCAGCCGCGTGCAGTCCTTCACCACGCTGGCCGACGCGGAGGTCGCGCATGCCAAGACCGTCGACCTGACCGCCGCCACGCTGGCGCTGCTGGCGCAGGGCCAGGCGGACGACGTTGCGGCGCCGGCGCCCAACGACATCCTGGTCGATGGCAGCCAGCGCGGCCTGGCCTATGGCGTGCCCACGCCTGCCATGCTGGAGGCGGTCGGCCTGCTGGCGCGAAGCGAAGGGCTGGTGCTCGATCCGGTGTATTCCGGCAAGGCCTTCGCCGGCCTCCTGGCCGACGTGCGCGCCGGCCGCCACGCGCCGGGCAGCGACGTGCTGTTCGTGATGACCGGCGGCGCGCCCGGCCTGTACGCCTACAAGTCCGCGTTCCAATGAAAAAACGGGCCGGCCGCCGCGAGGCGACCGGCCCGTCCAGGACGGAGCCTGGGGGCGGTGTCAGTCCTTGGCCATCAGCCCCAGGTACTCGATCAGCCCCTTTTCCTTGACGTAGGTCGCCTGGGCCCAGGCCTTGTAGTCGGCGCTGTCGCGGTAGGCGGGTTCCTGGTTCAGCTGCTTCATGACCTCGATGCTGGCCGGGTCGAACAGCGCCTTCTTGAAGGCATCATGCAGCGTCTTGACCACCGCCGGGTCCATGCCCTTGGGGCCGGCCAGGCCGTAGGGCGAGGTCGATACGACCTTGTAGCCCAGCTCCTGCGCGGTCGGCACGTCGGGCCAGCGGGTGGTGCGCTTTTCGCCGAACGTCACCAGCAGCCGCATCTTGCCCGAATCGACGAACTGGTCCCAGCCGGTGGCGTCGCTTTGCGCCATCACGTGGCCGCCCAACAGCGCCTGCTGCATGTCGGCGTTGCCCTTGTAGGGCACGTGGTTCAGCTTGACCTTGGCGTTGATGGCCACTTCCTCGATCAGCAGGTGCGGCGACGAGCCCACGCCGGTCGAGCCGTAGTCGATGGTGCCCGGATGCTGGCGCGCGGCCTCGATGTACTCGTTGAAGGTCTTGTAGGGCGAGTCGGCGCGCACCGTGAAGCCGAAGGTGTAGCCGGACAGGCCGATGATGAAGGTGAAGTCGTTGATCGGGTCCCACGAGGTCTTCTGCATGTACGGCATGCGCAGCATGGCCAGCGTGTACAGCGCGACGGTGTAGCCGTCGGGCTTGGCGGTGCGCGACATGGTCGCGGTGCCCAGCGTGCCGCCCGCGCCCGGGCGGTTCTCGACGATGACGGGCTGGCCCAGGTACTTGGACGCGTCCTGCGCCACGATGCGCAGGTGGCGGTCGGTGGAGCCGCCGGCCGGGAACGGCACGATCAGCGTGATGGGCTTGGTGGGAAAGGCGTTTTGCGCCGACGCCGCGGGCGCCAGCGTGCCGCCGGCCAGCGCCAGCAGCAGGGCGCCGAGGCAGGCGCGGCGCAGGGGTTGGTGGGCCATGGGGCTTGTCTCCGATGTGATTATGGTTTTGTGTGTCGTGGCTGTGTTGCGAGGCGCCGGTCAGCCGCGCAGGGCGACCTTGACCGGCAGTCGTTGCAGCGCCTCGCGCAACTGCTCCTTCAGCGGCGCGGGGGTGGCGGCGTCGGCTTCTACGGCGACGTCGGGCTGCGCGTCGGACAGCACGCGCAGGAGGGGACTATCCGGCGGCAGGCCGGCCTGTTCGAGGACGCGCTCGACCACGGCGCGCGCCGAGACCGCCGTCGCCAGGCGGCGCAGGTCGGGCTTGTAGATCTTGCCGACGTTGGTCATGGGCATCTGCTCGAGCACGATCACGCGCTTGGGCCGCGCCGGCGCCTCGTCGACGTGGGCGGCGGCGTAGGCGACCAGCTCGGCCTCGGAGACCTCGGCATCGTCGGCCAGGGTCACGAAGGCGATCGGCAGTTCGCCCGCGTACGGATCGGGCGCGCCCACCGCGGCGCAGATACGCACCGCCGGGTGCGAGGCCAGCGCATCCTCGATGGTCTTGGGATCGATGTTGTGGCCGCCGCGGATGATCAGGTCCTTGGCGCGGCCCTGCAGGTGCAGGCGGCCCTCGCTGTCCAGGTAGCCGACATCCCCGCTGATGAGCCAGCCGTCCTCGGTGAAGGCGCGCGCCGTGTCCTCGGGGTCGAGAAAGCCGGGGATCACGTTGGGCGACTTGAACAGCAGCATGCCGGCCTGCCCGGGCGGCAGGTCGCGCGCCGGCTGGCCGGCGGGCGCGTCCAGGCCGACCACGCGCACCTGCACATAGGGCAGCGGAAAGCCCACGCAGTTGACCGGAAAGTGAGATCCGGGCGGTGTGATCGAGGTGATGCCGGCCATTTCCGTCATGCCGAGGCTTTCGTTCACGTGCAGGCCGAACAGGCGCTCGAAGCGCGCCGCCAGCTCCGCCGGCAACGGCGCGGCGCCGGTGCGGCAGTAGCGCAGCGACGAGATGTCGGCGCCGTCCAGCGGGATCTCGGCCAGCGCCGCCAGGATGGTGGGCACGCCCTGCAGCGAGGTGGCGCGGTGGCGCTCGACCAGCCGCCAGTAGTTGCGCAGCACCTCGCGGTTGCGCAGCAGCAGCGTGGTCGGGATCACGGTCTGCACGCCGGCCGACAGCGCCGCCAGCGAGGCCGGCAAAACGCCCGCCACGTGGAACAGCGGATAGCCGTTGATGACCACGTCGCCGGGTCCCGCGCCCTGCAACTGCACCGCCGCCCAGGCCGTGAAGACCTGGTTGGCGTGGGTGTGGATGGCCAGCTTGGGCGCGCCCGTGGTGCCGCCGGTGTGGAAGTAGGCGGCCACGTCGTCGGCGCGGATCACGCGGCCGCTGACCAGCCGATCCGACGGCTGGTCAGCGCGCGCGCTGTTGAAGTCGAGCGCGAAGTCGGGCAGCGCCGGGCGTTGCGACGGCGGCTCGTCGTGCGGCGCGACGCGCAGCAGCGTGCGCAGCGTCGGCACCCGCTCGCGCAGGCGCAGGGCCTTGGACCAGGACTCGCATTCGGTGTCCGAGCCGTAGGCGATCAGCACCTTGGCGCCGGCGGTGGTCAGCAGCGAGGCCAGCTTGTCGTCGGTCAGCAGCGGGTTGAGCGGTTGCACGATGCCGGCGGCCTCGCCGCCCCACAGCGCCAGATGGTATTCGAGGCAGCCGGGCAACAGCACGCCGACGGCGTCCGTCGGGCCCAGCCCCAGGCTGTGCAGCAGGTTGGCGGTCTGGTGGATGCCGGCCAGCAGGTCGTTGTAGCGCCAACTGATGGCCGGCTCGTCCGGATCGGCGCTGCGCAGGAAGGTCAGGGCCAGGCGATCGCCGAAGGCGGCGGCCGAGTTGCGGAAGATCTCGTAGGTGCTTTGCACCGTCAGCGTCTCGGCCAGCGGCCGCGCCGCCAGCCGGCGCACGTCGTCGATGGTGCGTACCGGGAACGGCGCGGCGAAGGGCTGGCCCAGGGGCGCGGCGTTGGGTGCATCGATGGGTGAGTCGATGGGTCGGTCTGTAGGGGCCTGCGTCATGATGCCGTCCTCGCCGCTTACGCCCGCCCCAGCGCGATGTAGCGCCGCAGGTGATGGTCCTCGTCGCCCAGCTGGTGGTCGATCATGACCAGCCGCTTGGCGTAGTGCGCCAGCGGCAGCTCCCAGGTCATGCCGATGCCGCCGTGCAGTTGGATGCTTTCCTCGGCCACCAGCGTGCCGATGCGGCCGATGGTGTACTTGGCGGCCGACAGCGCGCGTTCGCGCGTGGCGCGGTCGGGGTGGTCGAGCGCGGCGGCGGCGTTGATGACCGCCGAGCGCGCCTGCTCGATCTCCAGCAGCACGTCGGCCATGCGGTGCTGCAGCGCCTGGAAGCTGCCGATCGGCACGCCGAACTGGCGCCGCGTGCGCAGGTATTCCAGGGTCGCGTCGCGGGCGCAGTCCATCGCGCCCACGGCCTCGGCGCACAGCGCCAGGATGCCGCGGCCGGTGGCGTGTTCCAGCAGCGCATGGCCGGCGCCGGCCTCGCCCAGCAGGCTGTCGGCGCCCAGCGCCACGTTCTCGAACGTGAGTTCCGCGGCGCGGCCGCCGTCGATCAGGTCGTAGCCGCGCGCCGTCACGCCCGGGGTGCCGGCGCTGACCAGGAACAGGCTGATGCCGGATTCGTCGTCCTCGGCGCCGCCGGTGCGCGCCGACACCAGGAACAGGTCGGCATGCTCGCCCCCCGTCACCACGGCCTTGGCGCCATTCAGCGCCCAGCCGTCGCCGCTGAGCTCGGCGCGGGTGCGCACGTCGTTCAGGGCGTAGCCGGAGGTGGGCTCGGCCGCGGCCAGCGCGGCGGTGATGCCGCCCGCGATCAGGCCGTCCAGCGCCTCGCGCTGCGCCGGGCTGCCGGCGCGGGCGATGGCGCTGCCGACCATCAACGCATCCAGGAAGGGTTCCAGCACCAGGCCGCGGCCCAGCGCCTCGAACACCACGCTGATGTCGAAGCCCGCGCCGCCCAGGCCGCCGTGCTCCTCGGCGAACAGCGCGCCGATGGCGCCCAGTTCGGCATACCGGCGCCAGAATTCGGGGTTGTAGCCTTGCGCCATTTTTGCGTGGCGTTCGCGCGTGGCGAAGTCGTATTGTTCGGCGACAAAGCGGCGCAGCATGTCGGAAAGCATGCGCCGGTCTTCGGTGTGTTCAAAGTTCATGGCCGGCCTTTACAGTCCCAGGATCATCTTGGAGATGATGTTTTTCTGGATTTCGTTGGAGCCGCCGAAGATCGACAGCTTGCGGTTGTTGAAGTACTGCGCCGCGGCGCTGTCGGCGCCTTCCGGGCCGATGGGCGCGGCGTCGTAGTCGTCGTGCAGGGCCTCGGCCACGAACGGGCGGGCGTAGGGCCCCATGGCGCGGCGGTTCAGCGCGGTGATCTCCTGGCGGATCTGGGTGCCGCGGATCTTCAGCATCGAGCTTTCGGCGCCGGGCGCGCCGCCGCCGGCCACCGCCGCCACCACGCGCAGGTTGGTGGTGCGCATGTTGGCCAGTTCGATTTCGACCCGCGCCAGGCGCGCGGCGAAGTCGGGATCCTCGGCCAGCGGGCGGCCGTTCTTCTTCTGGCTGGCGGCCACCGCCTTCAGGCGTTCCAGCGCGGCGGTCGACTGGCCGACGCCGGCGATGTTGGTGCGCTCATAGGTCAGCAGGTACTTGGCGCAGGTCCAGCCGCGGTTTTCCTCACCCACCAGGTTCTCGACCGGCACCCGCACGTCCGAGAAGAACACCTCGTTGACTTCATGCTCGCCGTCCAGCGTGATGATGGGGCGCACCTGCACGCCCGGGCTGGCCATGTCGATCAGCAGGAAGCTGATGCCTTCCTGGCGCCGGCCCTCGCTGGAGGTGCGCACCAGGCAGAAGATCATGTTGGCGTACTGGCCCAGCGTGGTCCAGGTCTTCTGGCCGTTGACGACGTAGTGGTCGCCGTCGCGCACGGCGGTGGTCTTGACCGAGGCCAGGTCCGAGCCGGCGCCGGGTTCGGAGTAGCCCTGGCACCACCAGTCCGAGCCGTCCAGGATGCGCGGCAGCCAGTGGCGCTTCTGCGCCTCGTTGCCGTACTTGATCAGCACCGGCCCCAGCATGCTCAGGCCGAACGGCACGATGCGCGGCGCGCCGGCCAGCGCGCACTCGTTGTCGAAGATGAACTTCTGCGTGGCGCTCCAGCCGGTGCCGCCGTATTCCACCGGCCAGTGGCTGGCCAGCCAGCCCTGGCGGTTGAGGATGGCGTGCCATTCGACCATGTCGGCGCGCGCCAGCAGCTTGCCCTGCGTGACCTTGGCCGACAGGCGCGGCGGCAGGTTGGCGGCCAGGAAGGCGCGGACCTCGTCGCGGAAGGCGTTTTCTTCGGGGGTGAATTCCAGATCCATCGGGCGATTCCTCAGTAGATTTCGAACAGGCCGGCCGCGCCCATGCCGCCGCCCACGCACATGGTGACGACGGCGTAGCGCGCGCCGCGGCGGCGGCCTTCCAGCAGCACGTGGCCGGCCAGGCGGGCGCCGGTGACGCCGAACGGGTGGCCCAGCGCGATCGAGCCGCCGTTCACGTTCAGCCGCTCCATCGGGATGCCCAGGCGTTCCTGGCAGTACAGCGCCTGCGAGGCGAAGGCTTCGTTCAGTTCCCACAGATCGATGTCGTCGACCTTCAGGCCGTGGCGCGCCAGCAGCTTGGGCACGGCGTAGACCGGGCCGATGCCCATTTCATCGGGTTCGCAGCCGGCGATCGCCAGGCCGCGGAACGCGCCCAGCGGGCGGATGCCGGCGCGTTGCGCCTCGGCCGCTTCCATCAGCACGCAGGCGGCGGCGCCGTCCGACAGCTGCGAGGCGTTGCCGGCGGTCACGAACTGGTCCGGGCCGCGCACCGGCGCCAGCTTGGCCAGCGCCTCGTAGGTGGTGCCCGGGCGGTTGCAGGTGTCGTGGTCCACCGTGACCTCGCGTTCCGACACGGCGCCGGTGGCGCGGTCGGTGACGGCCATGGTGGTGGTGACGGGGATGATCTCCTCGCGGTAGCGGCCGGCGGCCTGGGCGGCCTCGGTGCGCGCCTGGCTCTGCGCGGCGAAGCGGTCCTGCGCCTCGCGGCTGATGCCGTAGCGCGCGGCGACGATGTCGGCGGTCTCGATCATGGGCAGGTACAGCTCGGGCTTGTTGGCCACGATCCACGGGTCCATGCCGCTGACGCCGTCGTCGCGGGTGCGGATCTGCGACACCAGCTCGACGCCGCCGGCGAGCATGGCGGGCGCGCCGTCCATGACGATGCGCGCCGCGGCCGAGGCGATGGCCTGCAGGCCCGAGGCGCAATAGCGGTTGACGGTGGCGCCGCCGACGCTGACCGGCAGGCCGGCGCGGATCACCGCCTGGCGGCCGATGTTGCGGCCGGTGGCGCCCTCGGGGTAGCCGCAGCCGATGAAGGCGTCCTCGATCAGGGCGGGGTCGATGCCGCTGCGTTCGACCGCGGCGCGCACCGCGTGGGCGGCCAGGGTCGGCCCGGCGATCAGGTTGAATTCGCCACGTTGCGCCTTGGTGATGGGCGTGCGGGCGGTGGAGACGATGACGGCTTCGCGCATGTCGGTTTCCGTTGGGTGAGTGGGGTCAGGCGGCCTGGTTCAGGCTGGCGAAATCGCGGCCGGATTCGGCCAGTTCCACCAGCAGCGGCGACGGCTTCCAGAACGCGGGGTCTTCCTTGGCAAAGGCGCGGATGTCGGCCAGCACGTTGGCCAGCCCGACGCGGTCGGCGTAATGCATCGGCCCGCCGCGATAACGCGGAAAGCCGTAGCCCGACAGGAACACCACGTCGATGTCCGAGGGCCGCAGCGCGATGCCCTGGTGCAGCACGTTGGCGGCCTCGTTGATCATGGCCGCCAGGTAGCGGCGCTGGATGTCCTCGGCGCTGAACGGACGGGGCGTCACGCCCGCGCGCTGGCGCTCGGCGTCGATGATCGCCAGCACTTCCGGATCAGGAGTGCCCTGGCGGGCGCCATCCGGATACAGGTAGAAGCCGCGGCCGGTCTTCTGTCCGAACCAGCCGCGCTCGCACAGGCGGTCGGGGATCTGCACGTAGCGCAGCGCCGGGTCGCGGGTGGCGGCGCGGCGCTTGCGCGTGGCCCAGCCGATGTCGCCGCCGGCCAGGTCCACCATCTGGTACGGACCCATGGGATAGCCGAAGTCGCGCACCGCCGCGTCGATCTCGTAGGGCGAGGCGCCGTCCTCCATCATCATGTCGGCCGCCTGGCGGTGCACCGCCAGGATGCGGTTGCCGATGAAGCCGTCGCAGACGCCGGCGCGCACCGGGATCTTGCGCAGGCGGCGCGCCAGCTCGAAGCCGGTGGCGACGGTGTCGGCGGCGGTCTGGCGGCCCACCACCACCTCCAGCAGCTTCATGATGTTGGCGGGCGAAAAGAAGTGCAGGCCCAGCACATCGGCGGGGCCGCGCGTGGCCTGGGCGATGCGGTCCACGTCCAGGTAAGAGGTATTGGTGGCCAGCACCGCGCCCGGCTTGGCGACGCGGTCAAGCTGCGCGAACACGGCCCGCTTGACATCCATGTCCTCGAACACGGCCTCGACGATCAGGTCGGCTTCGCCCAGCGCGGCATAGTCGGTGGCGCCGGTGAAGCGCGCCAGCCGGGCGGCGCGCTCGTCGGCGCTCATGCGGCCCTTGCCGACCAGCAGGTCGTAGACGTGTTCGACGCGCTGGCGGCCGCGCGCCAGCGCGGCCTCGTCCTGTTCCACCATGACCACCGGCAGGCCGGCGTCCAGCACCGCCACGGCGATGCCCGCGCCCATGGTGCCGCCCCCGATCACGCCGACGCTGTCGAGCCGGCGCGGCTTGGCCTGCTTCAATTCAGGGATCTTGGCGGTCTCGCGTTCGGCGAAAAAGGCGTGGATCAGGCCGGCGCGCTGCGGGCTGTCCAGGCATTGCAGGAACAGCGCGCGCTCGGCGCGCAGGCCCTCGTCGAAAGGTTGTTCGACGGCGGCGCGCACGGCGTCCAGGATCTTCGCGGGCGAGAACAGGCCGCGTGTGCTGGCGGCGATGCGCTGGCCGGCGGCGTCGATCGCGGCCAGCGAGGCGGCCTTGTCGGCCAGCGCCTGGCCGTCGCGGCTGCGGCGCGGCTTGGCGCCCTGCGCCAGCAGGCGCCGGGTGTAGTCCAGGCCGGCGGCCAGGGGGTCGGCGCCGCTGGCCAGTTCATCGGCCAGCCCGGCCGCGACGGCGGCCTGCGCCGTCATCGGCTTGCCCGACAGCATCAGGTCCAAGGCCGCGGCCGCGCCGATCAGGCGCGGCGTGCGCTGCGTGCCGCCGGCGCCGGGCAGCAGCCCCAGCGTCACTTCGGGCAGGCCCAGCTTGGCGTTCGGCAAGGCCACGCGGTAATGCGCCGCCAGCGCCACTTCCAGGCCGCCGCCCAGCGCGGCGCCGTGCAGCGCGGCCACCACCGGCTTGGCGCAGGCCTCGATCTGGTTGCACACGTCGGGCAGGGCGGGCGGACGCGGCGGCTTGCCGAATTCGCGGATGTCGGCGCCGGCGATGAAGTTGTTGCCGGCGCCGGTGAGCAGCACGGCCCGCACCTGCGGGTCGCCGCCGGCCTGGTCGATGGCGCGCGCCAGGCCCGCGCGCACCTCGGCGCTCAGGGCATTGACGGGGGGATGATCGATGGTGACGACGAGAACGTCGCCGTCGCGGCGCGTGTGAACGGCGCCGGCGGGTGCGCTGGCTGTCATGGGACAGTGTCTCCGGTAGGGTCACCGCCCGCGCCGGCCCTGGCCGGCACGGCGGCATCGCAGAGCGGGGCTCTGGCGAGGCCGGCGCGCCCGGGGCGGACGCGGCGCAGTCGCGGCGCCTGGCGGGCCAGGAACGGCCCGTCTTGTATCCGTCTATTCTTTCCCAGCAAAGAAGTCTTGACAATGGCATCCATAATTGACATTGACGATAAAAAAAATTGACAATCGGCTGCGGGCGCCGCGTTGCAATGAAGGAATGCCGGCCCCTCGGGAGATTCGACATGGATACGAAGGCGTTGACACTGCTGGTGGAGATCGTGGACGCGGGCAACCTGAGCGAGGCGGCGCGCCGCCTGAAGATGACGCGGGCCAATGTCAGCTACCACCTGACCCAGCTGGAACGCGCCGTCGGCATGCAGCTGCTGCGGCGCACGACGCGCCACGTCGAGCCCACCGAGATCGGCCTGAAGCTGTACCAGCACGGCCGCAGCATCCAGGACGAACTGGCGGCCGCGCGCGAAGCGGTCGAATCCCTGGGTAAGACGCCGCAGGGCAAGGTGCGGCTGAGCGTGCCCAGCGGCTACGGCCAGTTCGTGATGACGCCGTGGCTGCTGGAATTCAAGCGCGCCTACCCCGACATCGTGCTGGACGTGCTGTTCGAGAACAGCGTCGACGACCTGTTGCGCGACGAGGTCGACATCGCCGTGCGCATCATGTCCGAACCGCCGCACAATCTGGTGGCGCGCGAACTGGGCCAGGTGCGCTACGTGGCCTGCGCTTCGCCCGCCTTCGTGCGCGAGCGCGGTCTGCCGGACAAGCCGGCCGACCTGGCGCGCCTGCCCGTCATCAGCGCCGCCGTCATCGGCCGGCCGCTGCGGCTGTCGGCGTATTACGGCGGCCAGCCGCGCCAGCACGTGGTGCTGGAACCCACCATCATCTCGCGCAACTACGCTTTCCTGCGCGACGCCATGCTGGCCGGGCTGGGCATCGGCGTGGTGCCGGACTACGTGGTGCACGACGACATCGCGCGCGGCGATTTGATCGCCGCCTTGCCGCATTGGCGGCTGAGCATCTTCGGCCGCGCGATGTACATGCTGTACATGCCCAACCGCCACCACCCGCGCGCCATCGCGATGATGATCGAGTTCATCCAGCAGCGCGCCCAGGCCGCGCACGAAGGACGGCCCGGACTGCTGGGCGCGGCCTAGGACCGGCTTTCGGCGGCGCCCGCCGGGGCCGCTGTCGTCGGGCGAGTTCCCCATCCCTGTGATCGGCATGCGCTCTGCGCGGATACGGCGCGTGGCGGACGACCTGAAGGGCTTTTTCCAGGCCATGATGCGGGCCGACGCCATCCCGCGCGCGCTCGGCCCGGGCTACGCGCCGATCCCGGCCGCTTTCGAACCGTGGTGACGCCCGCCCGGCGCGAAACGCGGGCAGCAAGGCGAATCCGGCGCCACGGGACCGGGCAACCGCGCGGAAGTTTGACAAAAAGAAACATAATGATAAAAATGCCGACCATTCCCGCGCCGGCTGGCGCCGGGAGTCCCCGGCCGCGGCCAGGGCGGCCTTGACCGCCTCTTGCCCATCGCGCCTGGCGTAGGCGTTGTTCCGATCCATTGCGGGCCTTTTCTTGCGGAGCAAGTATGGCTTTCGTGTTCATGCGCCGGATATGGTCCGGCCTGCGGCGTCCGGACGGCGCCGCGTTGCGGTGGGGCATGTTGGGACTGGCGGCGATGTTGGCGGGGTGCGCGGGCAGCGAGCCGCGCATCGGCGACGCCTACACGGTGCACACCCCGATCTACGCCGACAACCGCATCTTCTATCTCAAGCCCGGCGACGATGAGCGCGCGCGCGTGCTGGAGCAGGCCGGCGCGCCGGCCTCTTCCGACGCGGAACGGCAACTGGCGGTGCCCGCCAACGCGCCGCTCTCGATCATGATGCGGTCGGTCGAGATCCCGGCGCTGAAGGACGCGGCCGGCGTCAAGACCGCCGGCATCGACGGCCCGGCGGACTACGCGGTCATCCTCGACATCGCCGCCAGGGACGACGGCAGCAACCAGTCCATCGTGGTCTGGTACCAGCGCGGCGTGCAGCCCGATCAATCCCTGAACTTCTCCAATCTGCTGGTGTATTACGTGCAGCGCTGGGACGAGCGCGTGGCGCCATCGTTCCGGCTGCGCGTGATGGACGTCACCACCGAACGCAACGCCGAGACCCTGCGCGCGCTGCAACGGGCGCAGGGCGTGGCCAACGGCGCGGCCAGCCTGGCCAACAATCCGCTGGTCTCGCCGCTGGTGGGCGCGGCCTTCACCGCCGCCGAGCTGGTGCTGGCGAACCAGCGCAACCGCATGGTGCTGGACTACAGCGTGCAGCTGTATTCGCAGTCGGCGGTGAGCCAGTCGGCCGGCTCCAACCTCGGCCTGCTCAAGCAGGGCACCTATGTGGTGGTGGGGCGTCCGGTGGCCGGCACGCGCGCGTTCTGGGAAAAGGCGCTCACCTACAACACCCGCACCAACCAGGTGATGGACGGCGCCGCGCCGCTGAACGTGCCGACCGCGCTGGTGTCGGTGGGCACTTTCGAGAGCATCGTGCCCAAGTCGGTGCTGGAAAAGTCGGTGGCGCTGACGGCGCTGCTGAGCAAGGTCGGCGCCAGCGCCTCGGTCGAGCAGGTCAGCGACGCGCAGGGCCGGCTGCAGGCCGCGCTGACCGCCTACACGCTGGGCGAGCGGCTGGCGCGCTATCGCGACCAGAAGACGCTGGACGAGATTTCGACCAAGCTGGCCGACGATGATTTCTCCAAGTCCCTCGGCAGCGAGGAAGCCTTTCTGCTGCTGCGCGGCCTGAACGCCTGCTATCGGTTGCAGAAGCCGCTGGCGGATCTGGAGGAATTCCGCACCTATCACGACACGCCAGAGGGCCAGGCATGCGCGGCCAGATCCTAGCGCCGCGCGCCGGCGAGGGCGGCGGCTTCCTGCGCTGGTTGCCCCGGTTGTTGTTGCCGGCCCTGGCCGCGGTGCTGTTCGGCGGCTGTGCGTCGACCGCCGGACAGGCCCGGCTCACGGCGCCGGCGCCGGCCGGCATCGCGGATCCCGGACCGGTCACGGTGCCGGCTTCGTGGACGGCCGGCGCGGGGCCCGCCGCGACGCCGATGCCGCGGCTGTTCTCGCATCGACTGCTGGCGCCGCCGCTGCAACTGGTGCAGATCGCTTTCTCCGCCGAGACCCCGACCGTGCTGGCGGCCATGCAGCGGTTCGCCGCCGCCGCGCCGTCGGCGCTGGAGGCGCGCGGCCTGTTGCGGGCCCGGACCCTGATCGAGCCGGACTCCGGCTGGCTGACGCTGATCGCCCGCGCCCAAGGCGTGGACTGGGTGTTCGGCCTGCAGTTCAGCGCCGACGGCGGCGGGCTGCTGACGTTGCGGCTGCGCACCGCGGGCGCCGGCAATATCGACAATCCGCGCCCGCAGGAAATGGACGCGCGCATCGCCACGCTGGCGGCGGTGGCGCCGGGCCTGCTGGCCGATTGAACGCTGCCCGGCGGGCGCGCGTCTCTGGTATAAGGCCTGGAGTCGCCATCGGCCGCTGGGCCGATGGTCCGGACCTGACCGAGAGAGGTACCCCTTGCCACATCCGCCCACCGCGAGCCGCCTGCTGGCATTGACGGCCCGCCAGTTCACCGCTCAGGTGCCCGCCATGGTCGCCGCCGCGCCGTGGGCCTGCGTGCTGTTCGCGCTGTCGCTGCCGGGCGCGTTGCTGCTGAACCAGGCGGGCGGTCCGCGCGAAGCCTGGTTCCTGCTGGCGGCGGTGGTCAATCTGCTGGCCCTGGCGCGCGTGGCGCTGGCGTGGCAGCGCCAACTGGCGGGCGTGCCGCGCCAGGCGCCCAGCCTGGATGGCGCCCAGGCGCGGGTGCTGGCCCTGGTGTTCGCGGCGATCGTTGCGGTCGCCGCGCTGAAGTCGATCAGCGGCAGCCTGACGCTCTCCCTGTATTTCCAGATGCCGAACACGCCCAGCACGGTGTTCCTGGCCATCGCGTTGCTGTTGCTGATGATCCTGTGGCTGCCCATGACGCACTTGCTGGGATCCTGGTCCCTGGCCCTGCCGCAGGCCGCTCTGACGGATGGCTATGGCTGGCGGCGGTCGCGCCAGGCGCTGCGCGGCGCGGTCTGGCCGTTCGCCGCCGTGCTGCTGTTGCTGACGGGCCTGACCGAGGTGACCGGCGCCGCGTTGCGCCGGACGCTGGTGTTGTGGCGCGCCGACGCCATCATCACGGCGGCGGGCGGCCTGTTGCTGACGCTGGCGCTGCTGCTGTTCCTGTCGATCCTGTGCGCCACCGCGTACCGCGAGCGCGCCTGAGCGGTGGCGCCGGCGCGCGGGCGTTCAACGCAGCATCGGCAGGCTGCCGGTCAGCGCGTTGATCCAGCGCTTGGCGCCGGCCAGGCCGACGCCGAGCAGGGGCTGGTCGCGGTGCGAGGTCTCGCGGTGCCGCGCCCAATAGTGGGCAGCCTCATGGATCTCGCGGGCATAGGCCGGAAACACGGCCAGCCGCGCGTCCTCGGGCGGCGGCTGCGTCAGCCGCTGACGCAATTGCGCCATCCGCACCGCATCGGCCGCCAGCACGATGATGGGCAGGTGCGAGATGGCCGACGAGGCCATGCCATCGGGGTCGCGCAGCGGCGCGCCGGCCCAGCCGGGCAGGGCGGCCGCGAGGCCCGCGGCCAGGCAGGCCGAGACGTTGGCGGCCTGGCCCACGCCGAGCGTTGCCGCCAGCACGATCACGATTTTCTCCGGCACGGCGGGCGCGGACGGGACGACAGGGGCGGTGGGGACGGACATGCGCGGTTCCTCGGCAAAAGCCGCCATCGTCGGCGTTGGCGTCTGCCCTGTCTTGAACGCCAGTGAACGCGTCGCGGGCCGTCAGCCGCGCCGCGCCAGCGCGCCGGCGCCGGCATAGACGGCGGCCGCGCCCAGTTCGCGCTCGATGCGCAGCAGGCGGTTGTACTTGGCGGTGCGGTCTGCGCGCGACAGCGAGCCGGTCTTGATCATGCCGCAGTTGGCCGCCACCGCCAGGTCGGCGATGCTGGTGTCCTCGGTTTCGCCGGAGCGGTGCGACATCACCACGCCATAGCCGGCGCGGCGCGCCAGCGCCAGCACCTGGGCGGTCTCGCTGAGCGTGCCGATCTGGTTGATCTTGACCAGGATGGCGTTGCCGATGCCCTGGTCGATGCCGGCCTGGAACAGCCGCGGGTTGGTGCAGAACACATCATCGCCCACCAGCTGGCAGGCGCCGCCGAGCGTCGCGCCCAGTGTCTTCCAGCCGATGATGTCGTCCTCGGCCATGCCGTCCTCGATCGAGACGATGGGGTAGTCGCGCACCAGCCCGGCCAGGTACCGCACCTGCTGTTCGGCGTCGCGCAGCAGGTTCTCGCCGTGGTAGCGGTAGCCGTCCGGGCCATGGAATTCACTGGCGGCCGGGTCCAGCGCCAGCGCGATGTCGGCGCCGGGGCGCAGGCCGGCGCGCTCGATCGCGGCCATGATGAAATCCAGCGCTTGCGGGGCATTGCGCAGCATCGGCGCGAAGCCGCCTTCATCGCCCACGTTGACGCTGTGGCCGGCGGCCTTGAGCGCCAGCCGCAAGGTGTGGAACACCTCCGCGCCCATGCGCAGGGCTTCGCGGAAGCTGTCCGCGCCCACCGGCAGGATCATGAACTCCTGGAAGTCGAGCGGATTGTCGGCGTGCGCGCCGCCGTTGATGATGTTGATCATGGGCACCGGCAGCGTCTGCGCCTGCACGCCGCCGATGTGGCGCCACAGCGGCAGCCACTGGCTGTGGGCGGCCGCGTGCGCCACCGCCAGCGACACGCCGAGCAGGGCGTTGGCGCCCAGCCGGCTTTTGTCGGGCGTGCCGTCCAGTTCGATCATGATCTGGTCGATCCGGGCCTGCTGATCGGCCGGCAGGCCCAGCAGGGCGGCGCGCAGCTCGGTATTGACCGCGCCGACCGCGCCCAGCACGCCCTTGCCCAGGTAGCGGGCGGCGTCGCCGTCGCGCCGCTCCAGGGCCTCGCGCTTGCCGGTCGAGGCGCCCGACGGCACCAGGGCCAGGCCCTGGGCGCCGTCGTCCAGGCGGACCTCGACTTCGACGGTGGGATTGCCGCGGCTGTCCAGGGCTTCGTGGGCGGCAAGATGGGTGATGTGCATGAAGGGCTCCGCAGTGACGGGAATATCGTCAGGTAATTCAAACAATGGGGCAGGGCAAGGGACGCGCCAGAGGGCTGACCCGCCGCGCCGATCCACGCAGTGATTCGGTGGTATGACGAGCGCTGCAGGCCCAATGACAATGCCGCCATGCTAAAAACAAGGCCAGCGTCCGACAATGCAGTTTTTCTGCGGATATGTCAGTTTTCCTGACGAATGAAGCTCATGCGCCAATTACCGCCTTTGTCCGCCGTCCGCGCCTTCGAGGCCGTTGCCCGCAGCGGTTCGGTCACGCGCGCCGCCCAGGAGCTGTGCCGCAGCCACGGCGCCGTCAGCCGCCACCTGCGCCTGCTGCAGGAGCACGCGGGCGCGGCGTTGCTCGAAAAGGACGGCACCGGTCTGCGCCTGACGCCGGCCGGCACGGCCTTCTATGCCTCCGTGCGCGCCGCCTTCGATCAGCTGGAACATGCCTACGAGCGGCTGGCGCGCGAATCGCAGGCGCCGGGCCTGCATGTGGCCTGCAGCGCCACCTTCGCCATGCGTTGGCTGGTGCCGCAACTGGCCGTCTTCTACCGCAAGCATCCCGAGATCCGCATCCGCCTGTCGATGACTTCCGCGCGCGAGATGCGCAACGAGGGCGCCGACCTGATCCTGGCCTGGGACCTGTCCGCTTATGCCGAAGCCGACCGGGCACGGGCGCTGGCGTTGGCGCCGGTGCGCTTCGGCGCGGTCTGCACGCCGGCCTATGCGCGCAGGAAGCCGGCCACGCGCACCCGCATTGCGCATGAATACACCGCCAGCGCCTGGAACCAATGGGAGGCCATCACCGGCCAGCCGGCGGCGCGGGGCGACACGCTGGCGTTTCCGCACACCCACCTGTGTATCGAGGCGGCCCTGTCGGGCCTGGGCGTGGCGCTGGTCGAGCGGCGGTTGATCGCGCGCGAGCTGCAGGACGGCGTGCTGGTGGCGCCGTACGGCTTCGTGCCGTTCGAGGGCGGCCTGCGCGCGGTGCCGGCGGCGGGGCGGGCGCGCACCGCCCACGCCGACGCGTTCATCGCCTGGCTGCGCGGCGCGCTGGCCGACGCCGGTGATTGAGCCCGGCCCGCGGCGGGCTTGGTATGCTGGACGGGCATTCCCGCCGGAGACTCCATGACCGATACGCCGCAATCCGCCAGCCCGTCCGCCAAGGCGTTCATCACGCGCTCGGCGCTGGCGTCGCAGGCCCGCCGCGCGCAGTTGCGGCGCATGAAGATCGCCGCGCTGGCGTTGCTGGTGGCCATGATCAGCGGCTTCATCACCAGCCATGTCATGGGCGGGCAGGGCGCCTGGGCCTGGGTGCGGGCCTTCTGCGAAGCGGCCACCGTGGGCGCGCTGGCCGACTGGTTCGCGGTGGTGGCGCTGTTTCGCCGGCCGATGGGACTGCCCATTCCGCACACCGCCATCATCCCCAGCAACAAGGACCGCATCGGCGACAACCTGGCGGTGTTCGTGCGCGACCACTTCCTCGACCCGGACACGCTGATGGAAAAGCTGCGCGGCTTCGACCCGGCCGCGCGCCTGTCGCGCTGGCTGGCGCGGCCGAAACAGGCGCATGCGCTGAGCGACGGCGCGCGACGGGTGGCGTTGCAGACGCTGGACCTGCTGGACGATAGCGCGGTGCGCGGCGTGATCCAGGAATTCGTGGTGAAGACGCTGCGGCGCTGGGACGCGGCCGGCACCGCCGGCGAGGTGCTGGGCCTGCTGACCCGCGACGGCCGCCACCAGGAGCTGCTGGACGCGGCCATGGAGCGGCTGGGCGGCTACCTGGGCGACGAGGACGTCAAAGAGCGCGCTTCGGCGCTGCTGGTCAAGTTCGCGCGCAAGGAATGGCCGCGCATCATCAAGGCGGTGGACGTGATTGCCTCGGTCGAGGGCATCGCCGACAACCTCGCCGACAGGCTGGCGCGCGCGCTGGTGCAGGAATTGCGCGATGTGCTGTCCGAACCGGATCATCCGGTGCGGCGCGACTACGAGGCCTGGGTGCTGGACTACATCGCGCGCCTGCGCACCGACCCGGCGCTGGCCGCGCAGGTCGAGGCCATGAAGCAGCGCGCCATCGATCATCCCAAGGTGCAGGAATATGTGCAGGGCCTGTGGGACGACATCCATGCCGCGTTGCGGCGCGACCTGAGCGATGAACAATCCGCGCTGGCCGCGCACCTGGAAAACGCCCTGCTGGCGCTGGCGCGCAAGCTGGGCGAAGACCCGGACCTGCGCGAGGCCATCAACGGCCATGTGCTGGGCGCGGCACGGCGCTTGACCGGGCGGTTGCGCATCGGCGTCACCGAGCATATTTCGCGCACTGTCAAGCTGTGGGACGAACGCCATCTGGTCGAAGAGCTGGAACTGAGCGTGGGGCGCGACCTGCAATACATCCGCTTCAATGGCACGCTGGTGGGCGGGCTGATCGGCGTGCTGTTGCACGCGGCGGTGCTGCTGGCGACAGGCTAGCGCGGCGTGCGTCAATCATCGGCGATTTGCGGACGTATCCGATGTATCAGGAATGAAGATTGCTGGCGAAGCGGCGTGGCGCAGTGCTATTGTCTTCGGCAGTCCAGGGGCCTGACCGCGGGCTCCGGGACGCCCGCCGCTCGACCGGGCGGCCGTATCACGCGCATTATTCCAGGAGGCAAGTCCATGAAGAAATTCTCGATTCTCGTTGCAACGCTGGCGCTGGCCGGCGGCTCGGCTGTCGCCCAGGCCGAGAGCGTCACGATGTCATTCCTGAACGACGACGGCTCCGTGGGCAAGAGCGCGGGCACCGTCACGCTGGAACAGACCAAGGGCGGCCTGAAGTTCACCCCCAAGCTGGCGGGCCTGCCGCCCGGCGAGCACGGCTTCCATGTGCATGAAAAGGGTTCATGTGAGTCCACCACGGTAGATGGCAAGGTGATGCCGGGGGGCGCCGCGGGCGGTCACCTGGATCCGCACAACACCAAGGCGCACAAGGGGCCGCTGGCCGAGGATGGCCACCTGGGCGACCTGCCGTTCATCACGGTGGCGGCCGATGGCAGCGCCAAGACCGCCGTGGTGGCGCCGCGGTTGAAGCTGGCCGACGTGAAGCAGCACGCGTTGATGATCCACGTGGGCGCCGATAACTACAGCGACACGCCCAAGCCGCTGGGCGGTGGCGGCGGCCGCATGATCTGCGGCGTCGTGAAGTAACGCGCCGGGTCGTCCGCTAGGCGGTGCCGTTGCGGCCATGGGCGCGATAGCCCGGCCGCTCGGCCAGCCGGTCGTAGTAGGCCGCCACCGCCGGCAGCGCGGGCCGCAGGGCGTCGTCCAGCGGCGTGGCGAACCAGCGGTTGACCGACAGGCCGACGGCGATGTCGGCCAGCGTGAAGGCCTCGCCGGCCACGTAGGCGCCCGTCTCGCCCAGGCGCCGTTCCAGGATTCCCATGAAATGCCCCCAATCGCGGCTCGATGCCTCGATGGCGGCGGCATCGCGGTGCGCCGGCGACTGCCGCGCCAACGCCAGGAAAGCATAGCTCCAGGAGCGGTTCAGGTCGGTCGCCTGCCAATCCATCCATTGGTCGACGCGGGCGCGGCGCCGGGGTTCGGACGGATACAGCGGCTGTTCGCGGCCGGCGCCGTACTGGTTGGCGAGATAGCGGATGATGCTGTTCGATTCCCACAGCACGAAGTCGCCGTCGCGCAGCACCGGCACCATGGCGTTGGGATTGAGCGCCAGGAACGCGGGCTCGTTGGTCGGGCGAAAGCCGGAACCCCAATCCTCCCGTTCGAAGGGCAGGCCCAGTTCGACGCAAGTCCAGAGCACCTTGCGGACGTTGATGGAAGAGGCTTTTCCGAGGATGTTCAGCATGTTGGTGGCGCGGCGAGGTGTGGCGTCGGCCGAGGCGCCGCGTGCGGCGGCCTCGATGGCAGGCCAGTCTAGCGGCCGCCGCTGGCCGCCGCCAGATACAGATCCCGCCCGGCGGGACCGCAACAGACGGCCCCGCCGGCGCGGCACGGCGCGGTTCAAGCCGCCACGGTTTCCGGCTGGCGGCGCAGCCGCGCCACGGGCGAGGTCAAAAGCACCACGAACTGGGCGGCAAAGCCCACGCTGGACAACCACAGGCAGGCATCCATGCCCAGCCGCGCCGCCAGGGTCGCGCCGATCAAGGCGCCCACGGGCCGCGCGCCGAACGTCGCCGTGACGATCACGGCCGAGACGCGGCCCAGCAGCGCGTTGGGCGTGACCGCCTGGCGCAGCGTGGTGGTGGCGATGGTCCACAGGATCGGTCCGGCGCCGAACAGGAACAGGCCGACCCCGGCCCAGGCGCCCGCCGGCCATGCCAGCGTCGACAGCAGGATCAGGCTGGCGGCCAGCGCGCAGGTGGGGCCGGCCGCGATCAGCGCGCCGAACGGCAGGCGCGCCGCCAGCCACGGCGCGGCCAGGGCTCCGGCCAGCATGCCGGCGCCGTAGATGCCCAACGTCATGCCCACGCCGGCGGCGGTCAGGCCCAGCCGCTCCACCGCGTAGACCACGTAGACGGCCTGCAGCACGAACCAGGCGGTGTTGAAGCACACCGCCGTCACCAGCACCGGCCGCAGCAGGGGATGCGCCGCCACGAAGGCGGCGCCTTCGCGTAGTTCGCGCCACAGGTGGCGGCGCACGGCCGCGCGCGGCGGCTCGGAAGGCAGGCCCGCCAGCAGCCCCGCCGCCAGCAGCGACAGCAGGGTGGCCAGGCCATAGGCGACGGCGGCGCCCAGGCCGCCGACCAGCGCGCCGCCCAGCGCCGGCCCGGCCGAGAACGCCGCGCTGCGCGCCAGTTCCAGCCAGCGGTTGGCCTGCGCCAGCAGGGTTGCCGGTAATAGCGTGGGCACCAGCGCGGGCGCGGCGACGTTGTAGGCCACCGTGCCGACCGCGCCCAGGAAGCCCAGCACCGCCAGCGCGGCCAGGCTCAGGCCGTCCGCCGCCAGCAGCGCCAGCAGGCCCAGCAGGCTGGCGGCGCGCGCGCATTCGGCGGCGGTCATCAGGGTGCGGCGCGCGATCCGGTCGGCCAGCACCCCGGCGGGCAATGACAGCAGCAGGAAGGGCAGGGTCTGGGCGGTCTGCAGATAGCCGGTCTGGGCGGCGTTGGCGCCCAGCGCCAGCACCGCCACCAGCGGCGCCGCCGCCAGGGCGATCTGTTCGGAACATTGGGCGGCCAGATTGGAGGCGGCCAGGCGGCGGAACGCCGCGGGCAGGGCGGTCATGGGGGCAACGGCCGGCGCGGCCGCGGAAACGACGAGGGCCCGATCATGACCGGGCCCCGCGGGCATTGCACTCCGTTAATTGCCGTCGCCGGCCGGCCGCCTCAGGGAATCGGCGGGTAGTCGCCGAAGCCGTCCGGCCAAGGGGTCAGAACCTCGTAGCCGGTGTCGGTGACGACCACCATGTGTTCCCATTGGGCCGACAGCGAGCGGTCCTTGGTGACCACGGTCCAGCCGTCGGGCAGCTGCTTGGTCTGCGGCTTGCCGGCGTTGATCATGGGTTCGATCGTGAACATCATGCCCGGCTGCAGCACCAGGCCTTCGCCGGGGCGGCCATAGTGCAGCACCTGCGGTTCGTCGTGGTAGATCTGGCCGATGCCGTGGCCGCAGTATTCGCGCACGATGCTGAAGTGCTCGCGGTGCGCGACTGTCTGGATGGCGTGGCCGATGTCGCCCAGCGTGGCGCCGGGCCTGACCGCCATGATGCCCGCGCGCATGGCTTCGTAGGTGGTGTTGACCAGCCGCCGCGCCAGCGGACTGGGCTGGCCGACGAAGTACATGCGGCTGGTGTCGCCAAACCAGCCGTCCTTGATGACGGCCACGTCGATGTTGAGGATGTCGCCGTTCTTGAGCACCTTGGCCGACGGGATGCCGTGGCAGATCACGTGGTTGGCCGAGGCGCAGATGGTCTTGGGAAAGCCGTGGTAGCCGACGTTGGCCGGGATCGCCTTTTGCACGTTGACGATGTAGTCGTGGCAGATGCGGTCGAGTTCGTCGGTGGTGACGCCGGGGCGCACGTGTTCGGCGATCATGTGCAGCACTTCCGCCGCCAGGGCGCCGGCCTGGCGGGCCATGGCGATGTCGGCGGCGGATTTGATGGAAACCTTGCGCGCCATTTACGCGGCCTCCTGCTGGCCGGCGGTTGCCTGTCCGTGGGACAGGGCGGCGATGCTGAAGCCTTCCGCCTGCTCGATGCGGATCAGCAACTGGCAGATGTCGGCGTGGCGCAGTTCGGGGTAGAGCTCGGACAGCATGCCGATGCGCATCCAGTGCTCGGCCTGCGAGTTGATCGAACGGCTCAGCGCGCTGCTGGCCACGCGCAGGTTCTCGTGCATCTGCTCGGAAATCTTGACGATACCCATAGTAGGTGTTCCATATATGGTTTGTATATGGAACGTATGTTATCGCAGGCGGCGCGCCGGGCGCAACCCGCCACCCGCGCGCGGACGAGACCGTCGCCGTGACGGCGGCGCGGTCCGGTTCCCTGGCGGGGGGCGGGGTCAGGTTCCCTGGCGGGGGGCGGAGTCAGGTTACCGGGCGGGCGGCAGGGTCAGGCGGATTTGGGGGCCGGACTTTTGTCCAGCAGGTTCATGGCGTCCAGCTGCCGGTAGCGCGCCGGGTAGATCGAGCGCGCGTAGTGCTCGCACGGCGTGCCCTGGGTGGCGACGGCCATCACCACGAACTCGGCGAAATCCTCGGGCGGGCCGGCCTTGGCGTAGTCCGACGGGAAATTGCCGTCGGATTTGGCGGCGGCGCCCCAGGCCTTCATGTCGACGCGGGCGTTGTTGGCGTAGCTGTGCGCCAGTTCATGCAGCACGGCGTGGTCGATCACGGCCTGGTCGCCCGGCATGCTGTAGAGCGTGATGCGCGAGAACATCGTTTCGCCCACGGTGTGCACCTCTCGGGTCGGATCGGCCCACGGCGGGCCTTTGACCACTTGCGCATCGAGCCGCTTGACGCTGTCTTCCAACGACATGCCTTTGGCCAGGGTGATCTGCAGGTCGCGGCCCTGCAACAGCGCCTTGGGCGCCACGCCCAGGCTCTTGGCCACCTGCTCGGGCTGCGGCTGCGGTTCTTCGGTCAGGCGCTCGGTGATTTCGTGCGGCGTGCTTTTCAGCAGGTCGCCGGTCCAGAGCGGCTTGCGCGGCTCCAGCACCACCGGCACGCGCTGGCCGGCCGGCCAGGCTTCGTACATGACAAGCTTGTCGTCGCCCTGGCGCGCCAGGTTGGCGGGCGGCTGATAGGCCGACGGGCCGGTCAGCTTCACCGGCGCGCGCTTGGCGTCGAACATGGCTTCGGTGAGCTTGAGCGTGTCCTGCACCTGGGCGCATTTGACCGGCGCGTCCTGCGCCGCGATGGGTTCGATCGCGGCCAGCGCCGCCGGCGCGCCGGCCTGCAGCGCCTGGGGGGCGTCGTTCACGCCCGCGCCGCCGCCATCACCGCCGCCATGTTCGAGCTGGTAGAACTGCTGGCTGGCGATCAGCGTGGCGCCGCAGGACGTCTTCATGCCCTCCAGCGCGGTGCGGCGGTCGGAACTGACGCTCTGCACGCCTTCGACGATGGTGTGCTGGCCCGCGCACTTGGGGCAGGTGACGCGGTCGCCGACGCGCGCCATGGGCTGGCCGAAGATCTGCACGGATTCATCCCCGGTGACCACCACGCCGCCATGCGACGTGCGGTCACCCTTGCGTATTACGGATCGCTGCGCCATGGCCGGCCGTTGCTCCCAGATGCTGGTTAAGTCTGCTTACAGATAGGTGCCGTCCGGCGCCATGCGCGGGGTGCCCACGACGAAGGTGCCGTCGGGCGCCATGCGCACCGGGCCGCCGCTGCCGAGGTAGCGGCCATTGGGCGCGCGCTGCGGCGTGCCGGCCACGTAGGTGCCGTCCGGCGCGCGGGTGATGGGGCCGCCGTCGCCGACGTAAGTGCCATCCGGGCAGCGCCGCGGCGTGCCATTGATGAAGCGGCCGTCGGGCATCATGTGGAATGATTTGTTCATCGTGACTCCCTCTGTTTGGAGAGCTTGCATGATAGCGATGGTCCCTGATGCGTTTTGTAATAGGGCGTGTCATGTTCCAACGTAACGCGGTTACAGATATGGGATCATCGCTGCTTTCGCCGCCGGGCCCGCGCCGCTTGCGCGCGGCCCGCCTTCCGCAACGACCCAAGACACTATGAGCGATATCGACGCACTGTTGCAGCCCATTCCGGGCGAGGCGCCTTGTGGCGCCGACATGGTCTTTTCGGCCGAATTCGACGCCATCCGCGAGGCCCGCCGCCACGATGACCCGCACCTGGACCAGGGCGACTGGGTCATCGATATCAAAGAGGCCGACTGGCCGCAGGTGATCCGCATCTGCACCGAGGTGCTGACCCAGCGCAGCAAGGACGTGCGCGTGGCCGCCTGGCTGGCCGAGGCCTGGGCCAAGACGCGCGGCTTCGCCGGCCTTCGCGATGGCTTCCTGCTGGTGGACGGCTTGTGCCGGCGCTACTGGGACGGTCTGCATCCGGTGCCGGACGAGGGCGACGTGCAGCAGCGCGTGGGCAACCTGGCGTGGTTGCTGTCGCGTTCGCAGCAGCTGGTGCGCGAACTGCCATTGACGCAATCCGAGGGCGGGCGCTTCGGCGCGGTGCTGTGGGACAGCGCCTCGCAACTGGCCAACGCCATCAAGCGCGCGCCGCAGAACGCCGCCGACATGTCGCGCGGCAAGGTCACCCTCGAGCAGTTCGATGCCGCGCGCCGCGATACGCCGCCGGCGTTCTACTCCGAACTCGAAAGCCAGTTGCAGAGCTGCTTCGGCGCGGTCGACGTGCTGGAGCTGACCCTGACCGAACGCCTGGGCGATGACGGGCCGGCCTTCTCGCCGCTGCGCACCGCCCTGACGGACGTGACCGAACTGGTGCATCGCTTTGCCCGCGAGGCCGGCCTGCTGGTGCGCGCCGACCTGGCGCCGCCGGCCACGCCGGCCGCGCCGGCCGCCGGCGCGCCCGCCACCCGCATGGAGCCCACCTTGACTGCTGCCGACCTTCCGCCCACGGCGTCCGTGGCCGCGCGCGGCCCGCTGCAAACGCGCGACCAGGCCCTGGCGCAACTGCGCGAAGTGGCCGAATTCTTCCGCCGCACCGAACCGCACAGCCCCGTGGCCTATCTGGCCGACAAGGCGGCCAGCTGGGGCGAGATGTCGCTGCACCTGTGGCTGCGCACCGTGGTCAAGAACGGCGAGGCGCTGTCGGGCCTGGAAGAGCTGCTGGGCGTGCCCAAGGCGCCCGAGAACAACGGCTGAAAACCCACCCGGGGCGCCGGCCGCGTGGCCGGCGCCGGCGTGAAAAAGAGGGCGCCGCGACGTGCCCGCGCGCGGCGCGATGCTTGCCAGGCGACGCGCGCCGGCGTCGGCGCGCGGACGCCGCTTAGCGGCTGGCGCGGAATTCGATGCGGCGGTTCTTGGCGCGGCCCTCGGCGGTGGCGTTGGTGGCCACCGGCTGGTCCGGCCCCGCGCCCAGCGTTTCGAAGCGGCCGGGCGGCAGGCCCTTGTCCACCAGATAGGCCCTGACCGCGTCGGCGCGGGCCTGGCTCAAGGCCAGGTTGGTGCTGCGGCTGCCGGAGCTGTCGGTATGGCCGATGATCTGCACCTTGTCGCTGTGCAGCTTCGGGATCACGTCGGCCACCTGGTCCAGCAGTTCGCGCCCGCGCGCCGTCAGCGTGGCGCTGCCGGTCTCGAATTCCACCACGCGGTTGGTCAGCACCTTGTCCAGCAATCCCTGTTCGTCCTTGCCGGCGGCCACGCGCAGGCCGTTGACGATCTTGTAGGTCGGGTTGAGCGAGGTGGCGAAGGCGCTGGCGATCTGCTGGCGCGAGGCCTCGTTCTGCACTTCGCCGAGCAGGCGGATCTGGGTGCCGTCCACTTCCAGCTGGCCGCGGTTGATCTGCTTGAGCGGCTGGCCGATCAGCTTGCCCACGTGCTCGGACCAGTTGGGGGGCGCCACCACGCCGCCGACCTCGATCTGGTCGATGACGTTGCCCACCCCGTAGACCTGTTGCAGCCGCGCCAGCACATCGGCCTTGGTGGCCTCATCGGGCACGGCGCCGCTGGCCACCACCTGGCCGGGCTGCGGAATGACGTTGGCGGGGACGACGGTGGCGGCGTCCTGCGCCGCCGCGGCGCACGAGAACAGCGCCGCCATGATCAGGAGAGAGACGCGCATGGTCAGGCTCCGGTGAAGACTTCAAGATAGGTGTCGAGCGCCATGCGCAGCGACAGCCTGGGTTGGTCCAGGTAGCTGGAGAGCTTGGCCAGGCCGTGGCTGGCCGACACGTGGTTGCGCACCCAGGGCGCGTCTTCCAGCACGATGTATTGCTCGGCGAAGGCCTGCGGCGTGGACAGCAGGCTGGCCAGCGTCTGCGGCGAAGCGCCGCGAAAGCCCGCCACCAGCCGGTGCTTGCCGCCGATGCGGCCGATGAACACCGCGATTTCGAAGTCCGCGCGCGCCAGGAACGGCGCGATCAGCGTCATCCAGTACGAGGCCACCAGATTGATGTAGAGCGGATCGTCCGGCAGCGGCAGCGCCAGCCCGCGGTCGAGCTGCGACGAGCCGCTGGACATGACCGGTTCGAGCAGGATGCCCAGCGCCAGGACGATGTCGTGCACGTTGGCCGCGTGGCCGTTGCCGCGCAGCATGGCCTGCAGGCGCTCGACGGTCTGCAGGTCGACGAAGGCATCGAAGCCGTCGTCGGCCTCGGTGCGGATCTCGCCTTCGAGTTCGTTCAGGCTCTGCAGCGCCGGGCCGGGGTCGGCGTCGGTCATCAACAGCGCGGCGGCGCCGCTCATGCGGTTCCACAGCCGGCTGAAGGCCATCGGGCTGCGGGCGATGAAGGCCAGGGGCCGCTGCACTTCGACCGAAGTCGCCGACAGGAACGGAAAGCGCCGGCCCGACTGGTCGCGGCTGGGCTGCAGGTGGCCGGCGATGGCCAGCTTGCCGCGCGAGCCGAGGATGGCGAACGGCATCGGCTCGGCCTCGTCGTACAGCGTCTTCCAGTGCGGGTCCTGGGCCAGCAGCTCCATGGTGTTGGCGACCCAGCCGTCCAGCGTGCTCATCAGCTGCGGATGCGAGGTGTTCTTGACGAAGTCGCCGCGGGCCGGGATCTTGCCAAAGTAGGCCGTGCGGAACAGGGGGGACTGCAGGTTGCTCATTGCGGCGCTCCGGGTCGCGTCTGGGCGGAGGAGGATTCGGAAGTGGCGCCCACCACGGAGGAGGGCAGGCGCAGGTTGCGCAGGCCCTGGCTGCCGCCGGGCTCGCTGCCGCCGGCGCCGGGCGCCTGGGCGTTGCTGATGATGCGCAGCTTGACCGGCACCGTCACGTTCGACTTGCCCCAGCTCATGTTGAAGCTGCCGTCGGCGTTGGAGGTGCGCTGGGCGGTCGCGATCAGGCGTTCCAGGCCGAAGCGGCCGGGTTCGTTGACGATCTCGACCACGCTGCCGTCGAAGGTGGTGGCGGTGATGCGCGCGCCGGGCGCGCCCTGTGCATTGGGCCAGACGAAGTTGACCCACTGCGGCGGCGTGTTGCGGTAGCGCAGCTGCTGGCCATCGATCTCAATGGTGTACTCGGTCACGCCGGGAGCCGGCTTGGGTTGGATCTGGAACAGCGTCTGCGGCTGGCTGGCCGCGCCGGCGCCGGCCGCGCCGCCCGACAGCGGCGCCACCCACTGCGCGAAGTTGGCGGTGAACGTCGGCTGCAGGCTGATGCCCATGTCGCCCCAGGTGCGCGCCGTCAGGATGTCGCCGCGGCGCACGGTCAGCGGGCCGAGGGTGTCGTTGACGTACTTGGCGATGCTGCCCTGCGGGCCGAACACCTGGCCGATTTCGTCGCTGCTGGCTTCGACGCTGGCGCGCGAGGCGAACGGATACTTCTCGGCCAGGGTCTGGTTGAACGGCTGATAGACCTGCGCGTTCCAGACCTTGTTCAACTCGCGTTCGGCCGGCTGCATGGCCACCGCGTAGGCCTGGATCAGCGGCCGCACCAGCAGCGGGCGCAGCGTCTCGCGCTGCGTCGCCGACAGGCCGGCCAGCATCTGCTCGTCGACCAGCTTGAGCGCGTCGGCCAGCTCCGAATCCTTGCCTTCCAGCGTCTGGCGCAGCAGCACCAGCGAGCCGGGGCCGGGGTCGCCCTGGTTGTTGAGCAGGTTGAAGCGCGTGCGGATCTTGGACAGCGCGCCCATGTAGTTACCCAGCAGCGACTGGTTCTCGCGCGTCACCACCAGGCGCGCCACGTCCGAGAACTCGCGGCCCACCGGACCCATCGGGATGGCCTCGCCGTTGGCGGCGGTGGCGGCGGCGGGCGCCGGCGGCGTCTGCCGCAGGATCACGCGCTTGAACCAGCCCACCACGCCGCTTTGCGCCTGCTGCAGGCCGGCGTTGACCAGCGAGGGGTTGTCCCACGAGGTCTGCTCATAGGCGGTGTTGATCAGCTTGGCGATGGGCGAGGTCTGCGGATCGCCGAGGCGGTTCATCGCGCCCACCGACTGCTCGAAGCTGGTGAACGGCTTGATGGTCACGCCGCGCAGGAACTTCTGCCATTCCTGGGCGTACTCCGTCTTGTACATCGTCGCCAGGCTCTTCTGGATCTGCTCGGGGCTGCCGTCCAGCGTCAGGTCGTCGCGCGCGTTCACGCCCAGCACCCAGTCACTGGTCTGCACTTCCTTCTTGGCGGCCTCGTTGATGGCCGGCTGGATGTACTGCTCCCAGGCCTCGCGGGTGAAGGTGCCGGGGATGGCGTAGCTGCCGGCCACCACGCCGGCGTCGTTCTCGCCGACGATGCGCGCCACCGTCATGGTCTGGAAGCGCGTGGCGGCGCGCGCCTTGAGCGTGGCGTAGGCGCGTTCGCGCGCCGGCATGCCCTGCATCACGGCGCGCAGGCTGGCGCGGGTCTTTTCCACCAGCGCCAGGTTGGTGTCGATCTGCGGCCAGCCGCCGTCGGGGGCGCGGCTGACGTAGAACGAGATCAGGCGCTCGGCGCTGCGGATCAGCTGGTCGCGCGGCATGGCGCCGCGATTGGTCTCCAGCCAGCCGCGCCAGAAGCGCGTGATCTGGTCGGACAGGTGGGTGGGGTCGACGTGCTGGCGATTGGCCATCATCAGGTACGTCTTGAGCGCGTTGTAGGCGTCGTCGGCATTGGTCGGCGAGGCGTCCTGGAACAGCGTGTCGCCGCCCTGGGTGTGCGCGGCGCGCACCGCCTGCGGCGCCGGCTGCTGCGCGCCGCCGGCCGCCGCCGCGGCGCCGGACATGTCGACTTTGGCCAGGAAGTCCTCCAGGCTGGCCTTGACCGGGATCAGCATGAACTGGCGCGCGCCGTTGTAGTACTCGGCCAGCAGGCGTTCCTTGAGCACGTCGCCCTGGTACAGCCCCAGGCCCAGCGACCACGGGCGGCTGGACGAATAGCGGTCCAGCTGTTCGATGCGGTCCTGCAGGATCTCCATGGCTTCCAGGCGGCTCTGCAGGTCGGTGCGCTCGCTTTGCAGGCGCACCACCTTGTCCAGGTCGGCCTGCACGTTCTGCGCCAGCTGGCGGTTGCCCAGGTACGACCAGCTCCAGCCGCCCAGCACCAGGCCCAGCGCCAGCACCAGGCCGAAGAAGGTCAGGTAGCGCATGCGGGTCTTGGCCGGGCTGGCGTGCTGGCGCACCAGTTTCTTGTCGGCGAAGATCACGCTGGAGAACAGGTCGCGCAGGAAAAAGCCGTTGTGCGAGGACACATTGCGGGCCTGGCCGCGCGCCGCCGGGCGCAGGTCGAAGCGCTCGGCCAGCCGTTCGGTCGAGGTGCTTTGCGACACGCCTTCCTGCAGCGCGCTGGTGAAGTAGAAGCCGCGGAACACGGGCTTGTACTGGAACGGGTTGGTCTCGAACAGCGTCGACAGGAAGGTGCGCAGCGCCGGCTTGATGCCGGCGAATTCCAGCGGAAAGGTCAGCAGCCCGGGCGGCAGCTCGCGGTTGTTGCGCAGCGAGATCTGCGCCGTGCCCATTTCCTTCAGGCCTTCGTACAGTTCGTCGAAGCGTTCGTCGAACAGGGCCAGCACGTCGCGGTTCTCTTCGGCGCCGTAGGGCAGGGTGGCGCCCCAGACGCGGTCGCGCTCGCGCTGGTCGCTGTCCGAGAAGAATTCGCTAAAGCCCGAGATCAGGTCGGCCTTGGTGAAGATGATGTAGACCGGCGCGAACACTTCGAGCCGGTCGGTCAGTTCCTGCACGCGCTGGCGCAGGTTCTTGGCCAGGTTGATGGCGAACTCGGGGCCGGCGCCGGTCAGCTCGTCGATGCTCGCGGCCACGATGATGCCGTTGATCGGCGCCTTGGGGCGATGGCGCTTGAGCAGGTCGAGAAAGCCCATCCATTCGTTGCGGTCTTCCTCGTGCACCGAGTAGCGGCCGGCCGTGTCCAGCAGGATGCCCTCGGTGGTGAAGAACCAGTCGCAGTTGCGGGTGCCGCCCACGCCACGCACCGCCGCGCCGTTCTTGTCGGCGAAGGGGAATTGCAGGCCCGAGTTGATCACCGCGCTGCTCTTGCCCGCGGCCGGGTTGCCGATCACGATGTACCACGGCAGTTCGTACAGGGCTTCGTTGCCCGAGACCTGGCCGATCTTGGAGGTCTTGATGGTGCGCACCGCCTGCACCAGCCGGGTGCGCAGCGCGTCTACGTCCCCCCGATTGGCGGCGGCCGCGCCGGTCTGCACCTGCTGCTCCAGCATGTCGCCCAGGTTCTTGTTGGCGCGCCGCGCGCGACGCCGGCGCCACAGGTAGGCGCACAGCCACAGGAACAGGAAGATGCCCAGCGCGATGCCGGCCCAGACCAGGCCGATCTCGACCGTGTCGGCGAGCAGGAACAGGAACACGACCAGGGCGATCAGGCCGATCGCCATGAACAGGCGCGGGTTGCCCAGCGCGCGTGATGTCCAATGTCGGCCTTCGCTCAAGGCGCTGGAAATACCGGAGAAGAAACCTGAAGGGCTACGCATGATTCTGGCTTTTTTTGTGGGTCAGGCGGAGGGGGAAGGGGACAGCAGCGCGAGCGTACGCAAAGCGGGATCCTGGGTCATGACGGCAAGCACCGGCGCCTCGGCCTGGGCGCAGGCTTCGCTGGCGATGGCCAGGGTAAGCAGGTGCGCGGCGGTGCCGGTATAGCCGCAGGTGGCGCCGACCGCCAGGCAATCCTGGTTCGGGTCGAGCGTGGTGAACAGCGTGCTGGCCAGCCCGGCGGCTTCCAGCGGCCGGCTGCCGCGATGGTCGGCATCGCTGACCAGGGCGCGGATATCCTGCGCGGCGCGGGCGTTTTGTTCCAGGAAGCGTGTCGTCAGCTCGGCCAGCATCGGTTCGCTGGCCGCGCCACGGGCGTCGGCGGCGGTGGCGCGGTGCGCCATGGGCGACAGGGCCAGCGCGATGGCGCCGGCCGGCGCGACGGCATCCGCGGCATCGGCGGCGCCCAGGTCGAGATCCAGCAGCAGGCCGGCGGCGGCTTCGCCCGGCACACGGCCTTGCGGCGTGGCGGTGCTGACCAGCGTGCCGTCGGCGTCCCAATCCTGCACCACATTGGCATCGATATAGGAATCGGCCGCGGCCACGATGCGCAGCGGCGCGCGGTCCTTGGCCGCCGGTTCCAGCGCCAGCTGGCGCAGCAGGCCGTCGCTGGCCAGGGCGTCGCGCGCCTCGTGCGGCCGCAGGCCCAGCCGCGCGGCGGGCCAGGCGGCCGTGGCGCGGGCCTGCGCCTGCGCATGGTCGCGCGCGGCCGCGGGCCACTGCGCCGGCAGCAGCAGTTCCACCTGCAGCTGGGGCCAGTCGTCGTCGCGTTCCGGCGTGCCGCGCTCCAGCACGTGGGCGCGGGCTTCGCGCGACAGGGTCTCGATCACCTCGCACAGCAGGGCGGTGGCGCGCAGGCAGTCATCGGTCCGCGCCGCCGGGGGCATGTCGTCGGCGGCCTCGCGCAGCGCATCGCTGTCCAGGTGCGCGGCGCGGGCGCTGAACACGGAAAAGCCGCGCGCGTTCTTGAGGGTGTCGTCCAGGTCGGGGCGCTTCTGTTCGGCCAGCGCGGCGTGGATGGCGGCGGGGTCGCTGCCGGGCGCGGCGCGCGCGGTGGCGGCCAGCGCCACCAGCCGCGTGAGGGCGGGGGCCGGGGT
Source organism: Achromobacter ruhlandii (assembly GCF_902859695.1). Lineage (GTDB taxonomy): Bacteria > Pseudomonadota > Gammaproteobacteria > Burkholderiales > Burkholderiaceae_B > Achromobacter > Achromobacter ruhlandii. Next base: position 473,017 of record NZ_CADIJL010000002.1, read on the forward strand.
GGCCGTCGCG